>CAIQCK010000126.1 GCA_903870275.1 uncultured bacterium | reverse complement strand
CCTCCACCTTGATCCGTCTACGAATCTCGCTCCATTGTTCCATGTTGGCGTACATCCTTCATAGTGTTCATGAAGGTGCCGCACTTTTCGACCGCCCCGTCACACCCATGACCCCGCCGCACTTTTCAACCGCCGTTTACACCTATCGTGCGTGCGACGTTACCGCGGTGTGAAAGGCAGCCATGAAACCATTGCGTATCCTTTTGGCCGATGATCATCAGGTTACCCTCACGGGTCTGCGGACGGTCTTGGAGTCGCAGGAGGGTTGGCAAGTCTGTGGCGAGGCGAAAACCGGGCGTGAAGCGGTCGAGAAGGCCCGGCATCTGAAACCCGACGTGGTGGTGATGGATTTCAGCATGCCGGAGATGAACGGATTGGAAGCGACTCGTGAGATTCGCAAATGGCTGCCCGAAACCGAGGTGCTGATTCTGACGATGCACGAATCGGGGACGCTGGCCCAAGAGGCGTTGGCCGCCGGCGCGCGCGGGTTTGTGCTGAAAACGGAAGCGACCCGCCAGTTGATCGCAGCCGTGAAGAAACTGGCGGAGCATAAGTTGTCTTACACCCAGAAAGCATCGGACATGGTGTTGGAGACCTCCCGGCAAACCGGCCTCACGAGTGGATCCGCCGAAATGCCCAGTTCATCCTTGACCGAACGAGAGTGCGAAGTCATCCGCCTGGTCGCCGCTGGAAAGAAAAGCAGGGAGATTGCGGCGGCGCTGAACATTAGCGTCAAAACGGCCGATGTGCACAGGAGCCACATCCTGAGCAAATTAAAACTGAATGGCATCGCCGACTTGGTGCGTTACGCCATCCGGGCCAAGCTGGTGGATCCTTGAGCGGCGACAGCCAGCCAAGGCGTCATCCCTCCTCGTCCACGTCGTTTTGTTTTTTAATCCTCCCTCTGAGGCGTAAAGACTTTCCTTACATAAAACCTTTATATCCAACTAAAGGTTCCCCCAATAGACAAATTTGAAGCAGTTGTGGTATTCCACCGGACGTCAGAAGAGTGGATGGAGTTGGTGGACGTTCAGGAGGTGCGATTGTGAACGCACGAATACTGAGAGGCCAGTTGATCAACGTAGTGACGCGGAACGAGCAACGCGGCCAGAGTCCGCTCCGTTCACAAACCGCTCGACGCTGTCTTTCCCCTGAATGCTCAATGTTCGATTCTGCCCGCCGTTGCGGGATTCATCCGCAACCACACGCTGCCCCGTTGGCTGGCCTTGGCCCACTCTCAGCGGTGCGCCGTCGCCGTCGGGATATATGGCAACACCGTTGGCGTGAGCGATCTGGCCAACAACTCGTCGAAGGTCTCGTTCTCCATCACGATCAGTGATCCGCTACCATGAAAAATAAATTTACTCAGCGTCTCAAGCAAGTCACGGGAAGTACATCCGTGCCACCGGCGGTGCGAGAGCGATCTACAACCGAACAGAAGCCGATGTCGGCAGACGGATTGCGACCCCTGCCAATGCCCTCACGCTCGTCGGAAACCGGGGTGTCGTGTGCCACCGGCTTTAACCCGCCAAAGCCTGCCTGCCGCCGCTTGCGCGTCTTCAGCATTGATCCAAGCCTCTCTGCATCGCTGGATACGGCCCCTATCAGCCAGGTCACCGTTCCTCTGCCTTGGGGAAAACTCGATCCCGGGCCGAAGGATGAATATCTGGAGGTTATAGACGTGGATCCCGGCAGCGGAGTCTACTATGAGCCTGTAAACCTTGAAGATCGCAACCTGCTGGCCCAAGATGGATTGCCGCCAAGCGAGGGAACCCCGCAGTTTCATCAACAGATGGTCTATGCGGTGGCAAGGCTTACCATCTCCAATTTCGAGAAAGCTTTGGGACGACGCGCATTGTGGGGGCCGAAGCTTACGCCTGAGGGCCCTAATCCCAAGGACGATTCGGTTTTCGTCCAGAGGCTGCGCATTTACCCGCACGCGTTGCGAGAACCCAACGCCTATTATTCACCGCAGAAAAAGGCCCTGCTGTTTGGCTATTTCATGGCGGGCGATGATGATCCCGGTGATCACATGCCGGGGAGTTGGGTGTTTAGTTGCCTTTCCCACGACATCATTGCGCACGAAACAACCCACGCTTTGGTGGATGGCGTGATCCGTGAATTCATAAAGCCGACCAACCCCGATGTGTTGGCCTTTCACGAAGCCTTTGCGGACATCGTCGCTCTCTTTCAGCATTTCACCTTTCCAGAGATCGTTCGTCACCAGATTTCCGCCACCCAGGGCCGAATTCGTGAACGGGAGAATCTGCTGGGCGAACTCGCCGGCCAATTCGGGCGGGGAATAGGCCTGCACACGTCCCTGCGCAGCGCTATTGGCGAATTCGAGAACGACACTTGGAAACCGCACAAGCCGCGGCCCGGGGAATACAAGAACACGACCGAACCCCACGCTCGTGGCGCCATTCTCGTTGCGGCGGTGTTCGATGCCTTTCTTTCAATCTACGAGCGCCGGACGGCGGATTTGCTCCGGCTTGCCACTGGCGGGGCCGGCATTCTACAACCGGGTGCCATCCATCCCGACTTGGTGCAACGGCTTGCCAATGAGGCCTCCAAGTCGGCCCAGCACGTTCTCACGATGTGTATCCGCGCCCTGGACTATTGCCCTCCGGTGGACATCACCTTCGATGAGTTCTTGCGGGCCATTATCACGGCGGACTTTGATCTGGTGGATGATGACGATCTCGACTACCGGAGTTCGTTCGTGGCGGCTTTTCGCCGTCGCGGAATCTATCCGCTTGAGGTCGGCACACTGGGCGTCGACAGGCTCGTCTGGCGGCGGCCCGATGAAGATGTTGTTCATCCTTCAGAGGAGCTGCAGACTGGGATTGTCCGGCTGCGCCAGTCCGCCAATGAGAATATCTACACCCCATGCCGCGAACAAACCTTCCGCTTCGAACGCAACATGCGAATAGAAATCCACGAATGGCTGAAACAACATTTGGCCTGCGGCAGTTCAAAGAGCAAAGAAGACGCCGCCTACCTCGGATTGGATCCCAATCACGGCTTCGAAGTGCGTTCGGCACACATTGCTTATCGGATCAGTCCCGATGGCGAACTGGATCCGCAACTCATATTGGGTTTGCTCCAGCCAAGGGACGTCCCTGTTGATGCGTCAGACAAACATGGAGACCTGATGGTGTTCCAAGGTGGATGCACCCTAATTGCGGATCTCAAGAGTTTGCGCATCCGCTACTGTATCCGCAAAAGCTCTTCCAATGGAGATCGCCTGGAGAAACAGCAGCAATTCGCCATGCAAATGCGTAACAACGTGCGCGCCACCTACCTCGGTCTTCCTCCATTGGAAGTTGGCGCGGAACCTTTTGCTGCAATTCATAGGGGAGTTTAAGCCATGCCACCATCACGTCCAAAATCGTCCGGGAAGAAACCGGGAACAGGTGTCCTGAGCAACCAACCAGCCGCGCCCAAGGCCACGAACTCGCTGCCACCGGTGCGCGTCCGCATGTACCGCCAGGGATTGGGCGATTGTTTCCTCATCACATTTGATCCAGGTGGAAGTGAGGTCCACATGTTGATTGACTGTGGCACCCTCGGCGCGACAACCACCAAGGTTGACATCAACGATGTCATCAAAGATATCACCAAGACGACGAACAACCACATTCATCTCTTGGTTGCGACGCACGAGCATCAAGACCATCTGTCTGGATTTCCTCTGTTCAAAAATGACTCCGATCCGCTCAAAGTGGACAACGTTTGGGTCGCGTGGACGGAAGACCCAAAAGACACGCTGGCTCAACAATTGGTCAAATATAAAGGCGACCTGGAAATGGCCCTGATGCCAATCGCCCAAGCCCTGACCGACGCGGGAGGCATTAGTCAGGAATCGGAGAAGATGGGCAAGATAGTGCACTCCATCCTGGAGTTTGGTGGCGATCCAAATGCATTGAAAGCATATGCCGAAACGGTTAATGATAAGATGAATTTCGTGCGGACCGGTCTTGGCACGCAGCAGCCTGGCTTCCAGCCAAACTATCTCAGCCCCGGAGGAGAGGCAAGGGAACCGGCATGGCTTCCCGGCTTCCGCTTCTACGTGCTTGGTCCGCCACGTTCCAAGGACGCGCTCAGCAACACCGGAGAGCAAGGAAGTCCTGAACTTTACAGCCTGGCCGCCGCGATAACGCCCGGCGCGATGGACGACGGCACGGGGGAGCAAAAGCACCCGTTTGACATTCGCTTTCGCCTGCGCTTTGACAATCACTTCGGCTCGTGCGACCAACTTTCGGTGCCGCCAGCCCTCCATGAGTATTTCGATAAGAACGAATCCTGGCGTCGCGTTGATTTCGATTGGCTCCATGGCGCCACAGACCTGGCTCTACAACTCGACAGCCTGACCAACAACACCTGCCTCGCCCTCGCCATCGAACGCATTGGTGACGGCAAGGTCCTCCTTTTTCCGGGCGACGCGCAGCTGGGAAACTGGCTGTCCTGGCACGACGACACGATGAAATGGACAGTAAGGCAAGACCAAGAGACGCGTGAAGTCACGGCGGCGGACCTCCTCAACCGCACCGTCTTCTATAAAGCAGGGCATCACTCCAGCCACAACGCAACCGCCAGGGGAAAGGGTTTGGAACTCATGCAGCGTGAGAACGAATTGATCGCCTTCATCCCCGTGGATCGGGCTGTGGCCTTGAAAAGGAACCCGCAGGGCTCGTGGAAGATGCCGGCCCGTCCGCTTTACCTCCGTCTTCTCCAAAAGTGTCAGGGACGGGTTGTTCGCTCCGACCTCGGCTGGGCGGACGATGCAAAAAAAGCGAAATACGTCGAAGTGGAAGAGGAATTTCACGACATCGCGGACCCGACGCAATGGGCCAAATGGAAGGCGTCCCAGAATAGTGCAAGCGATCGAGTGACCATCAACGACCGTTACGTTGATTTTATGCTCCGATGAAAGCAGCCCCATTATGAATCGCATACCCACCTCTATTGAAAACATCGGTAAATTAAACCGGCGCACGGATGTTGCTGTCCATCCAGCCGATTCGCCGGCGAAGTTCGCAGCCGATCTCTCGGGGAGGAAGCTGGGATGCAACCAGCACATTTGTCCTGGACAATGAGCCTTATCTTTTGACGCATAACAGGCAGGCTGGGAGCTTTGGTTTCTTCCGGGTTGCCAGCGATTTGTCGGTGTCGAAGCCTCACCTCTTCGCACTGCCACGGAATACCCCGACCAAAGGATTTACCACCGTCGGCCCATTCACGTCGCTGGGCCAGCAATATGTTCTCGGCTATGTTTTTGACACAGGCACCGTGGCGAATTTCAGCGTGACGGTTAAGCCGGCGTCCGCCGACGGAACGCCGCCTCTTCTGGCGCTGAATGTTCGATACCACCAGTGGGCAAAAGGCTGGACACGTTTCGACGCGCTTGGTCATGGGAAGGGCGGCGGCGATCCTGGCCCTAGCAGCCGCGCTCATTTTGGGCTTCTTGGCCACAACGGCGGCCACAGGTTTGACGGCCGGTTCATTCACAAACGCGCGGGCTCACACAACACGAGGTGGAATCTTAACGCAGGAGCGCGGAGGAATTTTTAATCTCCGCGAACTTTGCGTTCTCTGCCCCTCTGCTTTTTGAATTCGCCTCCGCTCAGGGCAGCAACTCGATCTTCCGCACGACCCGCTTGCCCGCTCGCACAATCTGGCCGGCGCGCGGTTCGATCACAGCCTTGGGGTCGGTGAACTTCTGGCCGTCGAGTTGGACGCCGCCTTCCTGAATGACACGGCGGATGTCGCTGCGGCTCTTGAACGCGCCGGTCTTCTCGACCAGTTCGATCAATCCGATCCTGCCGGCGGGAAGCGCCAGCGGCTCGGCGATTTCGTTGAGATTCTTCTTCGAGAACTGTTTGTCGAAATGCTCCCGCGCGGCGCGGGCGGCATCGGCATTGTGGAGCCGTTCGACGAGCGCGGCGGCGAGCGCCTTCTTGGCTTCCATGGGATGGCCGGTCTTGAGCGCGGCGATGTCGGCCTGCGTCTTGCCAAGCAGCATCTCATACCACGGCCACATCAACTCATCGCTGATGCTCATGGCCTTGCCAAAGACCTCGTTCGGCGGCTCGCTGACGCCGATGTAGTTGCCGAGGCTCTTGCTCATCTTGTGGACGCCGTCGAGGCCCGGCAGGATCGGCATGATCATGACAATCTGCGGCTGCTGGCCGGCGCCAGTCTGGAGCTGGCGACCGACGAGGTTGTTGAACGTCTGGTCCGTGCCGCCGAGTTCCACGTCGGACTGGATGCACACGCTGTCGTAGCCCTGCATCAGCGGGTAGAGGAACTCGTGGATGCTGATCGGCTCGCCGGCCTTGTAGCGTTTCTCGAACGTGTCACGCTCCATCATCCGCGCGACGCTCATCTGGCTGCACAGCTTGATGACGTCGGCCAGCCGCATCGGGGCGAGCCACTCGCTGTTGTAGCGGATTTCGAGTTTGTCCGGCGCGGTGTCGAGGACCTTGCCGGCCTGCTGGAAATAGGTTTCGGCGTTGTGCTTGATTTCCTCGGCGGAAAGCATCGGCCGCGTCTTGGTTTTGCCGGACGGGTCGCCGATCATGGCGGTGTAATCGCCAATGATGAGCACCGCCTTGTGGCCGAGGTCCTGGAACTCGCGCATTTTGCGGAGCACGACAGTGTGGCCGAGATGAATGTCCGGCGCGGTCGGGTCCATGCCGAGTTTGACGCGCAACGGCCGGTTGGCGGCGCGCGACTCGTCGAGCTTCTTGCGCAACTCGTCCACCGTCTCGATCTGGACGGCGCGGGCGCAGAGAACCTTCAGTTGATCGTCAGCGGAACGGAACATGGCGGAAGAATGGGCGAAAGCCTCCAACGGGGCAAGGCGATTTGTGGCCCGTCACGCGCCTGCCACGCACCCGGTTTTTCCACAAACGACGCATCCTCCCATCAAACAGCGAGGGCAGCCCCGGCCATGCCGGACTGCCCTCGCTCGATACCTTAATTATATAAGGAGAACGACTACTTCTTCTCGTCGCCCTTCTTGTCTTCCTCTTGTTTCTTTTCGGCTTCCTCGAAGGCTTCGCCGAGTCCGACCATGTCTTCGCCGGGCTTGAGTTTGTCGAACTCCTCGCGGGCCGCTTCAAGCTGCTCGGCGTTGTAGTTGGCCGCCTTGATGGAGAGGCCGATGCGGCGCTCGTTGCCGTCAATCTTGATGACGCGGGCGCGAACCTGGTCGCCCACCTTGAGCACGGTCTTGATTTTCTCGACGTGATCTTCGCTGACCTGGCTGATGTGGACCAGGCCGTCAATGTCATCCTGCAACTGGACAAACGCGCCAAAGCTGGCGAGCTTGGTGACCTTGCCCTCGACAATGTCGCCGACCTTGTATTTCTTCTCGATCAACTTCCACGGATCGTCGGCGAGCTGCTTGAGGCCGAGCGAAATGCGCTGCTGCGCGCCGTCCACTTCGAGAACGATCGCGTCCACCTTGTCGCCCTTCTTGAGCAGCTCGCTGGGATGGTTGATCTTCCGCGTCCAGCTCATGTCGCTGACGTGGACCATGCCGTCAATGCCTTCCTCGATCTCAACAAACGCGCCGTAGCTGGTGAGGTTGCGGACCACGCCGCTGACATGGGTGCCGGTCTTGTATTTCTCGGCCACCTTGCTCCACGGGTTCGGTTCGAGCTGGCGGATGCCGAGCGAGATTTTCTTGTCGTCGCGCGCAATCTGCAGCACGACTGCCTCGACGAGATCGCCGACGGCCAGCACGTCGCTGGGCCGCGCAATGCGCTTGGTCCAGGACAGTTCGCTGACGTGGACGAGGCCCTCGACGCCTTCCTCCAGTTCCACGAACGCGCCGTAGGGCACGATGTTGACGACCTTGCCCTTGACCTTCATGCCGACGGGATACTTGTTCTCGATGCTGTCCCACGGATCGGGCGTGCGCTGCTTCAAGCCGAGCGAGACACGCTCCTTCTCGCGGTTCACGTCGAGGACGACCACCTCCAGCATGTCGCCGACCTTGCAAACCTCGTTGGGGTGATTGATGCGGCCCCAGCTCATGTCGGTGATGTGGAGCAAGCCGTCGAGACCGTCCAAATCAATAAACGCGCCGAAGTCGGTGATGTTCTTGACCTGGCCATGGACCACCATGCCGGGCTGCAATTCAGTGAAGAGCTTCTTGCGCTTTTCGTTGCGCTGCTGCTCGATCAACTCGCGGCGGGACAGGACGATGTTGTGCCGGTCCTGGTTGATCTTGACGACCTTGCACTCGATGGTCTGGCCGATCATGGCCTGGATGTCTCTCGGCGGAATCACGTCCACCTGCGACGCCGGCAAAAACGCCTCGACGCCGATGTTGACGATCAAACCGCCCTTGACCACGGCCTTGACCTTGCCGGAAACCGTGCCGCCTTCGTTGCAAATGACGATGATGCGGTCCCAGTTCTTCTTGGCTTCGGCCTTCTCGTAAGAAAGCACGACGGTGCCTTCTTCATCCTCGAGTTTCTCCAGCAGTACTTCGATCTCGTCGCCAACGTGAATGGCCTCGGGATCAATAAATTCGTGCGAGGGGATGTTGCCTTCGCTCTTGTAACCGATGTCCACGACGACGGCGTCGGAACGAATTTCGATGATACGACCCTTGACGACGCTGCCTTCCTTGATGATCGGGGCGCTTTTCGCGAACAGCTCGTGCATGGGGTGAGTGGACTTGGACTTTTCCTTGTCAGTTGGCATACGGGGGGATACGACCACGCGCCGCAACGGGGCGTGCCTGAGAGGCGGTGATACGACTTTCTATCTTACGTTGTTTTTGTTCCTTTTGGCTCCAGCCGCGGCGTTTTGCCGCTCTCGCCACCCGACCACGGACGGCGGAAAAAGGAGCGCGTATATAAGCCGCCCCGCCGCCAAACGCAAGGGGTTTTTTGCCTCCCTGCGGGACGACTTTTGGCGCCGCCACAACCATCGTGCATTTGCAATGTGCCACGGGTTTCATATGGTCAAATTCACCCGGATTTGGTCGGATTTGGCGAATCTAGTCGGGTCAGGTCGGATTGGGTCGGATCTGGCCGGATCAAGTTGAAATTCTTTGTGGGTCGGTTTCACTTTGACTGGCTTGGACTGGCTTTGACTGACTTGGACCGGGGTTTGACTGAACTGGCAGCTTGAGCGCAAACCGGCTGAAGCCGGAATTCCAAACACCACCGGTGGCACTGGCAAAGGAGATGGCTTGCGGAGACCCGGCTCCAGCCGGCTGTCGCCTTTCATTTGGCTTCGTTTCGTAAAAAAGCTATTTGATTCCCTGGTTCCCGGACATCGAAACACCCGGATTCCTTCGGAAAAACGAAGTTTTCCAGTTTTGCCGGGAGCCGTCATATGGGTTCGTTTTGAAAAACGAACGTATATGATTTCCGGGAGGAAAACCGGCCCGCCGCCGGCTCTGGCCGTCCATGGGGGCGATTGCCCGCCCACCACCACCCGGCTCCAAGACGGCGTGCCCTCCAAATGGGCCGCCATCGGCCCCGCCGGCGTCCGGCGGCTTGACGCCGCCTTGGACTTTTCCGAACATTCCGTGAAATCCGTGAAATCCGTGGATTGTTTCCGGGAGCGCCAGATGGCGCCCCCGACCGCGTTGGGGGCCTCCAGCGGGACTCCCCGCGCTCGCACGACGCTGCGTTTCATTGTCGCGGGACAATATAGATAAAATCACTATTATGTCAAGAGAAATTTACTGTCTTTTTGGAGGGCGCGTCCGGCTGGTTGGGACGGTCAATAGTCGCGGAGCGACGGCAGACAGTAGCCCACGGCGCAGCCGTGGGTTGGGATGAGATAAGCCCAATTAGCCCCGGCAGGGGCGGCAGAAAAGGATTGGACGGGCGCGGGTGCTTTTCTGTCGCCCCATCCGGGGCTTGGCGGATTTTTCCATCTCCCACCCACAGCTGGCGCCGTGGCCTATTTTCTGGCCGCCACTCCGTGGCTGCATTGTCGTCTGAAACGGCGCCAAACCCAGCGGCAACGATCCTGCCGGCGTCTACGCGTGCACGGCAAGCCTCGACCCGACGGCGACGCTGACAGTGGACGCGACTTGGCCGCCACCGCAAAGCTTTGACAAACCGGAGCAGATTAGCGCTCTATATGTCATTCGTCCTTCGGACCGATTCCCGGTGTGATGTCAGGTTGGTCTTGATTCACAGACACCCAATCTGCGAGAATCGGTGAGGAGAAAAACGAGAGGAGAACCTGTGAAAACACTGCGAAGCCTGCTGATTACCGGACTGATTCTTTCCACCATCGCCTGCCCGACGTTGTTGGCGGCAGATGCCGCCGAGAAATCCTCATGGAAGCCATTGATGGACGGCAAGACGCTCAACGGCTGGCACCCCGTTGGCGATGGCAAGTGGACGGTCGAAAACGGCTCGTTTGTCGGCCGGGCCAACAAGGAGAAACTCTACGGCTTGCTGGTCAGCGACAAGCCGTTCGGAGATTTCACCGTGCGGTTCAAGTTCAAGTGCCTGACTGGCGACAGCGGCTTCTACATCCGCACAATCATCGAGCCACCGGAGAAAGCCCATGGCCTGCAAATCCAAGTCGGCCCGCCCAACACCGGCACCGGCGGCATCTACGAGAGTTACGGCCGCAAGTGGATTCCCGCGAAACCGGCTGCCGAGGATGAGAAGAAATACCTCAAGCCCGACGACTGGAACGACATGACCATTGCCGCCCACGGCGGCCACATCGTCGTGCATGTCAACGGCATCCAGAGCACCGAACTTAAGAACGACCCCGGCCGGCCCGAAGGCCATTTTGCTCTCCAGATGCACGCCGGCTGTGTGATGGAGGTGCAATTCAAAGAGATCGAGATTCAGGATTAGCGTCAAGGCTTCTTGCGCGTCTCGCCGCAATCCGGCGAAAGAGAGTCATGGGGTCAACTCCATGACTCTTGACATGTTGTTTTAGTCTCGCGCGCTTTTCTGCCAACGCCTTGGCTTGCATCGCTTGCCGCTCCAACCGTTCCGCCCCCAGATCATCACCTCTCCGTTTTCTGATTGGGTTTGTTGCATATCGCCCACAGACGCTTCCCGATAACGGTATACACCACCCCGTTGGCAGCAGAATGGCTGCTGTAATCCGTGTGCTGACTGTTCTTGATGCCGTCGAGCAATTGAAGTTTCCGGGTCGCCGACAAAATGGTTTTCTCGATATACACCTTCCCATCCGCGACGAGCGGCGAACTGAAGCACGTGGCGTTGTGCCGGACAGAATGGGTCCAGTAACAATGGCCGCTGTCGGCATCCAGGCAATGCACCGTGAACGCATTGTCCACAACAAACACCAGGCCGTCGGCCACCGCCACGGTGGAGACGCTCTGATTCAAGGCATCGTATGACCAGATCCGGGCCTTCTCCGTGACGTCGCCGGTCTGGGTGGCATCGATGCAGACAACCCTTCCCTTGCAGTCCCTTCCGCCGTGATTGGGATCGCCGCCAATCGCTATATACACACGATTGTTATGGAAGACCGGCGTGCCGATGATGTCGCAGGGATGCCCGCGGCCATCCCCCTTGCTTTGACGCGGGTAGAAAGGGAGCTTCTTATACTCCGCCGGAATACAATCGAACGACCATATCTTCTTTAGAACAGGCACGTCCGGGACGCTGGCCGTCGGAATGACATCGATGGGCGTCACGGCCGGCAGTCCCAACGAAAATCGGAACTCCAGCGGAAGCGCGGGCTTGGGCAGGGTCGAAAGCAGGTTGATGGATCGGGCGTAGTCCGATGGCGAAAGCCCGCCGGTGTCCTTGTCTTTGACACGGGCGTAGTCCTCTATTGAAAGCCCGGCGGTGTCCTTTTCTTTGACATTGATGAAATACACAATGGGCCCGCGCAGGCTCGTGGTCATCCAACGGTTCGGCTCGACACGTGCCTTGGGATCCACCGGCTCGAATGCGTAACAAACGCCGGTTCCCGTGGCAAAGAGGATCTGAGCCTTTCCGTTCACCATGCCAAGGGACGGCGATGTGTATTGCCCGCGGTAAAGCCGCTCTCCCATCTGTTCGTCATCGCGCGCGACGAGTTGTCCCGTCATCTTGTGGAATACGATCAGGCTGGGGGCCAGCGGATTGTAGGGTATCCGCCCGGGAACCCAGGAGCGCCCATTGCCCGTGCAGACATAGACATAGTCCCCGTGGACCAGGACAGAGGAACTTGCCGTATGGTGATAATACGCCTTGAGCTTTTCGGGCATGTCATATCGCCAGACGATGCTCTTCAGGGATAGCTGCGCGACGGCTGTCTTGTCTGTTCCCGCGGATGGCGGTTTGTCCTGACCGCGGTTGCCCAGAAGTATTTTCAGGTCAACACACATCGCTTCCTGATAGGGACTCACAAAATACAGCCGATCCTCTTCAACCGTGGGGGTTGAACTGATGGCCCAGCTTTCCAGCTTGTCTCCTCTGGAAGGCCGGGGACAAATAAACGTGCCGAGCAGGCTGCCGGTCTTTTCGTCGAGGCACAGGAAACAGGCCTCGCTTCCGTCTTCCAGGACTGTCCCGATAAACACCCGGCCCCGGCTTACCACGGGGCTGCCGGTGGTGCGGCGGCCAATCCTGGCAACCCACTTGACATTCTTCGTCGTTTGCAGGTCCACCTCGCCCGCATTGTTTTGCTCGCCGCAATCAACCGAATCCGGCAGCCGCTGATCGCTCGTGGCTGCCATGTTGCGCGAGGCTTGCCCGCACCACTCCGGCCAGTCTTTGGCACTAACCACACACGCCCCGGCCGCAAAGAGCACGCCGGCGCAAAGAATCATCATTCTCCTCATGGGATCAACTCCAGACTCTCGACATATTATTTTACACCGTCTGCAATACGCTGCTGCCACCCTGTGCCGACCATCTATTTATGAGAGTTTGTTAGCTGGAAACTGGGTGATACTTTTGTGTTCTGACAGGTGGTGAACACACCGTGTCGTTGCAACCGGGTTTCCACCGCCAAACGGGAGGCTGCACGAGCGTGGCGGGGAGTTGTTGGGGCCAGGGTTTCGTTGATCGTCCTGGCCAGTTTCATGATCTCGTCGAGGGTCTCCTTTCTCTTGCGGCGAGTGTACGCCTTCAGGTGCGATTTTGCACCCGAAAACGCCAGCCGTGCGGCCTTGCAGACGGGGCCGGGGTTGATGATTGAGCTGGTGGACGGCCGTTTCGGCCATCGGCTGTGCCCATCCATCGCTGGCTCCAGCCAGCGCCGACAGCGCGTCCAAGGAGGCTTGCCGCGTTTCACGCGGTCGCGCTTCACCAACTGCCGGCAGGGATGCCGGCGCTACGGAGAACATCGGTTTTCGGGTTGAATTTGAACTCCGCCGGCCCAATGATACGGTGGAACGGCGGAGAATTACGAATTTGGATACAAAAAAAACCACCCCAATTTCCGGCAGCGGAAAACGATCAGCCGCGCCTGAACGGTTTTATCAGCGTTTCGGACCGGCGGGCGAAGTGCTCGATCCGCATTGGCCGGTGCTTACCACGGAGGAATCGGCCAGTGCCTTTCCGGCTCGCAAGAACGGCTTGCGCATGCTGTTCATTAATCCGCCGATCCGCGAGTGGTCGTATCCGAACATTATGCCCGTCGGGCAGGGTTACGTCGCCGCGGTCGCCGCCATGGACGGCCACACTGTGGACGTGCTGGATATCAATGCGGCGCGCAAACAGCCGGTCCAGCAGCCGGGGAAGGATTTCTCCGCCTGGGTTGACCAGCAGATCGTGGAGAAACTGTCGAAGGACAAGCCGGATGTCATCGGCATCGGCGGGATCATCACGCAATACAAGCGCATCCGGGAGATCGCCCTGCTTTGCAAGCGGGTTTGCCCGGACGTGCCGATTGTTTTGGGCGGCGGCATCGCCTCGTGCGCGCCCGAGTTCATGGTGCAGCGGCTGCCGATTGACGTGGCGGTGCGCGAAGAGGGGGAAATCACGATTTCCGAACTGTTGCATCGCTTGGAAACGAAAGCGTCGCTCGAAGGACTGAAATCCATCGCCTATCGCCATGAAATCCGGCGGGGCGAATGGGAGGTGCGCTGCAACGAACTGCGCCCGTCCATCAAGGGCCAGGCGGCGGGTCTCGACGGGCTGCCGTGGCCGTTGCGCTCGGCCTGGCCGGTGGATGACGTTTACAAACTCAATCCCATCGGCCACCTGAACTGGAAAACCAAGTGGCTCGACGGCGGCGCGGCGGCGCCCAATCAATTTTCCGAATCCATGATTGCCTCCCGCGGCTGCCCTTACGCCGCGGGCGCGTGCGACTACTGCTACGCCGCTTATCTGGGCAAGCTGTATCGGTTGCGCAGTCCGCGCGCCGTGGTGGACGAGATGCAATACCTCAAAGAGCGGTATGGCCTCGTGTACATCCACTTCCTCGACGACCTGATGATGACCGACTACCGGTGGGCGCAGGCGTTTTGCGAGGAGCTCCTGCGGCGCAAAAAACAGGATGGATTTGAAATCATGTGGGGCGGTTCCTGCCGCACCAACATCATCGCCGACGACGTGCTGCGCGCCAAACGCGATGGCCGGCCGCACATGCTGGAACTGGCCCGCGAGGCCGGCATGCGCCAGGCCGGTTACGGCATCGAGTCGGGCAGTCCCACGATTCTGAAATCCATAGACAAGAGCGGACAGACGGTCGAGAAAATGGAACTGGCCATCCGGGAAACGCAGCGCGTCCTGGGCTACGCCGACTGCTCGTTTATGATCGGTTCGCCGGGCGAGACGCGCAAGACCGTCGAGGAAACCGTGGATTTCTGCCGCCGGGTGAATCTGAAGCCGGAGGTGATGTTCTTCACCACCGCCTATCCCGCGACGACATTCTGGAAGCTCGCGTTGGACAAGGGCCTGATCGCGAAATCCGTCACCGGCAAGAAGGGTCCGGCCAACGACGACATCATCGAGCAATATTTCCTGCGGCTCGGCGAACAGGGCGAATCCGTGCGAACCAATTTCAGCGATTTGCCCGACGAAGAAATCGTCGAGCTGTCGTGGTGGGCGATCAACGAGCTGGGCGCCCAAAACGTGGTGCGCCATCCGCACACGGGTGAGGAAGCCCAGCGCGTCAAACCGGTCGTCCGCGATTCGGACAAGGCGGACGTGTAATCAACCTCGTGGCTTTATGCGCTTCATTCTTATCGGAGCAGGTTCCATCGGCCGGCGCCACTTGCAGAATCTGTTGACGCTCGGCCACGAAGTGGCCGCCATCGCCGACGTGGCTACACAACGGCTCGAAGAACTGCGGGCCGCTTTTCCGCACGCCGTCTGCACCGACGACGCAGACAAGGCGCTGGCACAGCGCGCCGATGCGGCGCTCATTTGTTCGCCTCCGACCTTCCACGTCCCGCAGGCGCGGCGGGCGATTGAGCGCGGCCTGCACGTGTTCATCGAAAAGCCGCTGGCCGATTCGCTTGCGGACACGGAGGCGCTGGCCCGCGAAGTCGCCGCGGCCAAACGCGTGGCGTTCGTTGCGTGCAACCTTCGTTTCCACCCGAGCCTCCTGCTGGCCAAAAAACTGCTCGACGAGGGACGGATCGGACGCCCGCTCAGCGTCCGCGCGCAGATCGGCTACTATCTGCCTTTTTGGCGTCCGCAAACGGATTACCGGCGCGGCTATGGCGCCAACAAGGCGATGGGCGGCGGCGTGATTCTGGACTGCATCCACGAGTTCGATTACCTGCGCTGGCTGCTTGGAGAGGTCACGGAGGTTTTTTGTTTCGCGGAAAAGAGAACCTCCCTGGAAATTGATGTCGAGGACAACGCCGACATCCTGCTGCGTTTTGCGTCGGGCACGGTGGCGAACCTGCATTTGGATTACATCCAACGGACCTACCGGCGCTCCTGCGAGTTGATCGGCGAAGAAGGCGTCATTGTCTGGGACTACATCGCGCAGACCATCCACTTGTATGGAAAGGAAGACCGCCAGCTTCAGGTCTTCCCCCGGAACATCAATAGCGATCTGAACCAGATGTTCGTGGATGAGATGAAACATTTCGTCAACTGCATCCAAGGCCGCGAACAGCCCGCCCTCGATGTCCACGGAGCGCGGATTGTGATGGACATCGCCCTTGCGGCCAAAAAATCGTCCGAACAAAAGAAAGTGATTTCTCTCCACCGATGATCGCCGCCATAATTCAAGCGCGCATGAGTTCCACCCGCCTGCCAGGGAAAACCCTCGCGGATCTCGGTGGTGAACCGGTTCTGGCCCACGTCGCGCGCCGGGCCGGGCGCATCCCCGGAATCGAGCAGGTGGTCATCGCCACGACGCACAATCCCGCAGACGAAGCCATCGTGCGTTTTGCCAACGAGCGCGGCATTCCCGTGAACCGCGGCAGCGAAGACGACGTGCTTTCCCGTTTCTACGAAACGGCACAACGGTTCGGCATTACGACCATCGTGCGCGTCACGCCGGATTGCCCGTTGCTGGACCCGCAGGTCTCCGGGCAGGTGCTCGGCCTTTTCCTCCGCGCGAAGGGCGCGCTGGATTATGTCTCCAACACCCACCCGCCGACGTTTCCCGATGGGCTGGACACGGAGGTCTTTTCGTTCGCCGCGCTGGAAAAAGCCTGGCGCGAGGCGCAGCTCAAATCGGAGCGCGAACACGTCACGCCGTTCATCTGGAAACAGCCGGAGGTTTTTCACCTCGCCAACGTGAAGAACAACGAGGATTGGTCCGCTCAACGCTGGACCGTGGATGAGCCGCAGGACCTGGAATTTGTCCGCGGCATCTACAGCCATCTGGGACAACTGCCGGAATTCGGGATGCGCGACGTGCTGGCTTTGCTTCAGCAGCGGCCTGAACTTCAGCAGCTTCAGGGCAAGGCCGCCTCGAACGAGGGCTATTACAAGAGCCTCTACCAGCAAGCCGCCGCGGGCGCCGCGCCGAAACGTGCCGTGGTCCAATCGCAGGCGTGGCTGGCGCGGGCGAAGAAGGTGATCCCCGGCAGTTCGCAGACTTTCAGCAAGGGCCAGTCGCAGTACGTCCAGGGTGTTTCCCCCATTTTCCTGCAACGCGGCAAAGGCTGCCGAGTCTGGGACGTGGATGGCAATGACTACATCGATTACATCCAGGGGCTGCTGCCCAACATCCTCGGCTACGCCCACGACGAGGTGAACGCCGCCGCCGCGGCGCAACTGGCCGAGGGCCACAGTTTCTCCCTGCCGCATCCGCTCGAAGTCCAGCTCGCCGAGCGCCTGACCCGGCTGATCCCGTGCGCGGAGATGGTGCGCTTCGGCAAAAACGGCTCTGACGCCACCAGCGGCGCCGTCCGCGCCGCGCGCGCGTTCACCGGACGCGACCGGATCGCCTGCTGCGGCTACCACGGCTGGCAGGACTGGTATATCGGCACCACCACGCGCAACAAGGGCGTTCCCGGCGCCGTGCGCGCGCTCACGCATCCGTTTGCTTACAACGATCCCGCCGCGCTGCAAAAAGTCTTGGACGAGCGCCCCGGCGAGTTCGCCGCGGTCATCATGGAGCCGGTCAACTTCTTCGAGCCGGCGCCCGGTTACCTGCAGGGCGTCAAGGAGCTCGCGCATCAGCACGGCGCGCTGCTGATCTTCGACGAAATTTGCACCGGATTTCATCTCGGACTCGGCGGCGCGCAGAAACGCCTCGGCGTCACGCCCGACGTCGCGTGTTTCGGCAAGGCGATGGGCAACGGGTTTCCCATCGCCGCCATCGTCGGCCGCGCCGACGTGATGAAAACCTTTGAGGATATTTTCTGCAGCTTCACCTTCGGCGGCGAAACCGCCTCCATGGCCGCCTCGATGAAGGTGCTCGACATTCTGGAGCAGACCGACGCCCTCGCCCGCATGGAAGCCAACGGCCGGCGTTTGCGCGACGGTTTCAACGCGCTGGCGAAACTGGCGGGGTTGTTTCCGCGGTTCCAATGCGTCGGCTATCCCGTCTGGTCGCTGCTGAAATTCCGCGACGCCGAGGGGAAGGACAGTTTGCTCGAACGCAGCCTTTTCCAGCAGGAAGTGGTCAAGCGCGGCATCCTCCAACTGGTCACCCACAACATGACCGCCGCCCACGATGATGCGTCCACCGAGCTCACGCTGGAGATTTACGCCGCCGTGCTGAAAACGCTCGCCGGCTGGCTGGCCGACCGCGAGCCGGCGCGGTTCCTCGAAGGCCCAATGATTCAACCGGTTTTCCGCGTGCGATGAAACTTCTGATCCGAGCCGACGGCAGCGCCCGGATGGGCACGGGCCACGTGATGCGTTGCCTGTCGCTGGCCCAAGGCTGGCGGCGGGCCGGCGGTGAGGTGTGCTTTGCTCTGGCGGAGACCACGCCTGCGCTGGAACAACGGTTGCAGGGTGAAGGATTCAACGTCACTCGGTTGAGCGCGCCGGCCGGCAGCGCCGGGGATGCCGCCGAAACCGTGCGGCTTGCCCGCGACGGCGCCGGTTGGGTGGTCGCCGACGGGTATCATTTCGACGCGGACTTTCAGCAAGCGATCAAAACAGCCGGCGTGCGGCTGCTGCTGGTGGATGACTACGGCCATGCCAGCCGTTACAGCGCCGACTACGTCCTCAACCAGAACCTTTACGCTGCGGCGGGTCTTTACACGCAACGCGAATCACACACGCGGCTGCTGCTCGGCACCCGTTACGCGCTGCTGCGCCAGCAATTCAACGAATGGCGCGGCTGGAAACGCGAGTTCCCCTCCGTCGCCCGCAAAGTGCTGGTCACGCTCGGCGGGTCCGACCCCGACAACGTCACAGGCGCCATTGTCGAAAAGCTGGCGCAGATTCCCGATCTCGACATCACGGTGCTCATCGGCGGCAGCAATCCTCACCGCGAACAACTGCAATCCAAAATCCAAAATCCAGAATCTAAAATCAGTTTCGTCGTGGACGCACCGAACATGCCGGAGTTGATGGCGTGGGCCGACGTGGCCGTTGCCGCGGGCGGCACGACCTCCTGGGAACTCGCCTTCATGGGATTGCCGGGTCTGGTCCTGGTGCTCGCGGACAACCAGCGTGCCGTGGCCGACGCCCTCGATGCGGCAAAAATGGCGCGCAAGACGACGCCCGCCACCGTTGCCTCCGACCTCGCGGCCTTGCTGGCCGACGCGGACGGTCGCGCGCAAATGAGCCGGCGCGGCAGGGAATCGGTGGACGGCGACGGCGTCAGCCGCGTGGCCGCCTGCTTGCGCGCGGCGGAGCTGACGTTGCGGCGTGTGCGGCGCGAGGACTGCCAGTTGATTTGGGAATGGGCGAACGATGCCGACGCACGCGCGGCGTCCTTTTCGTCGGGCGCGATTCCGTGGGAGACGCACGTGCAATGGTTTGCCTCGCAACTGGAGTCGCCCGGTTGTCTCTTCTACATTGCCGCCAACGGCCGGCAGAAGCCGGTCGGCCAGATTCGATATGACGTGACGGGCGCCGAAGCCGTCGTGTCGGTGAGTCTGGCCAAAGAAGCGCGCGGGCGCGGTTACGGCGCGGCGCTGATCGTGCGCGGATCCCAGCAGTGCTTTGCCGATTCGCAGGTGAAACTCATTCGCGCCTATACCAAGCCGGACAACGAGGCGTCGGCGCAGGCGTTTCTAAAGGCGGCCTTCACCAACGCGGGCCTGGTGGAAGTGCGCGGCCATGCCGCCCGCCAGTTCGTGTTACAACGGGAGGCGGCGTGAAAATCTCCGGACGACTCATTGAAACCGGCGCGCCGTGCTACGTCATCGCCGAGATGTCCGCCAACCACGGCCAGGATTTCGAGCAGGCGGTCCGGATTCTCCAGGCCGCCAAGGCCGCCGGCGCGGACGCCATCAAGCTCCAGACCTACACGCCGGACACGCTGACGATTGATTGCGACAACGAGCATTTTCGAGTGGGCAAGGGCACGATCTGGGCGGGCAGGAAACTTTGCGAGCTTTACGGCGAAGCGTTCACGCCATGGGAGTGGCAGCCAAAGCTGAAGACCATCGCCGCCGGCATCGGGCTGGATTGTTTTTCGACGCCGTTCGATGCGACGGCGGTGGATTTTTTGGAAGCGATGGGCGTGCCGGCGCACAAGATTGCGTCGTTCGAACTGGTGGACCACGCGCTGCTGCAACGCGTCGCGCGCACCGGCAAACCCATCATCATGTCCACCGGCATGGCCACGCTGGAGGAAATCGAAGAGGCGGTGCGCGCAATCCGCGACGCGGGCGGCATGCAACTGGCCCTGATGAAATGCACCAGCGCCTATCCCGCCGCGCCGGAGGAGATGAATCTGCGGACGATCCCCGACCTGGCGCAACGTTTCGGCGTGCCGGTGGGCTTGTCCGATCACACCCTCGGCATCGCGGCACCGGTGGCGGCGGTGGCGCTCGGCGCGTGCCTGGTGGAAAAACACCTCACGCTGTCGCGGCAGACGCCGGGGCCGGACAGTGCGTTTTCGCTTGAGCCGCACGAGTTCAAGGAGATGGTCGGAGCTATTCGCGCGGCGGAGAAGGCGCTGGGCCGCGTGAACTACGAACTGACCAAGGGCGAGGCCGCCACGCGCGCGTTTCGCCGGTCCTTGTTTGTGGTCGAGGACGTGAAAGCGGGCGATGTTTTCACGGAAAAAAACGTCCGCTCCATCCGGCCCGGTCACGGGTTGCCGCCGAAACATCTGCCCGAGGTGCTGGGCCGCAAGGCGGCGCGGAATCTGCGGCGCGGCACGCCGCTGGCATGGGAGCACGTGTCGCGGTGATGCCGAGGGTTGGGACGAGCCGCATGGATATCGAACCTCTTCTTCCGCCGGTGGTTGAGTTCAGGCATCTCTCCTGGACGGAGTGCGCCACGGACAATTACGGCGGGCTGCACATGGCGGCCGCTTACTGCGGGTTGCGGCGCGTGCCGCAGATTCCGGTGGGCGTCTGGCAGCATGGATGCCAGACGCCGTGGCAACAGGTCCAGCCGGAGGTGCTTGTTTATCGCGCCCCGCGGGAGGTGCGCTGTTGGGTGGGGCGGGATGATGAAGTGAAGTATCTCCAGGCGGCGGGCTATGCGCGCGTCCAGGCCATCGGGCTGCCGATCGTTTATACGCCGGACCCGCGGGTATCGAGGATTCCGGGCAGCCTGCTGGTCATGCCGTGCCACGCCATGCGGTGGGACAAGTTCGGGGTGGACCTGTTCGAGCGCTACGTCACGCAAATCCAATCCATCGCCGGCCATTTCGAGCGGGTCGTGGCGTGCGTCTCGCCGACCTGCCTCGCGAACGGATTCTGGGCGCCGCAGTTCCAGGCCGCCGGGGTTCCGGTGATTCGTGGCGCGGCCGCCAACGACGCCAACGCGCTCCGCCGGATGCGAACGCTTTTTGAAACGTTCGACTGCGTGACGACCGACGATTACGGCAGCCACGTGGTCTATGGGCTCGCCTTCGGGGCCAAAGTTTCCATCTGGGGCGATCACATTCCGATCACCCGCGAGCAACTGCTGCAGGATGCGACCTGGGCGCCGTTCCCGGCGGCGGTGGATAAATTCTTGTCCGAGGAGACGGAACGCGAAGCCGACAAATCGCTGCATCGGTATCGTGTGGAGCCTTGGAAGGCCGGGCAGGATGTCGAGTGGGGAAAGTGGATGATCGGCGACGACAACAAGGTTTCGCCTCAGCAGATGCGTGAATTATTCCACTGGACGCCGGCCCGCCGCGCTGTCGCAACGGTTCACTGGCCAATAGCGCGCACCGTCCGCCGGCTCCTGAAATCCGCCCAAAAGCGGCTGCCCGGCCAAACCAAACTCCAGACTTCCAAGCCATGAAGCGGGACACACGGGAATTGTCTGGTCTATAACGGTTGACGGATTGTTGGTGGCCGCTTCACTATCCCGGTCCGTTCGAAAACCGTTTCCGGTCGAACGGATGACGCCATGACGACTGCGACAACCAATCAGACGACGCCCGCGCCAATCCCGTTGCGATTGTCGGTCGCGCTCTGCACCTGCAACGGCGCCGGTTTTCTGCCGGAACAACTGGCGAGCTACGTCGCGCAAACCCGCCGGCCCGACGAATTGGTGGCGTGCGACGACGCGTCCACCGACGCGACGCCGTCGCTGTTGGAGGCGTTCGCCGCGCAGGCGCCATTCCCCGTGCGCGTCGTGCGCAACGCGGAACGGCTCGGCGTCTCGCGCAATTTCGCCCAAGCGGTGCAGTTGTGCGCGGGAGACATTGTGGCGTTGTCCGATCAGGACGACCGCTGGCTTCCGAACAAACTGGAGCGGCTCGCCGCTGTGTTCGAGGAGTCCCACGCGGTCAACGCCGTTTTCAGCGACGCCGATCTCGTGAACGATCACGGCCAGCCAGTGGGGCAGCGACTTTGGAAGAGTGTGGGTTTTGCCCCGGGCGATCAGGAGACGGTGCGGCGGGGTCAGGCGGCGCCGATGTTGTTGCGGAGCAACTTCGTGACCGGCGCGACCCTGGCGGTGCGCGCCGATTTGCGGGACGTGATGTTCCCAATCCCTCCCATCTGGGGACATGAGCAGTGGATGGCGTTGCTGGCGGCCACGTTCGGCGAACTGGGAATGATCGCCGAGCCGCTGATTCAATACCGGCTGCACGAGCGCCAGCAGATCGGCTTGCGGCCGCTGCCGCTGGATTTCAAAGCGCGACAAGCCAACCGCCGGAAACGGCAGGCGGAACGGCAGGAGCGGGCGCGTGACTACTGGCAGCGCGTGCGCTCGACGCCGCGTTCCGTGGGACCGTGGGCGCCGTTGTTGGCAAATCTGGAGGCGCGGTTGACGTTGCCGGAGCAGCGCTGGCGTCGCGCGCCCGTCGTCCTTCGCGAACTGACGGCGGGCCGCTACCGTTGGGAAACAAATCCTTGGAAGACAGCGTGGAAGGATTTATTCTGGCGTTGATCTCCCGAACATCCGAACTCATCCGCGCCACCATGCAAAGCGTCCCTTGTTATCTCTGCGGCGACAAAGGAGCGCTGCTCTATCAAGGCATGAAGGACCGGCATTTCGCGGCGCCGGGGGAATGGGGTTTCCGGAAATGTTCCAATCCCGAATGCGGATTGGTCTGGCTTGATCCGATGCCCGCCGAGCAGGAGATCGGCGGATTTTACGAGAACTTTTACACGCACGACAGCGCCCGGTCGCAAACCGGCGGACTCTCTTTCGCGGCGCAAGCCGGCAGGTTTGCGGTCAAACAGATCAACAGCATCGTCAAGTCGTTGATCGCCGGCCGGCAGAGCAGTCGGCAGATCAATCTCATGTTCTTGGGCGAAAAAACGCCGGGAAAGCTGCTGGAAATCGGCTGCGGCAGCGGCGAGCGTCTCGCGCGCCTGAAAAAACTGGGATGGCAGGCCGAGGGGCAGGACATTGACCCGAAAGCCGTGGGCCACGCGCGGGAGCGCTTCGGGCTGGAGGTCCATTGCGGCGATGTTTGCACGCTCGCGCTCCCCGGCGATTCTTTCGACGCGATCATCATGAATCACGTGATCGAGCACCTGCCGGACCCGGGGAAGGTTCTGGCGGAATGCCATCGCTTGCTAAAACGCGGCGGCACGCTGGTGCTGACCACGCCGAACACCGCCAGTTACGGACACAACCATTTTCAGTCGGCGTGGCTGGGATTGGACCCGCCGCGGCATTTGTATCTCTTTTCGCGGACCGCGCTGTCCGTGGTCGCGCGAAAAAACGGATTTCAGGACTACAGCATCGAGACGACGCCGGCCCGCGCCCAGAGTTTCGCGACGGGCAGCTACGAGATCCGACGCACCGGCCGTCACGCGTTGAACCTGAAGCCGCATCCTCGGGCCGAATGGGCGGGTTTGGTTTTTCAAATCCGCGCGCATCGCGCCCACTCCCGCAACCCGGACTCCGGCGAGGAGTGCGTTCTGAAGGCGGTGAAATCCGCATGAGGCGTCGGACCCCATGACCACCACGAATACCCAACCTCGTGTGGCGATCATCGTGCTCAATTGGAACAATTGGCATGAGACCATCGCCTGCCTCGAATCCCTGCGTGGGGTAACTAGCCCCCTCTGGCAGGCCGTGGTCGTGGACAACGGCTCCACGGACGACTCCGTCGCGCAGATCAGGGCGTGGGCGGAGCAATCCGGCTGGCCGGTCGTGGATGCGGCGGGCGATGATGGGTGCGGTTTGGGCCCGCTGGCGCTGGTGTGCACGGAACACAACCTCGGTTACACCGGCGGCAACAACGCCGGCATTCGTCACGCGCTGCGGGCCGGTTTCGATTTCGTGCTGCTGTTGAACAACGACACGACGGTGGACCCCGAATTCCTTAGCCTCCTGGTCGAATTTGCCAACGAACACCCGCAAGCGGGCATGATCGGGCCGAGTGTCTATGAAATGGACCGCCCCCAAACGATCCAGTCGGCGGGCGCACGCATCCAATGGTGGGACGCGAAGTTTCCGCCGTTGAGCGGTGGAGTGACGGAAGCGGCGTTGGACAAGACGCCGCGCGTCGTGGACTACATCTCCGGCGCGGCGATGCTGGTGCGGCGCGGGACCATCGAGGCCATCGGCGTGCTGGACGAGGCGTTTCACCTTTACGTCGAGGAAGTGGACTGGTGCCGGCGCGCCGCCGGGGCCGGCCACGGCGTTTGGGTTGTGCCCCGCAGCCGCATCTGGCATAAGGGCGCGGTGAGCGTCAACACGATGCGGAAACCGTCGGTGGAATATTACCGTTTTCGCAACCGGATTTTTTTTATGCGCAAACACGCCCGCTGGTATCATTGGCTGGTGTTCGGGCCGTATCTGCTGCGCCACGTTTTGGGCAAGAGCATCGGCTGCCTCGTCGCGGGACGGCGGGAGCACGGCCTCGCGCTCTGGCGCGCGTGCCGCGACGGCTTGAGCCAGAAACTTTCGCCCGCGACCACCCGGTTATGACCACCGCACCGCGCTCCGACGGCGACTGCCTCGTCTGTTTGTGGGCCTGTTCCTGGCACGGCCTGCGGCAGCGCCATCAGCAAATCATGGGGCGGCTCGGCCGTTCGATGCCGGTGCTGTATGTCGAATCGCCGCGCGACTTGTGGTCATCGTTGCGAAGCGTTTTCCGCGGCCAGATGCAACTGCGGCAACTGTTCTGGTCGCGCGAGGTGGAAAAAGGCGTCCACGTGTTCTCGCCGGTAGTTCTGTTCTCGTTGCGGCGCTATCCGCGCCTGAACCGCCTCTACCTGCGGTGGCTGGCCGCGCGCCTCCGCGCGCTCGCCCGGCGGCTGGGTTTTGCAAAGCCGGTGCTGTGGGTTTCGTATCCGCTCGCCGAGCCGCTCGTTGGCGCGCTGGATGAAAAGTTTGCCTGCTACGATTGCTGCGACGAGCTCACCGACCTGCCGCCAAAAATGGCGCGCATCATCCTCGACAGCGAGGAGCGGCTGTTGCGCAAGGTCGCTGCGGTCTTCGTCACCAGCGAGCCGCTGCTGCAAAGCCTCGGCGCGCGCCACCCAAACGTCCATCTGGTGCCCAACGCCGCCGATGTCGCGCATTTCGTGAAGGCTCGCGAGGAAAATCTGCCGTGTCCGGCCGACCTCGCCGCGCTGAAAAAGCCGCTGATCGGTTTCATTGGCTCGGTCCAGCATTGGGTGGATGTCGGCCTCATCACCGAGGGCGCGCGGCGGCGGCCCGGCTGGAGCTGGGTCATCATCGGCGGCATTCACAAGGACATCTCGTGTTTTTCGGGTCTGCCGAATGTCCACCTGCTCGGCACGAAACGCTACGACGAGTTGCCGGCGTATCTGCGGCAGTTGGACGTTTGTCTCGTGCCGTTCGAGCCGAAGCCCATCGTCTATGCCGCCGATCCGATTAAGGTTTACGAATACCTGGCGGCGGGCAAACCGGTCGTGTCCACGGCGATTCCGAGGTTGCGGGTTTTCGGCGATGCCGTCAGAATCGCCACCGGCCCGGAGGAGTTTGTGGCGCAGATCGAACGCGCGCTGGCGGAAGACTCCGACGAGGCCGCGCGGCGGCGGATGGCGATCGCCAGCGGGCATTCCTGGGACAGCCGGGTGAAACAAATCCTGGCCGTCTGGAACGCTTGTGCCGCGGCAGACAGGAAGCGGCAATGAAATCGAAGTTGAAAATTTTGTCCATCGTCGGCACGCGGCCGGAGGTCATCAAAATGGCCCCCGTGATCCGGGAGCTGTCGAAACATCCCGGCCGGATCGAATCGGTGGTGGTGTCCACGGCGCAACATCGCGAGATGCTGGACCAGACGCTCAAGGTCTTCGGCATCAAGCCCGATGTGGATCTGAACCTCATGCGCCCGAACCAGACGCTGGCGCAAATCACCACGGCGGCCATCGAGGCCGTGGAACGCGTGTTGCGCGAGATGAAGCCGGACGTCGTGCTGGTCCAGGGCGACACGACCACCGTGTTCGCGGCGTCGCTGGCCGCGTTTTATTGCCGGATCGCCGTCGGCCACGTCGAAGCGGGACTGCGCAGCTTCGACCGGTGGAATCCGTATCCCGAGGAAATCAACCGCCGCCTCGCCGATGTGCTTGCCGACTACTACTTCGCGCCCACGGCGCGCGCCCGCGAGAATCTTCTCCGCGAAGGCGTTCCGACGGAAAAGGTTTTTGTCACCGGCAACACGGTCGTGGACGCGCTGCGCTACGCGGCAGGCGTGCCTTACGAACCGCGCGGGCCTGAGATCAAAAACATCCTCGGCGCTGCCGGCCGCCTCATCCTCGTTACCGCGCACCGTCGCGAAAACTGGGACGAGCCGCTCGCGAACATCTGCGACGCCTTCTGCGAACTCGTCCGCGAGTTTCCCGACCTCAACATCGTTTACCCCGTCCACCTCAACCCGAAGGTGCGTCACACCGTGCAGGCGAAGCTGAACGGCGTGGACCGGATACATTTGATTGAACCGGTGGATTACCTGACGCTGGTGCACCTGATGAAACGGTCGCATCTGGTCCTGACCGATTCCGGCGGCATTCAGGAGGAAGCGCCGACGTTCGGCAAGCCGGTGCTGGTAATGCGCAAGGTCACCGAACGTCCCGAAGCGGCCGAGGCCGGCCTGGCGCTGATCGTCGGCACCGACCGCGAGCGGATCGTGGCGGAGACCCGGCGGCTGTTGACGGATGAGACGGCGTATCGCCGCATGTCCACCGCCTCCAATCCCTACGGCGACGGCGAAGCCGCCCGGCGGATCGTGGAGGTTCTTCTCGACCGGGTCAGCCCGTGAACGAAACCGCGCTCCATCTCAACGGCCCGGCCTTCCTGCTGTTCAAGCTGCGCCACATCGGCGACGTGCTGCTGACGACGCCGGCAATCCGGCTGCTGCGGCAAAGTTTCCCGAAGGCCCACATCACGATGGTCGTGAACAAGGGCACCGAGGACGTGCTGCGCCACAACCCCCACCTGGATTGTGTGCTGACGGTGGATCGCGCGACCGGTGTGGCGGGGCAATGGCGTTTGCTGCGCGCGCTGCGGCAGCGCCGCTACGTCACGTCGGTGGATTTCGCCAGCGGCGACCGCGCGGCGTGGCTGGGCTTTCTCGCCGGCGTGCCGCGCCGGATCGCTTTGCAGGCGCCCGAAGGGGCGCGGCGGTTTCTTAACAACAAATCCTTGGAGGTGCCCGCCCCCCCGTTTCACATCGTGGAGTTGTATCTCTCCCTGGTGGAACGCGGTCTGGCCCTTCACGCGGATGACCGGTCGCTGGAGCTGCCGGTCGGCGAGGACGATGACAGGAAGGCGGCGGCTCTGCTTCGAGAACTCGGCGTCGGCGGGCGGTTTGTCGCGCTGCACGTCGGCGCGCGTTCCAACGCCGCGTATCGCTGGCCGCGGGAACGGTGGGCGCAATTCGCGCAAGCGGTGAAACAGACTCACGGCCTCACGCCGGTTTTCGTCGGGGGATCGGATTGCCTGGACGACGTCAACTGGATCGTTTCGCAACCGGGCTTGCAGGCGGTTTCGGTGGTGGGGCGGACCACGGTGCTTGAACTGGCCGCCATGCTGAAGCGCGCGGCGGGTTTCGTGGGCATTGCGAGCGGCCCGATGCACGTGGCCGCGGCGGTGGAGACGGGCGTGGTCTGCCTGTTTGTGGACGATATCGCGTGGCGGCCGTGGGGCGAGGGCCACGCCGTGCTGCGTGTGGGGCGGGAAGGCCAGGAGCGACCGGTGGAGGTGACCGAAGTCGTTGAAGCTTTGGCGAATCTTTCTTGCCGGCGGGTCGGTTCGTGAGATAACAGAATGGCGCCGAGGAATTGGCGGCCACTTCGAACTTTCGAGAACGACAGAGCGGAACGAAAATAGCGCGCATGAAGCTTCTGGATTTTATCCGCCGTCACAAGCTGATCCTCCTGCTGCTCGTGGCCGCGGCGTTGTATTACCCGCGTTTCGTCAACCGGCCCCAAGGCATGGACCTTTATCCTCGGGGCGCGGCGGCTTTGCTGCGAGGAGAAGTTTTGGAAGATAGTGTGCTGGGATTCAACTATCCTCCTGTGTTTGCGTTCGTCATGATCCCGTTCGCACTCGTCCGGCCGTGGCTCAGGGATCTTCTCTGGTATCTGGTGCTGGTGGGTTCCACGTGCCTGAGTTTCCGGTTATGCGAGCATCTCACGCTCAAGACCTGGCCGGAACCGTTGCCGCGCAAGGAACTGCTTTGGCTGAGAGTTCTGACGCTGGCATTAAGCATCAAACTTGTGCTGGCGGTATTTGAGAACCAGGCCTATGACGCCGTCGTCTTCTTGTGTGTTCTGATCGGACTGGATGGATTGGCACGCGGCAAAGACTTTCGCGCGGCGGCCGGCTTGGCGGCGGCGGCGGCCCTCAAGGTAACGCCTTTGTTGTTCTTCCCCTATCTGCTGCTGCGAGGGCGGATGAAACTATTTCTTCTTTGTGTCGCGCTCTACGCGGGCATTTCGTTGTTGCCGGATGTCTTCTTCACGCCTTCCAAGCCTTCCTCGGGTTATTTCCTCACGTGGGTGCACGACATGGTGGGAGGACTTTTCATCAAGAATCCGGCGATCTATCGGCCCCGCCAATGGGATTCCGCCAACCCTCTGAACGAATCGTTGCGGTCGCTGGTCACCCATCTCACAACAGGATCGAGTTGGTCGGTTCACGCTTCGACGATCCTCAATGCGGTGTATCTCGGTTATCTATCGGTGATGGGTGCTCTTCTGATTCGTTCCGGGAAAATGGCAAGATCGTTTGTTTTGGATGGCTCGGTGCTGCTGATCAGCATGCTCATGCTTTCACCCATGAGCAGCAAGTCGCACTTCATCGTGCTGATGCTGCCCTACATGCTGTTGTCAGCCTATGTGATCAAGGAAGAGCGCTTCCGGTGGCTTGGCGGCATCGTTCTGGCAGTGAGTTTCGCGCTGAACTCCCTGACCGCAAAACAAATCATGGGCAGGCCTCTCTCGGAAATTTTCCTGTCGTCGGGATGCATCACGATAGGGACGCTGATCCTCCTCGTCTTCCTCGGTCATATTATTTTCGAGCGAGGAAAGACCTCCGCCGAACCGTGCCGCGCCCGGTCCTAACGGCCACGGTGTGTTGCCACAAGTTCTCCGCCACACAGGAAACACGGATTTAGGCCGGCTGGCTCTGTTCCGCAAAAAAACGCGCGGCCTTTGGACTATCGGCTGACGGTCAGACGTTGCAGATAATCCCCATAGGCGTTCGGGATGGCGCGGGCCAGCCGTTTCAATTGCGCGGCGTCAATGAAACCGTGGCGAAAGGCGATTTCTTCGGGGCAGCAGATCATCAGTCCCTGCCGGTCCTGGACCGCTTGCACGAAGTTCGCGGCCTGGAGGAGCGATTCGTGCGTGCCGGCGTCGAGCCAGGCGATGCCGCGGCCGAGCTGCGCCACGCTCAGTTTGCCGCGCGAGAGATAGACGCGGTTGAGATCGGTGATTTCAAGTTCGCCGCGGGGCGAGGGTTTCAAATTGCGGGCGATCTCCGTCACTTCGCGGTCGAAAAAATAAATGCCGGGCACGGCATAATTCGAGCGCGGCTTCTTCGGCTTCTCCTCGATGTTGACGGCCCGTCCGGCCTCGTCGAACTCCACCACGCCGTAGCGTTCCGGGTCGCGCACCGGGTAGGCAAAGATGGTCGCCCCGTTGGTTGTTCCCGCGCCGACGCGGAGGACTTCCGCCAAACCGTGGCCGTAAAAAATGTTGTCGCCCAGGATCAGGCACGCCGGTTCGCCGGCGAGAAACTCCGCGCCGATCCGAAAAGCGTCGGCCAGTCCGCGCGGTTCGTCCTGTTCGGCATAGCGGAACTTCATGCCCCACTGGCTGCCGTCGCGCAGCAATCGCTGGAATCCCGGCAGGTCGGCCGGCGTGCTGATCACGAGCACGTCGCGGATTTCCGCCAGCATCAGGCACGAAAGCGGATAGTAGATCATCGGCTTGTCGTAAACCGGCAGGACCTGTTTGCTTGCCGCCATCGTGATGGGATAAAGGCGCGTGCCTTTGCCGCCGGCCAGAATGATGCCTTTCATTGTTGCGTTCCTCGTTTCGCGTAATTCCGGTCAATCCACTGCTGATACCCCGCCTGCTGTTGGATGGCGGCGACCCAATCCGGATGCTCCAGATACCATTGCACCGTCGCGCGCAGGCCCGTTTGCAACGAGTGGCGCGGCGTCCAGCCCAGCTCGGTCTTGATCTTCGTGATGTTCATCGCATACCGGCGGTCGTGACCGGGGCGATCGGTGACGTGCTGGATAAGCGAGGCGTGCGGCCGGTGCGGCGACGCCGGGAGCAGTTCGTCCAGCAGCGCGCAAATGTCGCGGACGATATCGAGGTTGGGCGGTTGGTTGTCGCCTCCGATGTTGTAAGTCTCGCCGGTGCGCCCGCTTTTGAGCACGCAACGAATCGCTTCGCAATGGTCCTCGACGTAGAGCCAGTCGCGAATTTGCTGGCCGTCGCCATAAACGGGCAGCGGCCGGCCGTTGATGCCATTGAGGATCATCAGCGCAATCAACTTCTCCGGGAACTGATGCGGCCCGTAGTTGTTCGAGCAATTCGTGATCGTCACCGGCAGGCCGTACGTGCGGGCGTAGGCCCGCACCAGGTGATCGCTGGCGGCCTTGGAGGCGGAGTAGGGCGAACTCGGATCATAAGGCGTGCTCTCGGTGAACGCGGGGTCCTTCGGCCGGAGCGAGCCAAACACCTCGTCGGTGGAAACATGATGGAACCGCGCCGCCGCCGGCTCGACGATTTTGTCCGCGAGCCACGCCTGCCGCGCCGCGTCGAGCAGCACCTGCGTGCCGATGATGTTGGTCTGCACGAATAAACCCGGTCCGTGAATCGAACGGTCCACGTGCGACTCGGCGGCGAAATGCGCGATGGTGTCCACCCGGTGTTCGCGCAGAAGTTTATCCACCAGCGCGCGGTCGCAAATGTCGCCGCGCACAAAGAGATGCCGCCCATCGTCGGGCAAATCTTTCAGGTTTTCCAGACTGCCGGCGTAGGTCAGCGCGTCGAGGTTGACGATCTTTGCCGCCGGCTCCGCGCGGAGCAGGCAGCGAACGAAGTTCGATCCGATGAAGCCGGCGCCGCCGGTGACGAGGACGGTTTTCATGCGATCAAGCGGACTTCCATTGACGCAGGGCGATGGCGACGGCGTCGTGGACTTCGGTCATCGCGATGCCCGCCTTCTCTCGTTTGGAGACATCGAGGACGCAGTTGGAGCGGGGCGTCTTCGCGGCCAACCGCATGAACTCCGTTTCGTCGGCGAAGAAACGGAACTCCTTCCGGCAGACGCCGCTCTTTTGGATTATCTCCACGATCTCACGCGTGGTGATGGAGCCGGGGTTCGTCATGTTGTAGACGCCGAACGGCACGCGCTTCTGCCAGCAGGCGACGCAGGCGCGGACAAACTCGTCCAGTTGAGAGAGCGAATTGCGCGCTTCCAGCAGCCGCTCGTAACGCATGACCTTCGTCAGGTAATTGCGGGGACTGTCCTCGTTGTTGAACGGAATGCGCAGCCGCCAGACGTAACAGTCTCGCGCCTCCGCCAGCACCTCCTCGCCGAGCGCCTTGGTGCCGCTGTAGAAACTGCAGTGGTTCTGGCGGAAGGAAAAATTCGGCGCGTCGGTTTCGGTGAAGCCGCTGCCATCCGGTTTGGCGCCGTTGTAAATGCAGCCGGACGATATGTGGCCCCACGGCACGCTCGCGCGTTCGCACGCCGTCTGGATGATGGCCGGCAGCACCGCGTTGCCGAACAGGCACTCGGCCTTGTGCAACTCGCAGGCGTCCACGTTCGGCTTGCCCGTGTAACCCGCGCAATTGATGAGAAACTCCGGCCGGTGTTCCTTCAAATAATCCGTCAACGCCGGCAGGCCGGTGTAATCCAGGTCCTGTCGCGGCCAGACTTGATAAGGGATTCGCGCCTGCTCCAGGCAGGCGCCAAATATCGAGCCGACGTAGCCGCTGCCGATAAGTAAAATCATGTTGGGTTCTGTCTCGTCTGAATGCTTTTCGGTCCGCCTTTTCCTTATACCATCGGTCGCATTTGGACAAGCGCGGTGACTTGCTTTTATCGGTTCGGCTGCGCTTTCTTCGGCGGTTGCGGTCTGGGCACGACGGAGTCCATCAGCTTGCGCCACTGCAACACCCGGGCAAACTCGGCGGCGTCGGCAGTGGAGGCGTTGTAGCGGGACACGTCCATGTCTTCGTAGAGCGCGCGATGCAACGCGGGATCGAAGCTCGGATTCGGCGTGTTGGTTTGCACGACCGTCGCGTCGCGCCACGCGGCGAGGGTGGCGCGCAGTTGCCTGACGCGCTCCGGCTGGCGTTCGGCGAGGTTGTTCTTCTCACCGGGGTCCTGCGCGAGATTGAACAACTCCACGCGGCCTTCCTCGTAGTATTCGATGAGCTTCCAGTCGCCGTCGCGGATCGCGCCTTCGGGCTGGCTGCCCTGGTTGGTGTAATGCGGGAAGTGCCAGAAGAACGGCCGCTTCGGCGCTTCGCCGCCGGCCAGCAGCGACGCGAGGCTCACGCCGTCGAGACTCGGCGGCACGGGCTGGCCGCACATCTCCAGCAGCGTTGGCACCCAGTCGCTGTTCACCACCGGCGCGTTCACGACGCGGCCCGCCGGCACGCGGCCCGGCCAGCGGACGATGAGCGGGATGCGCAACCCGCCTTCGTGAAGGAAACCCTTGCCGGCGCGATACGGCGTGTTGTGTGTGATCTTCTCGTGCTTCAATTCGGGCACGTGCAGGCCGCCATTGTCGGAGGTGAAGACGAGGATGGTGTTTTGCGCGAGGCCGAGCGCGTCGAGCTTGGCGAGCACCAGTCCGACGACGTCGTCAAGTGTCTCGATGAGGGCGGCATAGACCGGCTCGAATGCCTTGCTGTTTTTCGCGACGAGCGGCGCCTTGGCCGTGTAGGGAATGTGCGGGGTGTTGTGCGCCAGATAGAGGAAGAACGGCCGGTCGCGGTTTTCCTCGATGAACTGGATGGCATGCGCGGTGAGGTCGTATTCGCCTTTGCCGCCCTCGGTCTCGGACGGCGTCGTGTTGGGCCGGACGGCGTGGACGTAATCGAAGCCCTGCTCGGCCGGGCCGAAGCCTTTGCCGCCGAGATGCCATTTGCCGATGCACGCGCTGACGTAGCCGGCGGGCTTCAGGTATTTCGGGAGCGTCATTTCCTCCAGCGGCAACTGCTGCCGGATGATGGGATGCAACAGCTTTTGCGACGGACAATCCGGCCGGCCCGGCAGATACGTCGTCAGGTGCAACCGCGCGGGATTTTTGCCGGTCATGATCGCCGCGCGCGACGGCGAGCAGATCGGCTGCGCGCAGTAAGCCGACGTGAAGCGCGTGCCCTCCGCCGCCAGCGCGTCGAGGTGCGGCGTATGATGTTCGTGCCGCCCGTAACACCCAAGGTCGTTGATACCAAGGTCGTCGGTGAGGATGAAAACGATGTTCGGTTTTTTCGGCGTCGTTTCAGCCGCGATGGAAACCGGGCTGGTCATCGCCAGCGACAACACTGCCGCCAGCAGGACTGCAATGGCTGTAAAACGAAATTTCTTCATGATTCCTCTGCGATGCGAAGCAGCAATTCGGATTCGGCTTTCTGTTGGCGCGGTGATTTCTGTTTCGGCTCGGCGGGCGCGTTCGGGTCGTAATCGGGATTCGGCGTTGGCAACTGCGCGCCGACGGACTTGCGCCAGTCATGGAGCTTTTGGCGGAGCGCGGCGGCTTTCTCCGGCATTTTTTGCGCGAGGTCTGTCGTTTCGCCGATGTCGTCCTTGAGGTTGTAAAGCTCGACATGGTTGTCCTCGAAGAACTCCACGAGCCGCCAGTCGCCTTCGCGCACGGCGCTGTAGGGCGTCGCGCCGCCGGGATGGTAGTGCGGGTAATGCCAGTAGATTGCGTCGCGCCGGAGCGGGCCGGTTTGTTTCAACAGCGGCACGATGCTCTCGCCGTCCACGATGTGTTTCGGATCGTCGGCGACGCCGAGCGCGTCGAGCATCGTCGGAAAATAATCGGCGCTGATGACCGGCGTGTGGCAGACGCTGCCGGGCCGTGTGACGCCGGGCCACTTCACAATGAGCGGCACGCGCACGCCGCCTTCGTAGGCGGAGCCTTTGCCGGCGCGCAGCGGGGCGTTGCAGGTGACGGGATCGCGCGCCGGCAGCATCAGCCCGCCGTTGTCGGAGGTGAAGATGATGAGGGTGTGGTCGGCGATTTTGAGTTCGTCGAGCGTGCGCAACAGAACGCCGACGCTGTCGTCCACGCTCTCGATGAGGCCGGCATAGGTGGCGTTGTGCTGCGGCGCGGACGGATCGGCCCTGGCTTTGTATTTGGCGATGACGCCGGGCTTGGCCATCAGCGGCGTGTGGACGGCGTAGTGCGGCAGGTAGAGGAAAAACGGGCGCTCCTTGTTTTCCGTGATGAACTTCACCGCCTCGGTCGTGAGCCGGTCGCTGAGGAACTCGCCCTGCGGTCCGTCGGGCAGCGTCGGGATCTTATAGGGCGAGAAGTAACTCGGCGGCTGGCCCTTGTCGCAGCCGGCGACGTTGAGGTCGAAGCCTTGTTTGTCGGGCCAGAACTCCGGCCCGCCGAGGTGCCATTTGCCGATGCTGGCGGTGGCGTAGCCGGCGGACTTGAGCGCCCGCGCGATGTTCATCGTTTCCAGCGGCAGGTGTTTCTGCCAGTCGGGAATCCGCAGCTTCGCCTTCGGCCGCTCGTGGCCGGCGATCCAGTCGGTGATGTGCAGCCGCGCTGGATACTGGCCGGTGAGAACGCTGGCGCGCGTCGGCGAACAGACAGTGCACGCGGAGTAAGCGTCGGTGAACTTCATCCCCTGTGCGCAGAGCCGGTCAATGTTCGGCGTCTCGTAAAATTTGCTGCCGAAACAACCGAGGTCGGTCCAGCCGAGATCGTCCACAAGGATGAAAACGATGTTCGTTTTTTTCGCCGACGTCTCGTCAGCGGCGGCGCCCGCTGCCAGCGCCAGTGCCGCCGCGAGGCCGGTCATCGCGAGAAGGCGGAGCGATTTTTTCATGGCCGGTTTCCTTGCTGGGGCCTGGCGTTCTTCTTTCCCTTGCCTGCGCCTTTGGCGGGTTCCTTGGGATACGGCATCACGCTGGCGCGTTTGGCCCACGCGTCCCACTTCGCGGCGAGTTCCTTCGCGCGCTCCGGCTGTTCGGCGGCGAGGTCGTGCTGCTCGGTGCGATCGGCTTTCAAATCGTAGAGTTCCCACGGCCCGTTACGGCCGAGGCGAACGAGCTTCCAGTCGCCGACGCGGATGGCGGCGTTGCCCTCGTGTTCCCAGTAGATCGCGTCGCGCTCGATCGCCTGGTTGTTGAACGCCGGCACGAGGCTCCGGCCTTCCATCGGCAGGATCGGTTTGCCCTTGAACTCGGCCGGATACGCCGCGCCGGACACGTCTGCGCACGTCGCCATCAGGTCCACGAGATGGCCGGGCTGGCGCCGCAATTCGCCGTGCGCCGGGATGCGCGCAGGCCAGTGGGCGATGAGCGGCGTGGAGATGCCGCCTTCGTGGTTGAAGTGTTTGTAGCGGCGGAGCGGCGTGTTCGAGAGCGTCGCCCACGACTGGCCTTCGAAGACGGTGGACTCGGCCGAGCCGGGCGCGCCGGGGCCAACAAGCCGGCCGTTCGGGCCGCTCTCGGCGTTGGCGCCGTTGTCGGAAAGGAACAAGAGGAGCGTGTTGTCGAGCACGCCCTGCTGCTTGAGCGCCGCGGCGAGCCGGCCGACGGCGGCGTCCATGTGCGCGACGACGGCGGCATAGACCGCCATGATCTGGTCGAACCGGTCCTGTTGCTCCGGCGCGAGCTTGTCCCACTCACTGACTTCGGCCGGGCGCGGCGACAGCGGCCACGCCCTGTCCATAATGCCGAGTTCGATCTGTTTCGCGTGGCGCCGCTCGCGGAGCTTGTCCCAGCCGATTTTGTATTGGCCGCGGAACTTCGCGATTTCCTCCGCGGGCGCCATGAGCGGGAAGTGTGGCGCGTTAAAGGCGAGGTAGAGAAAGAACGGCTTGGCCTTGTCCCGCCCGGCGATGAACTGGACGGCGTGTTCGGTGAACGCGTCGGTGGTGTAGTAGTTCTTTTCCTCGGCGGTGATGCGCGTGTTGTCGTCGGTCAGCGAGTTGGGCCGGAAATAATTGGCGGCACCGGCAATGATCCCGTAGTAGTGGTCGAAGCCGCGCTGGAGCGGCCAGTTGAATTTCTGCGAATCGTCGGCGGCGTCGACGTGTTTGGTGACGTGCCACTTGCCGGTCATGAAGGTGGCGTAGCCGGCGGGCCGCAACACCTCGGCAATGGTCACGCAACGGTTGTTGAGGTCGCCGCGATAACCGTCCTCGCCCCGGTCGTTGGTCATGTGTCCCACGCCAGCCTGATGCGAATAGAGGCCGGTGAGCAACGAGGCGCGCGTCGGACAACAGCGCGCCGTGTTGTAAAACTGTGTGAAGCGCACGCCGCCCGCGGCGAGCGCGTCGAGGTTGGGCGTCGGGATTTCGCTGCCATAGCAACCGAGGTCGCTGAAACCCATGTCATCCACGAGGATGATGACGATGTTCGGCTTTGCGGGCGCGGCGCTGGAGACGAGCGTCGCGGCCAGCGCCAGGAAGACGCACGAGAGAAACTGTTTCAGGTTCATTGGAGTCGTGACTTTACAAGAACCGCCGCCGGTTGCATCTGAAAACTCCGGTTTCATCACGGCGCGGCCTTTGCCCTGGCCTTGCCGCCTTTCTTTGGTGCGGGCTTGTCGCGCATCGGCCAGTTGGGGTCGTCCACGCGGGCGGCCTTCATGAGCGACTCGGCCCTGGCGACCAACTCCGGTTTCTCCGCAGCAAGGTTCTTCGTTTCACCGGGATCGGTCTTGAGATCGTAGAGTTCGGTGGCCTTGCTTGGGCCATTCTTGACGGCTTTCCAGTCGCCAAACCGCACGGCCTGCAGCGACGGGCCTTCGTGAAGCTCCCAGTAAAAATACTCGCGCTTCGGCGCGGGGCCGCCTTTGAGGAACGACACGAGCGAGAAACCGTCGGTCTTCACATCCGCGGGGATCTTCGCGCCCGCCAGCTCCGCCGCCGTCGGCAGGAAATCCCAGAACGCCCACGGCTCGTCGCTCACGCGGCCGGCGGGAACCGAGCCCGGCCAGCGTGCGATGGCCGCCTGGCGCAGGCCGCCCTCGTAAAGCTCGCGCTTGAAACCGCGCAGGCCGTTGGCGGCCTGGTTGAAGTGGCGGCCAATCTCGGATTGGGGATCCCAGGATGAGCCGTTGTCGCCCGCGACAAAGACAATCGTCTTCTCGTCGAGCTTCAACTCCTTGAGCAACATCAGCAGCCGCCCGATGTCGGTATCCAGCCGCGTGACCATCGCCGCGTAATTCTTCTGCAGCACGGTCCATGGTTTGTCCTTGTAGATGCCCTGGTCGTTGATCTGGAACGCGCCGTGCGGCAGCGTGACGGCGTAGTAGAGGAAAAACGGCCGGTCCTTGCTCGCCTTCACAAACCTCAACGTTTCGTCGGCGACAAGGTCCTGCGCGTAGATGGCGCCCCGGCCTTCGACCTTTTCGTTGCCGTCATTGCCCGGCAGGTCGAAACGCCGGTCGTCGTTGTAGAGATACTTCGGGAAATAACTGTGCGCGTGGCGCTGGCAGTTGTAGCCGAAGAAATGGTCGAAGCCGGCCTTCAGCGGGCCGCCCGTCGTGTCGAACATGCCCAGGCCCCATTTGCCGGTGCAGGCCGTCGCGTAGCCCGCGTCCTTGAGCAACTGCGCGACGGTGAACGCGCCCGCCGGCAGCGGCATCTGGCCTTCGGGTTGGATTTCGCGGTTGGCGCGGATGGGCGCGTGGCCGCAGTGCAGTCCCATCATCAACGACGCCCGCGACGGCGCGCAGACGGTGGTTCCGCAATACGCCTGCGTGTAGCGGGTGCCTTCGGCGGCCATGCGGTCGATCACGGGTGTTTGGATGAGCTTCTGCCCGTAGCAACCGACGTCGCCTTGCGCGAGGTCGTCGCTGAGGATGAAAACGATGTTCGGTTTCTCCGGCGCGGCGCTGGCAACGAATGTGGTGACCAGCCCCAGGAAGGCGCACGAGAGAAATGGTTTCAGGTTCATCGAAGCCGTGACTTTACAAGAAACACCGCCGGTTGCATCCGAAAACTCGGGCTTGGCGCTTCTTCGTCTTGCCCTTGTTATTCCAACAGGGCGGCCACTCGTGGCGCGGGCCGCCGCAGCATGCTGGCGCGTCAGGTCCCGCGCTCGATCGCCATCGCGATGCCCATGCCGCCACCGACGCAGAGGGAAGCGATACCGCGCCTCAGGTTGAGGTCTTCGAGAATGTGCAACAGCGTCACCAGCACGCGCGCGCCACTGCAACCGATGGGATGACCCAGCGCGATGCCGCCGCCGCGCCGGTTGAGTTTTTCCGGGGCAAGCTCCAACTCCCGCGCGCAGGCCAGTGTTTGGGCGGCGAACGCCTCGTTGATTTCCACGGCGTCCACTTCGCCCAACGACCAACCCGTTTCAGCGCACAGCTTGCGCACGGCCCAGACCGGCCCCAAGCCCATCATCGCCGGGTCGCAGCCAACCGCGCAGGCGGCCACGACGCGGGCGCGCGGCCGGAGGTCCCTTTGCGTCACGGCCTTTTCGCCCGCCAGCAAAACCATCGCGGCGCCGTCGTTGATGCTGGAGGCGTTGCCCGCCGTGATGGTGCCGTTGGCGCGAAACGCCGGCTTGAGCGCCTGCAATTTCTCGACTGTCGAGTCGGGCCTCGGTTGCTCGTCCCTGTCCACGCGGCCGTTGGCGGTTTGGATGGAGACGATCTCGCGGGCAAACGCCGCGCGGCAGCCGACGGCGCGTTCATGGCTTCGGAACGCAAACTGATCCTGGTCCTCGCGCGAAATCCGGCACGCCTCCGCCACGCGTTCGGCCGTTTCGGCCATGCCGAGTTTCAGCACTGGGTCGCTCAGCCCGTCCACGAAGATGGCGTCCGCCAGCGGCACGTCACCCATTTTCTTGCCCCAACGCAACCCGCTCAGGTAATGCGGCGCCTGACTCATGGATTCCACGCCGCCCGCCAGCGCCAACCCGGCATCGCCCTGCGCGATGGCATCGGCGGCCAGAGCCACCGCTTTCAGCCCCGAGGCGCACGCCATGTTGACGGTGAACGCGGTCGCGCGTTGAGGCAGACCCAGTCGCAACGCCACCTGCCGCGCCGTATTCATCCCGGAGGCGGCTTGGAGGACTTGGCCGAGAATGACCTCGTCCACGTGCGGTTTGAGCGCCGCGGGCACGACGGCCTCCGCGACTTGCAGCGCCAGATCGGCGGGGCGCATGTCCTTCAACGCGCCGCCGAAACGGCCGATCAGGGAGCGCCGCGCGTCAATCAGATAGACAGGAGTTGCGTATTTCATTTTTCAAAATATTCTGCCGGCATCGTCGCGGGCTGGACGCTCGCCGGCGCGAATTCCATCAGGTCCAGCACTTGGGAGCGGACATCCACGCCCGGCGCAACTTCGGTCAGCACCAGGCCGCCCGCTTGCAATTCGAACACGGCCCGTTCGGTGATGAACGTGACGCTCTGGCCGCGGGCAATCGCCGACGGCCCGTGAAAACAAACCATCCCCAACCGCTTCACAAACTTGGCGTGGCGGCCTTCGCGCACGATCCGCAGCGCGCCGTCCTGCACGTCCACCTCCAGGTCGCCCGCGCGGAACGTGCAACAGAAGATCACGCGCTTGGCGTTTTGGGCGATGTTGACAAAGCCGCCCACGCCCGCGAACCGGCCCGCGAAGCTGCTGACGTTGACGCTGCCCTGTGCGTCCACCTCCACCGCGCCGAGCACCGCCACGTCCAGACCGCCGCCGTCGTAATAATCAAACTGCGAAGGCTGGTCCACGATCGCTTCCGGGCGCCGGCTGCAACCGAAACTCAGACCCGACGCCGGCACGCCGCCGATGGGGCCGCTTTCGACCGTGAGCGTGAAATCCTTCAGCCGTCCCGTCTCCGCCGCGACGGCGGCCACCGCCTCGGGCATGCCAATGCCGAGGTTCACGATGTCGCCGGCCGCAATCTCGCGCAGGGCGCGGCGGCCGACAATCTTGCGCTCCGAGAACGGCAGCGGCGGCAGCGTTTCGCTGCCGTTGCCGGTCGCAACGTAGGCTTCCTCGAACACCTCGCCGAAGGTTTGTTCGTGGCCGCGACCCTCGGACACCACGACAAAATCCACAAGGATTCCCGGCACACGCACGGCCTTGGGATCGGCGATGCGGTCCACGAGCCGTTCGACCTGGGCGATGACAATGCCGCCGTGGTTCTTCGCCGCCTGCGCGATCGGCAGCACTTCTCCGATGATTCCCTCGCGTTCGAGCGCCAGGTTGCCGCGCGGATCGGCGGAGGTTGCCCGGATGAAGCCGACATTCACGGGAAATGTGCGATAGCGCAGCCAGTCGGCGCCATCGAGTTTAATCCGTTCCACCAGCGGCTCGGTGGTGCGGGCGTTGAGCCGGCCACCGCCGTGCAACGGGTCCACGAAGGTGTTCATGCCTACCTGGGTGATGACGCCGGCCCGTTTGGCGGCGATCTCGCGCAACAACACGCAGAGCACGCCCTGCGGAAAGTTGTACGCCTCGATCTGGTTCTCCAGCGCCATGCGCCCCAGCTTCGGCGCGAGGTTCCAGTGGCCGCCCACGACACGCTTGATCAGCCCCGCGTGCGCCAGATGATTCAAACCGCGGTCGCCGCGGTCGCCCTGCCCCGCCGCGTAAAGCAGCGTCAGGTCGCGCGGCGAGCCGGTCGCCAGGAAATGTTCCTCCAGCGCCGCCGTCAGCAGTTCGGGATGTCCCGCGCCGACGAAGCCGCCCACGGCGACGGTCGCGCCCGAAGGAATCGCGGCGACCGCTTCCCGTGCCGAGACAATGCGCGCCGCGCCTCTCATCCGCGCCAACCTCCGTTGACCTCAATGGTCTGGCCCGTCACATACGAGGCCAGGGGCGAACAGAGGAACAACGCGACGTGCGCGATCTCGAACGGCTCGCCGAACCGCTTCATCGGAATGTTTTTGAGCATCTCCGCCCGGATTTCCTCCGGGATGGTGGCGGCCATGGCGGTGTTGATAACGCCGGGGGCGATGACGTTGGCGCGGATGCCGCGCCGCGCGCACTCACGACCAAGCACGCGCATCAGCGCCTGCACGCCCGACTTGGCCGCCGCGTAATTGGCCTGTCCGAAGAAGCCCAGAATCGCCGCGATGCTGCCCAGGCTCACGATGGCGCCGCCATCGTTCATGATCTCCAGACCGTATTTGCAGCAGTGGAAGACGCCCGACAGGTTCACCTCCAGCACCGAGTGCCATTCCTCCAGGCTCATCTTGGCAACCGTGTGGTCGCGGATAATCGCGGCGTTGTTGATCAGGAAATCAATGCCACCATACTGTTGGCGGATTGTTTGCATCATGCGCTGGACCGCTTCGGCGTTGGCGACATCCGCCGCGATGATGTCGGCACTGTTGGGACGGGCCGCGTTTAACACTCTTGCCACCTGGTCGGCATCGTCCCGCGTCGTGCCAATGTCCGGGTGATTGAGGATGACCGTAGCGCCGGCCCGGTGGAACGTGCGCGCCAGTTGCGCCCCGATGCCCTGCGATGCGCCCGTGATGAGCGCCACTTTGTCGGTCATGTCAATGGCGATGCTCATGAGAATTCTCCTTGGAATCGGCGGCTGGAAGATTGGCGTCAGTCCATCTTGTCGCCGGGTTTCAGTTCGCGGATGCAAAGGTTCTTCCAACGGACCTGATACGGGCCGGTGCCTTTCTTGATGCCGTGGACCTGCAGGCCGATGAAGCCGGTCGCGTCGGTCTTGTCGCAGAAGTCGGCGCACGGAACGCCGTTGACCCACGAGCGCATCCGGTCGCCTTGCGCGACGACGCGGTAGTGGTTCCAGACGTTGTCCTTGAACGCCTTTTGCGCTTCAGGCTTCTTGGTGAAGTCGTCCCACCACTTGGTGAGGCGCGCCTCGTCCCAGAAGTTGCCGCAGTTGCCCGAGGCTTCCGTGGCGATTTCGCACTGGTAGCCATAGACCATGCCGGCCTTGCGGACGTGTTTCTTCGCGTCCTCGGTGTCCTTCTCATACACGTGGCTGCGAATCTGGCAGCCGGAGTTCAACTCCGGATCAACGAGCACGTCGAACTCCAGCACGAAGTCTGCGTAGTCGCGCGTTGTGCAGAGGAACGAGTTCGGGCTGCCTTCGACGGTCTTGCCGACAATCATGCCGTCTTCGGCGCGATAAGCGGCGAAGCCACCCTTGACGGCCCAGCCGTCGAGTGACTTGCCGTCAAAGAGCGGCTTCATTTCCGCCGCGCGCGCCGCGGTGGCGAGCGAGAGGGCCAGTGTTAGGACGATGAGTGATGTTTTCATGATGGGCTTTCCGTTGATTCTTGATGGCCGGGGAAGTTTATCGGCGCTGTTTTACTTTCTGCGGCGCGGCGACGGGCCAGTCGTCGGTGCGGAACGGCGACGCCGGGATGCCGGCGCGGTTGTAGAGATTGCAGTCGGGGTTGTCGGCCCACGCGTAGCGGACGGCAACCGGCTGTTTCACTTCCGGCGAGGCGACGATCACTGTATTGCCGACAATCTTCGCGGCGGCGCGGTGCCATTGCTTATCCTCGCCCGCGACGGCGAAGCCGCGAATCGTGCCGAAGCCGCCGAGTCCCTCCGGCCAGACGGTGGGCGAATCCGCGCGCGGCGTGACCAGCGACTCGCCGATCTTGACGACGAGGCCGCCGTCGGCGTGCTTGAAAGTGATCGTCACTTCATTGCCGTTGATCTTGTGGCCGCAGGCGATCGGGCCGCAAGAGGCGACGCCCTTCTGTTTATAAACGTCCGCCAGCGCCCACATCGCCAGCCGCTTGCCGGCTTCCTGTTTGTTCTGGGGGTGGATGTTGTCGGCCTCGCCGATGTCGGTGGTAATGGCCATGCCGGTGTGCGGCAGTTCGAGCGTCTTCAGCATCCCCTCGCGCACGAGCACCCAGCCGGTGTCCTCGACCGGCTCCTTCTGCGCGGCGTGGAAGTTCGGCAGTTGCACCCACGCGAACGGGAAATCGCCCTCGCCCCAGCGCGCGCGCCAGTCCTTCACCAGCGTGGAGAGTTGCAAATGATAAAACTGGCCCTGGCCGGCGTTGGCCTCGCCCTGATACCAGATCGCGCCGCGGATGGCGTAGGGAACCAGCGGGGCGATCTTGCCGTTGAAGAGATTGCCGGGGTTCCAGGGATCGAGGCGCGGCTCGATGGGCGCGCGCAGCGGACGCGGCGGCTTGCTGCCGTCGGCCTTGGCTTTCGCGACAGCTTCCTTGTGTGCGTCAAGTTGTTTCTCGTAAGCAGCCTTCGCCTTTTCGGGGTCCCATGCCGCCTGCCTTTTCTCCCAGCTTTCGAACAGCGGCTTCAACTCGGCGAGATCTTTTTGCGCCGCGAGGCTTGTCCAGGACTCGACCGGCGTGCCGCCGACGGAGGAGTTGATGAGACCGACCGGCACGCCGAGCTTCTTGTGCAACTCGCGGCCGAAGAAATAAGCCGTCGCCGAGAAGCCGCCGACCGTCTCCGGGCTGCACAGTTCCCACGAGCCTTTGCATTTTTCCTGCGGCGTCTGCGACGCGACGGAGGACTCGCGGAAGTGGCGGATCTTCGGCAGGTTGGCGGCGGCTTTCTCCTGTTCGAAATCCTTGGCGCGATTCACCATCATCGCCATATTCGACTGGCCGGAGCCGAGCCAGACCTCGCCGACGAGCACGTCCGCGATGGTGAGGGTGTTGTTGCCCTTCACCGTCATCGTCGCCGCCTCGCCGCACTTGAGCTTGCCGAGTTTGACCATCCATTTGCCGTCGGCGCCGGCGGTGCAGTTCTGAGTCTGGCCGGCAATGGTGACGGTGATCTTCTCGCCCGGCTCGGCCCAACCCCAGACTGGTACGGGCGCGTCGGCTTGCAACACCATGTGATCGGAGAAAATCGCCGGCAGCGTCACGTCGGCCGCGGCGCGCGGCGCGAGCCAGGCGGCGGCGGTCAGCAGGGAGATTGCGAGAGTCAGTTCAAGTCGGCGGGTTCGCTTCATGGCTTCGATTTCCTTGTTGTCGGTTCTGATTCACTCCCAAACACCAGAGGTCGCGCATCCTCTCTCCGCGCCCGCCGGAAATCAAGCCCGGCTCGCACCGGCTCCGGGCTGCCCTTCGGCACGCCGGGGGCGGTCGTGCCAACTCGACTTGTTTTTTCGCGTTGCGCTTTCGGTTCTATTTGTTATTCGCGTTGAATCGGCGGCTGGCGCAGTCAGAAGCAATGATGACGCAAACGCTCCTGCCCGCGCCGTGTGTCGAATCGCACCCTCGGAAAACAGCTTTGGTTGCAATTCCGGCGGAAACAGTTAATAGTTGTCGCAGTTGGCAGTGTTTTGCAGTGAGCCGGTGGATTGTCAGGCGGCCGTCGAACAGCCGGTGACGATCTGAAACCCGAACGTCGGGAACAAGTCACCGCTGAACCCTCCAAACGAAAGAAGAGAGAGAAAGCAAAATGGCTACAAAGCTATTCGTCGGAAACCTGTCGTTCAATACCACCGAGGGAGACATTCTGGATCTCTTCAAGACAACCGGCAACGTCACCTCCTGCTCGCTCATCCTGGACAAGATGACCAACAAGTCCCGCGGGTTCGCCTTCGTTGAAATGGCGTCCCAGGAAGAGGCCACCAAGGCCATCGCCGAGCTCAACGGCAAAGAGCTTGACGGTCGCGCCCTGAACGTCAGCGAAGCCCGTCCGCGCGAAGAACGCCCCCGTGGCGGCGGTGGCGGCTATGGCGGCGGTGGTCATGGTGGTGGCGGCTACGGCGGCGGTGGCGGCGGTGGCGGCGGCTACGGCGGCCACGGTGGCAGCCGCGGCAGTCGTCGCTCCTGAACAACGCGTTGTTGTCAGTGGGTTCGTTCGCAAGCGCCGGATGCCCGTCATGCCGGCAGCGAAAATTACAGCTTGGGCGAGGTTCGCGCCCCGGAATCGGGATGTGGCGCGCAGTATTGCTCGCACATTCCGAGCGGATCAGTTATGGTGTCGGTAGCGGCGGAGAAACTAATCATTCCGCCGGTCAGATAATGTGTGTACGAAAGGCATCTCGATCATGGGCGATAAATCCCCCAAAGCGGTTCACAAGCAGTCCTCGCAGAAACAAGCCAAAGTCGACCAGGCAAAGCAACAGAAGCAGCAGGCCGTGTTCGCGAAACAAGCAGCCAATAAAAAGAAGTAGCCGATTTCAACCCCGCGGAGCGCCTTCCATCCGTTCACAGCGTGAATGGAAGGCTTTGGCATGTCGAACTGGCACTGACGATGACAACGATATTATCCACGGAATTCAGGCGTGGCATCACCCTGATGCTGGATGGCGTTCCGCACATGATCGAGAGTCTCCGCACTTCCGGCACCGCGCAAACCCGGCACAAGATGCACGTCCGGGTGCGGAACCTGAACACGAACCGCGTCGTGGAGCGATTGTTTGCCGAGAACGAGCGCGTTATTGTTGCTGACTTGGAAACCCGCATGGTCCAGTTGAGCTACCAACAGGACGACAAGCTGGTGTTCACCGACTCCGAAACCTACGACGAGATGACCATGACGGCCGCGCAGATCGGCGAACGCCGCGGCTTTCTGAAGGAGAACGAGACCTACAAGGCCTTCTACCTCGAAGGCAAGCTGCTCGACATCGAGCTGCCCGAAAACGTGGCCTTGAAGGTCCTCGACACCGCCGCTCCGCAAAAGGGAGGTTCGCAAGCCTCCTACAAGACCGCGAAACTTGAGGGCGGGCTGGAGGTCATGGTGCCTCTGTTCATCGGGCCGGGCGACCTGATCCGCGTGGACACCGCAGAGCGAACCTACATCTGCAAAGTGGCGGAATAGCTGAAGCAAGAAGACAGGCGGCCAACCCTTGGCACCTGTCCGGACATTGTCATGGAACGGCGCTCCGCTGTTTCGCGTTGAATCGCCTGGCGCGGTGCCCGGCACTGGCTTGTTTTTGCACCGCATCCGGGGCATCATGAAGCCCATGCGCAAAACCGGATTCCTTCGACAAAGTGTTTCCTCGTGTCTGGTCGTTCTGGCGTCGGTTATCGGGACTGTGGCGGCTGACGATCCCATCGGCGCGGGGAACTGGCCCGCATGGCGACGCGACGGCACCGGGGTTTCCAACGAAAAAAATCTGCCCGTCGAGTGGAGCGAGACCGCGAATGTCGCCTGGCGCACCCCGCTGCCGGGCGAAGGCAATTCGTCGCCGATCATTTGGGGCAACCGCGTCATCGTCACCGCCGCAACGGATGAAGGAGCGAAACGGCTCGTCATCTGCCTCGACGCCCGGAGCGGCAAGGTCCTCTGGCAAACGGAACTCCTGCCCGACGCCAAGACGCTTCTCTATCCGAAGACCGGTTTCGCTGCGCCCACTCCCACAACCGACGGCAAGCGGATCTTTGCGTTCTTCGACAGCCCGGGCCTTGTGGCGCTCGACATGCAGGGCAAAGTGATTTGGAAGCGCGCGCTGGGTCCGTTCAACGCCCCGTATAACTTCGGCACCTCCACGGTCCTCTACAAAGACATGGTCATCCAGTCCTGCGATCACAAAGGACCGGCCTTCATCGCGGCCTTCCGGCAGAGCGATGGAACGGAGTGCTGGCGCACGCCTCGGAAATCGAGCGGCTTCGGCCACTTCGGCACGCCGATGCTGATCCAGGTCCAGGGCCGGCCGCAACTGGTGGTGAACGGCGAGCCGGTCGTCTCTTACGACCCGGACACCGGGCAGGAACTCTGGACCTGTCATGGAATGAAGGTGTGCGTGGGTCCCAGCACCGTGTTTGGCCACGGGCTGGTCTATGCCTCTTCGGGCCGGATTGGGCCGATCATGGGCATTGATCCAAGCGGGCACGGCGACGTGACCGAGACCCACGTGCGCATGAATCTGACGACCGGCGGCCCCTACGTTCCGTCGCCCCTGGTTTATCCCCACCTGATGGTGCCGGGCGACAACGGCAAAATGCTTTTCTACGGCGCGAACCACGAGCCGATTGTGGAAGGCCAGGTGCGCGACCACTTCTCCTCCTCGCCGATCGGCGGCGATGGCAAAATCTATTGGTGCTCGGAGCGGGGCAGGACCTACGTGATTGACGCCGCCGCTTTGACCGCCACCCCGCCGGTGGTCAAGGTGCTGGCTGTCAATGAGATCAACGGCGTCTGTCTCGCCAGCCCGGCGATTGCCGGCGGCCGGCTCTTCATTCGCGCCCAGGAGGCGCTTTATTGCATGGTGAAGGAGAGGCATCTAGTAGTCACCACTCAATCGGCCAGGACCCTCTCCGGCACGTTCGAGGAATTGCGCAAGCAATACGACGACCATCAGGCCTTCTGGCAGAACGAGAAGGAGGCGCAGATTCGTCTGGAGACGGTCGAGGCGATTGCCAAGCTCGACGGTCCCGAGATCATTCCCTTCCTGCTGCACGTGGCCGTGAAAGAGCCGCACTGGGACATCTGCGAGGAAGCGGCCAAATGCCTGGCGCGCAAAGGCCCGCCGGCGATTGATTCGCTCCTGACGCTCGTGCCCGACTCGCGCCCGTTCATCCGCACCATCGCCATCAACGAACTGGGGCGCCTGAAAGTCGCCCAGGCCGTTCCCGGCATGATCAAGGCAGCGGCGAAGGACAAGGAGCCGCTCGTGCGTAGCGCCAGTCTTCAGGCGCTGACCCGGATCGCCCAGACCGAGACGCCCGATTTCCCCCAGATCGTCACCGCGATGATCGCCGCCCTATCTACCACCGAAGAGCCGGTCGTCCGCCAGTCGGCGCTCGATGGTCTGGACGCCTTGGGCAAGAAGGCGACCGCCCAGCGCCGCGAGATCATCGAAGCGCTCAAGGCGGTTGAGACCGGCCCGAATCCCGGATTGGCCGAAAAGGCTCGCCAGATGCTTTCGACCGCGGGCATCTACGGTCGCTAGGTTCGGGCCTCTCTTGCGCGCAAAACTGCGGCTGGCCAGACAGGAGTCTCTGGCCTACGATGGCGACTTTGAGGTGCATGGACATGAAGCGAAACATTCTTCCCACCCTCGTCACTCTGCTTGCGACCACCGTTCTTTACGCCGCCGCGGAGCCACCCGCTTTGCGCTTGACCACTTTCCGGTGCGATGTGACACCGCCCGTTGGAGCACCGCTGTGCGGTGGACTGGTGAAACCTGTGGCGGGTGTGAGTGAACCGCTGCTGGCACTGGGTGTAGTGATTCTCGGCGCGGACAAACCCGTCGTTCTATGCGCCGTGGATTGGTGCGAAATTCGCGGCAGCGATCACGTGCGCTGGCGGGAGCAGTTGGCGCGGGCGGCGGGCACAACGCCCGAGCGCGTGGCGGTTCAGTGCCTGCATCAGCACAACGCGCCCATCGCCGATGTCGCGGCGCACAAAATTCTCGCCGGCACGGCCTTGCCCGTGAGCGTTATGGACGTGGATTGGACGGAGCGTGCGCTGGCGGGAGTGGCAGCCAGCGTTGAGGCATCGGTCAAACACGCCGAGCCGTTGACGCACATCGCGTACAGCGAGGCGAAGGTCGAGCAGGTTGCCTCCAACCGGCGCGTCATGGGCGCGGAGGGCAAGGTCATCGGCGTGCGCACGAGCGCCACGAAAGACGCGAAGTTGCGCGAACAGCCGGAGGGCACCGTTGATGCGATGCTCAAGACGATCAGCTTCTGGAACGGCGAACACAAGCTGGCCGTGCTCCACTACTACGCCACGCACCCGATGAGCTACTACGGCGATGGCGTGGTCTCCCACGACTTCGCAGGCATTGCGCGCGAGCGGCGCACGCGCGATGACGGCGTGCCGCATGTGTATTTCACCGGCTGCGGAGGCAACATCACCGCAGGCAAATACAACGACGGCAACAAGGAGAATCGCGCGCGGCTCGCGGAACGCATCCATACGGCAATGGTTGCATCCGAGAAGCAGTCGAAACGCATGCCGCTCGGTCGCTTGGAATGGCGAGTGAAGCCGGTGCTGCTCAAGCCGGATCCTGATTTCAGCGAGGAGCGCATGATGAAGGTCATCACCAACAGCGCGACCGCTCGTTCACCGCGCGTCAGCGCGGCGTTTCGAGTGAGCTTCATGCGCCAGTGCGCGGCGGGCGTGCCGATCCAGTTCACGAGCTTGCATCTGGGCGATGAAGTCCGCCTGCTGCATTTGCCGGGCGAGGCGTTCATCGAGTATCAACTCTTCGCCCAGCAACAGTTCCCCGGCGTCTTCGTGGCGACCGCGAGCTACGGCGACGGCGCACCCGGCTACATCCCGCTGGAGAAATCCTTTGCCGAAGGCGGCTACGAACCGACTCAGGCCTTCGCCGCGCCGCAGTCGGAGCAGCCGATGAAATGCGCCATCATCGAACTGCTCAAAGGCCCCTGACGCCACTCCCGTGAACTCTCCCATGAAATCACTTCACCTGCCCTCACTGGTTCTGCTGTTTGCGCTGACGGCCTCGGCAGCTGCTCCAAGCAAGACGCCATCGGCATCCGACCTGCCGAAAATCGCGCTCATCGGCGACTCGATCAAGGACGGCTATGCGCCACTCGTTGCGAAGCGGCTGGCGGGCAAAGCCATCGTCGTCACTCCGGCGGGCAGCGGCGGCGACAGCGCCCAGATATTGGCGCATCTGGAGGAATGGCTCGTCCGCGAGAAGCCCGCGGTGGTGCATTTCAACTGTGGCCTGGACGACCTCACGCGCTCGAAACAAGGCAGGCAACGCCAGGTCGAGCTGGCGGAGTATGAATCGAACCTCCGGCAGATCGTGGAACGCCTGCGGCGGGAAGCTTCCATCGCGGTGGTGTTCGCCAACACGACGCCGGTCAAGGACGAGCGCCAAGCCGACGTGAAACGCTACAACGCGGCGGCGACGGCCGTCATGCACGCGGCCGGCGTGCCGGTACACGACCTGCACGGCATTGTCGAGCAGGCCGGCGCGGATGCGATGCCGGGTGCGAATGGCGCGCACTTCACGCCCGCGGGTTGCGATCGTCTCGCGGAGGCGGTCGCGGACTGCGTGATGCGGCAGTGGAGCGTGCTGCATTACTCCAAGTGGAATCCGTCACACCCCGGCGGCCCCGAAGCCGCGGCGAAGTATCGAAAAGCGGAGGCCGAACACGACGCGGAGGTGCCGGCGGCTTACAAGAACCTGCCGATTGGAAAATTCAGCGTGCCCGATGACGCGGCGGCGTGGCGGACGCAGCGCCCGTCGGTCCTGCGCGCGGTGGTGGATTCACTCGGTGACCTTCCGCCGCGTCCTGCGAAGACCACGGCGCGGCTGGTGAGCCGCGAGTTGCGCCACGGTTACACGCTCGAACGCGTCTCGATTGACAATGGCGTCGGCAACGACATCAGCGCGCTGGTGCTGGTGCCGCAGAAGCGGCGGCAGCCCGCGCCCGCCATTCTCTGGCTGCATTCCTCCACGCCCGACAAGAACGCGTTGATCACGCCCGGCAGCGATCCGGAGAGCATTGGCGAGGCGTTCGTCCGCAACGGTTACGTTGTGGTCGCGCCGGACGCGTGGTATTACGGCGACCGCGCCGAAAATGTCCCCAGCGGCCCGGGCGATGTCTATCGCCGTGGCGTCATTCCCCACGCGGATATCACGCAAAACAGCCTGTTGAAACTGAACCTCTGGCTCGGCCGCACGGTCTGGGGCATGATGGTGCGCGACGACCAGATCGCGCTCGATTACCTGAGCCAGCGACCCGAGGTGGACCCGAAGCGCATCGGCGCCACCGGCATGAGCATGGGCAGCACGCGTTCGTGGTGGCTCGCCGCCGTGGACGAGCGTGTCGCCGCCACCGTCGGCGTCGCCTGCCTGACGCGCTACGAAAACCTCATCCTCCACGGCAACCTCAAGGCGCACGGCCTCTACTACTTCACCTACGGCCTGCTGAAACACTTCGACACCGAGGGTGTCCTCGCGTTGCTGGCCCCGCGGCCGTTCCTGGCGCTGACCGGCGACATTGACTACGGCTCGCCCGTGGACGGCATCAAGGTCCTCGAGGAAAAAGTCAGCGGCGTCTATCGCGCCGCCGGCGCGCCCGACCGGTTCAAGAGCATCGTCTATCGCGACACCGGCCACGTCTATACGCCCGAGATGCGCGCCGAAATGCTCGCGTGGTTCGAGCGCTGGTTGAAACCGGGCGAAGGGAAATGAGGGAATATGAACCAGCCACCCAATCCTCCACAGCCATTGCCCAAGCCACGGCGTTCACGGCTGGCGGTGGCGAGTCTGGTGCTTTTGGGATGCTGGATATTTTTTTGTTCTCGATTGTTAATAATCCGCATGACCTCACCCCCGTGAGTCCGGTTGATGCGATAATAGTTCTTTTGTGCTTCTTCGGCTCCCCAGTTCTTGGCGTCGCATCTCTGATAGTCATTTACCGAAGCCACGGTCAATTAACAGGCAAAGGAATAGCCACTGTAAGCATTTGCTTATGGGTCCTGTTTATTGCCGCTGTTGCCCTTCACCCTTTTTCAAGGCCAGTTGTTCGCAGCAATCGCATGATGTGTGCGCAAAATCTGAAACAAATCTACCTCGCGCTGAACGCATACTACGAAGATAACCACCAATATCCGCCGTCATTCGGTTCTCTTTTTCCAAAATACCTGACCTCGCCTAGTTTGCGCATCTTTCAATGTCCCTCTGTGAAAGCCATGCCCATGGAGGGTAATTTCGACGAGCGATTATGCAGCTACCGTTGCATTGCTTACCCGGCAGATTCGTTTCAAAAAAGCGACGGCGACTGGTTGATCATGGCTTTGGACAAGAGCATCAAGAACCACGGCGAAGGCATGAATGTCGTCTATTTGGATGGACACGTCGTGTTTACGCGCTTGGAGACTCTTGTCTTCCTGCTCGATGATATGGTGAACTGCACGAAGCTCGCTACGGCAACGCGTGACTCTGCGCGTAAAGTCCTCAAAGAGATAATGACGGAAGGAATAGTGCCGCGACCGTCTCCTGCATTTAAGAAGTTCAAGCAGGAAATGCTTCCTCAGGTCGGACGCAAAATCACTGTGGTCGGCACATTAACATTTGGCCAACATGGTTGGTGGGTCGTTCATAAGAATTGGGGAATTAGCTTCGAACAGGTATCTCATGATCCTCATGACAATGCCTTATGGTCATCCATTTTGGATCACCGCGACCGCAAAGTTAAGGCCATAGGCACTCTTCAGCGCCGGGAAGTTGCGTATTCCGGAAGTCCAGCGATGACCAATGTGATTGAACAATTCTATTTCGACATAGCCGAGGTCAACTTGTCCGACGAGGACAGTGACAAAAACGCCAAGCCGCCGTCAAAATAGCCAGCGTGATCCAAATTCCTCCCTCCGGGTTTTGTCTGTCCTTCCTCCTATCCGTGTTTCATCCGTGTCCATCCGTGGCTCATGTTTTCCCCTTTCGGTTTTTCGCATTGAATCGCCGCCGCGCGGGGTTACTGTGACGGCATGGAGAAACGGCGGCTGGATGTATTGATGGTGGAGCGCGGGCTGTGCGAGAGCCGCGAGAAGGCCAAACGCGCCATCATGGCGGGGCAGGTCCTCGTGGCGGGTCAGGTCACGGACAAACCCAGCACGGAGGTCGCGACGGACGCCGCCATCGAGTTGAAGGCGGAGGAGAAATTCGTCAGCCGCGGCGGCCACAAGCTGGAGGCGGCGCTCGAGCATTTCAAAATCCGCGTCGCCGGCGCGGTGTGCGCGGACCTCGGCGCTTCCACGGGCGGGTTCACGGACTGCCTGCTGCAACGCGGCGCGGCGCGCGTCCACGCGGTGGATGTCGGCAAGGGACAGATCGCCTACAAGCTGCGGCGCGACCCGCGCGTCACGGTGCACGACGGCGTCAACGCACGCCATCTCCAGCGGCAGCAGCTCGGCGAGACGGTGGACATCGTGACGATGGACCTGGCGTTCATCGGGCTGGCCAAGGTGCTGCCGGCGGCGAAGGAGTTGTTGAAACCGGCGGGCGGCAAAGTGGCCGGCACCATCTCGACAACCTGCGACAGCGGGGTTATTATTGCCCTCATCAAGCCGCAGTTCGAAGCCGGGCCGAAGGATGTCGGCAAGGGCGGCGTGGTGAAGGACGAGGCCGTGCGCCGGCGCGTGGTGGACGCGGTGAAGACGTTTGCGACGAAAGAACTGGGCATGCGCTGCGACGGCATCATCGAGTCGCCGCTGCTCGGCCCGGCCGGCAACAAGGAGTTTTTGATTTGTTTGCGGAAATAAAAACCGTCGGGTTGGTGATCAACGCCGAGAAAAAGAGCGCGCGGCAACTGGCGCGCGAGGCCGGCGCGCTGCTCCGGCGCGCGGGCGTGCGCGTGCTGGACGCGAGCGAGGACGTGGCCGCGGTGGCGGCGCGCTCGCAACTGCTGCTGGTGTTCGGCGGCGACGGGACAATGCTTCGCGCGGCGCGCGAGATGAACGACGCGCAGACGCCGGTGCTGGGCATCAACGCGGGCGCGCTCGGTTTCCTCACGGTCGTGCCGGCCGAGGGCATGGCGAAGGCGTTGAAGGCGGTGCTCGCGGGCCGCTGCGTGCTGCGATCGCGGTCGCTGTTGAAAGCGGACATCTTGCGGGGCAAGCGGAAGCTGGCCTCCCATTTCGCGTTGAACGACGTGGTCATCTCCCGCGGCGCGGCGGCGCGTGTGGTACGGATGGCGGTGGACATTGACGGCGAGCCGCTGACCGATTACGTCTGCGACGGGATGATTTTTGCGACACAGACCGGCTCGACTGCCTACTCGATGAGCGCCGGCGGGCCGATCCTGACGCCGGGGACGGAAGCGTTTGTGATGACGCCGATCTGCCCGCACTCGCTCACAAACCGCTCGGTGGTGGTGGGCCGCTCGGCGGTGGTGGAAGCGCGCATCCTGAGCCAGCCGGAGGAGCTGGTGCTGACGGTGGACGGCCAGGTGCGGGTGCGGCTGCGAAGCCTGGACACCATCCGCGTGCGCCGCGACAGCCGCCACTTCCAGATCGTGCTGCCCGAGGGCTATTCCTACTTCGAGACCCTGCGCCGCAAACTGAACTGGAGCGGCGCGAACGTCTAGCGGGGGATTTTCGCCGTAGCCGCCGACGTGGAGAGAACTTCAACTCGGCGTTGACGCGTCCGGACCATGAATTGGGTTGCCCTGGCTGTTTCTATGGATGAAGCCGAAGGCTTTGGACTGCTGCGAGCATCGCAGCTTTCGCTGTCGGACCACCAGCGGCAAGAGCTGTAGTTCCTACAGCAGTCCAAGGCCTTCGGCTTCACGTGAAGATTGTGCCAGACACAATGCCGCTTGGTGTCTCCCACTACGGTGTATTACAGGAACTTCTCTCGCCGCCGCCCTGACTGGCAGGTTCATGGATAGGCGGAGGGACTGGCGCGACGATCCCGCCGCGCGTCGAGCGTCGCAAGCGTCAACCCAACTCGTTCCGGTCACGTGCCGAGAACTCTGCCTCCTTACGTCGGCAGCTACGGCACGGCGGCTACGGCACGGCGGCTCCGATCAGTGTCCCAGCCCGACCTGCTCCAAACATCCCGTCTCGATCGTGCCTTCGCGCACGGTGAACACGCCGGGGAACTTCTTCGCCCACTCGACGTTGGCTGCGGGGCAGTATTGGCGCGAGTTGCCTTCGATGGCCGTCACCGGGCCGATGTGCGCGGCCAGTCCCGCGCTGTGCAGGAACGACTGGCCGGGACACGTCAGGTCCTGCACGCAGAGGAACATGTCGCGCTTCTGCGCCGCCGCGGCCATCAGCAGCGCCTGGCTCTGGCCCTTGCACGCCTTCAACGCCACGCCGCTGTAACCCTGCTCGCGCGCCAGCAGGAACGTCTCGTAATCCGTCAGCGATTCGTCAATCACCACCGGCTTCAACGCCGCCGCCGCGTGCATCTTGTTTTCCGGGTGCGCCTTGAGGTCGCGCGCCGTTGGCTGCTCCACGTAGGCGACGCGGCCGAATGCCACCGGGCTGCCCTCCTTCACGCGCTTCAAGACTTCCAGCAGATAGTCCACGTTCTTGCACTGCTCGTTGAAGTCGAGCGAATACACCCACCGCTCCACGCCGCGACGCGCCTGCGTCTCGGCGACGACGCGCTCGACGGCCAGCACGCGGTTCACGTCCCACTCCGCGTTGTCGCCGTTGAGCTTGATCTTCAGGTGCGTGAGCTGGTCCTTCACGATCCACTCGCCGAGCGTGTTCGGCAGGCCGTCGTGCAGCCGCTCCTTCACGTCGGCGTCGGTGAGCGCGTCGAGCGCGCCGATGAGATGATAAAGCGGCATCCGCGCCTTCGGTCGGCGCAGCGAGTAGCGGTCGAGATACTCGCCGGCGAACGACGGGTCGAGGTAGCGCGCGATGTCGGCGTTCATCCACTCGGCGCCGTAGCAGTCATAGACGTGGCGGCCGTGGACCTTGCCGTAGGCGTCGTGCAGCGCCGCGTCGAACGGGCTGAAGACCACCACCGTGCAAAGCTTCGGCACCGGCTCGGCCAGCTTGCGCGCGCGGGTCACCTTCGCCCCGAGCTTCAGCGCCGCCGGCTCCAGTTCGTGGCTCAACTCCACGGGGTGCGCGCAAAGGTCGCTGTCGCGCAGCAGGCCGCCGATTTTTTCCGCCAGCGCCTTCATTGCCTCCAGCCGGTCTGCTTCCGGGATGGTCTTGCTGGGATACGACCAGACGCTGCCGAGCGGCATCGAGCCGCTGCCCTCGGCCTCGCGTCCGGTGCGCGTGCGGACGCGGATGCGGACGTTCAGCAGCGTGCAATGCGACACCGCCACGCCGCCGAACTTGATCGGCGTGCGGTAGGCGTGGTGTTCAAAACTGGTTTCGACTTCGCGAATGGAGATATCGGTCGGCAAAGATTTCATAAGGGCGCTGAGAGTAACCGAACCGGCGCGGGAAGGAAAGGCCACGATATGGGGATGTCGGAACTCCATGAGAATGTCCCCCTTGTAACTCAATAGAAATGTCCCCTTTGGGACGGGGTTGCGGTAGCAACTCCGGTCACAAGATGGAGACATTAACGATGAGTCGGAAGGAACGGGATCGGTTGACGATCATG
>CAIQCK010000125.1 GCA_903870275.1 uncultured bacterium | reverse complement strand
GAGGTGTGCTCGGTCAGAAAGCGCGGCGGCAACTGCGGGATCGCTACGAGAGCTTGGATCCCTTTGTGTTGAAAACGGAATTGGAACGACGTTTGAAACCCATCTTGGCGGCGGCGGAAGTTCTGTCCCGCCCTGCGGGCGCTCCTCCGCAAGGAGGGGGATTGACAGCGAGAGTACGCTATCCAACAAACACGAAAACCTGAGTCAATCACACCTGCCTACTCAGAGTCCTTCGGTGTCATTTATCCATGAGGCAACGGGGGCAGCCTTCCTGCATCTTTGTCCTCCGCATGCTCTAGCGGAGTTTCCCTTGAGCCTGGCCGCGTAACCGGCTTCGTCCAAATCAGCCAATCCCGTCTTAGGCCACCTCCATCTGCCGCTAGTGCATCTTCGCCTGCATCGGAATGACGTTGCCGGCGCGCTCCGGCGCAATCGCCCACCACGCCGCCGCGTCGCGCGGCGTCACCAGTTCCCGATAGTGTTTGAAGATCATCTGCGGCGAGTTGCCCATTTCGAGTGCGACTTCTGCCGCGTTCTTGATCTGCGCAAGCCGGTAAGAACCGAATGAATGTCGAAGCGCATTGTGTTTCCACTTCACCCCGGCAACTTCCGCCACGCGCTTCTCGCGCTCCCACAGACGGCACCACGCAGACGAATCGCTCAAGTGCGCCACGGGCATGATGGGACCGGTGCAGCTCGCCCACGGCACAAGCCATTTCGCGAGGTTGGGCAGTATCTGCACGATGCGTCGCGAAGCGGTTTTGCTTTTGGCCGCACTCACGGTGATGATGCCTTGTGCGAAGTCTATGTCCTTCCATTCTAGCCGCGAAATCTCAGCCGTTCGAAGTCCGGCAAATCCCCCCAGTGCGATCAGCGGCAACGAGTCAGCATCTGCCGCCGCCAACAGCGCCGCCATTTCCCTCGGCGTGAAAATTTCCACCTCTCCCGTTTTCACTTTCACGCGCGTGGAGTTCTCGGCCGCCGTTTCCCGGTCCCTTGGCAGGTAACCACGGCTCTTCGCAAACGCGAACGCCGTTACCAGCGCTGCGCGGACATTGTGACGCGAGCGCGTGCTGAAGGTCAGGCTGCGAAGGTAATCATCAATCTCGGCTGTCGTGAGTTCGGACACGGACTTCGTCAGCACATCGCAAGCCGGAGCCAGCGCGTAAGCAAGATGTGTACGATAACGGTCCGTCATGCCATCCGCTTTCTTGGCGTCCAGCATTTCCTGCACGACCTCGGCGAGCGCGCGTTTGGGCAGGTCCACATTGCCGTGTTTGGAGTAGAAGTCCGCCGCTTCCAGTAGCGGACGACCGCCGATTCGTTGGCGGGCGGCAATATATTCCTGCACAGCAACGGCAAGCGACACGCCAAGCGGTTTCAGGGATTCGACTGCTGCAAGATGAACCTCGACTTCAGTCGCTGGCAACACACCTGTGCCAGCGATTTGCGCGCCAATCTGCCGCGCGATTTCTCTGGCACGTGCGGTAGCGGCATTCAGGTCGCCTCGGAACGTTTCACGGAGTCGCCGCCCGTTAAGGTAGTAGGCAATGAGGTAGCTTGTGACCCCCCTCCTTTTCACGCGAAAGATTCTGACCGAAACGCCGGACTGACGGACGAGCACGATTTCCTTTCCGCAGTTGCGGAAGGATTCGCCCGTTTTATTCCGTCGAGTTGTCACGTTTCTGTCACGCGGAACTCAAACCCGCCATTTTCCTAGGAAAAGATGGTGGGCGCGACAGGACTCGAACCTGTGACCCCTACCATGTCAAGGTAGTGCTCTAACCAACTGAGCTACGCGCCCGAAGTGCCGCGCACAGTAAACTCACCCGCGGGCCGGCGTCAACGGCTTTCCGCCGTCCGGTACGATCATTCTGGCGCGAGGATGCTGAACTCGCCTTGCAGATACATCAAGTCCCCGGTGCGGTAAACCACCAGCATGCACGTCGAACCGTGCACGTCGCGCACGAAGATGCCGCCGTCCGACAGCGCGCGGATCAGTTCCGCCAGCGCCGCAGTGACCCCTTTGCCAAACAGTGCCTCAATCGGATACGGCCGCAGGATCACACCCTTTTTCTGATAACGATCCACCGCCTCCGGGACCGTGGTGCAGTCCCTGATCAAATCTTCAACTTGTTGCCGGACATTTGACGTGCTCATCATATCTCCTTCGATCGCGCGCCATGCAACCACAGCCGCGGCGCTGGTGCAACGCCTTTCTCGCCCCGCGCGCCGCAGCGGACAAACTTGCCGCCGCGAGGACCGGTGTTATTTTAGCCCGATGCCATTTCAGTTCAAAAGACATTTTCAGGTCGAGGAAGCGCGCGGGCTGCTCGGCGCGTTGCGCCGCGATTTCGACTCCATCCACGCCTCCCGGGACCGGCTTATCGAATGCGAGAAGAGCCTGAGCCGCCGGCTTGTCCAAACCGGCGGCGACATTGGCGGCGACACCGTTCGCGATCTCTTGACCGCGATGCTGGCGATTCACGAAGGCATCCGCGACATCACCTCGCGCGGCATCCAAATCAAAGACCTCGACCGGGGCCTTGTGGATTTTCCCCACGTGCGCGAAGGCCGCGAGGTGTTTCTGTGCTGGGAACTTGAAGACGACGACATCGAGTTCTGGCACGAAATAGACAGCGGCTACGCCGGCCGCGAACGGTTGTAGAGAAGGAGTGACCGTGGCGCGAGACTCCGTCGAGCCGTCTTGCAGAGCCGGCCGCCAAACGAGATGGCTCGATGGAGTCTCCCCTCGCCTCATTTCGCTGCGCCTCCGCCGCTCCGTCACATCTCGCGCGCGCCGCGGCGCATCACGCCGCCGACCAGGAAACTGACGAGGCTGACAACGATCGCGCCCAAAAAACCCGCCCAGAAATCCACGACGTGAAACCCGCGCACCACCCGGCCCACCAGCAGAAACAGCGCGCCGTTGATCACCAGCGTGAATAGGCCGAGCGTCAGCACGTTCACCGGCAGTGTAATGAGCAACAACACCGGCCGGACCAGCGCGTTGATGATGCCCAACAACAGCGCCGCCACCGCCAGCGAGCCAATGTCGGCACAGTCGATGCCGCTGACCAGTTTCGACGCCGCCAGCACCGCTACCGCCGTGACGAACCAGCGCGTCAGAAAACTGAGAAACGAATTCTGAACCATGGTTACTGCCTGCCCAAACGGGCGCCGCCGTCGCGGAGGGCGCGATTCAATTTGTCGCGCGTCACGCCTGAAAAACGGCGCGCCTATTTCAGGAATACTTCAATTTTCGCCGCAGCCTTTTGCGTTTCGATGAACTGGCCGATCAGTTTGTCCACGTCGCGCTTCTTGAGGAACCGCGCGATAGTGTCCTTCATTTGGTCGAGCGAACGCTTCTCCGCCGGCTGCGCGCCGGTTTGTTTGATGATGTGGTAGCCGTACTGCGTCGTCACCACGTCACTCACCTCGCCGGTCTTCAGAGCGAACGCGGCCTTGTCGAATTCCGGCACCATCTGGCCTTGGGAGAAAAAGTCCAGGTCGCCGCCTTTCTGCTTGCTGCCGGGATCCTCGCTCACCTCGGCGGCCACCTTCGCAAAATCCTCCTTGCCGGTCGTCACGCGCTCGCGGGCCTTGTCAATCGCCGCGCGTTTGGTTGCCTTCACGTCGTCCGTGGCGCCCTGCGGCACCATGACGAGGATGTGACTGGCGCGAACTTGCGGCGGCTTCTGGAAATACTGCGGGTTTTGATCGTAGAACGCCTTGATCTGGTCGTCGCTGATCTTGATCTTGCTCGCAAACTCCTTCTCAACGAATTCCTGCACCGTCAACATCCTGAGCACGTCGGCGCGAACCTGTTCCATGGTGCGGCCGGCATTCTTGATCTGCTCGTCGAACATCTTCGGATCGGGGAAATTGCCCTTGATCTGGGCGATCTGCGCGTCCACTTTCTTGTCCGCGTCGGCCACCGGCGTCTTGCTGGCGGCCTGCACCAGCAATTCCTGGTCCACGAGTTTCCCAAGCAACTGCCGTTCGTAGCCGAGCCGCTGCTCCGGCGTCAACTGCATGCCCCGTTGCGCCAACATCCGCAGGTCGTTCGCCATCGCCTCGTCGAACTGCTGGCGTGTGATCGTCTTGCCGTTGACCTTGGCCACGGCCTCCTCGGGATTGCCAGACACCGGGGCGGCCGGCTGGGTTTGCGCCAGCGCGCACGCGGCCATCAGTCCGCAAGCAACCGGCAAAATCTGTCTCCATTGTTTCGATATCATTGTTTCCTTTGGTTTGAACGCCACCCACGGGCTGGCGAAAGTCTGGCACGCTACGCTGCCCCGCGCCGAAGCGCAAGATGAAACGGCTCGCTCGCAGTTGGCTGGGCGCATCCTGGTTTTTGAACGGATTTGGCGGAACGAATGGAAGCTGGCTCTGTAAAAACACAAAATGCGCCTGTCGCAAAGCGCGTCGCAAAGTTTCGATTGCGTTAAAATTATCTGTCAGTATAGTGCGCGCCGTGCGCCGAAACCAACTGCTCTCACTTGCGCGGCGGCTTCTCAGCCTTCCCACTGCGCCTTTCCACGAGGAGCGTGTCGCGCAATTCATCCGCGAGTTCGCCATCGCCCGCGGCTTGCGGGTGCGCACGGATAAATTCGGCAACTTGATCGTCGGCTACCGCCGCGGGCGCGGCCATCGGCCGGTCGCCTTCGTGGCGCACATGGACCACCCCGGCTTCGAAGCAGTGGAGGACGCTGCGGGCGGGTTTGTCATGACACGGTTTCTCGGCAGCGTGCCGCGTCAATACTTCCGGACGGGCGGACGAGTGCGGATGTTCGGCGCGGACGGCGAGCAGCGCGCGACGATCTGGTCGGTTCCGGACGTGGACTGGAAAAAGGAGAAGTTGGTGCGGCTTCGGCTCAAGGGCGCGGTCCGCCGCGGCGACTTCGGCATGTGGGACCTCGCGCCGGTAAAGACCAATCACCGCGTGATCTGGTCGCGCGCCTGCGACGACCTCGCGGGATGCGTGGTGTTGCTGGCCATGCTGGACGAACTGGCACAATCGCGCGCGTCGGCCAGCGCCTACGCTGTGTTCACTCGCGCCGAGGAAGCCGGTTTTCACGGCGCGATGGGACTGATGCGTTCCCGGCTGATCCCGCAGTCGGCCATCGTCATCAGCGTGGAGAGCAGCAAGGAGTTGCCACACGCGCCGATGGGCCAAGGCCCGATAATCCGCGTTGGCGACCGGGCGACAACGTTTGATTCGCGCGTGACGATGTTTCTGGAGGAAATGGCGGCGCGCGTGGCGCGAGCGGACCGGCGGTTTACGTTTCAGCGCCGACTAATGGATGGCGGCACCTGCGAGAGCACGGTTTTCTGCCACAGCGGCTACCGGGCCGGCGCCGCATGCCTTGCGATGGGCAACTACCACAACCTCGGCCCCGGCGAACACATCCGCGAGGAATACGTGGACGTTGGCGACATGCAGAAGGCCGTGCAGTTCTTCATCGAAGTCGCGCGCCGTTCCAACGATTACGGGCGCGCCCCGCGTCTGTTGAAGAAACGACTGGATGCGTTATTCGAGCGGGGCCGCCGTCAACTGCTTCAAACCGCCGCGGTCATCCGTGTTCCTGCACCGGCCGTCGGCGCTTTCGAGGAACTGGAGTGAGGGTGAAATGGTGGGGCGGCTGGGACTCGAACCCAGGACCGACGGCTTAAAAGGCCGCAGCTCTACCAGCTGAGCTACCGCCCCAACCACTGTAAAAACAGGCTAAAGTCTTGGCGTTTTCAAGCCTGCTGTTTTTGACTTGCAACCCATTCTTGCAACCTTGGTTAAGACTTGGTTTCCAACCAAATCAAAACCAACCAAGACGGACAGCAAGTCCTTAAACGAGTTCGGCGAATGTCTCTACCGTTTCGCAAGACTCAAACATCTACCGCAGCATTCTTAAACAGGGCGGCAGGCAAGTCAAGCGGTCACTCTGGGGCAGGCAAAACGTTTTTATCCCTTCAAGGCGTTGATCACGACTTCTCATGCGGACTACTTCTTCAACAGGATGGCCACGTTGGTGAACCTAGAGGTCGAGTGTCTGCGTCTCCGCCAAGTCTGCGACAGGCTTCTTGAGACTGTCGTGAGTCAACTCCTTGCAGGCCGCTGGCAGCACGATGGCCGCCGCGTTCGTGACGGTCGGGTTGACGTATACGTATCTCTTCGCAAACTCGCGCCAGTAAACATTGGCGCCGTCCCGCGCGATCACGTGGTATGGCCCGGCGGCCTTGCCGAGGTCGATACGGTCATTCGTCAGACCACCAGTCCCTCGCGCCATACCCTGCCTCCCCGGAGAAGAAGAAGCACGCGTTGTTGAGTGTGTCGTCTTTGCCGAGCAGGCAGGAGCCGAGCGCATACCACAACGCGTTTGTCGCGGGTTGACTTGTCATGGTTTGTAATATGGGCCCATGTACTCCAGCACCTTGGCGCGCAACTCGTCGCCGTTCACCAGACCGTTGTGGCGCCAGATGATTTTGCCGTCGGGCGCGACCAGCACCGAGTGCGGAATCCCACCGGGCCACTCGGGATCGAGTACCTTCATCAATTCGTTCACATCCGCGCCGCGATACAGGTAGCTGTTGGTTTTGCGGCCCTCCGCCTTCAGCGAGGGTTTGAGCCGGTCCAGCAGGCCAGCACCGTGCTTTTCCAGAAACTTCCTGACCTTCGCGGTGTCCTGCGGATCGTCGGTGCTGAGAGTGATGAGTTCGAAATCCCGCAGACCGAATTTTCGCGCTGTCCGGACCAGCTCCGGGAACTCCGCCCGACACGGCCCACACCCGGTGGCCCACACGTTGAAAAGGCGAACCTTGGCCGTGCCGTTTTTGCGGAGCGCCGCCACGCCGGCAGTGTCGATCGGTTCCACGTCCACCGGCGTCTTGTCCCACTTCTCGGTTTTGGCTGCGACCGCCGTTTTCTTGGTCAGCCACTTGGTCGAACAACCGTGCGGTTTGGTCACCGCAACGGGCACCGGCTGGCTGGCGAACAGCGCGTCGAGGGCATTGCGGGCGTCCGGCGATTTCACGGTGGCTGGATCGGCAAAGCGCGAGTCATCAAACTGTCCTTTGTAACGCAGTTTCCTCTCGGCATCGAAAATGAACACGTGCGGCGTGGCGAGGCAGCCGTAGGCCCTGGCCGTCGCCTGCGTCTCGCCATCGTAGAGGTAGGGGAAAGTGAAACCCTGCTCGGCGGCGTATTTTTTCATGTCATCGAAACCGTCGTTGTATTTCGAGTAACCCAGTTCATCAAGACTGAGGCCGTCGGGGTTGTTGGGGTTGATGGCAATGAGGGCAAAACTTTTCCCCTTCAAGTCGGCAACAAGTTGCCGGATGCGACCCTCGGCGGCGTGCGAGTCGGGACAGTGATTGGAAATGAACGCGATCATCAACACCCGCGCCTGATTATAGTCGGCGAGTCGGTGCGTCTGGCCATCAATGCCCGGCAGCGCGAACTCGGGCGCCGGGTCGCCAATGGCGAGCGTGTGAATTTCGTTCTTCTCAGACAACTGGGCAGCGTGCAGCGCGTCGAGCGGCACCAGCAGCAAGGCGGTGAGGGTGAGCAATAAGGTTCGTTTCATTTGATGTCTCCGTCACATTCACCGATTGGCGATTTCACTCCCCGCGTTTTACAAGAAATCGAAATTCATAGTCCACAACGACGCCGTTAAAGCCCTGACGCGACCTCGCATTCTCGGGCCAACTGATGCGTTAATCCGGGCAAAGAGAAGGATCCAGATGAAAAGCAAACGGCACTCGACGAAAGAACTCGCAACATTTTTGCCAAAACTTGCGCTGCCTGAAGATGACTCAAGATGACGAAAAAGCAAACCCGTTCAGCGGTTGCTGGTTGGTGATGGTTGCTGAAGGCTCAGGCAAACGGACCCGCTTAAATTAGGAAGCGGCGGGTCGAGTGCAAGAGTTGCTCCACCTATTTTGCCGACATCATCTTGGTGAAACCTGGACCTTGGGCGCCATACTGAATTGTTCTTGAGAGAACTGTCCCATCGACAGAGAGGGTGAGCTTGTCCAGGAAACCTGCTTCCCAGCGGATTTCATAGGTCCTCTTGTCCCGGTCCATCAGCTTCCAATGGCCGCGACCGCCGTAGCTGCTCTTGGCGTCGCCATTCGAGTGGAGCGTCACTACCTGATCGGGCGGAGACCACTGCCAGCGTCCTGCGATTGGTTCGGAAGACTTGGCCATCGCCGCATCGAAGTCACCAACATCGGCCATGCCGTCACTACTGACGCTGTAGGAGAAAGGCAGAACGGTGGCCGCGCCGTTGGAGTGGCACACGGTCAGGCGCAAATCGTAGGCTTCTGCTTTCAGCCCGGGGATATTAATCTGAAACGTGCCGTCTTTCCCCACCCTGCACGTCCAGCCGATGGCGTCGTAATCTCCCTTCACAGCGACTGGATCGTTGTAGACAATGACAGCGTGCGCCGGGATGGCGGCGGACACGCGTCCGTTCAACGTGAGTTGCCACGGCTTGGCGACGGCTGAAAACTGCGTCAGGCGGCATTGGGGGTGGACGGCTGCGTCTTTCAAATCGCCGACGAATGCACGCGTATAGAGCAGTCGCGTGCCGCTGGCGAGCGTCAGAAAGGTTCCCGGACCTTCTCCGCGCAGCTCCTGGCCGTAGGTGTGGTTGCCCGCGCCCATGAGCGAGCGTTCCTGATTTTTGGTGAAAGGAATTTCGTGATCGTGCGGCAAGCCGAAGGCGTGTCCCATCTCGTGCGCAATGCCGCCGATGTAATGCGTGTTGAACTGGCCGATGGAACACGGACCGCCGTAGTAGCCGCCGCTCTTCTTGGACGGCAGCAGGTTGGGATCGAGCCGCTCGTCATCGTAGAAGTAACCTGTGCCGTGCAGATGATTGCCGCCGCCAACGAACGGACCGACTTCCACAGCCTTGCCATCCACCCAATCCAACAGCACCTGGAAAATCACCAGCGTTTCTTTGTCCGCGTCGATAGTCTCTTCGGCCAGAGCTTTCTTAACCTCCCCTCTCACCTTGCCTCCGTCATTACGACCGTATTCCCTGGCTGGAAGCGCGCCCTGAACCATGTGCAGTTTCAGTTTCCCGGCGGCATCCGTTTCGAGGAAAAATGTGCGTGGCCCATAACCGAGCTTCTCCATGCCAGTGCGGTAGAACGCCTGCACATGCTTCATCACCCGGTCGCAACGTTCCGCATAATTTTTCAGCGGCTGACGGTCGGCAGGGACAAAATAGACTACACGGATGGGCGGTGGCGCGTTATCGGCCAGAGCGATGCCAATAATTCCCAACAGCGTCGCACAGACGCAAGATGGAAGACTGATGGGGATTTTGATTCCAATGCGCATTGTCGTTGAAGCTGTCTTGATGTTTCTCGCTGTCTACCAAAAGCGTTCACTGCTGATCATGAACCCACGGATCTGACGATTGCCCAGATGCTCGTACCATTGTCGAAACCTGTAAATTGTCACGGGCTACGACGGGGTTTGAGCGCAGCGGTTGCCCTCAACCCCTTGACCGCGATGGCGACATCATTCAAGCCGGTGACTTCCCATCCGATGACGCAGCCACCGATCCGGTAATCAGCCAAATCCTGCGAATTCGCCAGATGGCCGCGCCGCCAGCATTCCTGGAGTCCGGCGACGATGTGCGGCATCAGATCGCCTTCCACCGAAACCCATTCGCCTGCGGCCACGACCTTGTCCGTAAACGGCCTGATCCCGATGTCGTAGATGAACTTGTCAGTGCCCTTTTTCTTCGCCGAACTTCGGTCTTGCGCGGCGTACAAGACCGTGACGGCCTTCCGATCGTCATAGAGCGCGACGCCGAACCAGTAGTAATCACCAAACCCCTTGGATTTGAGGTTGAGGTTTTGGATGGTGAAGAAGGACACGTATTGCGCGGCGTGCAGATGGCGGCTGTATGTCGGGCCGGTCTTTTTCCTGTCGCAGAGCAGTTTGACGCGCACAGCAAAGTTAAGTTTCTCGATGTCGGCGAGCGTGGGAGATCCGGCACCCAGGTGGCCCTGCGGGTTGCTGATGCGCTGCTCCAGATAAAGATGCGGCCACGGATCGCCCTGCGCACGCAATTCGCCGCCAAACTCGCTATTGCCGTTCACACCGCATGTGAAATCCGCATCCTCCTTCGCCGGGTGGATGGTCAGTGTTTGATAATCGTCTTTGAACGAGAACCCGTTCGTGGTGAAGTTCTGAAACGCCTTGTCGGCAAACGAGCTCTTGCTGTGATGCTGTGCCGTCACCCAGACCGGCGGTGCGGCATTCGTGTTCCATGTGATCGCGTGCTGCGTGCCGGCACGATCCTTCACCCGAAGCCCGCGCTCAAAAGCGCCATCATCGATCAACTCCACGGTTTGGGCCGCTGCGGCGTGCGCCAGCAGCAGCACAGCCAGAATGAGGGTCGTGCTGAAACTCATGCGCCTGATTCTACCAAGCCCGCACCCAATCGTCACCAGCATCGAACGAATCTTTGTCAGCGACCGACGTGACGCTTGACCCGGCGCTTTGTAACGTTAGACTTGGCGATTAAATAGAGGAGTCGCCGTGGCGGAACTTACAGGCCAAGTTTTTGCGGGCTACGAAATCATTGCCAAGCTCGGCCAGGGTGGCATGGGCGCGGTCTATAAAGCGCGCCAGCCGAAACTCGACCGGCTCGTGGCGCTGAAAGTGCTGTCGTCGGAACTGGCGGCGGACCCGGATTACGTTGCCCGATTCAAACGCGATGCCACTGCGGTCGCAGGCATCAGTCATCCGAACATCGTTCAAATCCACTCTGTTGGCGAACACGCTGGGGCGCACTACGTGGCCACCGAGTTCGTGGAAGGCGAGCTGCTGTGCAAGCGGCTTGAGCGGCGAGGCCGGCTGGATGCGCGTGAATCTCTCGCCATCGTGTTTTATGCGGCGCGCGCGCTTTCCTACGGGTGGAGCAAACTGAAGCTGGCGCATCTGGATATCAGGCCGGAGAATATTTTTGTCCTGGCGAACGGCGACGTAAAACTCAATGACTTGGGGATTGCGAAACCGCCCGCCGGATCGCGGACAGGGTTGCCGCATTACACAGCGCCAGAACAAGCGGCGGCGGGCGAGGTGGATTTCCGGGCGGATATTTACAGCCTCGGCTGTGTGCTCCACCACATGCTGACCGGCAAGACGCCTTATGAGGGCAGCGATGCGAAGACGCTGCTGGCGAAACACGCCGGCGACCCGCCGCGGAGCGTCACAAAAACCTTGCCGGCGTGCCCGGCTTCGCTGGAGCGATGGCTGGGAAAAATGATGGCCAAGCAGCCCGGCAACCGGCATCAGAGCTACGACGACCTGATCAAGGAACTCCTGGAGGTGCGCGACGAAGTCAAGCGGGCGACTCAACCGCGCGCCACCGTCCAGACGAACACTGAAAGCCGCCAGTTTGCCGGCTACACGTTCCTAGCCAAACTGGGTCGGAACGACATGGGCGTGGATTACGAGGCGCTCGAAACAACGACAAGACGCATCGTTGCGCTCAAGGTCCTGACGCAGCGTTTCAGCCGGGACGCCGATTTCGTCGAGCGATTCAAACGCGAGATGGCCGCCGTCATCCGTCTCAGCCACGACAACATCGTGCGGGTTTACGCGGCAGGCGAGGCCGACGGCGCGTGCTACATCGCCAGCGAGTTCGTCGAGGGCCGGACGTTGCGCCAGCGGCTGGAGCGGCGCGGCCAACTGCAACCGCGCGAGGCTCTTGCCATCGCGTTCTACGCGGCCCAGGCGCTCCAGCACGCATGGACCACGACCGGGCTGGCGCACCGCGCAGTCACCCCTGACAACATCATCCTTACCAATGACCGCACGGTGAAAATAGGCGATTTCGGTCTGGCGAAAATCATGGAGGCAGAGCCTGGCGCGGCGGATCAGAACATCCCGGCGGTGGGTTCGCCGCATTACATGAGTCCCGAACAAGCGCGCGGCGTGAAGGAACTGGATTGTCGCGCGGACATCTACAGCCTTGGGTGCCTGCTCTATCATATGCTGACGGGCCAGACGCCTTACAGTGGCGACAATCCGACGACGATTCAGGCAAAGCACAACAGCAATCCGCCACCGGCGATTCTCAAAGCGTGGCCGAGCTGTCCTGCCTCGCTCGCCAAGCTGATGGACCGGATGCTCGCCAAATCGCGCCGTGACCGGCCTCAAGACTACGAGGAGTTGCTCGCCGAGATCGTGAAAATACGCGAGGAGTTCAAGCGCGTCAAAGTCGTCTCCCCACCCCTGCCGGAGAAAGCCGCCGCCACACCCACGGCGGACGAGGATGAGCCAGACGAAGACGAAACCGAGGCGGAGCCGGCGGCACGGAACTGGAAGCCGCTGTTCGTCAGCGCTGGAATCGCCGCGGTGGTTCTGCTCGGAGGTTTGCTCGTATGGGCGCCCTGGAAAAAGCCGCCGGTCCAGTCTCTCCCGCAAGAAGTGCGGCGCACGGAGTATTCTTCTTCGCGCGTCACACCGTTGGCACAAACTGCGCCGCCGCACCGCGAGGTTGCGCGCGCCACCACCAAGCCGGGCACGACGACCTATGCGCCGCCAGCTTCCATGTCGAAGCCGCCTGCGCCAAAGCCAAGGACAGAACCTGCCGCGCTGCCAAAGCCGCTGCCGAGACCCACTGCACCCGCGGACACGAAAGCGTCCAACACGCCTTCACCCGCCGACAACCAAATGGCTCCTCACACGACGCTGGCCAAAGCCGGGAATCGTGAGATCGTGCTCGATGTGCCTTCAGGCGCTGCCACAAACGCGAAGCCGATGACGGATGAGGCGTTTGCCGATGCGGTCGCCTCGCTGCCGCCGCAGGAGCAGGTCCGTCGCGTTGCAGCAAGGCTCCAGGAGCTCAATCCCGGTTTCGACGGCAAGGCGAGCTACAAGATCGAGAACGGCGCCGTGACCGAGCTTTCGATTTCGACGACGGGCACGTTGGTCCCCACCGTGGGCGTAAGCGACCTGGTGCCCCTCAAGACGCTCAAGCGTCTCAAGAGACTCGTGCTTGCGCCGGCGAAACCCAACGAACAGGGCGCGCTGACAGATTTGTCGGCGCTAAGCGGGATGGCGCTGACCTGGCTGGCTTGCCACGGCAATCCGCAGCTTCACGATCTGTCGCCGCTCAAAGACATGCCGTTGACGTCGCTGAGTTGTGGCGGCACGCAGGTGAAGGACCTCACGCCGCTGAGCGGAATGCGCCTGACCACGTTGAGCATCAACGACACACCCATTGAAGACATCTCGGCGCTGGCCGGCATACCGCTGGCGGTGTTGTGGTGCAACAACACCATGATCGCCGGCCTCTCACCCCTCAAGGGCATGCCGTTACGGGAACTCCACTGCGATTTCGTGCTGGCGCGCGACGGGCCCGTTCTGCGGGGGATTCCTACGCTCGCCAAAATCAACGACGTGCCGGTGGCTGCGTTCTGGAAACGCGCGGAGGTGGCCACCATGGTTCCTGCGACCATCGGCCGCGTCGTGAAGAAGGCGGCCGACTTCAAACCACTTTTCGACGGCAAGGTCATGACCGGATGGAAACCACGCTCGCTTTCCAGGCCGAACGGCTGGCGCGTGCGGCGCAGTTCGATGATCAACACCCCGCCCAGCGACGATCTCGCGACGAAAGACGCGTTCGGCAACTTCGAGTTCTATTGCGAGTATCAAATCGCCCGTCATGGGCGCAGCGGCGTGCTGTTGCGCGGGCTTTACCGGATTCCAATGCTGGACGACATGGGCATGGCGCCCTCCAAGACATGCAGCGGCAGCGTGTCTGAGTTGCTCGCGCCCACCAAAAACACGAGCAAGACGGCTGACACCTGGCAGGCGCTTTACGTGAAATTCGTCGGCGACATCGTTACGGTCATTCTCAACGGCAAGAAGGTGATTGATGCGCGCCGGTTGCACGAGTCCAGCGGTTCGGTTGCAGATGAGGAGGTCAAAGCCGGCCCCATCGTTCTGTTGGGAACCGGCGGCGGGGTCACCTTCCGCAACCTTCGCATCAAGGAACTTTCCGCCGACTGATCACCCGCACCGCGGAGTCATCAACAAGCAAATATTTGCATTGTCAGGCACGGGACCGTTATTTGACACAGCCTTGCTGATGCGAACCAACGGATGCGTCAGTCAGACCCCGGAGAAAGGCTTCAACACGAGGGATAACTAGTGACGAAAAACTTGCAACCCGGACTTGTAATCCGACGCCCAAACACGCGCCGACGGCTGATGATTCCTGATGAAAGCCAACATCCAAACCGTGGTTGACACTGAAGATCGTCCGGTCTTGATGCTTCACTGCCGGATCAAAAACAATCCGTCTTTGGAGCCAAGCGTCAGCGGCTCGTCAACAGCCGAGCCATTGTTGGTCGTCCGGTCTTGCCCGGCCGAGCCACGCAGTCGGCGGAACTTCTGGCCGGGCAGGAGTCGCGGTAGATCGAAACTGTAGTCGTGCGGCGATGGATTGCCCAGCACCAGCCCGTGCTCGAACTCACGATATATCGCGTCGGCTGACGGATGAGCTCTCACAGCGGAAAGCCAGATCGGCTCGGGCCCCTCGACGGTCCATTGCAGTTCCACCGTGGGCGCGGTGACCGCTGAGAAATAGAAGCTCGACGCAAACGGCCGGTCACCAACCCAGGTCATGAACTCGACGGGCTGGACGGCCGGATGGGCGGCGTCCGAGACTACGGTGGCCACGTCGCTCCAGTAGCTATGATCGGCCACGGCGTTGTCTTTGGGTCCGCAATCCGACACAAACTTGAGCCGCACGCGCTTGCCCGCCCAGTCGGCCAAGGACACGCGATGCTCGATCCAGCGGCTCTCGATCTGGGAGTGTTCGAACACCTGGCGAAACGGCCCGGCCAAGCGGTCGCGAACCTCGGCGACCAGGACGCGAAACGTCACGCCGTCGCTCCGCCCGGGGCTTCGCGGGCCCATGCCGGTGAAGAAGGTCAACTGGGCTGCGGGGGGCACGTCGGTGTCACGTTGCCAGAAGGTGTAGCCCACGCCGCCGCGATACGGCGGATGCACGAGGTAGGCGCCGCGTGGCTGGTCGCCCAGCGTCGCATGGGCGAACCACTGGACCATCGCCCCGCTGTCCGGTGCTAACTCGGTTTCCTCTTTGCCGCGGACGGCCATGCCTGTGGCCGGCGGCTCGGCCTCGGTGAGTTGTTCGCCCGGGCCCGTGATGCCCATCCATGCCAATCGGGGCATTTCCCCAGGATAGCCGCGCATCGTCGCGCCGTGAAGCGTCGCGATTACCAGCAGGTCCGGCCCGCGACACGGCACGCCGCTGAGCCGGAATCGCATCCGCTGGGCTTGTGGATCGCTGGCGGCAATGCGGACCCGATCGCCATCCAGGGAAAACGTCACGCCGTGGCCGTGCAACCGCTTGCGCAGTTCCGCCGCACCCAATCCGCCCAAGGTATCGCTCTCCCGTTCGGCCAGCCGCACGGCTGGTCCCCGCGGACGTCCCAGCCAACCGGGTTGATGATCACCCCCCTTTTGCAACTCGTCCCAGATGCCAAACAACTCGCCGGATTGCTTGGGCGGGGCGTAGATGTAGCAGAAGGCCGAATCGGTAAACGTCGACACGGCCATCACCAAGCGGTGGATGGAGAGTGGAACGTCGGGTTGCTGCAGTTGCCCCGGCGCGTCGCCGGGCGTCGAGTATTTGTGGTTGATGTAGTTCAGTACGGGGGCAAAAGCGTTGCTCGCCCAGAAAAAGTGGCGGTTGAGCCCGCCCGACCAGTCGCGCAGTTCCCAATCGTTGAGGATCGGCCAACCTTCGCTCTCAATGCCATTGAGAAGGTGAAAGGCCCGCTGATTGGTAGGCTCCATGCCATCGGCCAGGATCAGCTTCTGCGGGCCCATCTTGTAGCGCAACTGGCGGCAGAATTCCACCACGCCGATGCCGTAGGCGTTGCGGCCGCCCACCCAGCCGCCGTCGGGCTGACCATCGGCGTCGGCATCGACCACCCGCCGCGCGGCCACCGGCTGATTATAGAGAACGTCAAACTCCAAGCCATCGAAAGCCGCCAGGTCGCCGCCGGGGCCGAAGTGCGCGGCCAAATCGTTGGCGAGCACATCGGCACAAGTCCGTCCTTGGACGTCGCGCGGACAGCATGTGGCGTAGTTGTATAGCCACAGCAAGCGGGACGTCGCACCACCCCAGGGCCCTTCGCTGACATGCACCGCAGCATAGGCCCGCCCAGCGGTAAACGACCGGGCGGTCGTCCCAAAGCAAGCCCGGCGGACGCGGATCGCTTTGCGTTTCACGTCCACAGCCAACAGCTCCACCTGCTCTGCGCGGCCCCAGTCAGGCCGGCCCTGAGCGGTCAACTCGCACAGTCCCACATCGTCGTTCGACGTCCGGTAGCGGCCGATGCCGATATGGAACAGTTCGGGCCGATCAACACTGATTTCGGTCTCGCCGTCCTGAGCGAGAACGTCGGCCGTAATGCGCGCCCCTACTCCATACAACCAGTGGCCCGCGAAGAACTGCCCGGTGTGGTCGCGCGGGTCGCGGGCGTCGCCGTTGTAGTGCAACATGACGAGTTGATCGGGATGCCGCTGTTTGAACCGCGTGAAGAACTCAACGTTTCGTTGCGAACGTCCCGGCAGCTCTTCGTCCAGTGACTTGCCTTCGATTCCCATCAACCGTTCGAAGCAGGCCTCCCATATTTTATAGGAGGTGTGCGGATTGGCCGCCATGGCCTCGCTGGAGCGGAAGAAATAGGCCCGGGGATACTCGTCGCGAAGCACGCGGAGCGCGGGGGGCCGGACCGCGGAAGCAGCCCCCTGATTTGTCGCAGGGTCCGCCGCCGGGGCGGCGGCAACAGCCAACACGAGGGCCACAACGGTGAAACAGCATTGCCACCACATCATGACAAAACACTCTAATGACAGTGCACGGGTCCGACCAGAAAAATGGCACGCTGTCGAAGATTGAAGTCCAACTCAGCAAGAAGCTGGTTGCGACCGCCGGGCGTCTGCCGGGTAACGACGCCTTGGCGCGACCGTGAAATTCGAACGGCGCTCGAAAAGCACAGCGGGCGGTGGCAACCGCAATGCCGGCGGTTCGAACTTTTCATGCACTGTAAAACAGGTTTTAATAATTCTTGATACTAAAGTATAATTGACATATATTGCATATTAGGAGTTTTTGTGAGGTCCTTTTTGCCAAAGCGGGCCAAAAAAGGAGATTAGTGACATGAGCTTCGACCGAGAAGCGAAGCATGAGCAGCAAACGACGTCTGCTGCGCTGGAACTGTTATCATCCCCAAGGTTTACCGGGTCGCTACGCGCACCCGTTTCTTGCAAACACCGCCACAAGGATCAAAGACCTGACGAGAACTCGCATGGCTGTGGGAGCGGACGGCGATGGAATTACTTACTCTCGGTTCCTCTACTCATCGTCTGGTTGGCGGCCGTGGCCGTGGCCCCGGCGGCGGACAGACAACAATTACGAGGGCACGTTCCGGCAGCCGTGGCGGCGTTGCAACCCGTGGACCGGCTTGCGGCCACGAACCGTTTGCATCTGGCCATCGGACTGCCGTTGCAAAACCAAGAAGCGCTCAAGAGCCTGCTCAAGGATATCTACGATCCGACCAGTCCCAACTACCGTCACTACCTGACCCCGGAGCAGTTTGCGCAGCGGTTTGGTCCGAGCGAGAAGGATTATCAGGCGGTCATGGATTTTGCGAAGACCCGCGGGCTGGCGGTGACAACCACGCATCCCAACCGCGTGATCTTGGATGTGGAGGGCGCCGTCACAGATATCGAGAAAGCTTTCCATGTGACGATGCGGACCTACCAGCATCCGAAGGAAACACGTACGTTTTACGCGTCGGATACCGAGCCGTCACTGGACGTGGCAGTCCCGATCTTGCGCATCAGCGGTCTCGACAATTACGCGCTGCCGCGTCCGCGTTTCAAGAGCCAGCCTGCTGCGGCCAAAGCCAACGCGGCGATAAACACCGGATCGGGACCGGGTGGCGGTTACATGGGGAACGATTTTCGGGCGGCGTATGTGCCGGGCGCTTCCCTGACGGGCGCCGGACAGACGGTCGGGCTGTTGCAGTTCGATGGTTACACCGTCAGCGACATTACTTACTACGAGAAGCTCGCGGGGTTGCCGACGGTGACGCTTATGAATGTGTTATTGGACGGATTCAATGGCATCCCAACCGGCAACGGTGGGGAAGTCGAGGTTTCGTTGGACATTGAGATGGTGATCTCGATGGCGCCGGGCGTGTCCAAGATCATCGTCTATGAGGCGGGGCCGAACGGCAACTGGCACGACATCCTCAATCGGATGGCCAATGACAATCTGGCCAAGCAACTCAGCTGTTCGTGGTATAACCCCATCGGGGCAGCCGACCCGGTGGCCGAGGGGATTTTTCAGCAAATGGCGGCCCAGGGCCAGTCGTTTTTCGCGGCGTCGGGCGACGCCGATGCCTATACCGGATTGATTCCGTTTCCCGGCGATTCGCCCTCGATCACCCAAGTTGGCGGGACGACTTTGACCACAACCGATGGGGGCGCGTATTTTTCTGAGACAGTGTGGAACTGGGGGTTTCACAACGGCAGCTACATCGGCAGCGGCGGCGGCATCAGCACCCAATACGCAATCCCTACCTATCAACAAGGAATCAGTATGACCGCCAATCAGGGTTCCACAACCATGCGCAACGTGCCGGACGTGGCTCTCACAGCGGACAATGTCTATGTTCGTGCCGACGGCTTCAATCACAACGAAGGCGGCACCAGTTGCGCGGCACCGTTGTGGGCGGGCTTCATGGCCTTGGTCAATCAAGAGGCGGCGGCAAACAACCGGCCCACTGTTGGCTTCATCAATCCGGCTATTTACACGATCGGCAAAGGCGCGAGTTATACTTCCACCTTCAATGACACCACGACAGGCAACAATTACAGCAGCAGCAGTCCCACCAAGTTCGCCGCCGTCACCGGATACGACCTCTGCACCGGCTGGGGCACGCCCACCGGCACCAATCTGATCTATGCGCTCGCCGGTCCACCGGATCCTTTGCAGGCGTCGTCTCCCACGTTTGCGGCCAGCGGACCGGTCGGTGGACCGTTCACGCCGAACTCGGCCGTCTATGCGCTGACCAACAGCGGCGCCACATCCCTGACTTGGACGGCCAGTTCTACGCAGACATGGACGAGTCTCTCTGCAACCAGCGGAACACTGGCTGCGGGCGATTACACGACGGTGACTTGGTCCATCAACGGCGGCGCGACCGCGCTGGCCCATGGCAACTACAGCGACACGGTGACGTTTTCGAACACCGTCACCGGCGCGAGTCAGAGCCGCATGATGACCTTGGCGGTCGGTCCACCGATTGTTACGACCACCAACCGGTTGCCGTCGGGCACGGTGGGTGTGTCTTACAACGTCGCACTGGCCGCGAGCGGCGGTATGACACCCTATGCCTGGTCTCTCTTCTCCGGCAGTCTTCCGGCGGGCTTGAGTTTGAGCGGCGCGGGAGTGATCGGCGGCTCGCCCTCCGTGGCGACAAACGCCAGCTTCACCGTGCAGGTGGCCGGCAACGACGGCCAGTCCTCCACATCAAACTTCAGCCTCACCATCAACCCCACGCTTCCTCCGGTGACCAACATCATCAGCGGTGTCACCACAAACTATGGCGGCGCCTACATGGTCGGCACCAACGGACCATACAGCGTACTGATCGTCACCAACGCGGGCGTCCTGAAATCCGGCAGTGGCATCATCGGCAATTCGGCCGCCTCCAGCAACAACTATGCGTTGGTGACAGGCGCCGGCTCGGTTTGGAGCAACAGCGCATCTCTTTCCATTGGCAGCACGGGTTCTTTCAACCAATTGAGCATAGGCGAGGCGGGCCGTGTCATCAACGGCAGCGCTTATATCGGTTATGACGGCACAGCTGGCAACAACTCCGTCCTCGTGACCGGTGCCGGCTCGGTCTGGAGCAATAAAGGCAGCGTGTATGTTGGATACAGCGGCTCCAGCAACAGCTTGACCATTGCCAGCGGCGGTCAGGTGGTCGGCACCAATGACAGCTATGTCGGCTACACCAACAGAGCCGCCAACAATTCTGTTCTCGTGACCGATCCCGGCTCGGTCTGGAGCAACAACGGTGATGTCTACGTCGGCTATAATGGTATTGGAAACAGCCTCACCATCGCCCATGGCGGTCAGATAATCAGTATCGCCAATAGCGGTCCCGTATTCAATCCGGTGGGTTTGGAGATCGGCTACAAAAGCACGGCGTCCAACAATTCCGTTCTCGTGACTGGCGCAGGCTCAGTTTGGAGTAACAACCATGTTATCGTGGGCTACGACGGCAACAGCAATAGACTGACCATTGCCAACGGCGGCCAAGTGTGGGAAACCGGCGACGCTGGCGAAATTGGCCAGTATAGCGACAACAACTCCGTTTGGGTTACCGGCACGGGTTCGGTTTGGAACATCAGCGGCAACAATGTGTGGGTGGGTGATTGGGGAAACAACAACAGCCTGACGATCGCCAACGGTGGTCTGGTGAGTGACATTTCGGGATTGATAGGCGGCAGCTACGGTTTTAGCAACAACTCTGTTCTTGTGACAGGAGCAGGTTCTCTTTGGACCAACAGCCACTATGTCTATGTCGGTGCCGACGGTCCATTCAATGAACTGACGGTCAACAACGGCGGTCAGGTTATTATGGACCGCTTTCTCACGGTTGGCGACACGGCGATCGGCTATGGCAACCGTCTGACGATTGCCAGCGGCGGCGCCGTGACCGCCACGAATATTATTATCGGTCACGGGGGGGCTACCGGCAACGTCGCCACCGTCTCCGGCGGCTTCCTCAACGCCACCAACGCTACAGGAGGCGGGGCGCTGGACATCAGCGGCGGCGCGCTCAACCTCAACAGCGGCACGGTAACTGTAAACCAACTCATCGCCAACAACGGTCCCAACAGCGCGGTCAACTTCAACGGCGGCACGCTCAACAGCGGCGGCAGCACGGTCAACAATGGCTCCATCTTTCAAGTCGGCTACGGCACCAACGCGGCCACGCTCGATCTGTTCGGCGGCACGCACTCGTTTGCCAACGACCTTTTTATCAACACCAACGCCATTCTCACCGGCACCGGTGCCATCACCGGCTCCATCACCAACGCCGGCCTCATCGCTCCTGGCAACGGCCTCGGTGTCATCACTGACACCGGAAACCTGACAATACTCGGCGGCGGGGCGATGACAATGGAACTGGGCGGCACCAGCGTCGGCCTCTACGACCAGTTCGACCTGACCGGCGCACTCACTTTCGGCGGCACGCTCACCGTCGCGCTACTCAACGGCTACACGCCGCAACTGGGCGACCACTTCAACCTCTTCGCTTTCGGCAACGCCAACGGCACGTTCAGTCAGATCAATCTGCCTACGATATCGCCAACGCTGTATTGGAACATCAGCGCGCTCTACGGCACAGGCGTGATCGAAGCCGATCAGACCACCAACGGCTCGTTGCAGGTAACACTCGCTCCGCAGGCGGCTATTGACGCGGGGGCGATGTGGCAGGTGGACGCCGGTGGCAACTGGCACACCAACAACGAGACCGTGGCCGGGCTGGTGGCGGGCAGCCACACGGTCAGCTACACCAACCTCACGGGCTGGATCACCCCCAGCAATCAAATTGTGCAGATCAGCGTGGGTGCGATCACGGCCACTGGCGGCACCTATCAGTTGACCCCGCTGCTGCTGGCGGCGGTCTCGTGCAAGACACAGGGAAGTGCGGGGACGTTCGACTTGAATTTGAACCTGAACGGTACGCCCAGCGCCACAGTGGAGCCGCGGATCGGCGGGCCGGCGCAGTTGGTGTTCACGTTCAACAAGGCCACGACGGCAGCCGATGGGACGCTGGACGCCACGGAGTTTACTCTGACCAACGCGACGTTTGTGAGCGCGAGCCTGGTGAACAGCAACCTGACGTTGAACCTGACCAACGTGCTGGACCAGACGATGGTGACGGTGGTAATGAACGGGCTGACGGACCTGGCGGGCAACCCGCTGTCGGGCACCAACGTGGTGCTCGTTCGCTCCCTCTATGGCGATGTCAACCAGAACGGCACGGTCAATGCCGTGGACATGCAACAGGTGAAGAACAACCTGCTGGCGACGTTGACCCCGGCGAATTTCCTCTGCGATGTCAATTGCAGCGGCACCATCAACGCAGTGGACTTACAGCAGGTGAAGAACAACCTGCTGCACAGCGCAAGCCTCACTGCCGGTTCAGCCCCGTCCACCGTGTCCGACAGCCTGACAACCTCCGCGTTGGCAACGATGACGCTGGGGCAGGCGTTGGGCGCGACCAACCTGACGTGGAGCACGGACGGAGACGCGCCGTGGACAGCGACGATTGCGGAGGACGGCAGCCAGGCGGCGTGGAGCGGAAGCATCGGCAATCTGAACGTGTCGTGGGTGGAGACGACGGTGACGGGGCCGGGCACATTGAGCTTCGACTGGATGGTATCCTCGGAGTTAAACGGGGATTACCTGACGTTCTCAATAGACGGGGTGGAGCAACCGGGACGGATTTCCGGCGAGGCGGGCTGGCAGACGCTGACGTTCAACATTCCCGCCGGCACGTACCGTTTGACGTGGACCTACTCCAAGAACGGCGCTACCGCCTCCGGTCTGGACGCCGGCTGGTTGCGGCGGGTGACATACCGGTAGCGCTCAGCGGTAGAAACCGACTGTGCTCGCGGGAAGGGCGTTTACGGCAACAAGGTCTGCGAGCATGCTCTGACACCTGCGTTGCATCCTGTCTTCAAAACCACCTCCTTCCCTGCCACGGCTGCGTTTGACAATCCCGGTTGCACTCCTATACTCCGCGCCATGCACATCTTTGTAAATGGAGGCGCCGGATACATCGGCAGCATTTGCGTGGAGGAAATGCTCAACGCGGGACACCAGATCACGGTGTTCGACAATCTCTCGGAAGGCCACCGCAGCGCCGTGGATCCGCGCGCGGCGTTCGTCCAGGGCGATCTCGCCGACCTTGGCCAGATCAGCCACGCGCTAAAGCAGGCGGCGCCGGACGCGGTGATGCACTTCGCCGCGGCGTCGCTGGTGCCGGAGAGCATGGTCAATCCCTCGAAATATTTCCGCAATAACGTCGCCAACGGCATCAACCTGCTCGACGCAATGGTCGAGGCCGGCGTGCGGCGGATCGTCTTCAGCAGCACCTGCGCGATCTTCGGCACGCCCGACCGCGTGCCCATGACGGAGGACTTGCCGGTGAAGCCGCTGTCGCCTTATGGACAGAGCAAGGCGATGTTCGAAGCCATGTTGAAATGGTATGAGCAAATCCACGGCATCCAGCACGTTAATCTTCGCTACTTCAATGCCGCCGGCGCGTCCGGAAATTATGGCGAGCATCACCGGCGCGAGACCCATCTCATCCCGAATGTCCTCGCCGTGGCGCTCGGCAAAAAGGAGCAGGTGGAAATCTACGGCACCGATTATCTGACGCCCGACGGCACCTGTGTGCGCGACTACATCCACATCGTGGATCTGGCCAACGCCCACATGCTGGCGTTGCAATGCCACCAGAGCGTCAGCTTCAACCTCGGCAGCGGCGACGGCTACACCGTGCGGCAGGTGATCGAAGCCTGCCGCAAGGTCACGGGTCATCCGATCCCGGCGGCGGAGCGCCCGCGCCGGCCCGGCGATCCTCCCAAACTCGTCGCGTCGTCGAAAAAAATTTCCGCCGAGCTTGGTTGGAAGCCGAAGTTCACGAAACTCCACGACATCGTCGCCAGCGCGTGGACGTGGCACAAGGCACATCCGGACGGGTATTCGGATTAAGACAAAAGAATCCATCTGCAAAAGGAGAAACGATCATGAACAGACTGATGGCAGGATTGATCGCGGCGCTCTGGCTCGTCCCGACGGTGTCGTTTGCCAAAGGACCGGAGGCGCTCACCGACCTGAACCAAGCGTTGGAACAGGCGAAGAAGGAAAAGAAACTGCTCTTCATCCAGTTTGGCCGCGAGGCGTGCGAAAACTGCCAGGCGTTGCGCGGCTACATCCGCGACGGCTCGCTGCGGCTGTTCAAGACCGCCTTTGTTTACGTGGACCTCAACTGCGACGACCGCAAAGTCAATCAGCAGTTCCGCGAAAAGTTCAAGGTCAAGGGCACCATGCTGCCGTTCGTCGTCGTGGCCAGCCCCGATGGCGAGCAATTGGCCGCGCGCACCGGCTACGGTTCGCCGGACGACTACGAGAAACTGATCCGCAGCGCGAAGAAGGATAAAAAGTAGCGCACCGCCGCCCAAGCACTCGGTCTGCCTGTCCGCCAGCGCCGCATCCCCTACTCCAACTTCGGCCCCTCAATCCGCTCGCCGCGTTGCTGGCGCGCCTGGTCGTCCACATCAAACGTCCCGTAGAACAGCGCGTTCGCGTCCATCCACGTCACCAACCGCTCGATGTCACCACGCGATAACGTCACGTCGTGATGGCCATGCAGGAGCATCTTCATCACCATGCTGCCGCGCGCCCCGAAGAAGCCCGGCTGCGACAGCGGCTCGCTGTTGACGACGCGGAAGTCGCCCGGTTTGCCGCCCCACGCCGAAAACGACACGCGCCCGGCCAGCGCGTTGTAAGAAACGGTGTAACGGCCCTGAGCTTCGCCGGTGAGCGCGACCTTGCCGGCGGGTTTCGCACCGCTGTGGCACGAAACGCAATGTTTATCCAGCACTGGCTGCACGAGAATCGGATAACTGAGCGGCTTGGAGCCATCTGGACCGGGTGCAATGACTGACGGCACCCGTGACTGCGCGATGGCCGTCCGATGCGACGACGGCGTGCTGGCGCGTTGCTCGTGGCAACCGACACACGAGACGCTCTCGCCCGGTTGGAGATAGGTGATGCTCCGCATCGTCTGCACCGCCTGTCCGCGCTCATCCAGCGCTTGAAACGCCAGCGCAATCTTCGCCGGCGCGCGGAAATACGCCGAGCCATCCGCCTCGACCGGCACGGTGCCGAGCACCTGCTTGCCGGGCGACGCGTTTGCCAGGCCGACCGTCGGCGTGTTGATGTGTGGGGTCGTCTTGGGCAACACCTGAATAACGCGAAGGTGCGTGATGCGGGCATCCGGCAACGGCGGCCATGCGTTGTAAACGTTTTCGATGAAGAAAATGCCGTCGGGCGACGGGTGATGAACAAGAGACGATGCACGATTAAGGGTTGATGTTTCTGACTTCTTCTTCGGATCGGCCTCCGCGAGCAACGGCAATGCCGGCGGCTTCGGGCGCGCGCGCAACGACATCGGCCACAGGCTGGCAATGTCCGGGTCGCGGTAGAGCAGTTCCTTGTTGCCGAAGACGTCCACCCAGTAGAGACCAAACATGTTCGGCGGGTTCGCGCTCGGTTCGCCGATAAGCGCGTCAAAGCTGTAAGCGGCGAGGAAGTATTTCTCCGACAGCGGCCACGGCGAGCGGTAACAGTGCCCCGGCCATCGCTGCTGCTCGGGCGGAACGACCGGCGGCTTCGACACGCCCGCCGTCGCGCGCCAGAACGCCGGTTTTGCCAGGCCGTGGGACACCGGCTCTTCGCTCTCCGGGAACAGCGCGTCCGGTGTCAGCCGCGTGATCGGTTCAAGGCCGTCTACGCCGCGCGTCACGTCGAGCAGGATGATCGAACCCGCCGTCATCGCGTGGTGCGCCGCCGCCGTCGCCATCACCCGGCTCGATCCCGGCACCGCCCGCGCCTCCCAGACGCCGACGGGATTCAGCGTGTGGTTACCGTAGAACGCCCGCACGTCCGTGCCGTCTGACCGCACCGTCCAGAGTTGCTGGTAGTGCACCGCGTTCCGATCCACGTAATCCCACCGCGTGTAGATGACGCGCCCGTCGTGGAGCACCGACGGGTCCCACTCATGAGTTTCGTGAAACGAAATCGGATGCGGATCGGAGCCGTCGCTGTTGGCCACCGCCAGCGTGTAGGTGTCACACGGCCCGCGACCGCAACGGTGAAACCCGCCGCGCCGTGTCGAGGTAAAGATGATGCGGCCGTCGGGCAGATACCGCGCCGCGAAATCGTCAAACGCCCCGTCCGTAAGCTGCCGCAGCCCTGAGCCGTTCGCGGCCATTTCGTAGAGATGATAATGACGGTCGAGACACGCCTCGCGATTCGGCGGCGGTGTCGGCGCGTTGCAGTAGGCGAACATCACCCGTTCGCCGTCGTAGGAAACCTCCGGAAGTTGGAAACTGCCCGGCGGCAACGCGCCCGCCGCGAGCTGCCGGCAGCGCATTGTCCGCCCCGGCTCCTCCAGCACAAACACCCCGCCGCCCGGTCGCGCGCAACTGCCGTAGTATTGCGTGAGCTGGTGGCTGAACATGCTCGGCACCTGCTTCACAAACAGCATTGGCCCCGTCTGCGCCAGCGGATTGTTGAAAACCATTTGCCGCCGCAACTCATGCACCCGCCGCCAAAACTGCTCCGCGCGTTCCTCATGGTGGACCGCGTTCTCCGAACGCGAATGTTGTTGAGATCCGACTTCGTGATCGTTTCCGGAGGACGCGATCCACCTTTGCCATTCCTGTCTCAAATCCTCCCAACGCCGCGGCAACGCGCCCAGCGCCGCTTGCGCCGATTGCAGGTCGCGCAGCAACGCGTCGCCCCGCTCGAACAAGCGTGGAATCGCTTCTGCGTAACTGATCGGATACCGCTGTGTCGCGATCCCGTCCTGCTTGCGCCAGTCCTGCTCGATCATCTCCTGCTCAGTCGCCGCCACCGTTCGCCCTGGCAGCGCCAACACAAAACAGACGGTGATGCCCAGCAAGAATCCCGGTTTGATCGCACGTCGTCGGCAACGCGTCATGACGAAAGAATAAGCACCCCATCCAGTAAAACGCGAGCAAAGATCGAACGATCTGCTGCGGCCAGATGCCGCGAATTGGGCCGCGCGCCGGTTTCCATCCGGGTTTCTCCCCTGCCCTCCGCTTTCAGCAGTTCGCTTCCAACGATGGAAACCCACTTCCGAAATGTTATGCGCCCGACACACCTTATGGAGCGGGGCGCGAGAACCATGGCCTGCCGACGCCAGGTCACGCCATCAACAACCGCGCCTAGAGTTCGAGCAAGGCGGGGAAATCCTGGAGCACTCTCTCCCAAACCACAGCTTCGCCCCTTAACGGCTGCATGACCACCAGCACCGGCTCCGGTCCCGAACGGCCGAATGTCAGGCGCCGCAGCGTGGTTTGCAGCCAATAACGCGGCGCCGAGAGGTGGCGAACGGTGCCATCTGTAATCCAGCACAGGACCTCGGCTGCATCGCCTCCGTTGGCTAACTGTACCAACTGAGCATGACCGCCGGGCAACGCCAGATAGCGCGTGCCGCTTACGCGCCAGCCCGCCCCGCGAAAACAATAGAGAGGATCGTGCACCGCGTGGCGGTTACGAGAACCATCCAGCACCAACAATTCGACATGCTGCCGTCCCACGCGATAAATGCGCTTCAGCACGCGCGCCGGCTGGTAAGTCAACTCCTCGATCGGCGACAACGGCACGGCGCGGCCTGCGAAGTTCAATCCCTGCATCGGCAAGGCATCGAGCCTGTCGCCCGCGTCCGGCAACGGCACCAGTTCCCAAAGCAGACTCATCAACACCGCCACGCCCAGCGCGGCCCACAATATGTTTCTTGCCCAAGACTTCATGCAGCGGTTCCCTCGTTCTTTCGTCTGACGGCGCTCATACCCATCACAACTGCCAGCGCCGCACCGGCCAATCGCAAAGCCACAGTCACGCTCCCGCCAAAATTGGCGCACAGCCACCCGGTCAAAGGCATCCACGCCAGTGAGAAGACCAGCCATGACACGGTCCAGCGATTCCACGGCAACAGTCCCGCCACCGCAACTGCCAGGCCCAAATAGGTCGCCGCATTCAGCTGGGCCATCAACCCCAATGTCGCCATCACAAGGCCGGTACAGGAACATGCGATGCCGTCCTTCAGCACGTTGCGACGGGATTCATGGACCACCACCGGCACCAGCCATATCGCGAACGCAAGCCACCCCAAACGGTCAAACGGCGAATGCCGCCACGCGTTCACCAACTCCCGCGCCGCCCATGCGCAAAACACGATGACCGCCCATTCCACTCTGAAAAACCGGCGAAAGCTGTTCATGCAGATATGGAAGCCGGCCCCTTGACCCAATCGTAAATGGAAAAACAGACCCAACAGAACACAAACATCAACACCAACACCAGCCAGCCACCCCAGGCGTGAAACCAGCCCTGTGCAAATTCAGGCCCGAAACTCAACGCGGCCACCGTCAGCGTCGTGACACGAACTGTGTTAGCCGTCCATGCGAGCAACGGCAAAACCGGCAGCGTCCACCAGTATTGCCGCCGACGGCCCAATTGGATGAACGCAAGCATCGTCCCTGCGATCAACATGCACTGCAACACCTTCAGGCCCGCGCAGGAGGCATCCACCGATACCGGTTGCGACTCCACAATCAGATGGGTTCCTTCGCGGGTCACGGCGAGCCCAATCCCAGCGAACATGTGTTGCACGGCCCACGCCGCCGACAGGCGAAACCACCACCCCACCGGCCCGCCATCCAACGTGATCCACGGAAAAGCCAGCAACGGCAACGGCAGCAGCCGACGCAGCCTCACCAAGGCGTCCCCCTCGGTGCAGACACGGCCCCGGATCCAACTCCAGAGTGACGCCGTCCACGTCACGGCCAACAGCAACGTCAGGTTCAGAGCCAGTCCCGACACAAAACTGACACCGGCGACAGCCAGGCTGCCGGTATGAAGAGCGAACCGGTCGTCCCGCAACCGCCATGGCGCGCCCAACCACGCAAACAACGGCAACGCAGCGACGATCGGGAGCACCTCGTCCGCCATGCCAAGCCACGCCAAGTCCCGATGCCAGATGAACACGGCCATCGCGCCCAGCACACCCAGCCATATCCAATCTTCTTTTTTCATCAGCAATAGTGAAGCTGCAGGCCCGTGGACACACAACCGGCCGCCGCGATCCAAACAACACGCCGTGACGGACAACCCCGGGCCGAAACTGTGGTGCGGTCCGTCATTGCCCGGCCTCCGCTTTGTCAATCGTTAACAAGTTCTGCCGGAGCTGCAATTCATCCGGCATCATGCCGACAAGCTCCATCGTGTAGCGGCGAGCTTCGCCCCACTGTTTCTTCGCAAACGCGTTCCGAGCCAGGAACGCCTTCGCTTCGACCGATTCGGCGGCGATGCCGCGATAGAGACGGCCGGCCTCGTCGGCATTTTTTTCCAGCAACGCGATGCGAGCGAGCAATTCCTTGCCGCTAACACTCCTTGCCAGCAACGGCTGCCGCGCCACCCACTGCCGCGCCTCGTCATATTTGTGCAACTCCACGCCGGCAAGCGCCAGGATATAGCTGGCGCGAAAACCAACGCCGGAATCCTGCGCCGCCAGCGGACGGAGTCGGTCCATGCCCTCCTGTCGCTTGCCGTCGCCGATCAGGATCTCAGCCGTCAGGAGCCCGACCGGCGGCGAGGACCGCTGCCGCGCCAGAAACGCAAGCGCCTCACCGGTGCCTCGATTGCCGCGCATGGCCTGTCCGATGCCATAAGCCAGCCAATCCGGGTGGTTCGACGGCGCGTCATCCGCCGCATGGAGGCACAAAGCCGCCTCGCGCCATCCCGCCGCCAGTAACGCGGCGACAAAAGCGTCCGGCCCGCGCAACAACGCCATCATCTCCGCGCTCAACGCCAGCTTGTGTTCCACACGCTCCAGCCGGGCCGCCTCCTCCAAGGCGACAAAAAACTGGTGCGACTCTCCGGTGGGTCTCGCGCTCTCAAAAACGACATCGAGCATGTTGAGCGATTTGTTGAGCCGGTAGTTCAGGATGCGCAACAAGGCCACTTCAAGGTCCGGCTCCCAAGTGCGACCCCGAAACTGGCCGAATTTCAGAAGTTCCATCGCGTCCTTCTCGCGCCGGTTATTCAAATGGTCGAGCAACCGAAGCCAGAACAACTCCTGCCGCTCAGTCGTGTAGCGCCGCGCCTGGGGCATTTGCCGGAAGGCTTCTTCGTTCCAGAATTGCTCGGGGCCGAGCGCCACCATCCATTGTGCCAACGGCTGCAGGTCACCCGCGGGAATGTTCGTGGCGTCCAGCTTGCGCGGCTGGATCACTTTGCTCCAAAAACCGGCCTTAACCCACATGAAATCCAATGAACTCGGCCCCAGGTTTTCCGCCCAGGTCTGCAGCGCGAAATCATAGTTTCCCTGGCGCCGGTAGAATTCCGCCAGTTGATCGCGCAGCAGCGGGTTCTGGGGTTTGGCGACCAGGGCGGCGACGTATTCGACGCGCGCCGCCAAATTGCGACCCACAGCCTCCAGAATTTGTGCACGGAACGACCGGATGTCGGGATCTCTCGGCGCCAGCGCGGCAGCCTGATTGAGCAAAGCCCATGACTCGCCGGTGTTCTGACGCGCAACGATCAACGCAAGCCTCACCAACCGCGTGGCGTCCGCCGCGCCCGGCGACGTTTGCGAACGCAACAGCTTCTCGGCCTCCCGCGGCTTGCCAGCGATGAGGAGGGCGTCGGAATCCACCGCCAGCCACGATTCCCTGTTTTTTTCACGGCCGCGCCATGCATCCCGAAACCGGGTAAACTCCTCGACATGGCGGCTGTGCAAGTAGGCGCGCGCCACCAACAACGAGGCGTCTTCGTTGGCCAGGACGCGCTCGGGTGTGCGTTCGTAGATCAGGCACAACCGCGGCAGATGTCCCAAGGCCACGAGCGCGTCCATCTCCAACCCCTTCCACGCCAGCTTGGACTCCGGCTTGGCAAACGCCTGGATCAACGCCAATGTTTCGGCTGGCTTGCCGGCGCCCAGCACCAGACCGGCCTGGTCAAATGCGTGCTGCTCCTGCCGCAGCACGACGCGCTCGCGCCAAAGCCTGACGCCAAAACAAACAGCGGTGCCCGCAATCGCGAGCACCGCTGCTCCTCCGATGATCAGTTTCTTGTTCGCCTGTTCCTTTCGCGTCTCGGGATCCGGATTTTAGGCAGCAAATGGCGTTGTCGCGGGATTTTGACGGTCCATGCGCCGCTTGGCGCCCATAGCCATCAGCACGAACGATCCGAGCAACCCAAACATTGCCGGCTCGGGCGTGGCGACGAGTGACCGCACCGTGGCGGCGCCAACATCCATCGCGAACACGACATCGTTATAGTCGCGATCGCCGCCGCCCAAGAGATCCTCGAATGCGATGAACAAGTAGGGGCTGTTCTTTTGCGAGGACGCGAAAACCTGCGGCGTGAACGACGCCACATGGTTGATGTGATCGGGATTGCTCGAACTGTCCGCTGAGTAAACGTAGTCCTTCCAACCGCCGGCACCGTTGGCGATCAGGAAGAAGTCCAGCTTGGTACCCTTCGCGAACGTGCCGAGGTTGACGAAATCGCCCGCACTCAGCGGCTCGGATGTCGAAGGCTTGCCCGCTGCAGAGCTGGAAACGTCAGGGAAAATGAGCTTTGGGTCGCCCGACTTGACGCCTTCTCCCTCGGTGTTGAAACCCAGCGTGTTGCGGTAGCCGGCGCCCTCGCCGACGAAATAGACCCTCACTTGCGACTCGGTCTGCATCGTCAACTTGGACGGATCCACCGAAAACGCCACGGGACTCTTCGTGTTGTTGACGCTCTCCGGCAGGTTCTTGTTGAGAAACTGCGTTACGGCTGGAAGCATGTTCTTCTGGAAATCCGCAGAGGCCGCATCGGAGCCAGCAGACATGACCTTGCCGGCGATATCGAGGCCGAAAGGCCGCGCGTCCGATTGGTAGGCCGAAACCTTGCCCGACCCGCCGGAATCACCGCTGGATTTCTCGCCATCATCCGAAGCCTGGCTCTTCTGCGTCTCGGCAAAAGCAGCTCCGGAAATGCCCATTGAGACAGAAACCAGAAGAATGGAAACCCATCCCCTGCTGATCGCACGCCAGACCGTGCCACCAGGATTCTTGTCCGCCGTGTTGTCCTCCTTCATCGGATTTTTATTCATGCACCCGCTTTACGCATATTGCATGCCACGAGGTTGTTTGAGCATCCCCGAGGTTCCACGCCACCATTCATCGCCGGAATCAAATACCATGCAATGCATTTGCACGGCAATATGGAAAAGGACAGGTAGATCGCAACCCCCTGAGCGGCCTTGGATGCCCTCTGTCACGCTCAAGTGCATTTCGAGCCGAAGACTCCGGCAGCTTAGAGCTATTCTGCACGAGCTTTACAAAACACCCATCGATCAGGAAAAATTAGATCGCTTGCTCAACGAATTGAATCGTCTGTTACGACCGTCACGTTAAAACAGGCGGGACCGAGATTATGAGGTGCCGGGTCTGACTCCGTTTTCAGACTTCAAACACCACTCCGCATACTCACTCCGTCTCCTCCGCTCCCGCCTTCCGCGAGCCACAAGAAGTCTGCCGAGAACCAGGAGTTGACTCCGCCGGTTCCCAAAGACCCGCGCCACGAGTCGAAGCCGCGATAATTTATCGGCTACAGCCAAAAAGCGTGTTAGGTTTTGCCCTCCCATGATTACCAAACTCCGTTTCTTGGTGGCGTTCAGCCTCGTCTATATGCTGGATGGAATTCCATCCGCATTCGCCGCCGATCATCCGCCGAGTTTTGCCAATGTTTCCTATGGCCCGCACACCAATCAGCTACTGGATGTTTACCTCCCGTCGGGCGACGGCCCATTCGGGGTGGTGGTGTGCTATGGAGCGATTTGGGTTTCTAAAAAAAGCGTGCCCGGTCACGGCTTCGACGTTTTCTTCCCGAAGCAAATCGCCATGGTGGCGGTGCAAACCCGCGGCATGAACCTCGCGGTAAGCGAGAAAGCCAGCCCGCCGGTTTCCTACGTTTTGAGCGACGCCCGCCGCGCGCTCAAGTTCATCCAACTCCACGCCAAGGAATGGAAGATGGACCCGAACCGCATCGGCACCTTTGGCGGATCGCAAGCCACCATTCCATCGTTTTATGCCGCTCTCACTGCGGGCAAAGCCAACGCCACATCGGCGGACCCTGTCGAGCGTGAATCGGTCAAGACCAAGGCGATCGGTTTTATGCGCGGGCCGGGCAGTATTGATCCCAAACGCCTGATGGAATGGAATCCCGGCGTGGAGTGGGGAGCGCCGGCCTGGGGAGGCACCGTGGCGGATACGTTGAAAAGACATGATGAACTGTTTCCCGTGATCTCGAAATGGTCTCCGGAATATTTCGTGACGAAGGATACGCCACCGATGTTCATCGAAAATGAGTGGGGGCTGACCAAACCCGACGATCCCAAAATCACCCTGGCAAATTACCAAACCCATTCCCCGCTCTGGGGCATCGGTCTGAAAAAATACGTCGAACAGTTCGGGGTGACTTGTTATCAAAAATATCTCGGCCACCCGTCGGAAAAATACAAAGACATCTGGGATTTCCTGGCCAAACGGCTGCAAGCAGCGCCGGAGTAACCGTCGTCGGGGCCGGTTCCTGGTCCTTGACAGAATCACCACCAGGAATCACTCCGACCCAAAAGTTGCGTTTGCTACACCTTCAGGAATATCTTTTTCCTGTAGAGGACATACAGGAACACCCAAACGACTGCCATATACGCAGTCGCATCCAAAACACCCGTCCAGTGCCTGGGGAACAGTTTAATCAAACCGCCAAAGAGGGTATCCGTCGGACGCTGAAAATCCATCAGTTTCGGCGCCAGATAGATGGTGATGGAGTTCATCCCAATGACCACAAAGAAAGTGCTCCATCCTTTGAAGTTCCAAATATCAATGACCAGGTAGAACAGGGTGAACAAGAGGAGGCTCAGGCCGCCTACATAGCAAACAAAAGAACTCGTCCATAGGTTCTTGTTGATGGGAAAAACAAGGTCCCACAACAAGCCAAGCCCTATCAGTCCAACAGACGCCGCCATCATGGAGAGCACCTTGTTGAGCGGTTTATTGTCCAGACAACGCGACATGATGAATTGGCCGGTAAGCATGCCCAACAATGCAGTTGAGATGGCGGGCAGCACGCTCAGGAGTCCCTCAGGATCGTGAATCTTCTTATACAACCGGCCCGGCATGAACAACCTGTCAATGCGGCCCACCAGACTTCCATCCATCGAATAGGGATCGGTGGCCCCCAGATCGTGCGCGGGGAAGAAAAACAACAGCGCCCAATAGCCGATCAGAATTCCCCAGAACCAGGCGATTCGGGATTTTAATCCGCTGTTCATGAAGATCAACGCGGCGAACATCCAAGCCAGACCGATGTGCCCCAAGACGCTTCCGTATCGCATCGTGGCGAAATCGAAGCGAATGCCGTTGTTGTAGAAAATTCCCAAAAGCACCAGGACCAGTCCGCGTTTGATGACATGCGCATACAGGTCTCCCCTGTTCTCCGGGCCGTGGTATCGCTTGGCCATGGAGAATGGGAAAGATATGCCCGCTATGAACAGAAAGAGTGGGAATATCATGTCTTCGAAATGGAACCCATTCCAAGCCACATGATGCAATTGGGATTCCCACCATTGCAAAACAGACCAACCGGTAAGGACGGCCAGGGCGGCAAATATCTTTCCACCGCCGATGATCCAGAACATGTCAAACCCTCGCAATGCATCCAACGACCGCAATCGTTTAACCTCAGATGTATTTTCCATGATTCCGTTTTCCCACAGTGGCAGCTGCTGGAAGTTCGATTGTGGCAGACGCAGGTAATGGCGAACTTGTCGCAGCCTTTTTGATAACGAATGTCTGAAAGACTACGCCGTTGCTCCGTCGAATCAATGCAGAAATTCTCTTGCACACCGGTTCATATAATGGAGCCAGATCAACCCCACATCGGATTGAACTCCATATTCTCCGGCACGACGCCCATCATCAGTTGCAGCCCAATCGGCTCCACTTTCCGATTGATACCCTACGACCCTCAGCCGTAATCTGCGCCCGCTGTTTTCTCGTCACCAAGCACAGCAAGGTTGCCATTGGCAATGGCCCTCGATGGTCGTGGGCTATGGGTCAAATGGGCAACGTCCATCAGGATGTCTGATTCCACCCGACAGAGACAACAACAGAAGGAAAAGCAGATGAAGCAATGCGTAATGTTGCCAGGTGCAGTGATGCTGTTGATGTCGTTCGTCAACGCGGCGGACACCACCCAAGGACCGGCAGTCGGCCACGCCGGCAGCGCGCCGTTCAGGATCATCGATATTGCCCCGCTGCTGGGGAATCACAAAACAGAGATTGCGGAGGACCTGCTGCGGCTCCACAAGGACTGTGGCGTGACCGATGTTGCCTTCATGATGCCGTTGAGCCCGGAGGAAGCCGAGCCGACGATGGCCAAGGCCAAACACCTCCGCGATTTGTTTTTGGAGATGCGAACGCCTTTGCGCGGATCGGGGTTGCGAGTGGGAATCCTCATTCAAAGCTTGATCGGGCACGGAACGCCTACGGATGCCAGATACCAGCGCATCATGGCGCTTGATGGCACCACGAACAATTGCATCTGCCCGCTGGACCCGGATTTCAAAACCTATGTCCGCCAGGCCGTAGCCACCGTTGCCAGCGCGCGACCGGACTTCCTGCTGGTTGATGATGATTTCCGGCTGTTCCATGGCGGCTACGGATGCTTCTGCCCGCTGCATTTGGAGGCATTCAATAAAACCTTCGGTGGCCAATTCACTCGCGCATCGCTCAAGAAGGCATTGGCGGGTGAGGACCCATCCAGCCGGCGGATGGGGAATGACTGGAACAAGTTTCTTCTCACCAGTCTGACCGATTTGGCCCATGTCATCCGAGACGCCATTGATTCTGTCGATTCCAACGCCCCGTGCGGTTTCTGTGCTTGTGCCGATGGTTGCGGCGAGATCCATTTTGCAGCGCCCATTGCCAGGATTCTCGCTGGCCGGCAACCTCCCTTTGTGCGCGTCAATAACGCCTGGTATCTGGGAAATGACGGGCGCGGACTGCTCGACCGCGTTTACTGGACGGCGGCCCAGATGGAGGCGTTCAAAGAGATTCCCGATATCCTTTCGGAGTCCGACACCTATCCGCAAAACCGCTATTGCACGCCCGCCCGTGCCTTGAACGGCCAGATCGTCCTCTCGTTGCTGCACGGCACAACGGGCGCCAAGTTGTGGATCACGAAAATGCAAGACTATGAGGCCAACAGCGGGCTGGCCTATCGGGAGATGCTTGGGCGCAACATCAAGCGCTACGATGAATTGAAGCGGTTGTATCCATCCGTAAGCTGGGATGAGCCCGCGACGCCGCTGCCCGGTCAACCGGTTTCTCCCTGGAATCCCGCCGTCTATAATAAGCAGCGGACGGCAAACTGGGTCAGCAATGTATGTGGGCACATGGGTATTCCTTGCAGGGTTGCACCGGGAGACCGGGTGGGCGTAAAAACGCTCATGCTCACCGGCCCCGAGATCTCCTTTTTTACCGACACCGAATTGAAATCTTTCCTTGGAAAAGGCCTGCTGTTGGATGGCCCAGCAGCGGCGCAACTCTGCAAACGCGGTTTCGCCAATCTGCTCGGTGTCGATGCGGAAAGTCCTTCCGGGTGGCGCGCCAACTTTGAACGCATGAATGACCACCGGATCAACGGCAGGGCGGCCGGCGCGAAAATCAGCATCTCTACGCTCATGGGCGGTTCTGCCGTGCGTCTGTCTGCACGAAGCCCTCGCCTGCAAACGCTCTCCAGTCTCTATCGGATCCCCTGGTATCTCAGTCCCAAGGAAGAAGTGGTGGGAGCGGGTTTGACTCTTTTTGAAAACGATCTCGGCGGACGCGTGGCTGTCTTTGCCGCAGCAATGGGCTTCACGCCTTTCATGGATGAAAAACGGCGGGAGCAACTTATCAACATTCTCGGCTGGCTCAATCGCGATCCGCTTCCGGTCGTGGTCGTCTCCGATGTGGATATCTATGTTCGTCATGGCGTGATCGCGGCCGAAAACGGCGGGGGCGAACTACTATGCGTTTTTAATATGAACATGGACGCCCTCCCTGAGCTACGACTTCGCGCCAGCGGCGCCAGGATCAAGGCAATCCATTGCCTCAAAGGCGACGGAACATGGCGGGCGATTGACTGGCATCCGGACTCAAGCTCGGAGTTGGTTGTCCAAGTGCCGCTTGAAACCATGGAGCCGCTCATTCTCAAGCTACGGCGCTGATGTGAGTATCGTGTGTGGTGATCGCAGGACATGCAGATATCGCAAATCAAATGGTTCGGTATCCTGCTTGCATTAAACCTCTGGCTAACAGGGAACCCCGGATTGCCAGAAACTTTTTCCTTCGCAATGCAACCGCCAGGCGGTTTTAATGAGTGCAGGCTGAATACGAATCGCTCACGATGGCTGCAACAACCAAAATCAAAATCACCGCGGGGCGCGTCTCGCTGGCCGCGGCGCTGAACGACAGCGATACCGCGAGCCGGATCATCCGCGCGCTGCCGATCACAGCCTCGGCGAACCGCTGGGGCAATGAAATCTATTTCACCGTCGCCGTCACCGCCGGCGCCGAGAACCCGAAGGCGGTCGTGGCGATGGGCGATCTCGCCTACTGGCCGCCGGGCCGGGCTTTCTGTATCTTCTTCGGACCGACACCCGCGAGCGAAGGCGATGATATCCGGCCCGCGAGCCCGGTGAACGTTGTCGGCCAGGTGACCGGGGACGCGACGGCGCTGCGGCAAGTGCAAGACGGCGAACCCGTGAGGATCGAATTGGCATGAGATGGCGAAGTTCATGGGACTCGAATTCATCACCCAGCCTCGGCTGGCTGGGTGCGCCGACCCACGCCGTCCGCGCGCTGCTGATCGCCAACGCCGCCGTCTTTCTGCTGCAAACGCTGCTGCTCGCACTCAGCCAGATGGTTCGCGGCGATGCGCTGTGGCATTCGCTTTTCGACCGTGTCTTTGCGCTGAGCAGCGGCGGCCTGTGCTCCGGGATGATCTGGCAGCCGGTCACCTACATGTTCCTGCACAGCACCGGCATCCTCCACATCTTGTTCAACATGTTCGCGCTTTGGATGTTTGGCCGCGACGTCGAAGAGCAAATCGGCCCGCGCAAGTTCCTGCAACTTTACTTCGCCGGCGGACTTTTCGGCGGCGCGTGTTGGCTCGCTTTCAACTGGCACAGTTACGCGCCGCTGCTGGGCGCGTCGGCGGCGGTCTATGCGGTTTTGATCGCGTTCGCCACGCTGGTGCCGGAACGGCAGATCACAATGCTGCTGTTCCTCGTCCTGCCGGTGACGATGAAGGCCCGATGGTGGGCATGGATCGCCGTGGCGCTGGTGGCCTACCAATCCCTGATGGAGGCCCACGGCGAGGTGGCGCACCTGGCGCATCTCGGCGGCATCGCGGTCGGCTACGTTTTCATCAAGTGGATGGGCTGGGGCGAACCTTCCCGGCCCGTTGAAACCCTCCGGGCGATGGTGCAACCGCTGGCGCGGCTCTTCGCGCGACGGCGGCAAACGAAGGAGATGTCGTCGGATAAATTCATCAGCGAGCGCGTGGACCCGATCCTCGACAAAATTTCGCGCGAAGGCATTCACAGCCTGACGCGGCAGGAGCGGAAGATTCTCGAACAGTCGCAAGCGAAAATGAAAGCGCATTCGCAAAACCCGGAGACGCCGGATGACCCCCGCCGATAGTGTGAAATCCCCATGCTCCCCTGAGATCGGAACGGACTTGGAAGTCCGTTCGACGATTCGGCGCACGCGCGCAACCAATGTAGAACGGACTTCCAAATCCGTTGCCGGCCGGACGACAACACGATTTCTGTGATGCCACGCTAAATGAAACCACCCACGCCATCCCTCTCCCCTGCCCTGGACCAAGCCTGTCGCGCCTCGGCGGACGTCGACCGGGCGCGGCGGAATTTTCAGCGCCTGCTCGACGCCGCGCCGGACCGGCCAGCGTTGCTGCGGCTTCTCGACCGGTGCGACTGGCTGACGCCGGTGCTGGCGGCGGGCTTTGGCGCTTCGCAAGCCATCAGCGACACGCTTGTGCGGCATCCGGAGTATCTGGATTGGCTGGCGACCGACGGCTTTTTCGACCGCCCACGGCGCAAATCCATGCTGGCCCACGACGCGGCGCAAGCCGTTGCCGCCGCGGCGCCCGCCGCGCGCCTCGACGCGCTGCGGCAATTCAAGCGGCGCGAGATGGCGTTGATCGGCCTGCGCGACCTGAGCGGCCGCGCCGGCCTCGTGCAGGTCGTGTCGGAAGTCTCCGACCTCGCCGACGTGTGCCTGAGCCAGGTGCTGGCGATTCACTGGCCGGAACTCACGGCGAAATTCGGTGAGCCGTCGAGCCGCGAGTTTGCCATCGTCGGCTTGGGCAAGCTCGGCGGACACGAGCTGAACTACAGCAGCGACGTGGACCTCATGTTTCTCTACGGCGCCGACGGCGACACCACACGCGACGGCCGCCGCATCATGTCGAACCAGCAGTTCTTCACCAAGCTGGCCGAAGCCGTCACCGCCTCGGTCAGCGCCCGCACGACGGATGGCGACCTCTTCCGCGTGGACCTGCGGCTGCGCCCCGAAGGCGACGCCGGCGCGCTCGTTCGCACGGTGGAAAGCTGCGAGGATTACTACGCCAGCCGCGGCGAGACGTGGGAGCGCATGATGCTCATCAAAGCCCGCTGCGTCGCCGGCAGCGCGCCGCTGGTGGATGAGTTTCTGGAAACCATCCACCCGTTCCGATTCCCGCGCTACGTCGGCGAAGAAGTGCTCGGCGAAATCGCAATGATCAAACAGCGGATCGAGCGCGAGATCGTCGGCGAGGACCGGTTGACGCGGCACGTCAAGCTCGGCGTCGGCGGCATTCGCGAGATCGAGTTCGTGGCGCAGACGCTCCAACTGCTTCACGCCGGCCGCAGCCCGTTCCTGCAAACCGCCAACACGCTCGAAGCGCTCCAGAAACTGGGCAAATACAGCCAACTGCCGCTTGACGAGGTGAATAACCTCGCCGCCGCCTATCAATTCCTGCGCACCGTCGAACACCGGCTGCAAATGGAGGCGGGCCTGCAAACGCACACCATCCCCACCGACCGCGCCGCGTTGCTGCGACTGGCACGCTCGCTGGGTTTCAAAACAATTCCCGCGTTTGAAAAACAACTGGCGGTTCACACGGGCCGCGTGCGGCAGGTTTACCATCGTTTGCTCGCCGCGCCGCGAAGCGAAGCGCGCGCCCGCTGGCGCAAAATGCTCGACGACGAAAACCGCCAGGCCGAGTTCGTCCGCTCGCTGGCCTCGGCCGGTTTTCGCAAACCGGACGTGGCGGCGAAGATTCTTTACTCCATGGCGCGCGGGCCGGGCCACACACACGTCTCCGCGCGAACGAGCACTCTTTTCTCCCGCATCCTGCCGGAGATTTTGCGCGTGGTGAATCCGCGCTCCATCGCCGAGCACCAAGCGGAAGGCGGCGGCACGACTGTCGCCGGCCTCGCCCAGCCGGACGAGGCGCTGAATCAATTGCAGCGCTTTGCCGAAAGCTACGGGTCGCGCGCCATGCTCTTCGAGATGCTGGCGTCCAACCCCAAGGTGCTGGACCTGCTGATGCGGCTGTTCGACAACAGCCGTTTTCTGGCGGACGTCGTCATCCGGCGGCCGGAGTTGTTCGAGGAAGTGACGCGGCCCGACATTCTCCGGCGTTACAAATCGCGCGCCGACGTGCTGGACGAACTGCGCGCGACGCGCGGCCGGCGTACACCGGAGGATTGGATCCGCATCTACAAGCGCGCCGAACTTCTGCGCTGCGGCGTGCGCGACGTGTTGGGACTGAGCGACCTCGAAAAAGTTCACGACGAACAGTCCACGCTGGCGGAGGCTTGCGTGGACTTCGCACTGCCAGTGTGCGCGCGGGAGATGAAGGCCCAACGGCTGCCGTTCGCCGTCATCGGCGTGGGCAAGTTCGGCGGCCACGAATTGAGCTACGGCGGCGATCTCGACGTGCTGTTCGTCACGCGCGGCGGCGTGAAGGAAACCAACGCCGCCGTCGCTCTGGCCAAACGGCTGATCGAGTTCATGGGCCGCCAGACCGACGAAGGCTCGGTGTATGCGCTCGACGCGCGGCTGCGGCCCGACGGCGATAAAGGCGTGCTGGCGCATTCGCTCGACGCCTACGCCGGCTACTACGAGAAACGCGCGCTGTTGTGGGAGCGGCAGGCGCTGATCAAGGCGCGGTTCATCGCCGGCGATGCCGCGCTCGGCAAGCAGTTCCAGCAATTCGTGGACAAGGCCATTTACGCGCGGCCGCTCACCGACGCGGAACTCGCCGAGATCGCACGGATGCGGGAGCGCGTCGGGCACGAGCGCGGCGACCAGAAACAGCCGGAACTGAACCTCAAGACCGGCACGGGCGGGATCATCGAAGTGGAGTTCATCGTGCAGGCGCTCCAGTTGCGCCATGGCGCGGCGCATCCGTCCGTCCGCCGTCCGCACACGCTGGAGGCGCTGGCCGAGTTGGCGAAAGTCGGCGCTCTGACGGAGGAGGAAGCACATCACCTGCGCGAAGACTACATGGTGCAGCGCCGCGTGGAACTGGTCCTGCGGCGCGTGCAGAACAATTCCGTGTCCACGCTGCCGGCGGCCGTCGAGGAGCAGCAGGCCATGGCGTGCCGGCTCGGCGCGGCTTCGCTGGAGGAGTTCTGGAGACTTTACCGCGCCGCCCGGCAACGCATCCACGCGATCTATCAAAAAGTCTTCCATGCGGCTTGAACCCGAAAACCGAAGTTCGCCGTCACACATTTGGGTTCGTTTTGCTTCGAGCATGGTCAACCATCGCCATGATTCGCCCGCATAAGTGACGGTTTTGCAATTTGTTGGTTCGAGATTGCGTTTTTCTCTATTTGGCTTCGTTTCGTAAAAACATGTTTTTCCCGCGGAGGCTGGATGGAATCGAAATGTTCGTATTCCTGTGGAAAAACAATGCTTTCCGGTTTGGAACAAGGCTGCCATTGGGGGGTGTTCTGCAACGTCCTTTCGTGCGGTAGAACTACTTCCAGGAACAGGACTTGGATACAAAATCATGGCTTTGCCTCCAAACGGTCACAACTCGCCCTGAAACCGGTCGAAACTGGTCGGATCGAGTCGGATCGAACCGAATTGAGTCGGACGGGGCCGATGGGCTGGCGGCAACGGAGGTTTTCGTGCGGGAGTAGGACGGCTGGAAGCCTGGCTTGGCAGGGCGAGGCGTCCCGCCGAGCCGATACGGTTCATGCCAACAGTGGCGCGGCTCGGCGGGACGCTTCGCCCCGCCTGTAAAACCGCCGTCGCACGGTTTCCCGCCAAGCTCGACCTGCCTTGTTTCAACTTCCAAATCATTGGCGACTTTTCGACAGCGTTGGTGTCCCGCCATCTCCTATCTGCCAACTTCTGCACCGCCGCCCCGGCGTCTTTCAGTGTCAGGCGGGAATATAGAGATTATGTCTACCATGTAAAGTGAAATTTGCTATTCTTCCGCGCGCCGAGGCAATCCTTGATTTCAACGAGCCGGCCATCGCGACGAAGCCGTGGCGCGCCGCGCTTCCACCCGCGCCATCCCCACCCATCCATCTGAAGATCGCAGGGAGCCCCTTCCCCATGCCCCTGCCGCCTTCAAAAGATTGCAACCATCCAGCCGCTTGGGTGTTGCTATTCGACAGCAGCTGGCTACATTTTGAATTACCGTTTGCCCATGCACGGATGGACGCGAAAAATGGCGGCGGGTCGTTCGTGCCATGGGTGTATGTGATGGTTTTGCGTTTGTGTAGATAGGATATCGAGCGGCTTATGAGCAAAGTTCAATGGTTCGCGATTCTGGGGCTGATCGGTTTGGCGGCGACTGCGCCTGCGACGCAGGCGCAGTCGAGGCAGTTTAGGCAGGCGAGACCGTACATCGGTTTCGCCTATCCCGCCGGCGGTCAGCAGGGCACCACGTTCCAAGTCAAGCTGGGCGGACAGGCCATGGACGACATCACGGGAGTGATCGTCAGCGGCTCCGGTGTTTCAGCCCGGCTGGTGGAATATCAACGAAAACTCAACCCCCAGGACATGCAGTTGCTGGCCCAACAACTGGCGGATTTGAGGAAGACAAGATCGAAGGCCGCGAAGAAGCGATCGTCGGGCACGCCGGCATCGTCGGGGGATGAGATGATGATGACCGCGGCGGCGACGACCGGGAAGTCTTCGGCGGAGGCAACGGATGAAGCCACCCAGAAGCTCATGGAACGAATTCAGACCCGGATGCGCGAATACGTGTTGCGGCCCGCCAGCGTTTCGCTGGCCAGCCTCGCTTATGTCGAGGTCACGATTGCTCCGGACGCGGCGCCCGGCGAGCGGGAAATCCGGTTGGTGACCCTGCGCGGCGGAGCGTCGAACCCGCTCGTGTTCTATGTCGGCCAACTGCCCGAACACAGCCGGAAACCAATGAGCACCGCTCCCATTCAAATTCTGGGCAAGGAAGAACTGGCCCGTCGCAAGCGGCCGGCCGACGAGGTCGAGGTCCGCATCACCATCCCCTGCACCGTGAACGGCCAGATTGCTTCCGGCGAGGTCAACCGCTATCGCTTCGCGGCGCACAAAGGCCAGCGGGTGGTCATCAGCACCCTGGGGCGGCAGTTGATCCCGTATATCGCCGACGCGGTGCCCGGTTGGTTCCAGCCCGTGCTGGCACTCTACGATGCGGAGGGCAAGGAGATCGCGTATGACGACGACTACCGGTTCAAGCCCGATCCGGTGCTCATGTATCGGATTCCGAAGGACGGCGAGTATGTGTTTACGATCATCGACTCCATCTACCGTGGCCGCGAGGATTTCGTCTATCGCGTGACCATCGGTGAATTGCCGTTCATCACGAGCATCTTCCCCTTGGGCGGCCGCGTGGGCGAGTCGCACTCGATCAAGATGACAGGCGTGAATCTCGAAAACGCCGAGTTGCAGCCGCCGGCCAAAGACGCTGCCGCGGGAATCCAGGAAATCGCCGCGAACAAGCAGGGCTTCATCTCCAACCGCGTGCCGTTTGCCCTCGATACGCTGCCGGAAATTTTCGAGAAGGAACCCAACAACACCCCCGCGCACGCGCAGAAAGTCACGCTGCCCGTCATCATCAACGGTCGCATTGACAAGGAGGATGACTGGGATGTGTACCAGTTCACCGGCAAAGCCGGCGATACCATCGTGGCGGAAGTTTACGCGCGCCGGCTCGATTCCCCGGTGGACTCCGTCCTCAAACTCACGAACGCCGCCGGCAAACTGCTGGCGTTCAACGATGACCGGGAAGATCTCGGCGCGGGCATCAACACCCACCACGCCGATTCCTACTTCATGACCAAGCTGCCCGCCGACGGCACCTACTACGTCCACATCGGCGACACGGCGCGCAAGGGCGGCGAGGAATACGGCTACCGCCTGCGCATCAGCGCGCCGCGGCCCGATTTCGAATTGCGTGTCGTGGCCAGCAGCACCAGCGTCCGGCAATACAACAACACGGGCTTTACCGTTTATGCCATGCGCAAGGACGGCTTCGACGGCCCCATCAAGGTCGACCTGAAGGATCCCCCCGCCGGATTCAAAGTGGAACCCGTCTTCCTGAGCGGCAAGCAAAACATCGGCCGCCTCGGCTTCACGGCAAACACGGCGAGCCGGGAACCCATCAATATCACCGTCATCGGCAGCGCCAAAATCGGAGACAAGAAGATCACTCACGACGCCGTGGCGGCGGAAGACAAGATGCAAGCCTTCCTATGGCGGCATCTCGTGCCGGCCCAGGACTTGAAGGTCCTCGTTTTCGATCCTTCCTACCAGCCGCCAGCCAAACGCGAGCCGCGCGAGGTTTCAGCCGCCCTGCTGGCCGAGGCCAAAATCAAAGCCGCCGAGCTGCAAGCCAAGGGTCAGAAGTTCAGCAAGAAACAGGTGGCCGATCGCATACGGCAAATCCGATACCTCTTTGACGAGGGGCTGATCACGGACGATTTCTTCGGCGAAAAAACCGCGGAATGCGAAGCCGCACAGTGAGGGCGGCGGAAGTTTCCGGGCCGGCCGGAGGTGACCCCTTCACCTCCTACGGCAACTACTCCGTCGCTTTGCCGGCGCTGTAATTGGCAAGGGCGGCCTCGGCGGCCTGCATTTCGGCTTCTTTTTTGTTCCGGCCGGCGCCGCGTCCTAGTTCGCGCCCCTCAAGCTCGACGACCGCTTCGAAATGTTTCGCGTGATCCGGCCCGGTCTGACTCGCAATGCGATAGACCGGATTCTTCCCGCAATGCTCCTGAATCATCTCCTGCAACCGGCCCTTGGGATTGTCTTCGTCGGGACCGGCGTTCAACTGATCCAGTTCCGGATGGAGTTGCGCGAGCACGAACCGCCGCGCCGCCGCGAAACCGCCGTCGAGGTAAATCGCGCCGACAACGGCCTCAAACGCATCGGCGAGATTCGACGGGCGCGAGCGGCCGCCGCTGGATTCCTCGCCCTTGCCCAGCCGCAGGTAGTCGCCGAGCGACAACGCGCCGCCCAGCCGGCACAGCATGTGACGGTTGGCGAAACGCGCGCGCATCTTGGTCAACTCGCCCTCGTCGGCCTCGGGAAAATGCTCGAAGACCACCTCGGTCAGCGCCAGTTGGAGCACCGCGTCGCCGAAGAACTCCAGCCGTTGGTTGTCCAAGGTGGGCTTGGGCAAAGGAGATTGCTTCGGGCTGCTCTCATGGAGCACCGAACGATGCGTGAGCGCCTCGCTCAGCAGTTCTGGACGGCCAAACTGGTGACCGAGGCGCTCTTCAAGCTGCTTGAGATCGGGCACAGTCGAAAATTAGCGGATGATCGCCGCGATGCCAAGTGAAGAATCCGCTCACCCCTTCGCGCGCGGATGAAACTGGTAATGGACGCTCTTGAGCCGCTGGCTGTCCACGTGGGTGTAAATCTGCGTCGTCGAAATATCGGCGTGGCCCAGCATTTCTTGGATCACGCGCAAGTCCGCGCCGTTTTCCAGCAGATGCGTGGCAAAGCTGTGCCGCAGCATGTGCGGGCTGACGTGCTTGACGATGCCGGCTCGTTTCGCGCAGCCGCTCACCAGCTTCCACAACGTCGCCCGGTTCATTTGCCGGCCGCGATTGCTCAGGAAGATCGCGCTCGGCGTGTGCGGACGCACCAACTTCGGCCGCATCCGGTCCATATAAAGCTTCAACCGCGTCAGCGCCTGGCGGCCAATCGGCACAATGCGCTCCTTGTTGCCCTTGCCGATCACGCGCAAAAAACCCGACTCGAAGTTGATGTTCTCCAGCTTCAGCGTCGCCAACTCGGACACACGCAAGCCGCTGGCATACATCACTTCCAGGATGGCCTGGTCGCGGACGGCGCGGGGATCGTCGGCGGCGGGCCATTGCAGCAGCTTGTCCACGTCGGCCATCGAGAGCGATTTGGGCAGCGATTTGAATTTCTTAGGCCGGTCTATGAGTTCGGCCACGTTCGACGGCACAAAACGGTTGGCATAAAGGAAACGGAAGAAGACGCGGATCGCCGCCAGTTCCAGCAAAATCGAGTTGAGCGCCATCTCGCGCTTGCGCTGGTAAAGCAGGTAATCGGTGATGTGCTGCGAGGTGGCTTCGCCCCAGCGTTGCACATTGCGGCTTTGCAGGAAGCCGCCGAACTGCGTCAGCAGCCGCCGGTAGGTGTCCTGCGTGTTCTTCGCCTGGCCGCGCTCCAAAGCGACGTGCGTGATGAATTCGTCTATGAGCGCCTGCATGGTCGGGGTTCGTAATTGGAGATTGGAGATTGGTAATTGGTGATTTGTCGCCGGGTCAGGCCCAAACACCAGTCACCAGTTACCAGTCACCAATTACCAGTTACCAGTCACCAATCACGAGTTACGAATCACCGGTCACAAGCTCCTGCCCGGTAATCCGCCGGTACGCCTCCAGATATTTCTCGCTCGTCTTGGCGACAATCTCCGGCGGCAGCGCCGGACCGGGCGGCGTCTTGTTCCAATTCAGCGTTTCGAGATAGTCGCGCACAAACTGTTTGTCGAAACTCGATTGGCCCCGGCCCGGCTCGTATTCGTCGGCGGGCCAGAACCGCGAGCTGTCCGGCGTCAGCACTTCGTCAATGAGGATGACTTCGCCGTCCGGCAATTTGCCAAATTCAAACTTCGTGTCAGCGATGATGATGCCGCGCTCGCGGGCGAACGCGCGCGCCCACTTGTAGATCGCCAGCGACGCGTCCCGCACGCGCTCGGCCATGGGCCGGCCGAGAATCTTCGCCGATTGTTCGTAGCTGATGTTGATGTCGTGGCCGCTCTGCGCCTTCGTGGACGGGGTGAAGATCGGCTCCGGCAGTTCGGACGACTCCAACAGACCCGCCGGCAGCTTCACGCCGCAGACGCTCTGGCTTTGCTTGTATTCCTTCCAGCCGGAGCCGGCGAGGTAGCCGCGCACGATGCACTCCACCGCCAGCGGCTCGCACTTGGTCACAATCATCGCGCGACCTTCAAGCTGCCGGCGATACGACTGCAGCTGGGGCGGGAACTCGCCGAAATCCATCGTCAGGACATGGTTCCGCACGATGTGCGCGGTTTTCTCGAACCAGAATTTCGAGATGGATGACAGCACGCAGCCCTTCAGCGGAATGCCGGTCGGCATGATCACGTCGAACGCCGAAATGCGGTCGGTGGCCAGGAACAGCAGCCGGTCGCCGAGATCAAAAATCTCGCGCACCTTGCCGCTTCGGAGTTTCCTCAGGCCGGGGATGTTGATGGACAGCAGGACATCGTTGGTTTGGCTCATGGCGATTGGATTCTACCGATGCGCCGCCAAACGTGAAGCGTAAAACGCGACGGCGATCATCAATTCTGCGTTTGGCGCTTTACATGCCGCGCCCCAACAATTCGATCATCAGGCGCACGCCGAACGCGGTGGCGCCCTTTTCCTGATACGGTTTCGCGTCGGATGCCCACGCCGGACCGGCGATGTCGAGGTGCGCCCACGGGACGCCTTCCTCCACGAATGCCTGGAGAAACGCCGCGCCGGTGAGCGTGCCGCCGTAGCGGCCGGCGGAGTTTTTCACCGTGGCGGCATCGCTCCTGACCATGTCGCGGAACTCGTCCACCAGCGGCAGCTCCCAGACCGGCTCACCGGTGGCTTCGGAAGCGCGTTGGATGCGCTTGTGCAGCGTAGCGTCGTTGCCCATCAAGCCGGCGATGTTATGGCCGAGCGCGACAACGCACGCGCCGGTGAGCGTGGCAAAATCCACGATGGCGCGCGGCTTGTGTTCGCAGGCGCAGGCCAGTGCGTCGGCGAGGATGACGCGGCCCTCGGCGTCGGTGTTGATGACTTCGATGGTATTGCCGTTGCGCGTCGTGACGATATCGCCGGGCCGGTAGCTCGCGGCGCCGGGCATGTTCTCGGCGGCGGCGATGATGCCGATCAGATTCACCGGCAGCCGCAGCAACGCCGCGGCCCGCAAGATGCCGAGCACGGCGCAACCGCCGCACTTGTCCCATTTCATCTCCTCCATCTTGTCGCCGGGCTTGATGCAAATGCCGCCGCTGTCGAACGTGATCGCCTTGCCGACCAGCGCAAACGGCTTCGCGTTCGCAGAACGCGGGCCCCCGCGGTATTCGAGCACGATGAGGCGCGGTTCGCGGGCGCTGCCGCTGCCAACGGCGAGAATGCCTCCAAACCCGCCGCGCTCCAGCGCCCGCTTGTCCAGCACGCGGCAATGCAGCCGGCCGCGGGACTCGCGCGACAACGCCACCGCGCGCCGCGCCAACTCGGCGGGATACATCACGTTGCCGGGCAGGTTGGCGATGGATTTGGTCCAATTCACCGTTTCGCCAAGGACGCGGCCGCGTTGGACCGCGGCGGCTGCGGCGCGCGCTTCGCCGGGGCTGACATGGATGGTCACGCCGGTGAGTTTGGTTTTCGGCGGAGCCTTGGAGGGCTTGAAATCGTCAAAGTCGTAGTGTGCCGCCACCACCGCCTCGGCGATGATGCCGGCGCGCTCCGCATCGCCGGCATCGAACGCGGCACGGCGGACGCCGATTTCACGCAGGCGGCGCGTCGCGGCAATGACCGCGCGCCGGAGTTTCGGCGGCGTGGATTCCTTGCGCGGGCCGAGTCCGGCGAGCAACGCGCGCGGCGCCGCGAGTCGGCCCTGGGTGTGCACGACGCAAAGCTGGCCGGATTTGCCGGCGAACTCCTCGGCATTGAGGCCGCGAAACGCCGCGCCGAGCGCGGAGGTTTTTTGCTCGGCGTGCAGAAAGAACACGACGGCGTCGGCGAAGGTGGTGAAGGCGGGGGTGGTTTTGGTCTGGATTTTCATGCGCCCTTGAATTATAAACGCTTTCACTCGCCATGCAAGGAACGCCGTTCATCCCCGCCATTTTTCTTGCCGCCACCGCCGCCTGGGGCCAGATCGAATTGACGCCGCGCGTCACGAGCATCACCGTCTTTGCCAGCGGCGGCGCGCGCGTCGAGACGGAAAGCCCCGCGCCAACCGCCACCGGCGAAGTCTGCTGGCTCAACCTGCCGTTGGACGCGTTGCGCAAGCCGGGACACGATCCTCAGATCGAGCTGTCGCCGGCCTCGCTGTTCGACGGGCCGCCGCGTTTCGGCAACGCCGGCCGGCCGCAAACGGTCATCGCCACGGACATCGCCGGTCTGCTGGCGGCCAACACCGGGGCGGTCGTCGAGGTGCGCGCCAGCGGCACGAACGAGTTTTTCAGGGGCCGCCTGAAACTGGCCGGCGAGTTGGCAATGATCGAGGAAGCGACCAACCGCGCCGTCGCCATCGCCATCCCGGCCATCACGGTCGTGCGCCGGCTCGATGGGGCATTGCATACGCACCGCCAGACGATCCAGCCGGTGCCGGCGCTGCTGGCGCGTTGCGTGAGCACCAACACGCCCCTGAACGTGCGGCTGGCCTACACGCTGCCCGACGTGCGCTGGTCGCCGGCGTATGAATTAGCGGCCAGCGGCGCGGCGACGGCGCGGCTGACGCTGCTCGCGCAAATCGAAGGCGATGTTTCGCGGTTGCGCGGCGCGCCGGCGCGGTTCGCGCTCGCTCCCGGCGAGGCGGCGTGGGAAGCCACGGAGATCGCCGGAGCAAAGACCGTGTTGTTCAGCGAGGACGCGCCGTGCGAACGGCTGGCGCGCGTGGTGATCCCGGACCGGCCGGATGCGCCGGCGGTGGCGCGCACCACGTTGCGGCTGCACAACAACACGAGCCGGTCGTGGCCCGCCGCGCCGGTTGGAGCGATAATGTTTCCGGCGACGGCAAGCGGCAGCGCGGTGATGGTGGATTTGGACGAGGCCACGCCGTTGCGCGTGGACCGGCGCGTGAAAGAGATCAGCCGCCGCGTAGTCGGCCCGCCGGCCGCCGCGCCGCGTGAGGAGGTTTTGGCGGTCGCGACCCTCTTCTTGAGCAACGGCGCCTCGTCGCCGTTGCGGGCGCTGGTGTTGCGCGCGGTGCCGAATGTCGTCGAAGAAACCGTGCCGCCAGCCACGGTGGAGCGCGACGCGGCGGGCGCGCGCTGGCTGCGGTGGGAGTTGGATGTGCCGGCGGGCCGGCCGGTCGTGTTGCAGATGCGCTACCGCGCATGGGCCAAGCCGGAATCGCCGGGAGAGGCGGTCACGCCGCCCGCCACGGAAAAGAAACTGCTTCCGCCGCACTGATCCCGGCGCGGCAAAAACGGCCTCCGCCGGACGCTAGTCTTTGCCCTTTTTCTTCCTGCCCTGATCGGATTCGTTTTCGACGGGCGAAAGTTTCTCAAAGAGCCTTTTGATGTTGGGCGGCACGAAGGATTCGACGACGACCTTGCCGTCAATCAGCACTTGGGCGCCGTGGCCGGTGATTTTCTCACCCCAAAAGGTGCCGCTGTAATGACTGTCCTCGTGGTAGCCGCTGACCTCGGCGGTCTCGATGATCTTTTGCTCCAGCGGCTTGAGGTCGAGTTTCTCCTCGCCGCCAAAGGCGCGCTCGTGCCAGTTCCGATCGTTGTCCCGGGAGCTGTAAGAATAGCCGGTCCGCGTCTTGACGATGCCCCACCGCACCGTCACGCCGGTCACCGGTTTCGGCGTGGTGTTTTTGAGGGTGATTTCCAAGGCGCGGCTCGATTGCGTCGAAGAGTAGGTGAACCCGCCGCCAACCCCCTTGCGATGGCTGATGGCTTGGACGGTAAGCTGAAGCTGAGCCGGGGCCGGCACCGCGGCGGCGCACAAGACAAGAAAGAGAATCGCATTCAACCGGCTTATAGTTTTATGCATGGGCGTGTTGCGAATGGTCAGCGCTCCCGCTTGATTTTCCGGGTTGTCTTGATCGCCGTTACGCTGGCATAAGACGCTTTCCCCGGTCAAGGCTGGCGGCGCCACCGGACCAGTGAATGCGGAGGATGCGGATGCTGCCGTCAGCCGACGAGAACCTCGGCGATCTGGACGGCGTTGAGCGCGGCACCTTTCAGCAACTGGTCGCCGGCAACAAACAGCGCGAGGCTGTTCGCGTGGGTCATGTCCTCGCGAATGCGGCCGACCAGGCAGTCGTATTGCTCCGTCGCGTCAATCGGCATCGGGAACAGATTGCGCTCGCGGTCGTCCACCAGCTTCAGGCCGGGCGCTTTCGCCAGCGCCTCGCGAGCCTGCGCGACGGAGATCGGTTTCTCGAACTCCGCCACCATGCTCTCGCTATGCGCCCGCAACACCGGCACGCGGATGCAGGTGGGGCAAATCTTGATGGTGTCGTCGTGGAGAATCTTCCACGTCTCCTTCACCATTTTGTTTTCCTCCTCGTTGTAGCCGTTCTCGCCAATCGCCGTGTTGTGGCTGAAGAGGTTGAAGGCATAGCGATGCGGCATGATCTTCGGCACCGCCGGCTTGCCGGCCAGCACGTCGCGGGTCTGGTCTTCCAATTCCGCCATCGCTTGCGCGCCGGCACCGCTTGCGGCCTGGTAAGTCGAGACCACCACGCGCCGCAGTTTGGCGATACGGTGCAGCGGCCAGAGCGGCATCAACATGATGATCGTCGAGCAGTTCGGATTCGCGATGATGCCCTTGTGTTTGCGGATATCTTCCGGGTTGATCTCCGGCACCACCAGCGGCGCGTTCAGGTCCATCCGAAACGCCGAGGAATTGTCAATCACCACAGCGCCGGCCTTCACCGCGTCGGCGGCAAACTCCCGCGACCGGCCCGCGCCGGCCGAAAAGAGCGCGATTTCCACGCCGTCAAAACAATCGTGCGTCAGTTCGCGCACCGGCACCGGCTTGCCGCGGAACGACAGCGTCTTGCCCTTGGAGCGAGCGCTGGCGAACAGCGACAGCTTGCCCACCGGAAAATTGCGTTTTTCCAGTGTCTTGATCATCTCGACGCCCACCGCACCGGTGGCGCCAACGACTGCAACGTGATACTGACGGCTCATAATAATAATTTCTTCCGTAATACGCCTTCGGCTTTCCTTGCCGAAAGCGGCGCAGTATAGTCGCGCCCGGACAACGTGCAACTGCTTTTCGACGAACTTTGCCTACGGCTCGACGCCGCGCCACCGCTGGCGCTGGTCGTCAGCATCGGCCAGCAACGCCTCGGCCTGTTCCGCGACGGCGCGCTCGCGGCCGACTGGCCCGTCTCCACCTCGCGTTTTGGCGTCGGCAGCCAGCTCAACAGCTACAGGACGCCGCTCGGCCTCCATCGCATCGCGGAAAAAATCGGCGCAGGCATGCCGCTGAATACCGTTTTCAAGGGCCGCAAGCCCGTCCCGCCGGCTTCCGTCCCGCGCCCGCCGGCCACCGGCGACCTCATCATGGCTCGCATCCTCTGGCTCGACGGTTGCGAGCGCGGCCTCAATCGCGGCGGCGACATGGACAGCCACGACCGCTACATCTACATCCACGGCACCGCCCACGAAGACCGCATTGGCACGCCCGACAGCCACGGCTGCGTCCGCATGCGCAACGCCGACATCGCGGCGCTCTTCGACCTCGTGGAGGTTGGCACGCCGGTGTTTATTGGTTAAGCCTCTGCGACGCCTGCGCGGGCCGTTACAAAATCGTCCCCGACTTTTCCTTCACCATCCGCCGCGAGGGCAACTCGGCGGTTGGAGATCACCGCTACCGCGAACGAATCCAGGGCCGCCACACGCCGGCTCACTGCTGGATCGGCGGCAGCGGCTTGGGCACAGGCTGGAGTTCCTTGAATGAAATCTTGAGTGTGGCCGGGAAAAATTCCTCGGCAATGACGTTGGTGCCGACCAGGACTTGAACCGCGTGGCCCCGGATGATGTCGCCCGAACCGCGGCCGGTGCTTTGGTCTATCCTCCCCTCGACCTCGACGGGGGCGGTTTCGATGCTCTTCACGTCCAGCGGCTTCAGCGTCACCGTCTCGTTCGTGCCAAAGACCACGGGCTTGGTGGTGGAATCGCGCGCGACGCTCTTTTTGACGACACCCCACTGCACCACCACGTTGGTCAGCAGTTGCGGCGAGAGATTTTCCACCGTGATGTGCAAGGAAGCAGTCTCGCGATAATGAGCGCGTGCCATCCAGCCCAAAGCGGGATTGTCCGTCGCATCGGGCAAATATTTTCTTTTTACGATCCGGTGAACGTCCAAGGTTACCAACGAGTTTGCGCGCCTGCCTGACGACTGCGATGGCGCGGCGTACTTGGCCACGAGATACTTCAGCGGGTTCGTGCTCGTCTTGGTCGGATTGATGACAACCTGGGTCGCGGACGACGACGCGGGAGCCATGACCGACGGCGCGGCGGGCTGGACCGGCAACGATGAGATCAACGCCGGCGGCACCGGCGCGGGCGATGGCGACGGCGGCTTGGAGTCGGCTGCGGATACGGATGCCACTTGCGCTGGCGCGGGCGGTTGGGCCGGCGGCGCGGTGACGGCGACGGCGGGTTTCGAAGCGGGCGGCGGAACAGGCGCCGCAGTCTGCGGCGGTAACGGCGGCAACGATGCCGGAGCCGCGGCGGGTGGCACTGCCACTGCCGCCTGAATCGGCGGCGATGCTGGCGCGGGCGGCGGAGCAGCGGGAGCGGCTGAAGCCGTGGTCGCCGGCGATGACGGCGCAGGTTGATCGGCAGGCGGCGGAGATTCTGGCGGCAGGCGGAAGAACTCATCCATCGTCCGACTGACCCGCTGCCAGCCCGCATCCAACGCCGACGCCATCACCACCACTAGCTTCTGCGCGTCGGCCTCGAGCGACGGCCGGGGCGCGGCAGGCGCGATCTGAGACGGCGGCAGAGTCGTGGCGGCTGGCGGTGGCGCGGAAAAAGCCATTGCCGCCGCGTGGAGAACCACGCCGGCTACCATCAACAAGATGAGCGGATACTTTGTCATCCAAACATTCCCGCGCGAAAACGCGGCGGCGGGTTCCAGGACCTCTCCGCGTTGCTTCCGCATCCTCATTCGCACCGGTTTCGCGAACGCTTGCGCAGCACCAGTGTGACCTAAAACTCTTTCAAACAACGCAGCCCGGCGGATGCCACTATGACGTTGATGCGGCCGGTGGCGGTGGCGGTGGCGGCAGCGGTTGTGTTGGCGGCGGTGTTGGCAGCGGCATCTGGGGCAGCGGCGCGGTACCCGCCTCCCGTTCGGCGCGCCACAGGTCCATATGCAGACGCGTGGTGCGCACGTTGTCTTCCAGTTCCACCAGCAGCCGGAGTCCCTCGCCGGTGGCGAAGATCACCGCGCCCACGGTGAACGCTCCGGGCAACCCCACGCCCAGCACCAGCAACGCCTTGCCCAATTGCCGCGCGTCCCAAAGCTCGTAGCGCGCCATCAGATACAACACGCCAACCGCCAGCGCCAGCGCCACCACGACCCCGACGATCTGAAGCGTGACCGAGGCGATTCGCATTCCGTAGTATCGCTTCGCCAACGGCGTCGTGACCGGCTGGGCCATGTCGCACGCCGGGCAACGCACGATGCTCCCGATCTGCGAGTGGCCGACGTTCAATTTCTGACTACAGCTCTGACAGTAAAAGGTCAGTTTCATGGCGAAAAGACTCCCTTGGACAGCGCGTGACCGGCAAAACTCACGATGCAAATGGGGAATCGTTTCATGATGACGAACTCCCTGCGTTGGGTTCATCATCGCATGTTCCGCTGGCGCGGTCAATCCGCGCTTCGGAATAATTTTCCCCCAGCCGCCCGTAGCCGCCGACGTAAGGAGGCGGATTTCAGCAGCGTTTTTTGTCTCTGCTGATTCGTCCGCCTCCTAGCGTTTCGTAGCCGCCGACGTGAGGAGGCGGACGAATCAGCAGAGACGATGAGCAGAAACCCGCCTCCTTACGTCGGCGGCTACGAGGCGTAAAAAATCCGCGCCTAGCTCTGCCAGCGCACGCCCACGCCGAGCGTCTTCTTCGCGTATTCGATGCTCCGCTCCAAGTCCGTCTGCTGCTGCGCGCAGACGGCGGGCATATTCTCCTGCGACACCGGACCGTCCGGGAAGACCTGCATCTTACCCGAAAATAGATGCCCCTTCTTCACCAACGCGAGGAACCGCGCAAAGTCCGGCGCGCGCGCGTCCCGGTGCTCCTTCCAGAACTCCGGCTCCAGATACGGCAACTCCTGCGCAGCGCGGCCCGTGATCGTCTCGAACAGGAACGGCGCTTTCGGGCAAAGTTCCTGAAACCGGCTCACGAACCGTTTGAAATCAATCATCCCGTCGCCGAGCACAAGCCATTGATACGCCGCCCCGCGCGCCGTCTCATACACCACCGAATCGCGGATGTGCGACACGGCCACATACGGCCCGAGAATCTCCAGCGCCGCCAGCGGGTCTTCCAGCATCGGCGGCGGATTGCCCACGTCGAAGCAGCTTGCCACAAAATCCTTCCCCGCTCCCTCGATCAACACCTTCATCTGCCACGCCTGCAGGTCCTGATGATTCTCCAGCGCGATCTTCACGCCCGCGTCCAGCGCTGGCTGCCGCACCGCCCACAACGCCCGCATCGTCTCCTCCATCATCTGCGAAATCGGCACCGTGCCCTTGCGGTCGTCGGCCACGCCCATCAACACCCGGAAATACGGCGCGCCGAGCGCCTTCGCCACCCGAATGCAATCGCGCAGGAACGTCTGCGCATCGCCCTGCTTCGGCCGCCACGACTTTGAGTGCGGGCAGATGCAGCCCAGCGACGGCGCGACCTTCACGCCGAGCCGCTCCGCCTGCTCCTTCACCTTTTGCAAACTGGCGTCCTCGAGATTCTCGAAACACGGCGGCGCCATCATCACCACGTCCAGTTTCAGCGCCGCGGCGTGCTCCAACACCTGCGCCGCCTTCCAGCGCAGATTGCGGATCGAATACGTGTCGTAGCCGAGCAACAACCGCGGCCCGCCCGCCGCCTGCGCCCGCGCCAGCGGCGACATCGCCGCCGCCGTCGCAGTGGCCATCGTCTGGAGAAAACGTCTGCGGGTGATTTCCGATGAGGTCGGCCGAGGCGAGTTCATGGATGCAGTTATAGCCGGTCGCCGGGATTTTCCAAGCGAAAGCGGATGACCGCCGCTGCAAAACGCACATCTCATTTTTTGGTCGGACTGGGAAAACGGACTTGGAAGTCCGTTGCCCCGGCCTGTCCAAAAATAAGATGCGCCTGGTAACAGCGTGCTGAGCGTTTTTTGAATGGATAAAGCAGGGCAGAATTGGTAGCATACGACTTGTCGTTTTCGTTTCGGGCAGTGGCTCGTCACAAAACGAGGGAGACTCGGCTCCTTCGTCCTCCTTGGCGGGCGCTGCCCGAACGGTTTTTGGCGCGACGTAAAAAACCGTAGCATCGGCATTGACGCGTTCGCGGAGGCTGCCCACACTGGCGGCGCTTTTAAAACGGATGACGCCATGATGAAATCAACCTGCCTCAAACTCGCCGCCGCCATCGCCTGCGCCGCACTCCTGCTGTCACCGGCCGTCCGCGCCGCCGACAAACCCAACCTCGTCTTCATCAACAGCGACGATCTCGGTTACGCCGACATCGGGCCGTTTGGCTCGACGATCAACCTCACGCCGAACCTCGACCGCATGGCGAAGGAAGGGCGCAAGCTCACCTGCCACTACGCCGCGCCGGTCTGTTCGCCCTCGCGCGCGGCGTTGATGACCGGCTGCTATCCGAAGCGCGTGCTGCCCATTCCCGGCGTGTTGTTTCCCGGCGCCGCGGTTGGGTTGAATCCCAAGGAACACACCGTCGCGGAACTGCTCAAGGACGCCGGTTACACGACCGCCATCATCGGCAAGTGGCATCTGGGCGACCAGCCGGAGTTTTTGCCGCGACGCCGGGGCTTCGATTATTACGTCGGCCTCCCCTACTCCAACGACATGGGGCCCGGCGAGGAAGGCGCGAAGAGCAACCTCGGCGATCCGCTCCCGCAGCCGAAGGCCAACGCCGCCGGCCGTCAGGACGAGACCGGCATCATGGGCCCGCACCAACCGCCCCTGCCGCTGCTGCGCAACGACACCGTCATCGAGCGCGTCGGCATCGAGGGACAGGCGAAGCTCATGGCGCGCTACACGGACGAGGCCGTGAAGTTCATCAAGGAAAACAAGGACCGGAAGTTTTTCCTCTACCTGCCCTACAACGCCGTGCATTTCCCCCTCTATCCCGGCAAAGGCTTCGCCGGCAAATCCGGCCACGGCCTCTATAGCGACTGGGTCGAGGAGGTGGACTGGAGCGTCGGCCGCGTCCTCGACACGTTGCGGGAACTCAAGTTGGACGCCAACACCCTCGTCATCTTCAGTTCCGACAACGGCGGCACGCCGCGCGCCGTCAACGCGCCGTTGCGCGGTTTCAAGGGCAGCACCTGGGAGGGCGGCATGCGCGAGCCGACCATCGCGTGGTGGCCCGGCAGGATTCCCGCCGGCACCGCCACCGGCGAAACCACCGCCATGATGGACATCCTGCCGACCTTCGTGAAACTGGCCGGCGGCGCCGTGCCCGCCGACCACAAACTCGACGGCCGCGACATCTGGCCGGTGCTCGCCGGCGAACCGGGCGCGAAGTCTCCCCACGATGTGTTCTTCTACTTCAACGGCCTCAGACTCGAAGGCGTCCGTTCCGGCCCGTGGAAACTCCGCCTCGCGTCGGCGGGCGTCGGCCCGGCGAAGAAACAGGTCGCGTCTCCGAAGCCGCATCTCTTCAATCTCGCCGATGACATCGGCGAAGCCCGCGACGTCGCCGAGGCGCATCCCGACATCGTCCAGCGCCTCCAAGCCATCGCCGAAACGATGAAGGACGACCTCGGCCTCAACGGCGTGGGGCCGGGCTGCCGTCCCTTGGGTCGCGTGGCCGATCCCCTGCCCCTTATCGGTCTCGACGGCAAGGTGCGAGCGGGTTTCGAGATGAAGAAGTAGCAAGTCCAAGCGAATCCCAACGGGATTCAAATCAATCAGCCCCAAGGGTTGCGAGGAACGAGCTACCTTGGGGTCAGCGCCCAAGAAATATCACTACCCTGAAAGGGTAGGATCACATCCCCACGATAATGCAACTCCGTTGAAAACCTCTGCAAAAGCATGCGCCACACTGTAGCGGCGGTCTCTGACCGCCGGTCATTGATGATGATTTCGGCGGTCAGAGACCGCCGCTACAGGGCTTTTGCAAACGGATTCCCGGCGTAGGCCGCAGGAACCGGCCAACGCCGGGCTGAGTGATTGCCACCTCGTTGAGGCGGCACCGTCATTTGACCCGCGCCCATCCTCTGCCTACATTGCGCCGCACGGGACCGACCTTTTTGCCGGCCGGTTTCGGCAAATAAAAACGTGAGCCATCGCTCACCACAATGATCTTTAATCTATGAACCTACAACTCACTGACAAGACAGCGCTCGTCTCAGGCTCCACCAAGGGAATCGGATTTGCCATCGCCACCGGGCTGGCGCGCGAAGGCGCACGCGTCATCGTGAACGGCCGTTCGGAGAAAGCGGTCGTTGAGGCGAAAAAGCAAATCGCCCAAACGGTGCCGGATGCAAAGATCGAAACCTTCGCGGGAGATCTTTCCACGGCGGCGGCGACGGAGACGCTGCGCCAGCAGTTCCCGCTCGTGGACATTTTGGTGAACAACCTCGGCATTTTCGAGCCAAAGCCGTTTGAGGATATTCCCGACGAGGAGTGGCGGCGGTTTTTCGAGGTCAACGTGCTCAGCGGCGTGCGCCTGAGCCGCGCGTATCTGCCCGGCATGAAGCAGCGGAACTGGGGGCGCATCGTTTTCATCAGCAGCGAGAGCGGGATCAATACCCCCGCCGAAATGATCCATTACGGCATGACGAAGACCGCGCAGCTTGCCGTTTCGCGCGGCCTGGCCCAATCGTGCGCCGGCACCGCCGTCACGGTGAACGCGGTGCTGCCCGGCCCGACGCGTTCCGCCGGTGTGGAGCAATTTGTGGCGCAGCTTGGCGGCGGCAAACCTTTCCCGGAATTTGAGAAGGAGTTTTTCAAGTCCATCCGTCCGTCGTCACTCCTGAAGCGGTTCGCGACGACCGAGGAAGTGGCCAATCTGGTGGTGTATGTGTGCAGCCCGCTGTCCGCCGCGACCAACGGCGCCGCCCTCCGGGTGGATGGTGGAACGGTTCAAGCGTGCTTCTGAGGATGGCTCGCAATGCCGGCAGCCTCGACGCCTTCGGCCAGCGTTTCGCCGCATTACCAAAACCGCCGCTCCAAGCCAAGAACAAGCCGGCGTAAAAACACGGCGGGAACCGCACAGATAGCGGACTGATAGCTTGAGCAACGCTCGGAAAACTGATAAGGATTTCTCGTGCGCCGCGCAATCGAAGGAACGCAAAGCCAAGGTGGTAACAAATGATCAAACAAACAGGTGCCACGGATGCAGAGTTCAAAAAGCTTTTCTGGGCAGCACGTAAGGAACATATCTGGCTGACGAAAACAGCCACTGTGAACGATCCTGCCCACAAGGCAGCCATCGCATTCGCTCAGACCCACAACTGGAAGTGGGCCGAGGAGCTGATCGAGGCGAGCAGACTGGAGGCATCGGGTGAAGAGACTGCGGCGCTCAAGTCTATGACGGCATGTGAGACATCTATCCCGGAACAATACCGCGGTCATCTCTACTTCATCCGCGGTAACGCGCTCGCTGGCAAAGGCGATCACGACGAAGCGATTAAGGCATTTCGCAAGGCGCTCGCCGAGCCGAGCTTCGACACGCCGGCATACGCGTGGAATAACATTGGTTACGAGCTCGGAGCCAAAGGTGATCACGACGAAGCGATTAAGGCATGCCGCAAGGCGTTGGCTGAGCCGAACTACGACACGCCAGGTTTGGCGTGGAATAACATCGGCAACGCGCTCGCTGGCAAAGGCGATTTCGACGAAGCGATTAAGGCTTATCGCAATGCACTGGCCGAGCCGAACCACGACAAATGGTCGGGTACTTGGGTGAACCTCGGCACCATTTATTACGCGGCTGGCAAAACCGAACTCGCTCGCGAGGCATTCAACAAGGCTCTCGCAGCACCTGATCCCGCCGGATCTTCTCACGCAAGGGCGCGCTTTAGATTGGGACTATTGGAGAGCAACCTAAAGCTTGCCGCACTCTCGGCCGATGACCGTGCCCTTGTCGAAAGGTCACTCTTTGTACCAGCCACCGACAACCCAGAAGCCAGACTGATCGGGAAGATAAAGGATGCGGGAGAAAGTCAATACGACCGCTATTTGGAAAAAGAGGATTCCAAGCGCAATGATATTCTTAGCATTCTGCGCGGCTGGAGCAGCGCGGTCACACTGCTGGAAGGCTCGGAGCGTCGCTGGCGCGGTGGCGGCTATTTTCTGAAGTGGCGCGGGTGCGGAATTGTGATTGATCCGGGCTTCGATTTTCTGCGTAATTTTCATGACGCCGGTTTCCATGGCCGCGAAATCAACATGGTGCTTGTCAGCCATAATCACCCGGACCATAACGACGACCTCAAGTCCATTGATGACTTGCGTTACGAAATCTACAAGCGGCGTGCCACCAAAAAAGGCGCGGGTATCTCACCGTATGTGATCCTATGGGATGAGGACACTAAAGGAGCGACCAAGTTTTCAGCAGAACATCCGGAACACCATTACCCTCCGATTACATTTACCACCGGCCTTCCGGTGACTCTCGACCTTTTAACAAAACATGCCGCCAAGTTTCCGGTGCGCGTAACTCCTTTCAACGCAGAGCACAGTGATGACGCGCCAAGTGCGATGGGAGCAATGATCGAGCTTCTAGACCAGAAGGGGGGTGTTGCCCTCCGCATCGGTTATACGGGCGACACTGCTTACTTTGATGCCCTTCCGGGGCACCTCTCGAAGTGCGACGTGCTAATAGCCCACATCAGCCAGCCGACCGTTGATGAGCTTCAAGACCCGGCAAAAGGGAAAAAAGAACATTTGGGCTACCGAGGGACGGCAAGATTACTTAAAGAGTGCAAACCGAAGTTGGCCTTGCTTGCCGAGTTTTGGGCTGGCTTTACCGACATCAGGATTGATCTGGTCAAGGGATTGCGCATGCGCTCCGGCTGCGAAGCCATCCTGCCCGCTGGCATCGGAATGCACGTGCACTTGCCCGACCTCAAAGTGGAATGCACTGCGTGCGGAACTCCGACAGCGCACGCTCAAGTGAACGTAACTCCACCGACGGAAAATTTCGGCAATCTGGCTTATCTCTGTCCAACCTGTTTACTGCGTTAGAGCCAAATCGCTTGCCGATGAACGAGCCAACAAACGATCTGGACGTCGCGATTGCAAATCCGCAGCCAGCGAAACGCCTTGCGCTGAATCCCGAAACTGATACAACGCAAGGCATCGGTTTTTTGCGTCCGTCATTATCCATCTGAAAGGACAACATGAATCGAGCCAGCCCCAGCCCCATCAATCGTTCCCGCCCAACCCAATCCGTTTGTCTTTTGCCGACGAGTTGCGGTGAATAAGAATGTTCGGCCGACATCTGCACGCGCCATGACAATGTCACGATTCCCTGAGTGGTTCGATTTCAGCGCGCTTGCGTGTTGGATGGGCCTCGCCCTGATGCGTGTTCTCCTGTTGCGGGCGCGCGGAGTGTCGGTCTTCGTGGTGGACCGGCAGCGGACCGGTTGGCAAATGCTGGCCGATACGGTGCTGTTTGCGTGTCTGCTGGCCTTCGCCTACGAGATCATTGCGTATGCGTGGCAGCTTCGTTTTCACATTGGACCCTCGGTTCTGGACCGGTCGGTGGTTGAGGGGCCAGCCAGCCAGGCGTTGGGAGCCGTGATCGTTACCGGGGCCGTGACACTTTACGCCCTCGCGCTCCGCGACCTCGGCGCGTCCTGGCGACTGGGTTTCGACCGGAATGCGCCCGGACCTCTGGTCACGGGAGGCGTCTACCGCTGGACACGGCATCCCATATACGTTGCCTTCGACCTCTGGTTCATGGGGACGTTCTTGCTGATGGGCCGGCTAGCCTTCTTGGTGCTCGTCTTGGTCTGCGTGCCGCTGCTACACGCCATCATGGATCGAGAGGAGCGTTTTCTCACGGGACTTTACGGTGACGCATACCGGGATTACTCCAGACGCGTCGGGCGCTATTTCTTCAGGCAACGACATGAATGAGAACAACCGGTGGCCGAACCATGCGTTCCACCGAATGGCGGCCCTGCAACGCCGCAGGGCCATTGGCAGGTCCCGGAGGGGCCGCCATCGGTGAGCTGATTCGTTTGGCAGCCTGCCACTCCGCGACCAACAAAACGTCTTGCGCTCTGAATTCCGAAACTGATATAATGCAGGGCATTGGTTATCTGCGTGACTTCCGATTCGGGCAGTGCTTGTTCTTATGAGGGTCTCCCCGACCCCCACCTCCTTGGCATGCGCTGCCCGAATCTTTTTTTCTGGTATCCGCGTGAAGCCGCGGTGCCAACTGCCGGGCGCGAAAGCACCAAGCCGCCAAGCGGGGATGACGCTTGGCAGTCCAACACTCCGAGGCGGAAATCATAAAAATCATGTCTCGCGACAGAGTCGCGGGCTACGACTTTCTGGTCATCAAAACCCCTTGCTCACCGAATCGCGGAACTGATACAACGCAGGGCATCGGTTTTTTGCGTCCGTCATTATCCACCTGAAAGGACAACATGAACGAAGCCAGCGTCGCATCGAAATCCACCCGCCGTGAATTCATCCAGCAAACCAGCGCGCTCGCCGCGGGCGCGAGTGTACTTGGCGGCACGTTGCCCGCTGTTCACGCCGCCGACGACCACACGATCCGCCTCGCGCTCATCGGCTGCGGCCACCGCGGCAGCGGCGCGGTGGACAACGCGATGGATGTCAAAAACTACGGGCCGGTGAAGCTCCACGCGATGGCCGACCTGAATGGGACCACGTTGGGCAAGGTCCATGACGCGCTCAAGGCGAAGCTCGGCGAAAAGATTGATGTGGCGGACGACCGGAAGTTCATCGGCTTCGACGCCTACAAGAAGGCGATTGATTGTCTGCGGCCCGGCGACATCGCCATGTGCACCACGCGCGCCTACATCCGGCCCACGCACGTCGAGTATGCCGTCAAGAAAGGCATCAACGTCTTCATGGAAAAGCCGTTTGCGACGGATCCGGTCGGTTTGCGACGGCTGTTGCGGGCGGGCGAGGAGGCCGACAAGAAGGGCGTGAAGATCGCCGCCGGTTTCCAGTGCCGGCATTCGCCGGCGCGGCAGGCGTTGATCCAGCAGGTGCGCGACGGCAAGCTGGGCGAAATCCCGCTCATCCGCGCCAACCGTCTCGGCGGCACGGGCTGGCTCAAACCCCAGGGCGAGAAAGGCAACACCTTCCTGGAGCAGCTCCAGTTTGGCCGCGTCCAACTCTACTGGGTCGGCTCCGGCCACATGGTGGATTATCTCATTCACCAGATTGACGAGTGCTGCTGGATCAAAGACGCCTGGCCGGTCAACGCGATCGGCATGGGCGGGCGCGTGGCCGACAGCAAGGATTGCGGCCAGAACCTGGACAACTACTCCATCGAATACACCTTTGCCGACGGCACGAAGGCGTTCTGCGGGTTCTACCGGATCAACAAGGCCCGCAGCGATTTTGCCACCTACATCCACGGCACCAAGTGCGCGGCGCAGTTCTCCGGCAACGTGCACGCGCCGACCGTCCGCCGCTTCAAGGACCAGCGGGTGGCGGAGGACAACATCGCGTGGGAACCCCCGAAGGACACGGCCAGCCCGTGGCAATACGAGTGGGTTGACTTCATCACCAGCATCCGCAACGACCTGCCGTACAACGAGTGCAAGCGGGCGTGCTATTCGGACATGACGACGATCATGGGCCGCGCCGCCGTCCACACCGGCCAGATGGTGACGTGGGACGAGATGATGAAGTCCGACTTCGCCTTCTGCAAGGACCCCGACGCGTTGAACGAGAACAGCACGCCGCCCGCCATCGCGGACGCGACCGGCCAGTTCACCGTGCCGGTGGTCGGCCAGTGGAAAGAGGTCTGAGACGGAACGACGGAGTTGGAGCTACGGATCGAACACGGATGAAACACGGAGTGGCGGAGCCACAACCAAATGTGGTGGGGCGAGACTCCGTCGAGCCTCCGATTGTCGCGAACACGGCGCATCCCAAAAAGAGGCTCGACGGAGTCTCGCCCCACCCTTCAGAAATCTTTGCAGGCCGCGGAGATTTTGCGGGATTGTAACACGGATTTTTGAGTCCGTAACGGACACTCTCCTGTTGCCGGAAGGCGCACCGAATGACCTGTGGCGCGCCGTTTCAGTCCAACGCTGAACTGTCCGCTCCGTCCGTGTTCAATCCGTGTTTCATCCGTGGCTAAATCGAATCTTCCTGACTAAGAAGCTGACGCAGCGCGCGATTCCCCTTTTGCGTTTTGCGGTTCCGTGGTTATCGTGACGTCAGCATGTTGGAACTGAAAAACATCGACGCGCTCATCCTCGACTGGTCGGGGACGATTGTGGACGACCTGACGGCGGTCTGGGAGGCGACGAATTATTGTTTCGAGAAGTTCGGCGTCGGGCCGATCAGCCGGGAGACGTTCCGCGAGGAGTTCTGCCTGCCGTTCCTGCCGTTCTACCGCCGCTACCTGCCGACGCAATCGCTGGAGGAGATTGACCGCTATTATTTCGAGCGCTACAACGCCATCCAGGACGAGGTGACATTGCTGCCGCACGCGCGGGAGTTTCTGGAGTTCGCGCGGAGCCGCGGCCTGCGGATGTTTGTGCTCTCGACGATGGACCCGGTGGTGTTCGAGCGGCTGTGCGGGCGGCTCGGCATCAATCATTTCTACGAAGGCGCCTACGTCGGCATCATGGACAAGATGGAGGAGATCCATCGCGTCATCCAGAACAACCATCTCGATCCCGCGCGCACGCTTTACGTCGGTGACATGATTCACGACATCGAGACGGCGCGGCACGGCGGCATGAAGTCATGCGTGGTGCTCACCGGCTTCGACAAGCTGGATAAGCTGCGCCCGGCCGGTCCCGATCTCATCATCGAACATCTCGGCGAGCTGCGGCAGATGTTCGAGCGGTCGCTCGGCCCGCGCGCGCCGCAGGCGGAACGCCGCCAGCCGATTGTCACGGTGGGCGCGCTCATCTTCAACGCGCGCGGCGAGTGCCTGATGGTGCGCACGCCAAAGTGGAACCGCTCGTGGGGCATTCCCGGCGGCAAGGTCCGCTACGGCGAAGCGATGGAGGCGGCGCTGGCGCGGGAGATGAAGGAGGAAACCGGCCTCGACGTGCGCGACATCCGGTTTGTGATGGCGCAGGACTGCATCGAGCCGGCGGAATTTTACAAGCGGGAGCATTTCCTGCTGCTGAACTTCACCTGCCGCGCCGACGCAACTGCGGTGCGGCTGAACGAGGAGCTTGAAGATTTTCGTTGGCTTTCGCCGGAGGATGCTCTTAATCTCCCGCTGAACAAACCGACACGGATTTTAATCGAAAACTATGCTCGTCTCACGCGAAGTCAGGCCCGGAGCAGCGCCGGTGGAAGTGTTTGAGGACGCGATCGTCATCAAAGACCTCGAAGTGTGGTGCCACGTCGGCGTCACCAACGAAGAGCGCACGCAGCGGCAGAAGCTGCTGGTGACGCTGGAAATGGCCCGCGACCTCAGCATGGCCGCGCGCACCGATCAACTCGTGCATTCCATTGACTACCAGCGCGTCTGCGAGAAGGTGAAACAACTGGTGCTGGAAAAAAGCTGGCGGCTGATCGAAGCCATGGCCGGCGACATCCTCCAGTCTCTTCACTCCAATTTCCGTTTTAACAACGTGTCGGTCGAGATCCGCAAGTTCGCGATGCCCGATACCGCCTACGTGGCTATTCACATGTCGCGGCAGCACCCGTGACGAAGCCGCCGTTTTCCCTTATGAACTACGCCGCCAACTATCTCACTGATTTGCAGCAACTCCTCGGCCGCCTCGACAGCGCCGCCATCGAGCGCGCCGTGGAAGCACTGCGCGATGCCCGCGACCACGACCGTCGTGTGTTCGTCACCGGCAACGGCGGCTCCGCGGCCATCGCCAGCCAGATGGTGGTGGACATTGGCAAGGGCGCGTCGCTGGACCGGCCCAAGCGGTTCAAGATCATCACGCTCACCGACCAGATTCCGTGGATCACGGCGCTGGCCAACGACATCAGCTACGACGTGGTGTTTCTGGAGCAGTTGAAGAACTTCGCCGAGCCGGGCGACGTGTTGATCGGCATGAGTTGCTCCGGCACCAGCAAGAACGTCGTCCTCGCCCACCAATGGGCGCGCGAGAACGGCCTGCGCACCATCGGCCTCGGCAAGGACGCGCCGACGCCGCTGCGCGCGGCGAGCGATATTTATGTGCCGATTCCCAGCGCGCACTACGGCCGGCTGGAGGATTCGTTCTTCATCGTCACGCACATTCTGTGCTACGCCTTCATCGACAACCCAAAGCTGTAACCGCATTGCTGTAGCGGCCATTTGCGCCCCGAGAGCTTTCGGGGATGACCGCCAGTCATCCACTTCGCAGAGGATTTCGGCGGTCATGAATCGCCTCTACAGTGCGGGCACAAACTGGAAATGGAAACAGAAGGAGCGGCCATGTTCAAAGGCATCGAACATATTGGGATTTACGCGTGCGACAGCGCGGCGCTGGCGCAATGGTATCAGGACGTGCTCGGGTGGCGCGTGGTGTATGACAGCCGCGGCAAGCCGCCGGCCTTTTTCCTCGCGACCGAAGACGGGAGCATGATCGAGATCATCCCCTCCCCCAAAACCTCGCCGGGCAGCGCGCCCGCGCTCAACGATCCCGGCCTGCGCCATCTCGCGATCACGGTGAACGACTTTGACAAAGCTTACGCGGTGTTGCAGGCGAAGAAGGTCAACTTCATCGAACCGCCGAAAGACGGCGCGAACGGCGCCAAGGTCGTCTTCTTCCGCGACCCGGAAGGCAACATCCTGCACTTGATGTATCGGCCGGTGCCGATGTAAACGATTTTTTTGTCTCACGCAAAGGCGCAAAGACGCAAAAGCGAAAAGAACGGAGCCGTGGATAATTTTCTCTTTGCGCCTTGGCGTCTTGGCGTGAGAACATCCGCCCCGTCTCATGGCCTACGCTTCACTACGTGAATTTGTCGAGCGCCTCAACCGCGAAGGCGAGTTGATGCGCGTGCCGTTCGAGGCGGACCCGGCGCTGGAGATCACGGAGTTCGCCGACCGGCAGATGAAATCGCCCGGCGGCGGCAAGGCGCTGCTGTTCGAGAAACCGAAAGGCGCGCCGTTTCCCCTGCTGATCAACGCGTGGGGTTCCGAGAAGCGGATGGCGCTGGCGCTCGGTCGCACGGTCCGGGAATGCGCCGACGAACTCGGCTCGCTGCTCCGCACAAAACCCCCGACAAGTTTCGCCGAGGCGATGAAGCTGTTCGGCACGGCCCTGGAGTTGCGCCACGCGAAGCCGAAGAGCGTCGCCGGCGGCGCGTGCAAAGAGGTCGTGCTCAAGGGCGGCGAGGTGGATCTGGCGCAACTGCCGATCCAGAAATGCTGGCCGCAGGACGCTGGCCGTTTCATCACGCTGCCAATGGTTTTCACACAGGACCCCGACACCGGCGCGCGCAACGTCGGGATGTATCGGATGCAGGTGATTGACCGCGCCACGACGTTCATGCACTGGCAGATGCACAAGGTCGGCGCGCGGCACGGGCGGCGTTACGTTGAAACCGGCGAGCGGATGCCCGTGGCCGTCTGCCTCGGCGGCGATCCGGTTTACACCTTCTGCGCCACCGCTCCCCTGCCCGACGGCGTGGACGAGATGATGCTCGCCGGTTACCTGCGGCAAAAGTCGGTGGAGATGGTGAAGTGCGAAACCATTCCGCTGGAGGTGCCGGCGGACTGCGATTTCGTGCTCGAAGGCTACGTGGACCCGAAGGAACCGCCCGGCATGGAAGGGCCGTTTGGCGATCACACCGGCTACTACACCCTGCCCCAGCCGTATCCGCGCTTCCACATCACTGCGATCACGCACCGGCGCGACGCGATTTATCCGAGCACCATCGTCGGCCGGCCGCCGATGGAGGATTTTTATCTCGGCGACGCCAGCGTGCGGCTGTTCCTGCCAATGTTCCAGTTGAACTTTCCGGAACTGGTGGACCTGTATTTGCCGGCGGAAGGCGCGTTTCACAATCTCGTGATCGTTTCGATCAAGAAGAGTTTCCCCTATCACGCAACGAAGCTGATGCACGGACTCTGGGGCATGGGCCAGATGATGTTCACCAAGTGCATTGTCGTGGTGGATGCCGACGTGAACGTCCGCGACTTGAGCGAGGTGGCGTTCCGCGTCTGCGCCAACGTGGACCCGGCGCGCGACATCCTCATGACCCAAGGCCCCGCCGATGTGCTCGATCACGCCACGCCGGCGTTGGGCTTCGGCACAAAGATGGGCATTGACGCCACACACAAGCTGCCCGGCGAACGCGACACGCGCCCCTGGCCGCCGATCCTCAAGATGGATGACGCAGTGAAGCGGCGGGTGGATGAGTTGATGAGTACGATCACTGCGCGCTGAGCGGTTCTTGGCCGCCCTGCTCGCGCTGGCGACATCATTAGAACAATACAAAGGGAGTGTAACGAGAAAATGCGCTCGATGATTACGCTGTTTCTTTCCGTAGCGTGCGCCGCCGCCGGTGTTGCCGGGACCGAATGGAACCCGCGCGAGCCGTTCCTCAAATCGCTCGTCGGCGGCGTGCCGGCGATCCTCAAGAGCCAGGACCCGGCAACCGGACGGTTCGGCAGCCAGCCGTGGATTTGCGCCGATCAAAACGTCCTCCTCCCGCTCGCCGCCGCGTGGGCCATCAAGGACCCGGCGAATCCCTACTATCACGACGCGAAGTTGCTGGAGGCGATCATGGCGGGCGGCGACGCGCTCGTCGCCGATCAGGACAAGAACGGCGCGTGGACGTTCCGCAAGAAGGACAACTCCACGTGGGGCCAGATTCTGATGCCGTGGACCTATAGCCGCTGGATTCGCGCGTTCCAACTCATCAAGGATGACATGCCCGCCGACCGGCGGCAGCGTTGGGAAAAAGGACTTCTGCTCGGTTTCACCGGCATTTCAAAAAACTGCCTCGGCGAGGTTCGGAATATCCCCTGCCATCACGCGATGGCGCTCTACTGCGCCGGAGTTTGTTTCAACCGCGAAGACTGGAAGAAGCAGGCGCGGGAATTCATGACCAAAGTCGCCGCGAAGCAAACGCCCGCCGGCTGGTGGTCGGAGCACAGCGGGCCGGTGGTGGCTTACAACTTTGTCTATGTGGAGGCGTTCGGCGTTTATTACTCGATGTCGCGGGACGCGGGCGTGCTGGAGGCGCTGCGGCGCTCGGCGGTTTTTCACGGCACGTTCATTTATCCGAACGGCACCATCGTCGAGACGGTGGACGAGCGCAACCCCTACGAGCCGGGCACCGCGCACGGCAACGTCGGCTTCACTTTCACACCGGTCGAGGGCAACGTCGGGTTCTCCTTCACGCCGGAGGGACGCGGTTTTCTCCAGCATCAATTCCAGCTTCGGAAATGGTCCATCACCGCCGACGAAGCCGCCAGCCATTTGCTGCACGGCGAGACCGGCCCCGCCGCGCCCATCGCCGCTGACAGCGACGAGCGGTTCACCGTCATCGGCGACAACGACGCGATGGTGCTGCGCCACAAACCGTGGTTCATCTGCCTGTCGTCGTTCACCTGCGAACTGTCCACCGCCCGATGGATTCAGGACCGGCAGAACTTCGTCAGTGTTTACCACGACCGCGCCGGGTTGATCGTTGGCGGCGGCAACACGAAACTGCAACCGTTCTGGAGCAACTTCACCGTCGGCGACACCACCCTGCTCCAACACAAGCCCGGCGACGAGAACCCCGACTTCAAACCCAAAGGCGGCCTGATCCACATGCCATCGGCGGCGAAACTTCACGCGGACAAAACCTCGCCAAGTCTTGATCTGACTTACGGCGCGGAAAATTGCCGCGTCACTGTGCGCCCGCTTGACGACAAACGCCTGACACTCGTCTGCGAGGCCACCAGCAAATCCGGCCAGCCGGTCGAGGGTCACGTGGTGTTCCTGCCGCATTTGAGCACGGAGATAAAAACCGACTCCGGCAAGAGCGCCAAGCTGGGCGAGGAGCCGATGGAATGGTCCGCCGCCGACATCGGCGCGTGGTTCGATCTCGGCCCCGTCCGCGTCAACGTTCCGCCCGGCGCGAAGCTGGTGTGGCCGAAGATGCGGCACAATCCCTACAAGAAAGACGGCAGCAGCACCCTCCGCGAGGCGCGGCTGGTGTTGTGTCTGCCGTTTTCGAGCGCCGTCACGAAACAGGAGGTCACGGTGGAGGTCACGCGGTAGAGAGACGCAAAGGACGCGAAGGGACGCAAAGTGTTCCGCCCACTGACCGACTATCGTTCACTGACCACTGTCCACTGTCCACTGTCCACTGACCACTGTTCACTGACCACTGTCCCCTGCCCACTCCGCCTCACTTCACGCCCGTCAGCTTGAACACCCACGCGTGTTCGCAGGGCACATCCTTCGCCAACAGCGGCGGCAAGGTGATCTTCATGCCGTCCTTGGTCTTCTCCCAGCGAAACGTCTTGTTCGTGCCGAGCAGGCTGACGTGCGCCTTCGACTCCGGGACAACGCCCTTGAGCAGGAGTTTGCCCTCGGGCAGTTTGGGGACGATGGCATAGACGGCGTCGCCCTTCGTCGTGAAGAACACCTCTTTCACCGCCATGCCCGGCTCCGGGTTGACGGTCTGCTTCAAGATGAAATTGCCGCCGACATACGGGAGCTTCATCAGCTTCTTGTATTCCTCGCCGTCCATCTGCCGGCCGGCGGACCACTGGACCGGCGTCTTCCACTTGCGCGTGCCGTAGATGGCCTCGCCGTTGACCTTGAGCCACTGGCCGATCTGCAACAGCCGCTCCTGCATGATCGGCGGGATCTTGCCGGTGCCGTCGGGGCCGATGTCCAGCGCCAGATTGCCACCGTGGCTGACGACGTCGGCCAGCACGAAGATGAGCACCTGCGGCGTGTTGTAATCCTGTACGTCCTCGTTGCGGTTGTAGCCGAACGAAAAGCCCATGCCGCGCCCTTCCTCCCACGGCTTGTCGAAGCTCGGGCCGGACTGAAACTCGGTGGTCGGGTAACCGCCGTGCTTGAGCCGGCAGTTCTTGCCCCAACGGTCGTTGACCACAATGGTGTCCTTGACGGGCGATTCGTTGTAGAGCCACGCGAGCAGCTCGCGGCTTTTCCAAACCGTGTCGTCCACCATCCAGTCGCCGTCGGCCCAGAGGACCGCGGGCTGGTAACGCGTGACCAATTCCTTGACCTGCGGCCAGAAATGCTCGTCCACAAACCGCCCGCGTTGCGCCGCGTCCTTCCAGAGCGGGTTGTACCATTCGAACAGCGAGTAATAGAGGCCGAACTTTACCGGCGTCTTCTCCACCGCCGCCTTGAGTTCGCCGACGAGATCGCGCTTCGGGCCGGCATCCATGCTGTTCCACGGGCGGCCAAAGGCTTTGTTCGCGTGCTGGTTCGGCCAGAGACAAAAACCATCGTGATGCTTGCTCGTCAGGAGGATGTATCGCGCGCCCGACTGCGCGAACAACTCCGCCCACGCGGCGGGGTCGAAGTCCTGCGCCTTGAACATCTCGCCAAACCGGTAGTAGCTGAAGTCCTCGCCATAGACCCGCGCGTGGTAATCGGAAACCGCCGTCGGCTTCGGGTGGCTGTTGCCGGAGCAGGTCTTGTTCTGGAGCCAATATTGATACCACTCCGAGTAAGTCCCCACCGGCGCCCACGCCGGCACGGAATACGGCCCCCAATGGATGAAGATGCCGAACTTCGCGTCCGCAAACCACTGCGGGATGGGCCGCGCGTCGAGCGATTCCCAGGTCGGCTCGTATTTCTCAGCCGCCGCGCAAACCAGTGTCGAACACAACACTGCCAAAGCGATTTGTATTTTCATAAAGTCTGCCCCAACCCGCGCGATGTTTCGCGCAAATCCGGCGAATCGAAAGGTTAGGTTCCTATATCAATCTCCGCCTCCATGAACGTAACTGCACTCCCCGACAAAACAACGCGGTCTCCATTCAACGTGCACAACACATCACCGCCACGTTTGGATGCCTGGAATGCCTTCAAAGTGGTTTTCCCAAGCCTGGACGACCAGTAAGGAGCGAGTTCGCAATGGGCCGAGCCAGTCACGGGGTCTTCGGGAACACCGAATTTTGGCGCAAAGAAACGACTGACAAAATCAACGTTCAGGCCTGGGGCGGTCACACTGACACCACGCAAATCCAACTGGCTTATCCTCAAAAAGTCTGGTGAAAGGGCGCGAACATCAGCCTCATTGTCGAATACGGCCACGTAGTCATCGGCTGCCAGGACCTCCACGGGGCGACGACCCAGCCCCTCGATCAATGCCTTGGGCGGAGGGCAGGGTTTCGGAGGACGGGCTGGAAAGTTCATGGCCAGCAACCCGTCCTTTCGTTCGACGAACAGTTCTCCACTGCGGGTCTCAAACGCAATCACCGGTTTCGGATAGCCCAAAATCTCGAACAGGACATGCGCCGATGCCAGCGTGGCATGACCGCAGAGATCAACTTCTGCAACCGGAGTGAACCAGCGGAGATGAAAGCCTTTTTCGGTTGGAACAAAGAAGGCAGTCTCCGAAAGATTGTTTTCTCCGGCAATGGCTTGAAGAACTTCATCCTTTAACCATGTCTTCAGCGGACAAACCGCCGCTGGGTTGCCCCGAAACACCTCACGCGTGAAAGCATCAACTTGATATTGTTTGATCTTCACGTAAAAATGATGCCGAAAAATCTGCTGACTACTGGCATGGCTTTAGACTATCAGGCCAGTCGCGGTCTAACAAGCGACACAACGCCAGTCGCTGCCCACCCCGCCCCGCGCAACCACTCCCGACGCAGCGGCATCCTCCTGCTGGGGTTGCAATCCATTTCCGCCCGCTCCGTGAGCCGTCTGCCCCCCGTGGGTCGCGCGCTCCGCACGCGACGGCCCCGCCCAAGCACCGCACGCGGTCCACTTCCGCCCATGCAGCCTGCCCGCTCTGTTCGTGTTTGCGGGTTCAATAGGGAACCCGCCCGCCGCCTAAATTGTTCTGGACACGACAAAAGCCAAGTTCCAATGTTCCGCGTGTCGCCTTATAGGGCGTCAAATAGGGAGCCGAATACATGTTGGGCAGACAGCGGACGATGGTCATCAAACTCGTGAACTGGGATGAAGTCGTCACCGCGCAGCCGCCGTGGCTACCGGAGGGTTGGCGTCTCTGGGCGGTGTGGCCGTCGCCGGTCGATCACGACGCCTGCTTCGAAGCGGCGGGTTTTCGCGACTTCGCGGACTCGGATGAGGACTGGGACGCGGACTTCGCGTGTCTCGTGCAACAGGTTATGGGCGGGCTTGAGAAAGTCGGCATCGCCAAGCTCAATACCGGCGAGTATCCCATCGAGCGGGGGCATCGCCGAGAGTCGCTCGTGGACGCATTGATCGCTGCCGCCACCGACGACAACTTCCAGCCATGCACCGTGACCTTCGAGGAGACACCCCGGGCGTTCCTTCGAACGAGCGATGGTCATCCTATCTTGTGGGTGGCCCTGCGGAGTGGGGCGCTCGACGTCGTCGCAGTAGTAGAGCCCAGAGATGTCCGGGAAACGACGCTCGACTGGGCGCGGTTGGTGTAGGCTACCCAACATGCCGTTGAAGCTGACGGCCACATCGCTCCCTTCGGTCGCTCGGATGGCCGCAGCTTAACGTCAGGACGTTAGCCCACGACTCATGGCGCGGCGGGTTTGCAGCCGGCGTGGCGGAGCAGGTTTTGCGTGATCTGCTGGACGCGCGGGTCGGGACCGTGCGGGCGGCTCCAGTGGCTCCACGGCAGCGTGTGGCCGGGCGGCATGGAGAGGTCCTGGCACCAGAAGATGGTTGCGGCGTTGAAGACGAAATTGTTCTTCGGTCCCGGAAAAATCGTGGAGGTCCAGTGGGCCGGTTTGATGCCGCCGGCCCAAACGGTGCCCTCGGCGAGAACTTCGAGACCGGGGAGTTTGGCGGGCGAGCCATGGTGTTCCCAACCAACGAGGCCGGGGATGGAGTCGCCCTTTTTCATGCCGGTGCCGGCAAAGATCCAGTGCTCCGGCTTCACGCAAATCCAGTCGCCGCCGCCGTTGGCCGGCATGATCGTCCGCGCGCCGATGATGAGGCTCTCGTCCGGGCCGGCACGCTTCCAATCCTTCGTCATGGTCTTTTCCTCCTTTGCATACTCCTCGTCACTGAGGCCGGCGAAGTGGCCGGTGCGCGTGATGATGCGGTTGGCGCGGCCGTCGCTCGACGGCGAAAATGTGCTGACGGCGAAGACCGAGTTGCCGCTGAGCCAAATGGCATTGACGCCTGCATCAATGGCCGTCTTGACGGCGCGATATTGCGGCACGTCCCAATATTCGTCATGGCCGACGTCCATGAAGACTTTGCTGCGGGTGATCTGCGACGCGTCGAGGCAGTCGCAGTTGCAACAGTAGGTCACGTCGTAGCCGTGCTGTTCGAGGAAATAGGACAGCGGCTGCTCGAAGGAAATGAACTCGCCGGAGCCGACCGAGAGCGGGTCGTTGACGATGCCGGTGAACTGCGGCTGGCGGCCGTAGGGCCGGTCGAAGCTGACCGACACCTCGCGCGCGTGGGCGCCACGCGGATCGGTGTAGAGGGAATAGGCGTCGGGCCATTTGTTGTAGGCCTGCCAGGTGTTGTCGCTGCACTGGAACAGGACGTCTGCGCGGCGCGTGTCGCGAACGACGAAGATGACGTAGCTCTGCCAATACGGCTGATCGGCGGCGTCGGGCAGCGTCGTGAGCCTTCCCAGATAAACGCCGCTCACCCAGTCGGCGGGGATCGTCAGCGTCGCCGACGATTTCCAATGGCATTCGCGCAACCGCTTCTCACTGATAGGCGGGATGGGCTGCGCCGCGCCCTGCAACGGCCCGAGCGTCTTCATCAACCGCGCGCCCTTGCCGCCGTAGTAGCCGGTGCGGAAAATCTCAATCTTGAACTTCACGGGCGGATCGGTACTCACCATGATGTCAATCGGCTCGCCCGCGAGCACGGATTGTTTCGAGCAGTAGCCCTCGACGAATGGCGAGCGCATGCCGTCGGCCTTGTCGAGCCGGACGCGCGTGAGTTGCCAGTCGGTCGCGCCGGGTTTGCGGTTTTCGACCTGGATCGGGTTGGCGGCGAACGCGTGAAGCGCGGACAACAGCAACACGCTGCAGGCGACACGGGCAAAAAGAAGGTTGGTTCTCATGATGATGCTCCTACGGATGTGTCGTCTCTATTGCGCCGATGGTCTGCAACCGGCTTTTTGAAGCACGTTGTGCGTGATCTGCTGGACGCGCGGGTCGGGGCCGTGAGGACGGCTCCAATGCGACCACGGGAGGGTGTGGCCTGGCGGCATGCTCAGGTCCTGACACCAGAAGATGGTCGCGGCGTTGAAGACGAAGTTGCCTTTCGGACCGGGATAGATGGTGGCGGTGTAGTGCGACAGTGTCTCGCCGCTGACCCAGACGGCGCCTTCGGCGACGACGTCGAGACCGGGGATCTCGGTGGCGGGAAGATTGTGGTATTCCCAACCGACGAGGCCGGGGATGCGGTCGCCTTTCTTCATACCGGTGCCCGCGAATATCCAGTGGTCGGGCTTGGTGACGATCCAGTCGCCGCCGCCGTTGATGGGACGACCGTTGCGGGCGCCCATGAGATAGCCCTCGTCGGGGCCGTTCTCCGGGAATGGGCCGTGTTTGGTCTGACGCTCCACCGCGTATTCCTGCTTCGCGCCATACGGGCCGCCGCGGCAGATGATGCGGTTGGGCACGCCGCTGCTGCTCGCCCGGAACGGCGTAACCCAGCAGACGGCGTTGCCGGAGAAGAACATGAGATTCACGCCCGCGTCGCGCAGTTTTTCGACGCTGCGGAATTGGCGAATGTCCCAGTATTCATCGTGGCCGACGCTAATGAAGGTCTTGCACTTGAGGCCGCGGTCGGGCGTGAGCATGTCGCTGTTCGAGCAGTAGGTCACGTCGTAGCCATGCTCTTCGAGAAAGTAGGCCAGCGGCTGCTCGAAGGAGAGAAATTCGCCGGAGCCGACCGAGAGCGGGTCGTTGACAATGCCGGTGTATTGCGACTGGCGACCGTAGGGCCGGTCGAAGCTGACGTCGGCCCACGGCCCCTGCCCGCCCTTGGGATGCGTGTAGAGCGAATACTTCGTCGGCCAGCGGTTGTAAGCCTGCCATGTGTTGTCGGAGCACTGGAACAGGATATCGGCGGGCCGTTCGTCGCGGACAATGAAGATGACGTAGCTTTGCCAATAAGGTTTCTCCTGGTCCGCCGGCAGTGTCGTGAGTCGGCCGAGATAAACGCCGCCGACCCAGTCTTTCGGGATGGTGAGTTGCGTCGTCGGTTCCCAACAACATTCGTGAATGTCCTTCGGACCGGGCTTGGGCACGGGCTGTGCCTTGCCTTGGAACGGGCCGAGTTTCTTCATCAATCGCGCGCCCTTGCCGCCGTAGTAGCCGGTGCGAAAAATCTCGATGCCGAACCTGGCCGGCGGATCGGTGGAGACCATGATATCAATCGTCTCGCCTGCCTTCACACTCTGCCGCGAGCAGTAGCCCTCTATCCACGGCGAGCGCATGCCGTCGCTCTTGTCCAGCCGCACGCGCGTGAGTTGCCAATCCGATGTGCCCGGTTTGCGGTTTTCGTCGCGAATGACGCTCGACTGGGCTGCGTCTGAAGAACCGACGCAGGTTGTCAACAAAACACAGCAGGCGAGTTTGGTGAGGAAGGGGTTGATCTTCATGATGGTGTTTCTACAGATGATGGGTCTATCGGGTGGCGCATTTGCAACCGGCCTTCTCCAACAGGTTGTGTGCAATCTGCTGCACGCGCGAGTCGGGACCATGCGGGCGGTTCCAGTGCGACCACGGCAGCGTGTGGCCTGGTGGCATGCTGAGGTCCTGACACCAGAAGATCGTCGCGGCGTTAAAGACAAAATTGTCTTTGGGGCCGGGATAAATCGTCGCGCACCAATGCTGCGGTTTGTCACCGCCGACCCACGCGGTGCCCGCAGCGACCACTTCGAGGCCGGGTATCGCCGGAGGATCCCCGTGATATTCCCAACCGACGAGACCAGGAATGCAATCGCCTTTCTTGACGTCGGCACCCTTGAACATCCAATGATCGGGTTTGACGATGGTCCAATCGCCTCCGCCGTTGTCCGGCTCGATGCAACGGCCACCCATCAGCAAACCCTCGTCGGGACCGTGTTCGGGAAACGGACCGTGCTCCTTCTCACGCTCGACCGCATACTTGTCATTGCCGCCGTAGGGGCCGCCGCGGAAAATGATGCGGTTGGGCCGGCCGTCGCTGCTGGCGCGGAACGGCGTCACCCAACAGATCGTGTCGCCAGATAGAAAGAGCAGGTTGACGCCCTCGTCACGCATCTTTTCGACACTGCGGTATTGGCGGATGTCCCAATACTCATCATGGCCAACGCTGATGAACGCCTTGCACTTCAGACCGTGATCGGGCGAGACCATGTCGCTGTTGGAGCAGTAAGTCACGTTATAACCGTGTTCTTCGAGAAAATACGCCAGCGGGAACTCCAGTGGCAGAAACTCGCCGGAGCCGACCGTGAGCGGGTCATTGACGACGCCGGCGAATTGCGCCTCGCGGCCGTAAGGCCGGTCGAAGCTCACATCGGCCCACGGACCCTGGTTGCCCTTCGGATGGGTATAAATAGAGTAGTTGCTCGGCCATTTGTTGTAAGCCTGCCACGTGTTGTCCGAACACTGGAACAGAATGTCCGCCGGCCGCTCATCACGCACGATGAAGATGACGTAGCTCTGCCAGTAGGGCTGGTCCGCGGCGTCAGGCAGCGTCGTGAGCCGGCCAAGATAAACACCGCTGACCCAATCCTTCGGGATGGCGAGTCGTGTCGCCGGCTCCCAGCGGCACTCGTGAATGTTCTTCGGGCCGGGCGCCGGCACGGCCTGCGCCTTCCCTTGGAACGGGCCTAGCTTCTCCATCAGCCGCGCGCCCTTGCCGCCATAGTAGCCGGTGCGGAAGATCTCGATCTTGAACTTCGCCGGCGGGTCGGTGCTGACCATGATGTCGAGCGCGTCACCCGCGAGCACCGACTGCTTCGAGCAATACCCCTCAATCCACGGCGAGCGGTAGTTGCTCTTGTCGAGCCGCACGCGCGTGAGTTGCCAGTCGGTCGCGCCGGGTTTGCGGTTTTCGATTTGGATTGGGCTGGCGGCGAGCGCCTGCAACGTCGTCAGAAGCAACACACTGCAGGCGATCCGGCAAAAACCAAGATTGGTTCTCATCGTCATGCTCCGCATGAACACAGCGGCGCGTCACCATGCGCTCGCCGCCCCTGGCGCTTCTCTGCGTTCTTTTGATTACTGACCACTGACCGCCGCGCCCTAATACAGCTTCGTCTTGCCGGGAACCGCGACGGGATAAATGCCGTCCGCGCCGGGCTTGACGGGCGGCTCCGTGTTCATCGTGATCTCGCCCTGCGGCGGGAAGGCGAATTTGGAAGCCATCGCGTCCTTCCATGTGATGCGCTGGCCGTTGTAAATGGACATCTGGCCCAAGACCGTGCCCATGGTGGAATCGGCGAGAATCTTCGCGCGCTGGAACGGCTTGCCCTCGCGGATGGACGCCAGGAACTCCTTGTGCTCCTGGATGTAGGGCGTGTTGCCCTTCGGCAGCGGCTCTGCCGTCCACGTGACATTGCCTTTCAGGTCGGTGAACACCGGCGGCTGGAACGCCGCGAAGTGGCAGCGGCCCTTGGTGCCGTGGTAGATGTCCTTGTTCGAGCCGTAGCAGCCCGCGGCGGTGCGGCAGGAGCCATAGATGCAACGGCCGTCGGGGTATTCGTAGGTGACGTGGTGATGATCGAACGACGTGCCCATCGAGGCCTGGAAGTGCGTCGAACGGCCGCCCATGCCATAGGCCGCTTCCGGCAACTCATCGTTAAGCGCCCAGAACGCGGAGTCGAGGTTGTGGATGAGCGACTGCGGCACGTCGTCGCCGGAGAGCCAGGTGAAGTGATACCAGTTGCGGAACTGATACTCCATCTCACTCCACGCCGGGTCGCGCTCGATGAGGCGGTAAGGCGTGCGCAGGTAATCGCACTGGATGGCGAGGATGTCGCCGATCTCGCCGCCGTGAATGCGCTTGATGGCCTCGCGCCGGCCGAGGTGGTAGCGGTAGGTGACGCCGGCAAGGAGTCCGGTGCCGTTCTGCTTGCAGAGCGCGTCCGCCTCCATGATCGTGTAAATGCCGGCCACGTCCACCGCCGCGGGTTTCTCGACGAAAACGTGCTTCTTTGCCTTCACCGCCGCCAACCCGTATTGCGCGTGGAACCGCGAAGCGCAGGCGATCATGACCACGTCGCAGTTCTCAATGACGCCGCGATAGCCGTCGAGGCCGCTGAACTGGCGCGAGGCGTCCACCTGAATCCGGTCGCCATACGTCTTGGACAAGTTCTTGAGCGACGCCTGGATCTTGTCGGAAAACACGTCGGCGACGGCCCAGAGCTTGGTATTGGGGTCGCCCGTCAACGCGTCGCTCGCGGCGCCGGAGCCGCGTCCGCCGCAGCCGACGAGGCCGAGTTTGATGATGTTGCTCTCCGCCGCGTGAACGCTGCGGCTCAGCTCGAGCGTGCCGAGCACGGCGGTGCCGGCGACGACCGCGGAGCTTTTCAGAAAGCTGCGGCGGTTGATGGAGGTTTGGGAGGCGGAAGATTGATCAGGTTTCATAATTTTACCAGTGGTTCAAGATTCGCGCGCATCCTACGCCTGCGGGCGTCCGCCCCGCTACATGGAAGCCGACCAATACTGGTATTTTTCCGACGCGGACAAATGTGGGCCAAGCCCCACCCGTGCAGTCGCTGCGGTCCCTCTCGTAGCCGCCGACGTAAGTCGGCGGAAAGGTAGCGAGTGGAAAAGCATCCGCCGACTTACGTCGGCGGCTACAAGCTGACGGGCGGTTCGTGCCGCAAAGACCGGACGGAACGCACGGACCGCGCGCCGCGCACGAAAACAAAAAGCCCCGGACGATTTCTCGTCCAAGGCTTCCGTGTCTTTGAAGACTGAATTGTGCGATACGCTTAAGAGCTTCGACCTTAGATGTCCGAGTGGTCTATTTCAACCTCTCATGGACTCCTTAGAAAGGAGGTGATCCAGCCGCAGGTTCCCCTACGGCTACCTTGTTACGACTTCATCCCAATCACCACTCATTCCTTAGGCACCCGCTTCCTTACGGTTAGCTGGTATGACTTCGGGAACAAGGGGCTTTCATGATGTGACGGGCGGTGTGTACAAGGCCCGGGAACGTATTCACGGCGCCGTAGCTGATGCGCCATTACTAGCGATTCCAGCTTCACGTAGGCGAGTTGCAGCCTACGATCTGAACTGAGCACGGTTTTAGAGGATTTGCTCCACCTCGCGGTATTGCATCCCATTGTACCGTGCATTGTAGTACGTGTGCAGCCCTGGGTGTAAGGGCCATACGGACTTGACGTCATCCCCACCTTCCTCCCCGTTGAAACAGGGCAGTCTGTCCAGAGTGCAGTGCCTTGCGGCCTTCGCAACAGGACATAGGGGTTGCGCTCGTTACCGGACTTAACCG
>CAIQCK010000124.1 GCA_903870275.1 uncultured bacterium | reverse complement strand
CTGCATCCCCATAAGGTGGGGCGAGACTCCGTCGAGCCGTCTGCTGAGGGAAAGTGGAGGCTCGACGGAGTCTCGCCCCACCATTCAAAAATGTTCGCAGGATGGCAATGCAGAGGGAAATGAAAACTCTGCGAGCCTCTGCGGCCTTTGCGTCTCTGCGTTGAGCTTGGCTGTTCATCGGGGCGGCTTCAGATTTACCGTTTGCGCCGCGCATTGCAATCCCAAGGTGGCGGGTGCTACTCTCCGCGCCCATGAAGCGAGAGAGCATCTCCGTCATCGCCCGTCTCCCATTGCTTCTCGCCATCGGCAGCTTGGCCACGTCCCTTGCCGCCTGCGGATCCAACCGCGCGCATGTGTTGTCACAAGACATGGTTTTACAACTCAATGACCAGGACCCCGCAAAGATCACACAGTTGAACTTTGCGCCCTCGGGTAAAATCAGTGATGAAGACCTTGCTGCCCTCAAACCGCTGACGCAGTTGCAGGAGCTTTACCTCGACTATAATACGATGGTCAGCGATGCGGGGCTAAAGCATCTGAATACGTTGACGCAGTTGAAGAAGCTTATCCTCACTGGCACGAAGGTCGGCGACGCGGGTATGGAGCATCTGATGCCGCTGACGCAGTTGCAGGAGCTTAACCTCGAACACACAAAGGTCAGCGACGCGGGGTTGGCGCATCTGATGCCGCTGACGCAGTTGAAGTTACTGTGGCTCGGCAATACGAAGGTCAGTGACGCGGGTTTGAAGCATCTGAAGCCGTTGACGAAGTTGGAGGTGCTTGAACTCGATCGCACAAAGGTCAGCGACGCGGGGCTGGCGCATCTGAAGACGCTGACGCAGTTGCAGGATCTTTCGCTCCGCGACACGAAGGTCGGCGACGCTGGTCTGGAGCATCTAAAGACGCTGACGCAGTTGGAGGACCTTGACCTCCGCAAAACGCGTGTTAGCGATGCGGGGCTGGCGCATCTGAAGACGCTGACGAACTTGAGGCAGCTTTTCCTCGGTGGCACCAAGGTGACGAATGCGGGAGTGGATGAGCTTCAAAAGCATCTGCCGAATTGCCGAATTTACCGATCAAGCCTCTAAACGCCCGGCGGAGGGGGATGGGGCGAGGGAGCGTAACAGTATGCCGGAGATGTAGGTCGGCGGCTGACGATTTTGGATTTTAGATTAACTTCGTTCGTCTCGCGGACTCGGCTTTGGATTTTGAATTGCCGAAGGACGCGGCGTTCCGCCGTCCGCATGGCGCGGCGTTGGGCGGGCGTGTGGTCGTCGTAGCCCGCGATGTGAAGCAGGCCGTGGACGAGGTAGAGGGCGAGTTCGGCGGCGGGCGGGCGGCGAAGCTGGCGGGCGACGATGACGGCGCGTTCGGCGCTGACAACGATTTCACCAAGGCCGTCGCCGAGGTTGAAGCTGATGACATCGGTGGGGCCGGCGTGATGCAGAAATTGTTGGTTGATCGCGGCGATGGCGGCGTCGTCCACGAGGGCGATGCTGAGTTCGCGAAGAGGCAAACTGTAGCGGCGGTCTCTGACCGCCGGCTGTTCGTGCTTTGCCGGATTTCGGCGGTCAGAGACCGCCGCTACAGCGTCGGCGGCTACGATTGACAACGCCTCGCGCAGGAAGCTAAGCCACTTTGCTCTGCGGATCGGCAGATGACGCTGGCGGTTGCTGAGGCTGATCTGCAGCGGCGGATGCGGGTGTTTCATCCTGGGGGTAGGCGATGCGGGTGTGGAGCATGTTCAGCAGGGTTTGGGTGAAATGGTCGGTGATGACCCGCAGTTCGTGGATCGTCAGGCTGCACTCGTCGAGCTGGCCGTCCTCGAAGCGGCCGGTGATGATTTGCTCGACCATGGCGCGGACCTTTTTCGGCGCGGCGTTGGGCAGTGAGCGGGCGGCGCTCTCGACGGCGTCGGCGAGGCTGATGATGGCGGACTCGCGCGAGTCCGGCTTGGGATGGTTGTAGCGGAAATCGCTTTCCAACGGCGGCTTGGGGGCGGACTGGCCGGCGTTGAGCGGGCGGACGACGGTGGCGGCATCCTGCGCGGCCTTGCGGGCTTTGTGGTAGAAGGACGTGGCGAGGGTGGTGCCATGGTGTTGCGCGATGGCATCCACGATGGGCTGGCTGAGCCGGTATTTCATGGCCAGCTCTTTGCCGAGGCGGACGTGTTCGAGGAGGATTTGAAAACTCGCGGCGGGTGAGAGCCGGTCGTGCGGGTTTTCCCCGGGCGTCTGGTTTTCCGCGAAATAGTGCGGCTGGCTGGTCTTGCCGATGTCGTGGTAGTAGGCGCAGACGCGGGCCAGGAGCGGGTTGGCGCCCACGGCTTCGGCAGCGCGCTCGGCGAGGTTGGCGACGACGAGGCTATGGTGGTAGGTGCCCGGCGCGGTGAAACAGAGTTTTTTCAGCAACGGATGATTCAAGTCGGAGAACTCCAGCAGCCGGATGTCCGTGGTGATGTGGAAGACAAATTCGCAGACCGGCAGCAAGCCGCTGGCGAGGAAGATGGTGAGCAGGCCGTTGAGCAGTCCGGCCGCCGCCTGGGACATCACGGTGTCGGCCGGAACGTGCGTCATCGCCGCGAGCGAGCCGATGCAAAGCAGTTCGGCCACGGCAACGGCGGCGCCGGCGCGGACCAACTGCGAACGGCGCCGCATGTGTTGCGTGAAATAAACGCCGACGAATCCACTGACCATGCCGGTGATGAGCAGCGGAAAACTGTCGCTGGCCATGAGGGCGGTGAACACGCTGACGAAGACCGCCATGAACACGCCGAGCGAGGGCAACAGGAGCACGCCCGCCAGCAGCGGCGCGAGCGCGGTGGGGATGGCGAACTGCGCCACCGCGAAACTGACCAGACCGGTGCGGCTGCAAAGCACCATCATGCCTTTCACGAGCGCGAGATTCATCACTGCGAGAATCGCCAGCAGGAGCAGTTGGCGCGTGTCGTGAAACGTGGTCGGATGGTTGCTCCAGAGGTAGCCGCAACTGGCGAGCAGCGCCACCAGCATCAACAGCGCCCGGCCATAGAGTTCGATGCGGCGCGCCTCCGGCGGGCGCAAGTGGGTTATCTCCGTATTGTAGGCGCGCAACAACTCCAGCGACTGCCCGGTGACTTCCTGACCTTGGAACACAATGGCCTGGCCGAGCGCGATGTGGAGAAGCACCGGCTGCACTTCCTTGCGGCGGGCGTCCTGGCGAAGCTTGGTTTTTTCGCGGTCGAACCGCAGATTGCCCTGCAGGGCATCGGCCGCCAACTGGCGCCAGGCCACAAGGGCGGGCCGGGCATCGGGAAGAAGCGCGACCAATTGGATTTCAAACACCTGCACCGCCTCGGCCATCGTCCGCAGCGAGGCGGCATCCGCGGCCTGCTCGGCCGGCGCGATGATGATCTGCTTGTTTTCGCCGGAGAGCGTAAACTCCACTTCGGGCCGGCCGGGCGCGATTCCCGCGCCAGCGACCGCGCGAAGCAATCGCTCGGCTTTCGGAAGCCGGTCGCGGTAGTAAACAAAGCGGGCGAACGCGGCGGCTTCGTCGCTGCTGAGTTTGTAGAGCGAGCTTTCGTTCCAGCGGTCGAGAGCTTCTTGCGCGCGGCCGGCCGCGAGCCGCTCGGCCAGCAGGGTGATGCGGCGCCAACTATTCTCGAAGTTCTCGAGATTCAGTTGCCAGACCGGCGGCACGGCGGCGGCAGCCCGATCACGCTCGGCAGCGGTAGCGGTTGTATCCTGAAAATCGAAATCAATGTTTGAGATTACCGTGCGCGGCGACCGCTGGCCGGCCGAGAGATCCACCAAGCCGCTGAGATCGCCCAGAACGAACAAGCCCATCAGCGCCAGAAACGTGGCGGCGAACAGCAGCACGCGGACGAAGCGGCTGCGGTTGAGCCACCAGCGCGGGGGCGCGGCGTTGGGTGGGGGAACCGTGCTCATGGTTTGGCGGCGGGCCGGCTGGCGGTCTGAAGCTTGAGTTCCTGCTGGCCGCGATTGCGGTATTCCTCGTAGCGCCGGATGATCTGCTGGACCAGTTCGTGGCGAACAACATCTTTTTCTGAAAAATAGCAAAACGCGATACCGGGCACGTCGTGAAGCACTTCCTGGACCTCGATCAGGCCGGAGCGTTTGGAGGAGGGCAGGTCCACTTGCGTCACGTCGCCCGTGATCACGCACTGCGCGTCGAAGCCAAGCCGGGTGAGGAACATCAACATCTGTTCGGCGGTGGAGTTTTGCGCCTCGTCAAGAATGACGAAAGAGTTGTTCAGCGTGCGGCCGCGCATGAAGGCCAGCGGCGCGATTTCGATGACGCCGCGCTCCATGTGCTGCTGGATTTCGTCCACCGGCATCATGTCGTAGAGCGCGTCGTAAAGCGGACGCAGGTAGGGCGAGACTTTTTCCTCGTAGGTGCCCGGCAGATAGCCGAGCGACTCGCCCGCCTCGACGGCCGGCCGGGCCAGGATGATGCGCGAAACGCGGTCTTCCTTGAGCGCGGAGACGGCGGTGGCCATCGCGAGGTAGGTCTTGCCGGTGCCGGCGGGGCCGATGCCGAACACAATGTCATGGGTGCGGATGGCTTCCACGTAAAGCTGCTGGCCGTGGGTCTTCGGCGCGACGGGGCGCTTGCGCGGCGAGACTTCGATCTTGCTGGAAAACATCTTGCGCAAATTGGCGGTGCCGTCGCGGCAGATGGACTGGAGGGCGTAGTTGAATTCGTGTTTGCGAATCTGGATGCCGTTCTCGCGCGCGTTGCGGAGTTCCTCGAAGAGATGCAGCGCCTGCTCGATTTTTTTCTCCTCGCCTTCGATCTTCATCCAGTTGTCGCGGGCGACGACGTGGATGGAGAGGGCTTCTTCGAGCCTTTCGAGATTGCGCAAGTCGTCGGCGTAGAGCGCACAAAGCTCGCGCGGATCGTCGAATTGGAGAAGATGGCTGGCCATGGACTCCGTTCAGGCGAGATTGGCGACGCCGGCTTTGAGGCGCTGGTAGAGCGGATCAAGACCCTCGGGAATGACCTTGGTTTCTCCGAGGACCGGCATGAAATTGGTGTCGCCGTTCCAGCGCGGCACGATGTGAATATGCACGTGGTCGGCAAAGCCGGCGCCGGCGGTGCGGCCGAGGTTCATGCCGATATTGAACGCTTCGGGAGCGATGATGGCCTTCAGGAGGCGTTTGCAGCGACGCGTCAGCAGCATCAGATCGGCCAGTTCGGTCTCGGTCAGGTCGTCAAGTTCGCCCGTGTGTTTGTAGGCTGCGACCATGAGATGGCCGGGATTGTATGGAAAGAGGTTCATCATGGCGAAACAGGTCTTGTCGCGGAGGAGAATGAAATTTTTCCGATCCTCGTCAACCTGCGGTTTGGTGCAGAAAATACAGCCTTCGTCCATCTTGTTTTTGATGGCTGCTTGGATATACTGCATCCGCCATGGCGCCCAAAGATGTTCCATAACGCGGCGCACCATACCGCAAAGCGTGGGGGCAAGTCAATGAAGCGCGGTGGCCCTCAAACAGCCTGAAAAACCGCGGGAAAATGTGGGAAATGAAATTTTTTTGAAAAAAATGTGTTTCAGGTGTTGACACTTTTTGGGTCCGCACCTATAGTGCGGACGCTTTCGGTAGAGTATAAGCCGCGAGCGACTGAATGACAGCAAACAAGAGGCCCTGGATCTCGGACGCATGAAGGCAAGCTGACTAGCTGCGCAGGTATGCGTCTGTGATCAAGGGCCGACGGAAGCGTCGGCCTTGTTCTTTTTATAGCGGTCAAGGGTTTGATCGATCGGTCGCTACAGGCGGCCGTCAGTGACTCGAGGATTTGAACTGGGGGCATAGCTCAGTTGGTAGAGCGTCTGGTTTGCAACCAGAAGGTCACCGGTTCAAACCCGGTTGCCTCCACCAAGAGCGGTGAACGACTCGTAAGGGCGTGTAGCTCAGTTGGTTAGAGCAGCCGCTTGATAAGCGGCAGGTCACTGGTTCGAGCCCAGTCACGCCCACCAGTCTGGTGCAGGAATGGAGGCGATGGACCGCTGGACAAATTTCGGTTCCGGCTGAGCGCCGGGACGCGGGTTCTTTGAAAACGATATACTGGTAGTTGGTAGTAACAACTTACGCTGAGTGATCTTTCTCAGCGCGTGACGCTTCGGCGTTGCGCGACTGGAAGAACACTTTGTGATCAAGCTACTAAGGGCAAGCGGTGAATGCCTTGGTGCCAAGAGGCGATGAAGGACGCAGTCACCTGCGATAAGCTCCGGGGAGCGGCGAACACGCTTTGATCCGGAGATTTCCGAATGGGGCAACCCAGTTGGGGTAATACCTGATTATCGTTGGATGAATTCATAGTCCAACGAAGCGATACCCGGTGAAGTGAAACATCTCAGTAACCGGAGGAAAAGAAGAAGAAATTGATTCCGTCAGTAGTGGCGAGCGAACGCGGAACAGCCTAAACCAGCCTGACTTGTCAGACTGGGGTTGCGGGACCGTAATGTGGTATTCTGAGTGCTAGACGAACGGCATGGAACTGCCGGCCATAGAGGGTGATAGACCCGTAGTCGAAAGCACAAGGAAGCCTAGCGGAATCCCAAGTAAAGCGGTGCACGTGAAACACTGCTCGAATCCGCCCGGACCACCGGGCAAGGCTAAATACTCCTTGGCGACCGATAGTGAACAAGTACCGCGAGGGAAAGGTGAAAAGCACCCCTTTTAGGGGAATGAAATAGTACCTGCAACTGCTTGCCTACAAGGTATCGGAGCTCGGCGAAAGCCGGGTGACGGTGTGCCTTTTGCATAATGAGTCTGCGAGTTATTGCCAGTGGCGAGCCTAAGCCGTTCTGCGGCGCAGGCGTAGCGAAAGCGAGTCCGAATAGGGCGACCGAGTCGCTGGCAACAGACCCGAAGCGGAGGCGATCTACTCTTGGGCAAGGTGAAAGCTGGGTAACACCAGCTGGAGGCCTGAACAGCTCAATGTTGAAAAATTGTCTGATGACCTGAGAGTAGGAGCGAAAGACTAATCAAGCCCCGTGATAGCTGGTTCTCCTCGAAATAGTTTTAGGGCTAGCGTCGTGTAACTAGCGCCCGCAGGTAGAGCACTGAATGGACTAGCGGCCCCACCAGGCTAGCGAACCCAATCAAACTCCGAATGGCGGGTTGCCGTACCACGGCAGTCAGACGGTGGGGGATAAGCTCCATCGTCGAGAGGGCAACAGCCCAGATCGTCGGCTAAGGTCCCTAATTCAGATTAAGTGGGAAAGGATGTGAAGTTGCTCAGACAGTGGGGATGTTGGCTTAGAGGCAGCCATCATTTAAACAGTGCGTAACAGCTGACCCATCGAGCGATTTCGCGCCGAAAATGATCGGGACTTAAATCTGGAACCGAAGCCACGGCAGTCAGCCGAATGCGTTTGGCTGGCTGGGTAGAGGAGCGTTCCATGCAGCGTCGAAGCGGGAAGGGAACTGACCGTGGAGCGCATGGAAGTGAGGATGCAGACATGAGTAGCGATAAAGCACGTGAGAATCGTGCTCGCCGTAAGCCTAAGGTTTCCTGTACTAGGTTCGTCCAGGCAGGGTTAGTCGGAAGCTAAGCCGAGGTCGTAAGACGTAGGCGATGCACAGCCGGTTCAATATTCCGGCACCACCTTAGAGGCGTTATTAACAACGGAGTGACGGAGAAGGCTAATGTAGCGAGGTGTTGAATGTCCTCGTCTAAGGCCGTAGGAGGTTCGCCAGGCAAATCCGGCGGACAGCCCGCAAGGGCGACTCTGAAAGCTGGGGACCCTGAGTCCACGGACAAGGGGGATTACATGATGCCAGGCTTCCGAGAAAAGCTTCGTTGTGAGCTTCTAGGGTGACCGTACCGCAAACCGACACAGGTAGGCGAGTCGAGTAGACTAAGGCGCGCGAGTGAACCCTCTTGAAGGAACTCGGCAAACTAGCCCCGTAACTTCGGAAGAAGGGGTGCCTGGTGATGCTGCAGCAATGTTGTGTCACTGGGTCTCAGTAAAGTGGGAGCCGCGACTGTTTAACAAAAACACAGCTCTCTGCTAAGTCGTGAAGACGACGTATAGGGAGTGACAAGTGACCAATGCGGAAAGATTAAGGGAAGATGTCAGCTCGCAAGGGCAAAGCATTGAACCTAAGTCCCCGTGAATGTCGGCCGTAACTATAACGGTCCTAAGGTAGCGAAATTCCTTG
>CAIQCK010000123.1 GCA_903870275.1 uncultured bacterium | reverse complement strand
GCTCCACCGCCCGCAGGGCGCTCCTCCGCAAGAAGGGGGATTGACACAGAGAGTACGCTATCCAACAAACACGAAAGCCTGAGTCAATCACACCTGCCTACTCAGAGTCCCTCGGTGTCATTTATCCATGAGGCAACGGGCCCGCCACGACGCATTTTCCTGAGGAACTGGTTCGGGGGGCGTTCCGGTTGCGTTTTTCCTTGCCGGCCCGCCGCGCGCGGCCTATCACCTCTTCCTGAGACTTCACCATGATCACCATTGTTGTCGCTCCCGATAAATTCAAAGGCTCGCTGACAGCCGAGGAAGCCGCTGCCGCCGTGGAGCGCGGCGTCCGGCGCGTCTGGCCGCGCGCGCGCGTGGTGAGGGCGCCGATGGCCGATGGCGGCGAAGGCACGCTGCGCGCGTTGGTGCGCGCCACGGGCGGAAGGATTTTTCATCGGCGCGTCATGGGACCGCTCGGCGGGCCGGTGCGTGCGGCGTTTGGCGTGCTCGGTGACGGCAAGACGGCGGTGATCGAGATGGCAGAGGCGAGCGGCTTCCGGCTCGTGCCGGCGGCCCGGCGCAATCCGCTCGTCACCACCACCTATGGCACCGGCGAACTGATCATGGCGGCGCTGCGACGCGGTTGCCGGCGGTTCATTGTTGGCATCGGCGGCAGCGCCACCAACGACGGCGGCGCGGGCATGGCGCAGGCGCTCGGCGTCCGGCTGCTGGACGCGCACGGCCGCGAGTTGCCGGCCGGCATCGGCGGCGGCGCACTGGACCGCGTGGCGGGGTTTGATTTTTCCGGGTTTCAAATTTCAAATTTCAAATTTGAATTTCTCGTCGCCAGCGATGTGCGCAATCCGCTCGTCGGTCCGCGCGGCGCGAGCGCCGTGTTCGGCCCTCAGAAAGGCGCGACGCCGGCGATGGTGAAACAACTCGACGCAAACCTCCGACATTGGGCGAAGGTGATTGCGAAAGACGCCCGCCTGTTGGCCGGGCAGGGATTGCGGAATGCGGAATACAAATCGCTGACGACTTTTCCCGGTGGCGGCGCGGCGGGCGGGCTGGGCGCGGGGTTGCGGGCGTTTCTTGGCGCGCGGTTCCGGCCGGGCGTGGAGATCGTCATCGAGCACGCGCGGCTCGCGGAGAAGCTGCGCGGCGCGGACCTCGTCATCACCGGCGAGGGCCGGCTGGATCGCTCGACGCTCGACGGCAAAGCGCCGCTCGGCGTGGCGCGGCTCGCGCGGCGGCTCGGCGTGCCCGTGATCGCCATCGGCGGCTCGCTCGCGCCGGAGGCGGAAGCGGCGTTTCGCCGCGCCGGTTTTGCGGCAGCGTTGCCGTTGATGACCGGTCCGATGAGTCTGGAGGAGGCCATGCGGCAGGCGGGCGCGTTGTTGGAGGCGACAACGGCTCGCGCGATGGCGCTGGTGCGGATGGGGCGGCGTAATGCGTAGCGCGTATTCTGTATTTCGTAGTTCGGGTTTGCTTTTCGCGCGCGCCTCATTTGGAATCACACGTCGCCAGTTACGCAATACGTAATACGAACTACGAACCACGAACCACGAACTATGAAAACAGCACTTCTTTTCGCCGGCCAGGGCGCGCAAGTCGTCGGCATGGGCAAGGATCTTGCGGCGGCATCGCCTGCGGCGCGGCAGGTGTTCGAGCGCGCCAACGCGGTGCTCGGTTGCGACCTGGCGCGGATTTGTTTCGACGGCCCGGAGGCGGAACTGACGAAGACCGACAATGCGCAGCCGGCGATTTTTGCGACCTCCATCGCCTGTCTGGAGGCGTTGCGCGCGGAACTTGACGTGCAGGGAAAAACGCTGGAGTTCGCGGCGACGGCGGGTTTGTCGCTCGGCGAGTTCACGGCGCACGTGGCAGCGGGGACCATGAGTTTCGAGGACGGGCTGCGGCTGGTGCGATTGCGCGGGCAGGCGATGCAGGCGGCGTGCGAGGCCACGGCGGGCGCGATGGCGGCGGTGTTGAACCTGGACGCCGCCGTGTGCGCCGAGGTCTGCAGGGAGAGCGGCGCGGAGGTGGCGAACCTCAACTGCCCCGGCCAGATCGTGATCAGCGGCGAGAAAGCCGCCGTCGCCGCGGCGTGCGAGATGGCGAAGACGCGCGGCGCGAAGCGGACGTTGCCGCTGAACGTGGCGGGCGCGTATCACTCGCGGCTCATGGCGGGCGCGCAAGCGCCGCTGGCCGGCGCGCTGGCCGGCGCGACGCTGACCGCGCCGAAGGTGACCGTGGTTTCCAACGTGACCGCGCAACCGGCCGCGACGCCGGACCAGATCCGCGACCTGCTGGCCCGGCAGGTCGTCTCGTCGGTCTATTGGGAGACTTCGATGCGTTGGTTGCTGGCGCAGGGCTTCCAGCGGTTCATTGAGCTTGGCCCCGGCACGGCGCTGGCGGGTTTTATGAAACGGATTGACGCCGCCGTGCCGGTGTTGTCTGTGAACAGTTGCGAGTCGCTCGCCGCCGTCGCCGCCAAACTTTGACGCGAGAGGTGGCGCGGCGACATCCGGGTTGCGTCAACCGGCGCGTCACGCTAGGATTTCGTCCTTATGAGCAAGACCATTCGTGGCAAAGTCTATGTGGTGCGCGACAACATTGACACCGACCAGATTATTCCGGCGCAGTATCTGAGCCTCCTGCCGAACGTGCCGGAGGAATACGAGAAGCTTGGCAGCCACGCGATGGCCGGGCTGCCCGACAGCACCTATCCGCAGCGGTTCGTCCAGCCGGGCGCGATGGACGCCGAGTATCCAATCATCATCGGCGGGCGGAACTTCGGCTGCGGCAGCAGTCGCGAACACGCCCCGGTGGCGCTTGGCGCGGCCAACGGCGAGGCGGTGATCGCGGAGAGTTTCGCGCGCATTTTCTTCCGCAACTGCGTCGCGACCGGCGAAATCTATCCCATCGAGTCCACGCAACGGCTCTGCGACGTTTTCAAAACCGGCGACGAGGTGGAAGTGGACCTCGACAAGAACGAGCTGGTTGCGGTGGCCACCGGCCAACGCTACGCGCTGAAACCGCTCGGCGACGCGCGCGAGGTGATTGACGCCGGCGGCTTGTTCGCCTACGCGAAGAAGACCGGCATGATCCCGGCGCGATAACGCGGCAGGGCCTGCGCGCGAGCGCCTCTGCGACACCGGCACTGCTGGCGCGGGACAAGGAGCGAATTCGCTTTTGCTTCCCGCGGCGCGTTGCGGCATACTTAGGCAATAGGAGACGCCACCATGATCAAGAGCATTCTTTTCTGCACAGACGGTTCCGAGTATTCCGGCGTCGCCGGCGATTACGCCATCTGGCTCGCGCAAAAACTTCGCGCCCGCATCGTCGCCCTCCACGTGACCGACGTGCGGTTGCTCGAAGGGCCGTTGCTGGCCGACCTCTCCGGCGCGATTGGCGCGCAGCCGTATGAGGCGCTGGTGCCGCAATTGCAGGAAATACAGAAGCAGCATGCCACCGTCATTCTCGACGCGGTCGCCGACCGCTGCCGCCAGGCCGGCGTCCAATGTTCGGCGCTCCATCGCACGGGCAGTCTGGTGGAAAACATCGCCGATGAGGAAACGCGCACCGAACTGGTCGTGCTCGGCCAGCGCGGCGAGCACGCGCGGACCATCGGCCAGTTCCTCGGCTCCAGCGTCGAGCGCGTGGTGCGCCACTCCATCAAACCGTGCCTGGTCACGCCGGACAAGTTCCGCGAGATCCGGCAGGTGTTGATGGCCTATGACGGCAGCGCGCAATCCAGCAAGTCGTTGCAAGGCGCCATCGAGTTGTGTCAGGCGCTCAAGCTCAAGCTTGACATCGTCACCGTGGTGCCCGTGCCTCCTGAAATGGGTGTTACCCCCGCGCTCGAAGACGCCGTGCGCATGGCCAGAGACCACGGCATCGAGCCGTCCCCGGAGACGCTGGTGGGCCACGCGGAGCAGCAGATTCTGGAATGCGCCGAGCGACGGGGGGCGGACCTCATTGTCATGGGCGCCTACGGCCACACACGCATCCGGGAACTGATGCTCGGTTCGACCACCAGCCACGTCGTCCGCAAGAGCAGCGTGCCGGTGCTGCTGACGCGCTAGAAGGAAACTTCAGCAGGCCTCGCGGCGGTTCCGTATTACTTGCCGCCTGTCGCCTTGGCTTTGCAGCAACCGGGCAGGTCGGCGAAAGCCTTGGGATCGGCCTTGACGCCGTTGGCCTGATAGCCGGCCTTTGAGACGGCTATCTCGATCTTTTCCTGGATGCCTGCTTTGTCCTCGACGGTGACCAGCATGAGTTTCTTCTCCATGTCAGGCTTCACCGCCTTGACGCCTTCGACGCCCTTGATGGCCTTGACGATGGTATCGCAACACATGTCGCAGACCATCGTGGGAACCTTGACCGCAAGCTCTCCGGCCAGCGCTGAGGCGGCCAACATCGCGCCGGCCAGCACCGCCATTCCAATCGCGCCCATCTTCGTCATTTCTTTTCCTCTTGTTTGATTTGTTCCAGCGCCGCCTTGATATCGGCGGCGGCCTTCCTGGCATTCACGGCCAGGTCGCGCCAGGCGATCCGGCCCGACTTGTTGATGATGAATGTAACGCGCGAGCAGTACTTATCCCTCGCGGCGCCGTAAAGTTCGCTGACTTTGTGGTCCGTGTCGGCGATCAGCCCGAACGGCAGCTTGTGATGCTCGGCGAACTTTGCGTGCGATTCGACCGAATCGTAGCTCACGCCGAACACCGCCGCGTCCAATCCCTTCAGTGCCTCGATGCCATCGCGCAGGTCGCACGCCTCCGTGGTGCAGCCCGGCGTGAAATCCTTCGGATAGAAATACAGCACGATGTTCTGTTTGCCGATCAGGTCGGCGAGGTTGACCGCGTGCGGATGTGCCGCCGCCTGGAACAGCGGTGCCTTGTCGCCCACGTTGGGCGGCGTCTCCGCCAACACAGCCATCAGCGGAACCAGAAGCAAACAAGCGATCGCAGGGGATTTCGATTTCATAGTCCGCAAACCTAACCCTTGTTTGTCGCCACGCAACCGCCATTCGCGATGCCGTCTTCCAAAACCGCCGCTTTCGTGGCATAAGAACCGGCCATGAACGCTTCTTCGTTCGCCGCCTTCTTCGCGTCACTTCTCGTCGTCGGCTCCGTTGCGGCAGACGACAAACTCCTGCCCGGAACGCAGCCGCTGACCGGTACCAATGATCTCTCGATGGGCATGGTCGCCGGCATTGACCGCTTCCTCGACCGCGAACTGACCGCCAGCGTCGAGCGTCGCGCCGCGAAGTGGCATCGCGATTTTTCCTCACCCGAAGATTATGCAAAGTCTATCGAGCCGAACCGTGAACGTTTCAAGAAAATCATCGGTGTGGTGGATGAGCGGGTGAAGCCGGAGTTGGAATTCATTGGGACGAATCGAGAATCGGCGCAAGTCGGCGAAGGTGCGGGTTACAAGATTTTCGCCGTGCGCTGGAGCGTGCTACCCGGCGTGGATGCGGAAGGTTTGCTGCTACAGCCGGCCAAGGAGCCAGTGGCCGACATTGTCGCGTTGCCGGATTGTGATTGGACGCCAGAAATGTTCGTTGGTCTCGCTGAAGGTGTGCCTCCGGAAGCTCGTGTTGCTTTGCGGTTGGCCGAGAGCGGTTGTCGTGTGCTTGTGCCACTGCTAATGGATCGCCGCGATACTTATTCTGGCAATCCCGCCATTCGCATGACGAACCAACCGCATCGCGAGTTCATCTACCGCGCCGCGTTTGAAATGGGCCGTCACATCATTGGCTACGAAGTGCAAAAGGTGCTGGCGGCTGTGGACTGGTTCTCCACCGACGCGCCAAAACGGCCCATCGGCGTCATCGGCTACGGTGAAGGCGGGTTGCTCGCGTTCTATGCCGCAGCAGCCGACACGCGCATCAGCGCGGCTCTTGTCAGCGGTTACTTTCAGGATCGAGAGAAAGTGTGGGGCGAGCCGATCTACCGCAACGTGTCCGGCTTGTTGGAAGAATTTGGCGACGCTGAAATCGCGAGCCTCATTGCTCCGCGCGCGCTTGTGGTCGAGGCGAGCCGTCATCCTGAAATTAGCGGGCCACCCGCGCCGTCGCAGGGACGGATCGGAGCCGCGCCGGGCGTCATTGCCACACCACTTCAGCACTCCCTCATATCGGAGGCCAATCGCGCAGAGAAGCTATTTGGAAAATTTCACTCGCAGTTCAAATTCGTCCTCACTGCCAACTATCCGTTTATGCCGGAACTTTTCTTTGCGCTCAATCCATTCTTGAAATCGTTGGGTGTAATGTCGCCATCGGTTTCAGGTTTGGCTCCGACGCTTCACGCTTCACGCTCCACGCCCGACGAACTTCGCTTCCACCGCCAATTCGATCAACTCGTCGAGCACACGCAACGCGTGTTGCGCGAGGGCGAGACTCGGCGGGCGGAGTTGTGGAAGAAGCCGAACCTCGATTTGAGCAACTGGGGATTTCCGCTGGCGAAGGATTCGGCGGCGGCGGTGAAGAAGTATCAGGAGGATACACGCGCTTATCGCGACTACCTGTGGGACGAGGTCATCGGCCGCTTCCCGCCGGCGTTGTTGCCGGTGAATCCGCGCACGCGGCTGGTTTATGACGAGCCGGCGTATCGCGGCTACGAGGTGATGCTCGACGTGTGGCCGGACGTTTATGCCTACGGCATCCTGCTCGTGCCGAAGGACCTCAAACCGGGCGAGCGCCGGCCGGTGGTCGTTTGCCAGCACGGGCTGGAGGGCCGGCCGCAGGATTGTGCGGACCCGAAGGTGGAGAGCCACTACTACCACAGCTTCGCGAACAAGCTCGCCGAGCGCGGCTTCATCACCTATTCGCCACAGAATCCCTACATCGGCAAGGACGCCTTCCGCGTGTTGCAACGCAAGCTCAACCCGCTGGGCAAGACGCTTTTCGCCGTCATCGGGCGCCAGCACGAGCGGACGCTGGACTGGCTCGCGTCACTGCCGTTCGTGGACGGCGACCGCATCGCGTTTTACGGCCTGAGCTACGGCGGCAAATCGGCGATGCGCTTGCCGGCGATGCTGGAGAAATACTGCCTGTCCATTTGTTCCGGCGACTACAACGAGTGGATCGCCAAGAACGTCTCCACGACCTTCAAGGGCAGCTACATGTTCAGCGGCGAGTATGAAATCTTCGAGTGGAACCTCGGCAACACGTTCAACTACGCCGAGATGTCTTGGCTCATCTGCCCGCGACCGTTCATGGTCGAGCGCGGCCATTTTGACGGTGTGGGCGTGGACGAGATGGTGGCCTACGAATACGCCAAGACCAAACGCCGCTACGACCTGCTCGGCATCGGCGACCGCTGCGAGTTCGAATATTTCAACGGCCCGCACGAAATCCACGCCGTCGGCACGTTCGACTTCCTCCACAAACACCTGAACTGGCCGAAGCGGTAGCGATGGCGGTCAAATGAGATTAAACATGAACGGGCGACGACTTTTGTTAATGGCGGCATTGATCAGTTGGGTCAGGCTCGGCTCGGCCGCGGAGGGGCCGGGCATCGAGCCGCATGGCGGAACCTTCGAGGGACCGGTGTTTGTCACGATCACGGCTCCGTCGCGCGAGGGACAGGTGCGCGTGACCGTGGACGGAAGCGAACCGGCCTTCGAGCCTTACGCGCTGGATGGTTCGCGGCCGATGACGCAATCCTACGCCATCCGCGCGCCGTTCCGGCTGGCCACTAGCGCCACGGTGAAGGCGCGGGTCTTTGGCGCTGACAAACAACCGCTCGGCCCGACCAGCGAGGTGGCCTTTGTGATTCGACAGCGGCTCAGGCCCGGCGTGCCGTTCCATCCCGTGGACTGGTCGGCGGACGTGGAGACGTGGTGGAGCCGGCATCCGATGAACCCGAAATCGCCGCAGCCTTTTGCGGGGCCGGTCGAGTCGCCGCCGTTTCGGGTGAACGTGGCCGACGCGCGCCGGCAGCACCCGGAGACGACCACGGCAGGCATCGAGGAGGCGCTGGCGATGTTGCCCGCGGAAGGCGGAACGCTCTGGTTTCCGAAGGACCAGGGGCCGTATGTGATCACCAAGCCCGACTCGGCCCAGAAACTTTCGGCCGGCAGTTATTTGTGGGGTGGGGCGATCAAGATTCGCAACCGGAGCAACCTGCATTTCCTGTCCGACGGCGCCGCCATTCGTTGCGATCACACCGCCTTCGGCATTGCCGGCGGCGAGTTTGACCGCTTCCGGCAGGTGGAGCACCCGGCGGTGAATTATTATTTTCAAAACCTGGTTTTCGACGGCAACGGGCAGGCCGGCACGGCCATGCTCTTCCCGCAGGAAGGCGAGAACTTCCACATCCTCAACACGACCGACATGATGTTCGACCAGTGCCGGTTTGTCGGCTCGGTCAACCCGCGCGTGGGTCACGGCGGTCTCGTGAGTCTGGCGTTCAAGTCCGACAACATCTGGTTCCGCGACTGCTTTTTCGAGTCGGGCATGTGGGGCGTGTATTGGGACGGCGTGCATGGCGGCGGGTTGGTCAATTGCACCTTCACCGGCCGCTTCACCAACGGCGGCTTTGTGCTGTTCACCAACGACGATCTCAGCCCGTTCGATTTCCGCCTGCGCTCGGCGCAGTATGTGGTGGTGGCCGGCTGCACCTTCGGCGGGCCGGACGAACCGAGGAAATACAACGCCGCCACCGCGTTTCACATGGCGGGCGAGAAATGCCTGTTCACCGGCAACACCGTCAACCACGCCTACCGCACCGGCGTTTCCTGCGACGGCAAGCTGGCGCCGGATATTCGCCCGTATCGCTACCACTACACGGGCAACCGGATCGTGGACAATCGCTTCCGCGGCGTGGACACGCTGCTGCTGATCAATTCGCTCACCTATCCGAAGACGATCAGCGCGCGGCTGAGCGATTATCTCGTGCGTGATAACGACGCCACGGACTTGCAGACTTTTGCAGAACTGGCGGTGCGCCCCGGCGCGGCGGAGATCGAGAACGTGCGGATCGAGAAGAACCGCCTAGCTGGTCGAAATATACCGCAGTTGATCGCCAAGCAAGGGGGCGTTCGTGGCGCGCGCGTGACGGGCAATACCTTCGCCGGCCAGAAACGGGCGATGGTGGTCGGCCCGCCCGAAGGATTGCCGCCCGACGCGGTCGTTGTCGAAGCGAACACCTTTGACCGCTAGCGGCGGAACGCTATGATCGCACAGGCGGCGGGCGACTGGCCGGCGAAACCACATCGGCGGCGAGTTCGACTTCCTCCGCAAACACTCGCATCTTTTTAAATGATGAGCCGTACAACAAACAGTAGCGCAAGCTTCCAGCTTGCGATGATGATGAATGGAATTCGCAAGCTGGAAGCTTGCGCCACGGTCCTGACAGCCGCCTGCCTTCTCGCGGCGGCGTCCGCACCGGCGCAGGAGCCAAAACCCGCCGCCGAACTGGTGACGCTCGCCGGCCGCACGATGGGCACGACTTACTCGGTGAAGTTCCTCCAGCCGCCCTCGCCCATGGCCGTCGAACGGGCGCAGCAGGAGGTCGGCGAGCTGTTGGAACAACTGGAGCAGGCGATGTCCACCTACCGTGAAGACTCGGAAGTCTGCCGGTTCAGCGCGTATCGCGGCAGCGATTGGTTCGCGGTGTCAGCGGACACGGCGCGCGTGGTCGAGGAATCGCAGCGCGTGAGCGAGCTGACCGGCGGCGCGTTCGACGTGACGGTGGACCCGCTGGTGCGGCTGTGGGGATTCGGCCCGCGCCGAGCGACCGGCGAGACGCCGCCGGAGCAGGCCGTTGCCGAGGCGCGTCGCAAGGTGGATTACCGCCGGCTGCAAGTGCGGCTCGATCCGCCCGCGTTGCGGAAAACATCGCCGGAGATTTCCGTGGACCTCTCCGCCGTCGCGAAAGGCTATGCCGGCGATGCGGTCGCCGCCTGCCTCGAAAAATCCGGCGTGACCCATTACCTCATCGCCATCGGCGGCGAACTGAAGGTGCGCGGCCACGGGTCGCAGGGCCGGCCGTGGCGCGTCGGCGTTGACAAGCCACTCGACGACGGTCGCGCCGTCCAGCGTATCATCGAGCTGAAGGACAGCGCCGTCTCCACGTCGGGGGACTATCGGAATTTTTTCACCGCCAACGGCCGCCGTTTCTCGCACGTCATTGACCCGCACACCGGCCGGCCCGTGACGCACAACCTCGCCTGCGTCACGATTGTGCAGGAGACGAGCGCGCGCGCCGACGCGATGGCGACCGGCCTGATGGTGCTTGGTCCTGACGCCGGTTACGCGCTGGCGGTGAAGCACGGTTGGGCGTGCCTTTTCATCCTGCGCGCCGACTCCGGCTTCGTCGAAAAACCGACACCGGCGTTCGAGAAACTGCGCTAACGGCGGTCAGCGCGGCGGCGGCGAGAGAAACCGCCCGCCGATTTTTCTTGAACTGGGCCGCCGGTTTGGAGTCAAAAGGGGGCATGAAGAAAACCTTGCTTTCCCTCCTGTGTGTTCTCGGCCTCGTTTTCAGCGCCGCGTTTGCGGCGGACGACGCGAAACCGTTCATCGGCAATTGGGCGCTGACCATTCCCGGCGGCGGCTCCGGCTGGCTAGGCGTCGAGGAAAAAGACGGTGGCCTGAAAGGCAGCCTCCTTTGGGGCGGCGGCAGTGTGTTGCCCGTGGCCGGCGTGAAAGTCGAGGACGGCAAGTTGATCGTGACACGCATCCAGCAACCGAAGGGCAAGGACGGCAAGCCCGGCCCGAAAGTCACCGAGACCATCACCGGGACGCGCGACGGCGATTGCCTCAAGTTGGTCACGGTCAAGTGCGGCGAGAACGGCAAGGAATTCGGCCGCGCCGAATTTACCGGCAAGTTTACGCCGCCGGTGCCGGCCGCGCCGGATTTGTCGAAGGTGAAGTTCGGCGAGCCGATCTGTCTTTTCAATGGCAAGGACCTCAGCGGCTGGAAAGTAACAAACACGAACCTGCCCAACGGCTGGAGCGTCAAGGACGGTCTCATGGACAACGATGCCCCGCAGGAGCCGGGCAAGCACAAGGGCTACGCCAATATCCGCACCGAGCGCGAGTTCGAGGACTTCAACCTGACGCTGGAGGTGCGCGTGCCCAAGAACGGCAACAGCGGCGTTTATCTGCGCGGCATCTATGAGGTGCAGGTCTGTGACAGTTTCGGCAAGCCGCTCGACCCGCACAACATGGGCGCGGTCTACAGCCGCATCTGCCCGACCGTCTCCGCGGAGAAGCCCGCCGGCGAATGGCAGACGATGGACATCACGCTCGTGGACCGTCACGTCACGGTGATTCTCAATGGCCAGAAGGTCATTGATAACCAGCCGGTGCTCGGTTGCACTGGCGGCGCGCTCTGGTCCGATCAATTCCGTCCCGGCCCGATCTATCTTCAAGGCGACCACACGAGCGTGACCTACCGCAACATCGTCATCCGGCCGGTGGTGAAGTAATCGCGCTTGTCTCAAAAAAGAGCGTCACTTCTACAGAACGGAGGTTCGCGTCCGTTGAACGTGGGGGGCGAATGCTTGCCTTCAACCCGCAACGGGCTTGGAAGGCCGTTCGACGCTGGCCAATCCGCTCGGCGCATCACCATCGCGTTTCGTTCAACCAGCGCCGCACATCGGGCGCCTTCGGGTCGTCGGGGCGCATCTGGAGGAACATGGTGTAGTGCTGCCGCGCCTGGGTTTTTGTCTCGGCCCGCTGCGAGTAAATATGGCCGAGCGCCAGGTGCGCTTTCGCAAAACTTGGGTCCACACGCAGCAGCGCCTCAAACTGCGTCGCGGCTTCGGCGAAAGCGCCGCGTTGCAGCAACGCATATGCATCCTGAAAACGCTCCTGCGGCGTGCGGCGGTCCACCGGCGGCGGCGCGGGTGGCGGCGGTTTGACCACCGGAGCCGGTTCCTCGACGCGGACGACGGGTTTGGGAGCGGGCTTTGGGGTCGGCTTGGCGCTCTCGTGGCTGGCGGTTGATTTGCCGAGGCGCGACCGCACGATGACGGCCTCGGCGGCGGTCGGGAATTTTTTCAGCAACGTCTGGTAGGTTTGGTCCGCGGCGGCGCGGTTCTTGAGATAGCGCTCCTGCAAATCGCCGAGATGAAACAGCGCACTGGCGTCCATCGGGTCCAATTCGACGATCCGTTTGTAGGCGGCAACGGCGGCGGCCGGCTCGTTGAGTTCGGCGGCAAGCGGCGCGGCGCGGCGCAGCGCAGCGACGAAATCCGGCTTCAACCGCACGGCTTCCTGAAAACTTTGCAGCGCCGGCGCTTTCTGGCCTTGTTGCAGGAAAAGCTCGCCGAGCCGGAAATGCGTGAGCGGGTTCAGCGGATCCAGTTCGACGGCTTGCGCGTAGGTGGCGCTGGTGCGGTTGGTGTCGTGTTGTTGCTGGTAGTAGTCGGCGAGCGAGAGCGCGACCTCGGCGGCGTCGCGGTTGCGGCCGGCAGCTTTCAGTTGCGCGATCAGCGCGTCGAGCGCGGCCGGCTGCTGGTCCGACGCCGTCAGCGCCGGGACCGGCCTGTTGGTGTTCGTTACGGCCGGCGCCACGGCTGCCGGCGGCGGATTGGTTGCCACCGCCGGAATCACAGCCGGCAGCGGCGACGGCGGCAGGTTCAAATCCAGTTCCAACTGCCGCGTCGCGCGCAGCACCGCGAACCGGTGCGGCGAGTCGGGCGCGAGCGCGGCATGGCGGCGGTAAAACTCCAGCGCGCGCTTCTTGTCCTTGAGCTCGATCTCATAGAGCCGCGCCAGATTCAGCACTACTTGCGGATTGTCGGGCGCAACGCGCAAGGCATCGTTCAGCCACGTTTCGGCATCGCGCGGCCGGCCCCGGCGGCAGGAAATGACGGCGAGGTTGGCCAGTGCCTCCGCGCTTTTGGGGTCCATGTCGTAGGCGTTGCGCGTGGCGCGGTAGGCTTCGTCGAGCTTGTTGAGGTTCAGATACGTCGCGCCGAGAAACAGCCAGGCCGGGACGTTGCGCGGATCCAGCGCGGTGCATCCTTGGAACTGCTCCATCGCCGTGGCGAAATCGCGCTGCGCGAACGCGGCAACGCCGAGGTTGTAGCGGAACGCGGGATTGTTCCGGTCAACAGCGACGGCTTTTTGAAACGCATCCGCCGCCTCCTTCGTTTTGCCGAATTCGTAGAGCGCCTGGCCGTAGAGATTCTGGCACCGGGCGTCGGCGGGCAGGTCGCGCGCGGCCTGTTCCAGCATGTAGACCGCCCGGACGACGTTAGTGGAGCCGCCGCGCGCCAACGCCTCGGCGCCGGCGTTGACCTGCGCTTGCGGATCCAGCGGCCCGCAACCCACCGCCAATGACACTGCAACAACAGCTGACCATACCCAAATTTTTTTCATGCTTCCGGCGAGCGTGCCAGCTACCATGGTTTACGCTGTGTGTCAAGATAACCACCACATCATACAAAGGCGAGTTTTCCTGCGGCGGCTGCCGCTGGCCGCCGCGAGCGCGCTGTTGCTGGCCGGCGTCCCGCCGGGCTGGGCGCAGCGATTGTTATCACCCGACCAGCCGGAGACACCGCGCCGGTCGCGCGTCGTGATCGTGCGCGATCCGAGGGCGGTGGAGTTTTACACGGCGCAAACCAACCGCGTGGCGCGGATGGTGGACCGGGGCATTGTCGCCTTGACGCAGGCGGCGGACGTGACGGCGGCGTGGCGCGAGTTTGCCAAGCCCAACGACGTGGTCGGCATCAAGATCAACTCGCAGCCCGGCCCGGCGATGGGCACGCGCCGCGAGGTTGTTTGCGCCGTGGTGGAGGGACTGCGGCGCGCGGGCGTGCCGGCGAGAAACATCATCATCTGGGACCGGTCCGACGAGGACCTGGTCGCGGCGGGCTGGGAACTGCGCGACGGCGGCGATGGGCCGTTGTGCATCGCCACGCTGCCAAACGTGGGTTGGGACAGCCGCGTGTTTTACCAGGTGCCCCACGTCGGCTCGATCATCTGGGGCGACCTGGAGTTCCGCGAGCGCGAGATGGGCGAGCGGTCGTATTACTCGCGCATCGTCACGGAGCGGGTGACCAAGCTGATCAACATCCCCGTGCTCATTGATAACCGGCACGTCGGCTTGAGCGGCTGTCTTTACAACATCGCGATGGGATCGGTGGACAACAACCGCCGTTTTCAAACCGAGAGCCTGCACTACGACGCCGGCATCGCCGAGATTTGCGCGCGGCCGCCCATCAGCCGGAAACTGGTGTTGAACATCCTCGACGCGCTGCTGGCCCAGTATGCCGGCGGGCCGGCGTTCCAACCGCAGGCGAGCTGGGCGCCGGGCGAGATTTACCTGAGCCGCGATCCGGTGGCGCTCGACGCGCTGGGGCTGGCCGCCATTGAGAAGCGCCGCAAGGATGCCGGCATGCCGAACCTGCGCGACCGGGCGCGCCACGTCCATTTCGCCGCCGAGACGGGCATTGGCGTGGACGAGCGATCCAAGATGGACATCATCGAGCTGAACCCATAGAGTTGGCCGCATGGTCATGTTGCCGTCGAAACGCTTGATTGAAATTGCCGTGCCCGTCGCGATCCTTGTCGCGGCGCTCTATGGATTTGAATGGCGGCAGCAGACGTTGCTGGAGCGGTCTCGCGCCGACACGCGGAAACAATTCGTCGACGACCTGGCCGCCGCGCTGAAAAAAGTCTTGCCGCCGCCGGCCGACGATCCGGCGATCCCGCCGGTCAGCCTTGTCTTCCACAACCGCCCGATGCCGCGCGGCACGGGCCAGATTGAGGTTTTCAACCTCGCCAGTTCGTCCGCCTACGCCGACGCCAGCGGCACGCGCGTGACCGGCGAACTCTACAACGGCACGGCGCGGCATTTCTCGCTGGTCGTGGTCGGGCTGGTCGCCCTCGACCACCACGGCAAGGTGACCCGCCGCCAGCCGATCCTCTTCACCGGCCTCGCGGCCGGCGAGCGCCGCGCGTTTGAGACAACCCTGAGCCTGCCGCTGGAGCAACTGGCCGCCCACCGTTTCGAACTCGACGCGGCGCGGTAGCGCCACGAGCGCAGGAAAACTCTTGCCGCTCACAAGCCGGCTGTGTAACTTGCCTTCTGATGCAAGTGTCGGCACCAATGCATTCGGCGTTCAGCCCGCAGACGTTGAACCACGTTTTGATGACGCGGTTTCGGAGCCTGCCGTTTTACCTCGTGGCGGTGCTGCTGCACGTGCTTTTCCTGCTGATCTTCGGCACTTACGCGGTCTCCGAAAGAAGCGCGGGCGTCATCACCCAGTTCGTCGCGCCGGATCAAAAAGTCGCGCCCGGTCCCCCGCCCCCCCCGCCGCCTCCGCCGCCAGAGCAGAAGAAGACGCCGGTTCAGACGGCGGAAACCAAGAGCATCGCGCCGCGGCCGAGGATGATCTCCACGCCCTTGCCCTCGCAAGCCATGACGATTCCGACACCGGTGCCGGTGCCGATGGAGATGAACAAGCTCGCTCAGCTGCCCAAGAACATCAAAGTCAACAGCATGTATGCGTACCGTTTGAACAGCCAGTCGCGCAGCATGGCCATTGGCCGCTACGGCGGCGGTTCGACCAAGGCGGATCAGCTCGAAGGCGCGGTGTATCGCGCGTTGAACTGGCTGCAGAAAATCCAGAACGAGGACGGTTCCTGGGGAGCCGCCTACAAGCCGGGAATGACCGGCTTGTCGTTGCTGGCGCTGCTGGCGCACGGGGAGACGCAGACCAGCAAGCAATACGGCGAGACGGTGCAAAAAGGCGTGCAATGGCTGATGGACCAGGGCCGCAAGAACAAGAACATTCTCTCCATGCAGAACATGGGCTATCAGCACGCCATTGCGACGTATGCGTTGTCGGAGGACTACGCGCTGACGCAGATTGGCGACCTGCTCACGGTGCTCGAGGGCGCCGTGGACAAAATCGTGACCTCGCAATGCGACAGTGGCGCCTGGGACTACGGCTACGGCAAGGCCGTCCGGGACGAGCGTCCGTATGGCGGCGACCTTTCCATCAGCGGCTGGAACATTCAGGCGCTCAAAGCCGCCAAGAACGCCGGCGTGCACGTGAAGGGATTGGACGAGGCGATGCGCAAGGCGCTGGACTTTTGCCGGACTGTTTACGACGACAAGACACATCGTTTCGGCTACGCGAAGAAGGGCGGCGGCTCGGACGGCCTGATGGGCGTCGGCATTTTGAGCATGATGTTCCTCGGCGCGGGCGACTCCAAGGAAGCCCGCAGCGCCCTCCGGGAGGCGAGCACCAAGATCAAATGCGATTGGGACAAGTCCAACGAAGGGAATAGTTACATTTGGTATTATATGACCCAGGCGATGTTCCAAGGCGGCGGCAGTTATTGGGTCGGGTGGAACCGGGAATTTCGCGACACGCTCCTCAAAAACCAGATGGCCGACGGGCATTGGCCTGTGCCGGGCGGCAAAGAAGACGTTCCGCCTCCCGACGCCAAGTGGAAACAAGTCTCCAACCCGAAAGACAGCCCGATTTATCACACCGCGATGCTGTGCATGATGCTGGAGGTCTACTACCGCTTCCTGCCGACCTTCAGGTAACAGCCGTTCCCTCCGTGATTGCCGTTGCCGCCTTGTCGTAAAACGCTTGCCGAAGAGAAGTCGGCTGTGTAACGTTCGCCCCGATGGAAGCGGCGACGTCCACATCTCTGTTCCCTACACAAACGCTGGGACACGTGCTCATGACGCGATTCCGCAGCGTGCCTTTTTATCTCGTCGCGGTGTTGCTGCACGTGCTCTTCCTGCTGATCTTTGGTACTTACGCGGTCTCCGAAAGAAGCGCGGGCGTCATCACCCAGTTCGTCGCGCCGGATCAAAAAGTCGCGCCCGGTCCGCCTCCGCCTCCGCCGCCTCCGCCGCCGGAGCAGAAGAAGAATACACCGGTTCAGACGGCGGAAACCAAGAGCATCGCGCCGCGGCCGAGGATGATCTCCACGCCCTTGCCCTCGCAAGCCATGACGATTCCGACGCCGGTGCCGGTGCCGATGGAGATGAACAAGCTCGCCCAGCTGCCCAAGAACATCAAAGTCAACAGCATGTATCAGCACCGCTTGAACAGCCAGGCGCGCAGCACGGCCATTGGCCGCTACGGCGGCGGTGCGACCAAAGCGGACCAGCTCGAAGGCGCGGTGTATCGCGCGCTGACCTGGCTGCAGAAGAACCAGAATGAAGATGGCTCGTGGGGTGGCTCCTACAAGGCATCCATGACCGGCTTGGCGTTGTTGACACTGCTGGCGCACGGCGAGACGCAGACCAGCAAGCAATACGGCGAGACGGTGCAGAAGGGCGTGCAGTGGTTGATGGACCAGGGCCGCAAGAACAAGAACGTCTTTTCAGCGCAGCATTCGGAGTATCAGCACGCTATTGCGACGTATGCGTTGTCGGAAGACTACGCGTTGACGCAGATTGGCGACCTGCTCACGGTGCTCGAAGGCGCCGTGGACAAGATCGTCACGTCGCAATCGCCCACCGGAGCCTGGGAGTATGGCTACAACAACAAGATGACCCGGCCGGATGAGCGACCGCTGGGCGGCGATATGTCCATCAGCGGCTGGAACATCCAGGCGCTCAAGGCCGCCAAGAACGCCGGCGTGCATGTGAAGGGTCTGGACGAGGCCATGCGCAAGGCGCTGGATTTCTGCAGGGCGAGTTACGACGACAAAACGCACCGCTTTGGCTACGCGAAGAAAGGCGGCGGCTCCGACAGCCTGCTGGGCGTCGGCATCCTGGGCATGATGTTCCTGGGAGCGGGCGACTCCAAGGAAGCGCGCAGCGCGATCAAGGAGGCAAGCAGCCGGGTCAAGTGCGACTGGAGCAAGGCGGGAGAGGCCAACAGTTACATGTGGTATTACATCACGCAGGCGATGTTTCAAGGCGGCGGCAGCTACTGGGTTTCGTGGAACCGCGAGTTCCGCGACACGATTCTCAAGAACCAAATGGCTGATGGGCACTGGACCGTGCCGGGAAGCAAGGACGACGTTCCTGTGCGTCCGCCCAATGCGCCTGAAACCTGGCACGCGCAGGTCGGCAACCCCAAGGATAGTCCCGTCTATCACACCTCGATGTTGTGCATGATGTTGGAGGTTTATTACCGCTTCCTGCCAACCTTCAAGTGATCGCGCTGCCGGCAGTTTCGGATTGAAGCGCGTCGGTGCCAAACCTTAGAGTGACCTCATGGAGTGGTTCCCTGAACTGGTTGTTGCGATAGCAGCGTTTCTCGTCGGCTCGTTTCCGACGGGCTACCTCGTCGCGCGCGCCTACGGCGTGGACATTCGCCAGGTTGGCAGCGGCAACATCGGCGCGACCAACGTGCTGCGCAGCGTCAACCGCTGGGCCGGCCGCGGCGTATTCGTCGTGGACATGCTGAAAGGTTTTCTGCCCCCTTTGCTGGCGCCGCTGTTGCTGCCGCAACCGGATAATTCCATCATCCAGGTCATTGCCTGCTTCTTCGCCATTCTCGGCCACAACTACACGCCGTGGCTCGGCTTCCGGGGCGGCAAAGGGGTCGCAACGGCGGCCGGCGGATTTCTTGCGATCTGCTGGCCGGCGCTGCTCCTGGCGGCGGCTGCGTGGGTGGCGGTGTTTTACCTGAAGCATTACGTCTCTCTGGCCTCCATCGTCGCCGTGGCTGCCCTGCCGCTGCTGGTGTTCGGTTTCTCGAACAACTGGACGTTCACCGCGTTCGCCACGCTGGTCGCCGTCGTCACCATCTTGCGGCACAAGCCGAACATTCAGCGGTTGCTGGCGGGCACGGAACACAAGTTCGAAAAGAAACCATCATGAACATTGCGATCATCGGCGCCGGCGGGTGGGGCACGGCCCTGAGCGTGTTGCTGCACGGCAAGGGCCACCGGGTGCGGCTTTGGGCTTACGTGCCGGCTCATGTCACGGAAATGCAGTCGAAACACGAGAACGTCCACTTTCTGCCCGGCGTGCCGCTACCGCCTGATTTGGAGATCAGCAACGACATGGCGCGCGTCGTCCAGGGCGCGGAATTGGTCGTCATGGCGGTGCCCTCGCACACGATGCGCGACACCTGCCGGAAACTGCCGCCGCTGGCCGCGCCCGTCCTCAGCGTTTCCAAAGGCATCGAGAACGAAACCGGCAAGCGCATGACCGAAATCATTGCGGAAATGCTGCCCCATGAGCCCGTGGCCGCGCTGAGCGGGCCGAGCCACGCCGAGGAGGTCGCGCGCGGCACGCCCACCGCCGTCGTCGCGTCGTCCCTGCATCCCGAGCTCGCGGGTCTCGTGCAACGGACGTTCATGACGGATCGCTTCCGCATTTACACCGGCGACGATCTGGTTGGCGTCGAGTTGGGCGGCGCGTTGAAAAACGTCATCGCTATCGCGGCCGGCATCACCGATGGCCTCGGCCTCGGCGACAACGCCAAGGCGGCGCTGGTCACGCGCGGCCAGGCGGAAATGTCGCGGCTCGGCATGGCGTTCGGCGCCCGGCAGGAAACATTCTTTGGCCTGAGCGGCATGGGCGACCTCATGGTGACCTGCTTCAGCAAGTGGAGCCGCAATCGCGGCGTGGGCGAACGGCTCGGCCGGGGTGAAACGCTGGACCAAATCCTCGCCTCGATGGAGATGGTGGCCGAAGGCGTGCGGACCGCCAAATCCGCTGTCTCGTTGTCACAAAAGACCGGCATCGAAGTGCCCATCACCCGCGAAGTGGTTGCCGTCCTCTACCAGGGCAAGAGCCCCCGGCAGGCGATGCAGGATTTGATGATGCGCGGAGCCAAACCGGAATTGCCGCTCCTATCCGGCAAAAAGTAGCGCGCGCCGAGCCGTTTCTCGGGGAAAACCAGCGGCGCACCCGCCGGGCAAAAAACATTTTCATCGACTCCATTGACGCGGGGCAACTCCCCACTATATTCCACGTGCAATTAAGAGTAATTCCAAATAACTTATAGGGCCCTCTCACAAGAGCGGGCGTGTTTATGAGCGATTCAGACAAAACCATCGAGCAGTTCGTCGAGTCCGAATACAAATACGGATTCACGACGGACGTCGAGACCGACACGGCTCCTCCGGGGTTGAGCGAGGACATTATCCGCCTCATCTCCCAGAAGAAGAACGAGCCGGAGTTCATGCTGGAGTGGCGGCTCAAGGCCTACCGGCACTGGCTGACGATGGAGGAGCCGGCGTGGCCGAACGTCCACTATCCGCCGATTGACTACCAGAGCATCGTTTATTACGCCGCGCCGAAAGCGGGCAAGCCCGGCCCGAAGAGCCTCGCCGACGTGGACCCGGCGATTGTGGAAATGTATCGCAAACTCGGCATCTCGCTCCAGGAGCAGGAGCGGCTCGCCGGCGTGGCGGTGGACGCCATCATGGACAGCGTCTCCGTCGGCACGACGCTGAAGGGGCAGCTCGCCGAAAAAGGCATCATTTTCTGCTCGTTCACCGAGGCGGTCCATGAGCATCCCGACCTCGTCCGCAAATGGCTCGGCTCGGTCGTGCCGCACACCGACAATTATTTCGCGGCGCTGAACGCCGCCGTCTTCAGCGACGGGTCGTTCTGCTACATCCCGAAGGGCGTGCGCTGCCCGGTGGAGTTGTCCACCTACTTTCGCATCAACGCGATCAACACCGGCCAGTTCGAGCGGACGCTGATCGTCGCCGAGGACGGCGCCTACGTCAGCTATCTCGAAGGCTGCACCGCGCCGATGCGCGACGAGAACCAGCTTCATGCCGCCGTCGTCGAACTGGTCGCGCTCGACAACGCGCAGATCAAATATTCCACCGTCCAGAACTGGTATCCCGGCGACAAGGATGGCAAGGGCGGCATCTACAATTTCGTCACCAAGCGCGGCAAGTGCGCCGGCGTCAATTCCAAGATTTCCTGGACGCAGGTGGAGACCGGCTCGGCCATCACGTGGAAATATCCGAGCTGCATCCTGCTGGGTGACAATTCCATCGGGGAGTTCTACTCCGTCGCGCTCACGAACAACTGCCAGCAAGCCGACACCGGCACGAAGATGATCCACATCGGCAAGAACACCCGCAGCACGATCGTCTCCAAGGGCATCTCGGCCGGCCGCGGCAACAACAGCTACCGCGGCCTGGTGAAGGTCCTGAAAGGCGCGACCAACGCGCGCAACTTCTCGCAGTGCGATTCGCTGCTCATCGGCGACAAGTGCGGCGCGCACACGTTCCCCTACATCGAGGTGCACAACAAAACCTCGACGGTGGAGCATGAGGCGTCCACCTCCAAGGTCGGCGAAGACCAGATTTTTTATCTCAACCAGCGCGGGCTATCCACGCAGGACGCCGTCTCGATGATCGTCAACGGTTTCTCGAGGGAGGTTTTCAAGCAACTGCCGATGGAGTTCGCCGTGGAAGCGCAGAAGCTCCTTGGCGTCAGCCTCGAAGGCAGCGTCGGTTAAAACCAGGGATCACACAATGGCATTACTCGAAATCCGAAATCTGACCGCGGGAATCGCGGGCAAACAAATTCTCCGGGGCGTCAACCTCACCGTCAACACCGGCGAGGTGCACGCCGTCATGGGGCCGAACGGCAGCGGCAAGAGCACGCTCGCGCAGGTGCTCGCCGGCCGCAAAACGTTCGAGGTGACCGGCGGCGAGGTCATTTACAACGGCCAGAACCTGCTGGAGCTGGAACCGGAGGAGCGCGCGCACGAGGGCATCTTCCTGGCGTTCCAGTATCCTGTCGAGATTCCCGGCGTCAACAACACCTACTTCCTCAAGGCCGCCTACAACGAAACCCGCAAGCACCGCGGCGAGCCGGAGCTCGACGCAATGGATTTCCTCGGGCTGGTCAGGGAGAAGGTCAAGCTGCTGCACGTGGACGAGGATTTGCTGAAACGGCCGCTCAACGAAGGCTTTTCCGGCGGCGAGAAAAAGCGGAATGAGATTTTCCAGATGGCCGTGCTCGACCCGAAGCTGGCGATCCTCGACGAGACCGACTCCGGCCTCGACATTGACGCGCTCCGCGACGTCGCCGACGGCGTGAACAAGCTGCGCCGGCCCGACAACGCCGCGCTCGTCATCACGCACTACCAGCGGCTGCTCAACTACATCGTCCCGGATTTCGTCCACGTGCTGCTCAACGGCTGCATCGTCAAGTCCGGCGGCAAGGAACTAGCGCTGGAACTGGAGGAGAAAGGTTACGACTGGCTCGCCGGCCAGCCGTGCATCTGAACGTCATTCACCCACGAGGTACGATGCTTGCGACGACACAATCCAAACCCGCCCAAACCGGCGAACCGCTGGCGCCTGTGGCCGCATTCGACGCCTTCGAGAAGGACGGCGCGCGCCGCTTTCCGGCGTGGGTGGGCGAACTGCGGCGGGCCGGCATCTCGCGTTTTGCCACGCTCGGTTTCCCGACGCCGCGCATGGAAGACTGGAAATACACCAACATCACGCCGATCGCGCAGTTGCCGTTCAAGCCGGCGGTGAATCCCTCGCCAGCCGCGCTGGCGGCGGTGGATGCGGCGCGCTTCGCGTTCGCGGGCCTTGGCGGCAGCCGGCTGGTCTTCGTCAATGGCCATTTCGCGCCGCAGCTTTCCGTCATCACCAAACTTCCGGGCGTCAAGCTTGGCAGCCTCGCCGCGACGATAGGCAGCGACGCCGATCTCGTGAAACAGCATCTTGGCCGCTACGCCAGCGCCACCGACCACGCTTTCCGTGCGCTCAACGCCGCGTTCTTTGCCGACGGCGCGTTCATCTTCGTGCCAAAAGACGTGACCGTCGAGGAGCCGGTGCATCTGCTGTTCATTGGCGGCGTCGGCGAGGACGGCGCGGCGGCGCATCCGCGCAACTTGATCGTCGCGGAAGCTGGCAGCCGGCTCAAGGTGGTCGAGAGCTGCGTCAGCGCCGGCGGCGGGCCCGGTTTGACCAACGCCGTGACGGAAATCGCCGTCGGCGAAGGCGCCAACGTCGAGCACTGCAAGTTTCAGGACGAGAGCCTCAACGCGTTCCACGTGGCCACGATCCAGTCCAGCCTCGCGCGCGGCAGCCGCTTCGCATCGCACTCGATCTCCGTCGGCGCGCGGATCGCCCGCCACGACGTCAACACTCTCATGATCGGCGAGGGCGTGGAGTGCGTGCTCAACGGCCTCTACATCGCCAGCGGCAGCCAGCTCGTGGACCATCACATGATCGTGGACCACGCGCAGCCGCGTTGCGCCAGCCACGAGTTTTTCCACGGCATCCTCGGCGGCGCGTCGCGCGGCGTGTTCAACGGCAAGATTTTCGTCCGGCCCGGCGCGCAGCAAACCGACGCCAAGCAGACCAACCGCAACCTCCTGCTCACCGACGAGGCGACGGTGGATACGAAGCCGCAGTTGGAAATCTTCGCTGATGACGTGAAGTGCACCCATGGCGCCACCGTCGGCCGGCTCGACGAGGACGCCATTTTCTACCTGCGCAGCCGCGGCATCGGCCACAGCGCCGCGCGGCGGATGCTGACGCAGGCGTTCGCGAGCAACATCCTCGCCCGCATCGGCATCGAGCCGGTGCGCAAACAACTCGACGAGTTTCTCCAGAACCGCCTCGACGCGGAAATCCGGGCGGTGGAGGGCTGACCATGTTCGAAGACCTCAACGATCTCTACCAGCAGGTCATCCTCGACCACAGCCGCAGTCCGCGCAATTTCAAGAAGCTCGACGGCGCCAACCGCATCGCGCGCGGCCACAACCCGCTCTGCGGCGACCGGATCACCATTTACCTGCACCTCGACGGCGATGTGATCAGCGACATCAGTTTTGAAGGCTCGGGCTGCGCCATCTCGAAAGCCTCCGCGTCGGTGATGACCACGATATTGAAAGGCAAGACCGTTGCCGAGGCGCACCAGTTGTTCGGCCAGTTCCGCCAGTTGGTCACCACGGACAAGCCCGACGGCGGGGACATCGGCAAGCTCGCCGTGTTCGCCGGCGTGCACAAGTTTCCGGCGCGTGTGAAATGCGCCATCCTCGCCTGGCACGCGCTGGAGTCGGCGCTCGAAGGCCGGCCCTGCACCGTGACGACCGAGGAAAACCCGCCCGCTCCCCAACCATGAGCGATCCAGACCCCATCGTAACTTTGACGCGCGACTGCGAGGCGGTGACCGTGCCTTATGGCGCGAAGGTGACGCTGCAAAAAGGCGGGCAGGCGGTCATCACGCAGTCGCTCGGCGATTGCTTCACGCTCGTCGTCAACGGCAACATGTTTCGCATCGCTGGGAAGGACGCCGACGCCATTGGCCGCGAGCCGCCCGCAGCGCCGCCGCCGCCAGCCGCGCCCGTTCCCGGCGGTCCCGTGGACGACAAGCTGCTCTGGGCGCAGTTGAAAACCTGCTACGACCCGGAGATTCCCGTGAACATCGTGGACCTCGGCCTCATTTACGATTGCCGGGTCGTGCCGTTGCCCGGCGGCGGCAACCGAGTTGAGGTGAAGATGACGCTCACCGCGCCCGGTTGCCCGATGGCCGGCTCGATGGCCGGCGAAGCGAAAACCAAACTCGAAAGCGTTCCCGGCGTCACGGAAGTGAACGTGGACATCGTCTGGGAACCGCCGTGGAACCAGCAAATGATGACCGAGGCCGCGAAACTCCAACTCGGCTTGATGTGACATCGCAATGAGCGCAGCCAAACCATCACATACGCCCGACTGGGCCGCGATCCGCGCCGATTTCCCGATTCTCAACCAGAAGGTCCACGGCAAGCCGCTGGTGTATCTCGACAACGCCGCCACGAGCCAGAAGCCGCTCGCGGTGCTGGACGCGCTGCGCCATTACTACGAGCACGACAACAGCAACGTCCACCGCGGCATCCACGAGTTGAGCAACCGCGCCACCGCCGGCTTCGAGGCCGCGCGCGAGCGGGCCGCCCGTTTCCTGAACGCCCGCGCGAAGGAGGAGATCATTTTCACGCGCGGCACCACCGAGGGCATCAACCTCGTCGCGCACTCCTGGGCCGGCACGCACCTCAAGGCGGGCGACAAAATCCTGCTCACGGAGATGGAGCACCACAGCAACATCGTCCCGTGGCAGCTCATCGCCGAGCGCGTCGGCGCGAAGCTCCTCTATGTGCCGGTGACCGGCGACGAGGGTCTGCTCGACCTCTCGCACTTCGACAAGCTGCTCAAGGACGGCGTCAAGCTCTTCGCCGTCACGCACATCTCCAACACCCTCGGCACCGTCAACCCCGTCGCCGACCTCTGCCGCCGCGCCCGCGAACACGGCGTCGTCACGCTGGTGGACGCAGCGCAAAGCGCGGGCCATTGCCCGGTGGACGTGCAGGCCATCGGCTGCGATTTCCTCGCCATGTCCGGCCACAAGATTTGCGGGCCGACCGGCATCGGCGTGCTCTACGGCCGCAAGGAGCGCTTGGAGAAAATGGCGCCCTACCAGAGCGGCGGCGAGATGATCTCCCACGTCGGCTTCTTCAAGACCGAGTGGAACGTCGTCCCGCACAAGTTCGAAGCCGGCACGCCCGACATCTCCGGCGCCTTCGGCCTGCACGCGGCGATGGATTACCTCGACAAGATCGGCCGCGCCGCCATCTTCAAGCACGACTGCGAACTGGCCGCCTACGCCTACGAACGGCTCGCGTCGCTCGGCCACATCCGGCTCTTCGGCCCCAAGACCGGCCACGCCGGCCTGGTGAGCTTCCTGCTCGACGACGTGCACGCCCACGACGTGGTGACGTTCGCCGACCGGCTCGGCGTGGCGTTGCGCGGCGGCCATCACTGCAACCAGCCGCTGATGCACAAGCTCGGCGTCGAGTCCACCGCGCGCGCCAGTTTCTATTTTTACAACACGAGCGCCGAGGTGGACCGCCTGATCGATGTGGTCGGCGAGATCCGGAAATTCTTCACCCCGAAGCATTGACCATGAACCTCACGGCGCACAAAACGGATCGCAGCGGCCTCGGAGAGGTGTTGCGCCAGCGCGGCCGGCGCATGACCCGCCAGCGGCAGGCGGTGTATGACGCGGTGATTGCGACCGGCGGCCATCCCAGCGCGGAGCAGGTGTTCGAGCGCGTGCGCCGGCAACTGCCGCGCGTCAGCCTGGCCACCGTCTATAACTCGCTGGAGGCGCTGGTGGATTGCGGCCAGCTTTCGCGCGTGCCCCGCACCGATCATGGCCCGGCCCGCTACGACCCGCGGCGCGACGCCCACCATCACGCCCGGTGTGTCGCCTGCAGCAAAGTCTGGGACATTGACGACAAAGCCCTCGCCGTCCGCACGGTGGCCGCGCTGCGGGGTTTCAAACCCGTTGGTTACAAGGTGGAAGTGCTCATCGAGTGCCCGACCAGTTGCCCCGGCGATTCCCGCGTCTGCGTCTCCACCGGCCCCGCCAAAAGGCGCTGAGCCGGGGATGGCGGAAGGAATAGCCACGGATGGACACGGATTCACACGGATAGTTTTTTATCCCATCCATGTCCATCGGTGTTCATCGGTGGTTGCCCGTCGCTTGAGTGCGGCGGCGAGTCCGGGCGCTTCTTGGCATACGCACCACGATCAAGTTCCAGAGGTAGGGCGAAGCGTCCCCGCTGAGCCGTAATCGCTCACGTTCCAAAGGCCGCGGCTCGCCCTACCCATGGGTTCGTGTGTCACGTTGCGCTCTGGAACAACAACGGCGTGCTGAGTGTGTCGAATGGGATGAGAATGGCCGGAAAAGGTGGAGCGCGTTCTCCGAACGCGCTAATCGTCGCGACCAATAACCGCGTTCGGAGACTCGTCACGTTTCACGTGAACGCGGTCCACCCGGCCACCTCATCGCGTCGGGTCATGGCCTGCAATGGGCTTTACAGGTTGCGGCGGCGGGCGGAGAATGGCCCCGAAGCCGGACGCGAAAGGAATGAGGAAAACATGAAAACGATCAGCCGAAACATGCTGCTGCTGGCGCGCTCTGGAATAACAACGGCGTCTTGAATGTGTCGAATAGGTGAGGGAGAATGAGCCACGGATGGACACCGATGGAACACGGAAGTGGATGGAGGGCGCATGATCGTCATAAATGAATTTATCGGCGCAATCTACTGTCGCGGTCATTATGCTGTGGTTGTTGTCCTGTTGTCACTCTGGCCCATGTGGATTTGGAAAAAGTCTTGGGCGAGGCTGCTCTCAGCCTTGATCATTTTTCCACTAGCGGCTCATTACATCAACTATTGCGGTTTACACTTCTGTGATGAAGGCAATCCGCCACTATTCATGGTTCTTACATATGCCGGTGCTGCTGCTTTGGGGCCGTTTTGCGTTAGACTATGTCGTTGGCGACTACCCCTATATGTGTTCTTGATGACAATTGCCGGCATAGCCACGTCCATGCATCTGGCTGGTTCTTATCATCGCCAAGACATTACAGGAAACCCGGCATACAGTTCGGGACAGTTTTGGCACACACCATTCACCGGGCAGTATCCGAGAGACCCGAAATATTGGTTTTTCGGCCCGCAGCCGGACCAGAAAGGACTGAGGAAGACGGACGAAAGCAGTCAGCAGCCAGCCGTCAGCGGTCAGAAGCCGAAGGAATAAGGAAAGCATGAAGACGATCCGCCGAAACCTGCTGCTGCTGGCGATAGCGTGGGCGGCGGCGTCTTGCGCCACGGCATCTGCTGGCGAAATCGTCGATGCTGTCCAAGTGGGCGATGTCGCAAAGGTGAAGCAGTTGTTGGCCGCCAAGCCGGAGCAGGTAAACGAAAGGGATGGGAACGGCAAGACTCCCCTTTTGATCGCTGTGTCCGGAGGTAAAAAGGAATTGGTGGAGTTGCTGCTGACCTACAATGCCGACGTGAACGCTGCCGACAACAATAGCTTTAGGCCGCTAGATTGTTTGCAGCCAAACGACTTCGAGATCGCGGCGCTCCTTCGCAGCCATGGAGCGGTTCACTGGGACCTGCCAATCTTCGAAGCCATTGAAAACCGGGACTTCGCGAGAGTTAGAGAACTGCTGGTCAATGAACCGGCTTTGGTTAAAGCCAGAGAGAGGGATGATCTGACCGCCTTGGAGCTTGCTGCCATCAAAGGCGATTTGGACATGGCGAAACTGCTGGTGGCATGCAAGGCCGATGCTAACGCCAAGGACAATCGTGGCGGGACACCGCTGCGGTGGGCTGTGCGTTGGAACAACCTACCTCTGGTCGAACTGTTGATAGCTAACAACGCCGACGTGAACATCAGAGACAATGACGGCTCGACACCACTGCATGCGGCAACAGGCGTGGGAAGCAAGACCCTGATTCAGATACTGCTGGCGCACAAGGCTGACGTTGAAGCCAAAAGTTACCGCGCTGGTGTTACCCCATTGATGTTAGCGGCAATGACAGGCAAGAAAGTCTCCGCCGAAGAGTTGCTGGCCAACAAAGCTGATGTGAACGCCAAAAGCCTGATTGGGAGAACAGCGCTTCACTGTGCAGCCAGTTGCGGATTCACTGAGGTGGCCGAAGTGCTGCTGGCCAACAAAGCTGACGTCAACGCCAAAGACAACAAAGGGCGAACGCCTCTTGATTGCGCGGAAGAATGCAAGTTTAACGATACCGAGAAGGTCATCGCTTTCCTCCGCGCTCACGGCGGCAAAAGCGGGAAAGAATTGGGGAAAGAATGAAGACGATCAGCCGAAACCTGCTGCTGGTGGCGATGGCATAAACGAAGGCGGGTGGGTTGAAGTCACCATTCGCTACGGCAACCGGAATTGCAGTGAATTTCTCTTGACAGTGTAGAAATTCTCTGTATAGTACGCCTGACGATGAAACGCATCGCTGCGCCGCCGCGGACGATTCGGCACGACGTGGCAAGAGGCCGGCGGCCCATGCCAGCCGACGCCGTGAAGGACGGGGCTTTTTTGCCGATCATCCACCGTCTTACGACGGCGGCTACCGGCGGGTTGGCTGCCGCACGGCGCAAGCGGACGCTTGCACTCCAACGGGATGCGCTGCCGCCAGCTCGCCCGACCGAATCCGGGTTGATCCGACCCAATCCGACCCAGTCCGACCCAACCCAATACGACCTGATCCGGGTAGATCCGACTGAATCCGACCGCGTGAAACCCGTTTCGGATTGCAAATGCACGATGAGTGGAGAGGCCATAAGGTCTCGTTTTTCAAAACGAAGCCAAATGACGGCCTCGGCCAAATCTGAAAATCATCGTTTTCCAAAGGAAAACGGGTGTTTCAATTCCCAGGGAGGGTGGGAGAGAAAACGTGTTTTTACGAAACGAAGCCAAATGAAGGAGGAAAATTCCGGGTCAAGAGGCTGCAATCCTGAGACTTATGAAAAAACCTCATACGACGTATGACCCCGCTCGAAGCAAAACGAAGCCAAATGCAGGGAATTTCGCGTCACGAAAAGGATACGGTTGCGAAAAATTTCTATGGCGAAACATTGGAAGCGGCGTTATCGTGCGCGATTCGACAAATTGTACAAATGGCCACTGATTGGATAGTCATAGGCGGAGCGAGGCAGCACAACCTCAAGAACATCTCGCTCAAGATCCCACGCAACAAGCTCGTGGTGATGACGGGCCTCTCCGGCAGCGGCAAGAGTTCGCTGGCGTTCGACACGCTTTACGCCGAGGGCCAGCGCAAATACGTCGAAAGTCTCTCCACCTACGCCCGGCAGTTCCTGGAGCAGATGCAGAAGCCGGACGTGGATTTCATTGACGGCCTCTCGCCGGCCATCGCCATCGAGCAACGCACCGCCTCCAGCAACCCGCGCTCGACCATCGCCACGACGACCGAGATTTACGACTACCTCCGCCTGCTCTACGCCAGCGTCGGCCATCTGCATTGCCCGAAGTGCGGCAAACCGGTCTCGCGCCAGACGGTCCAGAAGATCGTGGACACGGTGCTGACCGCGCCGGGCGGCACGCGGCTGATGGTGCTCGCGGCGATGGTGGACGGCGAGAAGGGCGAATTCCGCGACGTGCTCGACAAGATGAAGCGGCAGGGATTCGCCCGGGCGCGGATTGACGGCGTGCTGATCGAACTGGCGCTGGATCCGCACAAGGGCGCCGAGCAGCCCGCGCCGCTGAAGCTCGACAAGGCCCGCAAGCACGTCATCGAAGCGGTGATTGACCGGCTGGTGATTCCGAGCGCGCAGTTCGGCGGGCCGGACAAGATCCGCGTGCGGCTGACGGACTCAATCGAGACGGCGCTGAAGTGGGGCGAGAACGTCGTGCGCGTGCTGACTGCGCCGCCGCGACAGATGCCGGTAATGACGCCGGTGCCGGGCATGTCCGCGCCGGAAGAAAAATGGAACGAGACGCCTTACTCGACGTTGAACGCGTGCGCGGAGTGCGGCATCAGTTTCGGCGACCTGACGCCGGCGCATTTCAGCTTCAACAGCCCGCATGGGGCCTGCCCCGAGTGCCACGGCCTCGGCACGAAACTGGTGTTCGATCCGGAACTGATCGTCGCCGACCCGGAAAAGACGCTCGAAAACGGCGCGGTCGCGCCGTGGCGTCGCGGCGGGCGGCGGATGATCATCTACTACAAGATGCTGCTGCGCTCCGTGGCGAAGCATTACAACGTGCCGCTGGAGACGAAGTGGAAGGACCTCAGCGAGGAGTTCCGCAAAATGCTGCTCCACGGCGGCAAGGAGGAGATCGAGTTCGGTTTCTTCCGCGGCGGCGCTTGGAAAATCGTGAAGCGTCCGTTCGAGGGCATCATCCCGAACCTGGAGCGGCTCTACGCCGAAACCGAGAGCGAGTTCACCAAGCAGCGGCTCAGCGGCTACATGGGGCGCATCCGCTGCCCGAGCTGCCGCGGGGCGCGGTTGCGGCCGGAGTCGCGCGCGGTCACGGTCGGCGGGAAGTCCATCATTCAGATTTGCAAGCTCAGCATCGGCAAGGCGACGCAATTCTTCGAGAAGATCGCGCTGACACCGATGGAGGCGAAGATCGGCGAGGAAGTCATCAAGGAGGTCAAGAACCGGCTGCGGTTCCTGCGCGACGTCGGCCTCGACTACCTCTCACTCGATCGCGAGAGCGCCACGCTGAGCGGCGGCGAGGCGCAGCGCATCCGGCTCGCGACGCAGATCGGCGCGGGCCTCGTCGGCTGTCTTTACATCCTCGACGAGCCGAGCATCGGGTTGCACCAGCGCGACAACGACCGCCTCATAACGTCGCTCGAGGGTCTGCGCAACATCGGCAACACCGTCATCGTCGTCGAGCATGACGAGGACACCATCCGCAAGGCCGACTGGATCGTGGACCTCGGCCCGGGCGCGGGCGTGCGCGGCGGCTACCTGGTCGCCAACGGCCCGACGGCGGAGGTGCTGGCCTCGCCGACGTCGCTGACGGCGCGGTTCCTGCGCGGCGAGTTGAAGATCGAGCTGCCGCGCAAACGCCGCGCGCCGCACGGCACCTGGGTCGAAGTGCAGGGCGCCCGCGAGAACAATCTCAAGTCCATCAACGTCAAGATTCCGCTCGGCTGTTTCGTTTGCATCACCGGCGTCAGCGGCAGCGGCAAGTCCACGCTCGTGGACGATATCCTCCGCAAGGCGCTGTTCCGGAAGTTTTACGGCTCGAAGGAAAAGCCCGGCGAGCACGACGCCATCCTCGGCGTGAACGAACTCGACAAGGTCGTCGTCATTGACCAGTCGCCCATCGGCCGCACGCCGCGCAGCAACCCGGCCACCTACACCGGCATGTTCAACCACATCCGCGACCTCTTTGCGCACCTGCCGACGGCGCGCGTGCGCGGCTACGGCGCGGGCCGGTTCAGCTTCAACGTCAAGGGCGGCCGTTGCGAGGTCTGCAAGGGCGATGGCCTCATCCGCATCGAGATGCACTTCCTGCCGGACGTTTACGTGACGTGCGAGACCTGCCGCGGCCAGCGCTACAACCGCGACACGTTGGAAATCACCTACCACGGCAAAAACATCGCCGACGTGCTGGAGATGACGGTGGACGAGGCGCTGACGTTCTTTCGCGCCGTGCCGCAGATCGAGGAAAAACTCCGCGTCCTCGCCGAAGTCGGCCTGGGCTACATCAAGCTCGGCCAGCAGGCCACGACGCTCTCCGGCGGCGAGGCCCAGCGCGTGAAGCTCGCCGCCGAACTGGCGCGCCACGCCACCGGCCGCACGCTGTACATCCTCGACGAGCCGACCACCGGCCTGCATTTCGCCGACATCGAGAAACTGCTGGAGGTCTTGAACAAACTTTGCGATGCCGGCAACACCGTGCTGGTGATCGAGCACAACCTCGACGTCGTCAAGTGCGCCGACTGGCTGGTGGACCTCGGCCCCGAAGGCGGCGACGGCGGTGGCAAGATCGTCGCCGAAGGCCCGCCCGAAAAAGTCGCTGCCAATGCCAAAAGCTACACCGGCCAGTTTTTGAAGCGCATGCTCAACGGCGCGGCGGGCAAGCCGGCCGCGCAGGAAACAGTCGTCGCGGCGAAGTGAGTGCGGCGGTTTCCCGGCGGCGCGACCGCCCGCAGACTCGACAGGCCCGCCTCGTTTCTGCCACAATCATCGAGTGCGATTGAGGTTTCAATTTTTGTATGCCGTCTGCGCCGCGCTGCTCGCGGCGTGGCCGGCGTGTGCCGCGGAGACGCGCTCGTCGGCGGAGTTGTGGCGCACGGGCAGCCACGCGTTTCATGACGGCATCTACGATGTCGCAGAGCGGCAGTTGCGCGAGCTGCTGACGGCCTACCCCCAATTTTCCAACGTCGAGGAAGCTACGCTGCTGCTTGGCGAGACGCTGGTGCTCTCCGGCCAGGTGGACGCGGGACTGCAGTGGCTGACGGAGGCGGCGGCGAGGTTTCCGGCAGGCCGTTTCGCCGACGCGTTCGTTTTCTGGCACGCCGAGGCGCTCGCGCGATCCAGCCGGTGGACGGAGGCCGAAGCTTGCTACCGCGAGTTGCTGGCGAAATTCCAAGCGAGCCACTATGTGGCGCAGGCCCAATACGGACTGGGCTACGCGCTGTTCGCGCAGGACAAATTCAACGACGCCGACGCTGCGTTTGCCGCGCTGCCGCCGAAGCTCGCCTCCCGCGAGACGCAGGGTGACGCGAGGTTGATGCGCGGCCGCATCGCGCTGATGCGGAAGAACTATGGCGCGGCGGAATCGCACTTGGAGTGGGTGCTTGACCATTTCGACGGCCAGCCCGCCGGGTTGCAGGCGCTTTACTGGATCGGACAGTTGCGGCGGGAGCAAGGCAATCTCAACGGCGCGGCGGCGGCGTTTGACAAGGCGCTGGCGGGCGGCCGTGCCGCGCCGGCGGCGCTCGCAGCGCAAACGTGGCTTGCGCTGGGCGAGGTGCGCGCGGCGCAGCGGCGATGGACCGAGGCGGCGGCGGCGTTTCGGGAGGCGTTCTCTCGCGCGCCGGGCGAGGCGATGAAACGGTCGGCGGCGGCGCAGTTGAGCGGACTGCCGCAACAGATGACGCGGAGCGAGGACGCGATCGGCCTGCTGCGGATTTTTGTGGACGAGCATCCGCAGGACGCGCTGACGGCGCCGGTGCTGTTGCGGCTGGGGCAATTGCTCGCGGCGTCGAAGCGGCACGAGGACGCGCTGGTGTTTTTCCAGCGGGTGGTGACGCAATTCCCGCAATGCGACGAGGCGCCGGCCGCGCAGAGCGGCGCGGCGTGGTCGCAACTGGCGCTGGGCCGCGTGGCCGAGGCGGCGGATGGATTTGCCCAAGCGGCGCGGACCGCCAAGGAGCCGGCGCTGGTGGCGCAGGCGTGGTTCAAGCTCGGCGATCTGGCGTTTACCGCCAACGATTTTGCGAAGGCCGCCGACAGCTATGAAAAGGCGCTCAACGCCGGTCGTGGCGGGCCGCTCGCCGGCGAGGCGTTGTGGCAACTGGCGCTGGCGGCTGACCGCGCGGGCCAGGCCGACCGCAGCGCGGCGGCGCTGGAAAAATTTCTCGTGACCTACCCGCAGGACCCGCACACCGACGAGGCGTGGCTGCAACTCGGCCGGGCTTATATCGCCCAAAATCGGTATGAAAAAGCCTGGCAGACGTTCGAGAAACTCTGGGTCGGACGCCCGCCGGGCAAGCTGGCAACGCAGGCGCGGTTGGCGGCGGCCGAGGCTCGGGAGAAGGCGGGGCGATGGCTGGAGGCGGCGCGCGACTACGAAGAAGTGCTCGCGTTGAAGCCGGCGGAGGACGTGGCGGCGCTGGCGATGTTCGAGCGCGCGGATTGTCTGGCGCGGGCCGGCGACGAGGCGGCGGCGCGCGCAGGTTTCGAACGGGTGCTGAAGGATTTCCCGAAAACGCCGCAGGCCGCCGGAGCCATGTTCTGGCTGGCGCAGCAACATTTCAACCACAAGGAGTGGACCGGGGCGCAGAAACTGTTCGCCACCGTGCCGCAGCGGTGGCCGGGCCACCAGTTGGCCGACAGCGCGTTGCTGTTGGCCGCGCGCGCGGCGTCTAATCGGCAGGCTTACAAGGAAGCGCGCGACATTTTGGAGGAGTTGCTGAAAAACCCGGCCTACCGCAACAGCCCATGGCGCGCTGAGGCAAGGGTGCTCGAAGGCGACTCGCTGTCGGAGGAAGGCAAGTTCGCCGAGGCGCTGCTGGTGTTTGAGAGCGTCGCGCGGGATTTTCCCAACACGCCGCAGGCAGACGCGGCGCTGGGCCGTGAAGGTGATTGCCACTACAGCCTGGCGACGGAGGTCCCGGCGAATCCGAAACTGGAGCGTTACCAGCAGGCGATCGTGGTCTTCCAGCAGGTGTTGAACAGTTTGACCGCGAGTCCGGCGCTCAAGAGTCAGGCACGCTACAAGATCGGCAAGTGCCGTGAGAAACTCGGCGAAACGACCAAGGCGTTGGATAGTTACCTGGAGGTTCTTTACGACACGGATGATCAAGGGCGGATTGTGGCCGAGCCGGTGTGGTTTTCGCGGGCCGGGTTCGACGCGGGCGAGTTGTTGGAGAGTCAGGGGCGATGGGCGGAGGCGGCGAAGGTGTATCAGTGGCTCATCAAATCCAGCTTCCCGTGCGGCGAAGTTGCGCGGCAGCGGTTGGAAAAGATCCGCCGCGAGCATCCCGAAGCGGCTCCCGCCGGCAAGTGACTGGGCGCCCGCGGCACAGCAGCCGGCAGGCGAGACGCGGAATGCCTGACACGCCGCCGGCGTGTTTTCAACGGAAGAGGGTGGACTTGCTTTGGCCTGTGTCCGTAAGTAATGTCTCGCATCATCAAGTGAATTTTATGAAAACTCGCGTTCTCCGGCTGACGCTGTTTGCCATTGTTTCCGCGTTGCTTGCCTGGTCCGGCGGTTTCAAGTCCGCGCAGGCCGCGGAGCCGCCAGTCACGTCTTCCGTCAAGCGTCTCGACAAGGCGGGTGTGGACAAATACCTGGCGTCGTTGAAAGGCAAAGTCGTCGTCGTGGACTTCTGGGCCACGTGGTGCGGGCCATGCCGCATGGAGATTCCCGGCTTCGTGGAGTTGCAAAAGAAGTACGGCGGCAAGGGGCTCGTCGTGGTCGGGTTGTCGGTGGACGACGACACTGATGCCGTCAAAAGTTTTCATCAATCGGGAAAGCTGAATTATCCCGTCTTCGTCGTCGGTCAGGATACGACCGCCGCCTGGGGCAACATTGAGGCCATTCCGACGACGTTCATTCTGGACAAGACCGGCAAGAAGGTCGGCGAGCCGCGCGTTGGCTACCATCCGGCAGAGGCGTTCGAGAAGGAACTCGCGCTGTTGTTGAAATGACGGCGGAACCGCGCGGTCAAGAAAACAGGAGCAGCGGAGCGGTGGAACGACGAAGTCATGAGCAGGCGGCGGCGGTTTTCATGGCGACGGCACTTCCAGACGCGGCCGCTTCATCGTTCATCAAGGAGTTATTTCCATGCCGCTGAAAGGTGTGATTTTGGCCGCGGGCAAGGGCACGCGGATGAAGGAACTGACCCGCGAGGTGCCGAAGCCGCTGTTGGAAATCGCCGGCCGGCCGGTGCTGGAGCACATCCTGACCGGTCTGCGCGACGCGGGCGTAACGGAGGTCTGTATCATCGTCGGTTATCGCGGCGACGCGATCCGCGAACATTTTGGCGACGGCTCGCGACTGGGGATGCGCCTGGCCTACGTGGAACAGGTCGTCCAGGACGGCACCGGCAAGGCCCCGGAGGTGGCGAAGGAATTTGTGGGCGGCGACAGTTTCGTGCTCAGCTACGGCGACATCCTGGTCACTCCCGAAAACTACCGGCGCATGACCGGATTGTTTGCCCAGGAGAAACCGGATGCCTTGCAGACCGTCAAGCGCGGCGAGGATGTCACCAAAGGCGCGGTGGTTTGCTTCGACCGGGACTTTTTCATGACCGATCTGATTGAAAAGCCGACGCCGGCCCAGTTGGAGACGCTCATTCAGGCCGGCAAACTACAACCCGGCGCGCCGGCTTGGTATAACGCCGGCATCTATATTTTTACGCCTCGCGTGTTCGAATTCACCGCCCGTTTGCAGAAATCCGTCCGCGGCGAATATGAATTGACTGACGCGCTCACTGCCATGTGCCGAGCCGGCCTGCGAATCCGCGGCTGTGAGCTGATGGGGCGCTGGGCTGACGTGCGCGACCCCGAAGTGTTGACCGAACTGCGCCAAACCCTGGCCGCTTCCTGACGCCGCTGCTTCTGGCGGACGGGATGGCATCAGCTCCTCGTATAAAAAAAGATTCGGGCGATGCATGCCAAGGAGGTGGGGGTGGGGAACCCCGCATGAAGAACATGCACACGCCCGAATCAAAGTATCATTTAAACCGTTGCTTCCTTAGACCGGCACAATATAGCAGCCGTTGAATGAAGTGCAAACGGTTTTTGAGTTTTTGGCGCTTTTCGAGGCCCCATCGCCTTGCCCTACAATATGTTACCCGTCCTGAACCCGGACTCAAAATCCCCCCTATTTGCGTGCAACGACCTCAATGGTTCCGCTGTTGCCCAACCGCGCCAGCAGCCAGGATAATGGGATAAAGACCGTTTGCAACGGCAGTAACACGATTTTCAACCACAACGGCAGCGGCACTTTCAAAGCGGCCAATACGGAGTAAAGCAAAGTTTGGCGATACTCGGCCGCGGCATGGTTGACCCGCACGTCATGGAATCCGCTGGTTTGCAGCAGCCTTGTCGCCGCCTGCGGGGAATAATGCGACACGTGGAACGGGTAATCGAAATGATACCATCGGTCGCCGGCGACCTTCGCCTCCCACGACGCGAAATTCGGTATCCGAAAGAGAAAAACTCCGTCCTTCTTCAAAATACGGCGCACTTCTGTCACAAACGCGACGGGATCCGGGATGTGTTCCAGCGCGTGGATGGCTATCGCCGCGTCGAAGAAATCCGGCTCAAAATTCGCCGCCGCCAGCGTGCCGCACCTCAGGCGCGACGGGTCCACCTTTTGGGCGGCCAGCGCGATCGCCGCGCTGGACGTGTCCACGCCGTAGGCTTCCGCGCCGTGCTGCTGCAGCCGTTGCGTTAGGAAACCGGCTCCACAACCGATGTCCAACACGCGCCGGCAGTTCCGCACCACCGATAGCATGTGCTTTTGCTCCCAGCACGTGAAGGCCCGGATCAGCGGATCGAGCAGGCTGGAACCCCGTTGATAATATGCGGCGTCGTAAACCGCCGCGTCGCCGCCCGCCGGCAGAGCGTCCAGGTCCGCGAAATGAAAGTCGCAGTCCGGACAATAGAAAAAACGGCCGCCCAAACGGCGGCTGTCGGTGCGGCTAGTGCAAATGGGGCAGTGCGCCATCCAATTCCAGTCGTGTCAATTTTTGCGGATCGTTTCGCGCCATCCGTCATCCGGACTTTCCGAACGGCGGACGCTTTTCTTTACCCGGCTTGCCACCGAAGACAAGTCAAATCCCGCCGGCGGGTTGTCGTGGCCGCGCCGCGAGTCGTCCGGTTTGGCTCCGCCTTTGCGGGCCGTTGCGGGCCGTTGACTCGCCGAGGGATGCATGATACCGTCCGCCGCTCAATTCCCAACTGAAATGACCACCGATTACAAAGCAACACTGAACTTGCCTCAGACGGATTTTCCGATGAAGGCCGATCTGGTCACGCGCGAGCCGCAGATGCTGGCGCGTTGGGAGGCGGCGAAGCTCTACGAAAAGATCCAAGAAGCGCGGCGCGAGTCGCCGGTGTTTGTGTTGCACGACGGGCCGCCCTACGCCAACGGCAACGTCCACATCGGCACCGCTCTCAACAAGATTCTCAAGGATGTCGTCGTCAAGGCCGCTTCGATGAGCGGCCGCCGCGCGCCTTACGTGCCGGGATGGGATTGCCACGGATTGCCGATCGAGTTGAAGGTGCAGAAGGAGATGGAGAAGAGCCGCGAGCAGTTGACGTCGGCGCAGATGCGCGAGCGTTGCCGCCGCTACGCGGAGCATTTCGTGGACGTGCAGCGCCGGCAGTTCAAGCGGCTGGGCGTGTTCGGCGATTGGGACCGGCCTTACCTGACGATGACACCGGAATACGAAGCCGCCATCGTCGCCACGTTTTTCGACATGTGGCACCAGGGCTTCATCTACCGCGACACGAAGCCGGTGTACTGGTGCGTCACGTGCCGCACCGCGCTGGCGGCGGCGACCGCCGAGGCGGAATACGCCGATCACAAGTCCACGTCGGTTTATGTGAAGTTTCCCGTCAAAGGCAAACCGGGCAGCTTCGTGATTATCTGGACGACGACGCCGTGGACCCTGCCGGCGAACCTCGCCATCGCCGTGCACCCTGATTTCGATTACGTCTGGGCGCGCGTCGGCGGCGAGACGTGGCTGGTGGCGGAGGCGTTGCTCCCGGTCGTGGCGCAGAAGGCCGGCGTCACCGGCTGCGAGGTGATCTCGAAACAAAAAGGCCGCGAACTGGAAGCCAGCAACGGCAACGGCGTCGTGGCGCGGCATCCGTTCATGGAGCGCGACTCGCCGGTGGTGTTGGCGACCTACGTCACGCTCGACACCGGCACCGGTTGCGTTCACACCGCGCCGGGCCACGGTCTGGAGGACTACGACACTGGACGTCACTACGGCCTGCCGGCGTTTTCGCCGGTGGACGACTCCGGCGTGCTCACCAACGACGCGGGCATCTTTGCCAACCAGCACGTGTTCAAGGCGAACCGGCCGATCGTCGAGCACCTGAAACAGATTGGCGCGCTGGTCGCCGAGGAGGAAATTGCGCACAGTTATCCGCATTGCTGGCGGTGCAAGAACCCGATCATTTTCCGTGCGACGGAGCAGTGGTTCATCAACGTGGACCACAAGAACCTCCGCGACAAGGCGCTGCACGAAATCGAAAAGGTCCAGTGGGTGCCGGGTTGGGGCTTCAACCGCATCCAGGGCATGATCGAGGAGCGGCCCGATTGGTGCATCAGCCGCCAGCGCGATTGGGGCGTGCCGATTCCGGTCATCAAGTGCGAACCGTGCGGATTTGTGTTCGAGGAGAAACAATACACCGACCAGCTCGTCGCGCTCGTGGCGCGCGAAGGCGTGGACACGTGGTTCAAGCGCAGTGCCAACGACCTGCTCGAGGGCGTGCAATGCCCGCGCTGCAAGCGGCCAACGGAGTTCCACAAAGCCGCCGACATCCTCGACGTGTGGTTTGAGAGCGGCGTCAGCCATCGCGCTGTGCTTCGCACCCGGCCGGAATTGACCTATCCGGCGGACCTGTATTTGGAAGGCAGCGATCAGCACCGCGGCTGGTTCCAAAGCGCGCTCTGGACCGCGCTGGCCACCGAAGGTCACGCGCCGTTCAAGGCGGTCGTGACGCACGGCTTCCTGATGGACCTCGAGACGAAGAAGAAAGTCTCCAAGTCCTACGGCAAACCGCAGGATAGCGACGTGTATGTCAACCGGTTTGGCGCCGACGTGCTGCGGCTCTGGACGATCAGCGAGGATTACCGCAGCGACGTGCCGCTGAGCGAGGAGATCATCGAGCGCGTCGCCGGCACGTATCGCAAAGTCCGCAACACGTTCCGTTTCCTGCTCGGCAACCTCAGCGACTTCGATCCCGCAAAGGACGCCGTGCCACCGGCGCAACTGGAAGAGCTCGACCGCTGGGCGCTGAGCCGCTTGCAGGGGTTGATCAAAACTTGCCGCGAAGCTTACGCGAGCTATGAGTTCCACCGCGTCTATCACGGGGTCAACCAGTTTTGCACGGTGGACCTGTCGTCGTTCTACCTCGACATCCTCAAGGACCGGCTCTACACGCTCGGCAGGTTTTCGCGCGAGCGCCGCAGCAGCCAGACGGTGATGCACGCGATGACCACGGCGCTGGCGAAGCTGCTCGCGCCGGTGCTGCCGTTCACGGCCGACGAGGTCTGGCAGTGTCTGCGGGCCGGCGGCGGCCGCGACGCGCTCGACTCCGTGCATCTGGCCCTGCTGCCCAGCCACGACGACCGGCTGTTCGACGGCGAACTGGAAGCGCGATGGGAGCGGATGCAAACACTGCGGCAGGCCGTGGCGGTGGAGTTGGAAAAGGCGCGCGCGGCCGGCACAATTGGCAAGTCGCTGGAGGCGGCCGTCACGTTGAGCGGCGGCGACGCGGAGACGCGGGCGATGCTGAAATATTTCGAATCCCAACTGCCCGGGCTTTTCATTGTCTCGCAAGTGGCAATCGAGCTTGACCGCGACGAGCCCTTTAGCGTAAAAGTCGCGCCCGCTTCGGGCCGGAAATGCGCCCGGTGCTGGCGATGGGAGCCGTCGGTCGGGCAACACCCGGAACATTCGACGATTTGTTCGCGTTGCGTTACTGTAGTGCTGACGGTGACGAAGGAAAACGGAAAGACTGTATGAAAAATAAAACGACGAAGCCGAAAACGGCCAGCCGTCCGGCAAAGAAGCCAGCGAAAGCGGCCGGGACGACGCGCCGGGAAATGAAAACGCCGACCGTCATCAAGTCGCTCGACACCACCGGCGGCGTCAAGAAAGCGCATGGCGAGATGGCGAAGTATCAGCGATTGTTGCTGAACCTGCGCGACCACGTGATTGATCAGATCAGCGGTCTCGCCGGCGAAAATCTCCGTCACAACCCGCGCGAGACGGCCGGCGACCTGTCGGGCTACAGCTTTCACATGGCCGACGCCGGCACCGACAACTTCGACCGCGAGTTCGCCCTGAGCCTCGTCTCCAGCGAGCAGGAAGCGCTCTACGAAATCGAGGGCGCCCTGAAGCGCATTGATTTGGGCACCTTCGGCACCTGCGAGAGCTGCGAGAAATTGATTGCCAGGGAGCGCCTGATGGCCGTGCCATTCGCGCGGATGTGCGTCCGCTGCCAGTCCGAAATGGAACGCAACCACAAGCGCGTGGCCGCGCAACCCACCACCTTTGCCGAAATGAACGAGGAAGGCGGCGAGGACGAAGAGGAAGAATAGACACAGCGCAAAACTGAAAACGCGAATCGCCCGACGGAAACTGATCGTTCGATCCGTGTTTTGCCCTTCGCGCTTTGCGATTTTATGAACGTGCTGGTGGTGATCGCTGCGTTGGTGTTTGTCCTGGATCAGGCCACCAAATGGCTGATCCTGGCGCGTTTTCATCAGCACGAGGAAGTGCCGGTCATCGGCGAGTTTTTCAAACTCACTCTCGCCTTCAATCCTGGCGCGGCGTGGGGTATGTTCGCCCGGTTTGGGCACAGCAACACCATCCTGACCGCGTTCTCGATCGCCACCGTGCTCGCGCTCTGGATGCTGCGCCGTTCGTTGAGCGTCATCAGCCTGCCCCACCGCATTGCGTTCGGCATGATCGTCGGCGGCATTTTCGGCAATCTTGCCGACCGCATCCATTACGGCTGCGTCGTGGATTTCCTCCTCTTCTATCTCGGCAAAACCATCGGCCACTGGCCGGTATTCAACATCGCCGACAGCGCCATCTGCACCGGCGTCGTGCTCTACCTCCTGATCACGCTCTGGCCTCCCAAGCCGCGCGTGGTGCCCGAATTGCCGCCGGACCGGAAGTTTGGCGCCCCGCCGGCCCCGTAGCCGCTCAACCATGAGCGACGCCGTTCCCCACGCTTCACACTCCACGCTCCGCGCTCCGTTTTTTCTCGTCGGCCCCACCGCCGTTGGCAAAACCGCCGTCGCGCTCGCGCTGGCTGGCCGTCTCGACGCCGAAATCGTCTCCGCCGATTCCATGCAGGTCTATCGCGGCATGGACATCGGCACCGCCAAGCCGTCGCCCGCCGAGCGCGCTGCCGTGCCGCATCATCTGACGGACGTGGTCGAAGTCGGTGAACGGTTCGACGTGGCCCGATACGTCGCGCTCGCCCATGCGGCCATCGCCGGCATCCAAAGCCGCGGCCGGACGCCGCTCGTTGTCGGCGGCTCCGGCCTCTACCTCCGCGCCCTCACCGAAGGCCTCAGCGACGCGCCCGACGCCGACCCCGCCCTCCGCGCGGAACTCGAAGCGATGGGCCGTGAGCGCGTTCTCGACGAACTGCGCCGCGCGGATCCCGATGCCGCCGTCCGCATCGGCCCGCACAATTTCCGCCGTCTCGTCCGCGCGCTGGAAATCTGCCGGCTCACCGGTCGAAAAAGTTCCGACCTGCGCCGCGAGTGGAGCGCAGCCTCCGGAAGCGATGACATTGCCAGCCTTCGGCCGCTCATGCACGGCCTGGAACGCGACCGCGCCGATCTCTACGCTCGTTGCGACGCGCGCGTCGGGGCCATGTTTCGCGCCGGCCTCGTGGACGAAGTCCGTTCGCTGCTGCCGCGCGGCCTCGCCGACAATTCCACCGCGCGCCAGGCGCTCGGCTACAAGGAAGTCATTGCCCATCTCCGCGGCGAGGCGACGTTGGAGGAAACCATTGCGCTGGTGCAAACGCGAACGCGGCAGTTCGCCAAGCGCCAGCTCACGTGGTTCCGCCATCAAGCGCGCGTCGAGTGGACGCGCGTTGCCGCCGGCGAAGACGCGAAGGCGGTCGCCGAACGCCTCGCGACCGGTTTGCAAAACGAGGAACGCCTTCCCTAAGCCGGCCCGTAGCCGCCGACGTAAGGAGGCGGAAAACTCGCGCGTGCTGAACGATTCCGCCTCCTCACGTCGGCGGCTACGACAAGGACGTGACGCAACGGGGCCGTTCCTGTCAAAACCACAAAAGCGCGGGATTGCTCCCGCGCTTTCGTGTTTGAACTTTCGCTGCGCCTTCTCGGCGCGAGCGGTTTTACACGCCGTATTCGTGCTTGCGGTTGATGCCCGGCATCGGGACGGGATACTTGCCGTCGGGACCGGCTTGCAGCGGCGCGGGCGAGTCCTCCGTCAGCTTGTCGAGGCCCGGAGCGAACTCGTGGTCGCCATTGAGGATCTGGTCGAACGTGATGATCTGGCCGGTGTGCGCGGCCATGCGGCCCATCGAGGTGACGAGGCTCGCCTCGACGCCGCGTTTGACCTCGTTGTAGGGCTTGTCGTTGCGGATCGCGTTGATGAGATCCATCCACTCGTTGTCGTAAGGATTCTGTTCCTCTGGAGCCGGCTTGGCTTCCCATACCAAGTCTTCGGGCTTCGGCTGCTGGCCTTTGTAGATGGCGGAGGGCAGGCCGCAGTCGCCGTGCTTGGAGCCGATCGCCGAGCCTTTGGAGCCGTGGATGTAGCTGTTGTAAATGTTCTCGCAGCCGTTCATGCAGCGGCCGTCATAGAAGAATTTCGTCCCGTCGGCGAACGTGTATTCGACCGAATACGTGTCGAGATTCTGGTCAATGTATTCGATGCCTTCGGGGCTCTTCCGGTAATGCCGCCCGCCCAGCGCTTGCGCCGACACCGGCCACGCGTTCTTCATCCAGCACAGATGATCAATGACGTGGATGTAGAAATCGCTGTAGTTGCCGCCGCTGGCCCAGAGGAAGCTGTGGAACCGCTGTATCTGGTAACGCAACTCGCTGATGCCCTCCGGCTTCGGCAGCGACGAAAAATACCCGACCGGCCCGTGCATGCGGTAGCCGCGCATCAGGATGACCTCGCCGAGCTCGCCGTTGTGGATGCGATCGGCCAGTTGCTGGAGCGCCTTGTTGTGACGGGACATGAGGCCCACGCCGACCTTGAGGTTCTTCTTCGATGCCTCCTCGCCGAGCGCGATCATGCGCTTGCTCGTCGGGCCGTCCACCGTCACCGGCTTCTCCATGAAGACGTTGAGGCCCTTCTGGATGGCGTAGGTGAAATGCACCCAGCGGAACGCCGGCGGCGTCGTGAGGATGACCACGTCGCCCGGCTTCAGGCAATCCATCGCCTTCTTGTAGGCGTCGAAGCCGAGGAACTTCTTGTCGTCCGTCACCTCCACCATCGTGTTGATCTTCTTGTTCTTGCTGAGGGCTTCGTGGCTCTTCTTCTGCCTCTCCTCGAACACGTCTGCCATCGCCACCAGCTTGATGGGGCCGAGGGTGGCGGTGTTGAGCGCGTTGGCGACCGCGCCGGTGCCGCGACCGCCGCAGCCGACGATGGCGAGCTGGACGGTGTCGCCGCTGGCCGCGTGGACGCGCGGGATGACGGCGCCCGCGAGCGCCGACGCCGCGGCAAGGCGGCCGGAGGTCTTGAGAAATTCACGACGGGTGGTGGAGCCGGGCATAAGTTGGTTCATGAGGCGGATTGTTTTACGCAGAAAGCCCGGCAAGTCAACATCGGAAGTGGCGAAATCGGCGGCGACGGCCAGCCACGGATGAAACCCGGCGCGGCGGAGCCGCAACCACAAGCAGGGCGCTGACAGGGCGGTGGCGGCTTGAAAACGCTGTTGGGAATGCGCGCCCCTTCGGCATTGCAGTAACCGATGAAACACCGCTTGGCGGGGCTGAATCATTTGGGTTCGTTTGGTAAAAAAACTGTTTGGTTTGCCTACTCGTAGACATCGAAATATCGTTTTTCCTAGGAAAATCGAAGTTTTCAAATTCAACCAAGGCCATCATTTGGGTTCGTTTTGAAAAACAACCATATGCTGAGGGGGAGGATGATCGCCCCGCCACCGGCCGCCGCCGCCCGCGGCGGGGGCGATTTCGCCATATTGGGTGGCCCGAATGCGGCGTGTCCGCCAGACCGGCCACGAATTGCTCCACCCGCGTCTGGAGGTTGGACGCCGCCCTGGGCCTTTCCGTGCAATCCGTGCAGTCCGTGGATTGTTTGCGGCTGTCCTTTTGGGCCTCGGGCGGGGCCGTCTCTGCCTGCATGGCGTCGGTCTTCATTGCGGGGTGGAAGATATTAAAAAATCTCTATCATGTCAAGAGAAAATTACTAATATTGCCGCGGGGCCGGCTTGGCGGATGAGTTGCTCCACGGAGTTGGGCGGGAGGCGGCGCGACGAAGGCCGGAAGGGAAGCCACGGATGCGTCCCGGCGGATACACGGAACTCTCTTTCCCCTTGCGCCCCGCGACCTCGCGGCGCAAAATCTCCTCCGAGGTTCGAACAGCCGAGAAGTGTCGTATGACACGGATTCATGGAGTTCGGGTATTCTGTTGAAAATGAGCGCAACCCAACAGCGTGATCAGGCGGCTGATCTGGCAAAGCGGGATTCTCAAGAAGCGCTCGCGAAGGCTCGTTTCATTTCCGATCCTTGGTTTAGGTCGCAAGCCCTCGCATGGGTTGCACGATACACTGAGGACGACCCTGTGAAAGTCGCCAGTCTGGCGGCAAAGGCGGCCAGTGAATGTGATGACGAATACAAGAGAACTGCTGTTCGCGCTTGGGAAATCGCCGCGCTAGCCGAGCGCGAGCATGTCATTGAAGCGAGGCGCGGCTTGCGAGAAGCAGTGAATCAATCCAAGAGTGTAACGCCTCTTGCTTCACGCGCTGAGGCACTCATGCTGTTGCTTCAGGCGGCTTTCCGAATCGGTGATGAAGATGCCAAGTGGGTTGCGGATGAATTAAAGAACTCGTGCGGTCAAGATTTGCACTGGCGTTGCAAGCGGGCGATTCGCCGCATTAGCGAATTCTTTGAGGGACAGCTTAAGCCGCGCCCGTTTTTCTGGTAGCCATCCTCGAAACCCGCGAAGATTTGTTGGACAACGGGCGCGCGCAGGGTAGAAAGGGTGGCGTCATGAGCAAACCACTGGTCATCGGTCTCATCGGTTTTGGCAACATCGGCAGCGGCGTCGTGCGCACGCTGGCCGAGCGCGCCGATCTCATCCGTTCTCGCCTGCCGCGCCCGATCGTTCTCAAGACGATCGCCGACAAGGACACCGCCACGAAACGCAACGCGCCGTATCGGCCGGAGCAGCTCGTTGGCGACGCGATGGCCATCATCAACGATCCCGAAATCGAGGCGGTGATCGAGCTCGTCGGCGGTCAGGAGCCGGCCCGCACGTTTGTCGAGCGCGCCCTGCGCGCCGGCAAGCACGTTGTCACCGCCAACAAGGCATTGCTGGCCGTGCACGGGCCGGAGTTGATGGCGCTCGCGCAGGAGAAGAACGTCGGCCTGCTTTTCGAGGCGAGCGTCGGCGGCGGCATCCCGATCATCCGCGCGCTGGAGCAGGGGCTTTGCGCTAATGAGATGACGAGCGTGCAGGGCATCCTCAACGGCACGTGCAACTACATCCTCACCCGCATGGGCGAGCGCGAAATGCCGTTCGCGCAGGCGCTCGACGAGGCGAAGGCCCAAGGCTACGCCGAACCCGACCCGACTTACGACATCGAGGGCTACGACACCGCGCACAAAATCGCCATTCTCGCCTCGCTGGCGTTCGGCATGGACATCCGGTTCAAGGACGTGTTCACGCAGGGCATCACGCAGATCGAGCCGGCCGACATCCGCACCGCGCGCGAGATGGGCTACACGATCAAACTGCTCGGCATCGCCAAACGCGAGGCCGCCGGCGCGCCCGCCGGGGTGCGCGTGCATCCGACGCTCATCCCGCTCGATTCGCCGCTCGGCAAGGTCAACGGAGTTTTCAACGGCATCCTCGTGGACGGACGGCCCATCGGCACGACGCTGTATTACGGCCGCGGCGCCGGCGCCGACGCGACCAGCTCCGCCGTCATCAGCGACCTGATGGCGCTCGCCGCCGATGAGCGCGGCTTCAGCGGCTGGCACGACAACCGTCTCCGCGTCCGGCCCGGCGTCAAGGCGCTCGCACCGATGGACGCGCTGCAGACTCACTATTACATCCGTTTCACGATGGCCGACCGGCCCGGCGCGATGGCCACCATCGGCCGCGCGCTCGCCGACCAGGGCGTCTCGATCCGCTCGATGATCCAGCACCAGAGCGAAGAGTCCGGCAACCGGCCGGCGACGATCTCGATTGTGACCCATCTCGCGAAGGAAAAAGGCATTCAAGCCGCCATCGCGATCATCGAGGGCCACGAGATGAGCGCCGCGAAGGCGTTCGTGCTGCGAGTGGAAGAATAAGCGGCGGAGCCGCAATTCCAATGAGGTGGGGCGAGGCTTCGTTGTCACTTGAATCTAGTGATTGGTGATTGGTAATTGATGATTGGTGATTCGTAACTGGATTGGCATTCCGTCACCAATCACCAATTACCGATTACCAATCACCAGTCGAATTCGATGGAGGTTCGACGGAGTCTCGCCCCACCATTATTGGCGAGACGCTGATTACGGCTGCTCCGCGATCAATTCGACGCCGCAAATCAATGGCGGCTTGGCGCTGTGCGGGACAAACTCGATCTCCAGCGCCCCGGCCGCCTTCACGCCGCGGAACTCGCGGACGATGCCGCGGCGGCTGCCGCCCGCTTGCTTGACGATGTCGAGCGCCGGGAGAACTTCGCGGCCCTGGAGTTTCACGTCAAAGACGCGCTGGCCCGCGCGGATTTCCTCCGGCTCCGCGAACACCAGCCGCACTGTGTAGGCGCGCTCGGCGGGCGCGGCAATGTCGCGCGGCTTCCGCAGCAATGGCGGCAGGTCGCGGCCCCAGTTGAAGTTGATCTGCGGCTCCACTTGCATCAGGCCGGGCCCGGAGGGTTTGCCATTGGCGAAATAAACGCCCGCCACGCCATCGCGTCGTCCGTCCGGCGTCCGCAAGCAGTCGGTTGGGATCGCCGTCCTTGGCCGCGAGGGACTGCTCCAGTTTAGTTCCACCAACGCCGCGTCCGCACCGGCATTGTGCGAATACTCGACCACCAGCGGGTATTTCCGCCCGGCTTCGAGGAACAACCTGCCGGTGGCTTCGCGCGGCGCCGCCGTGGGTTTCAGCCGGCTGGTGTCAATGACCGGAAAGCCCTCAACCAAGACGCTCACATTGCCGTCGCTGCGAACGTGGAAGGTGTTCGTCTCGCTGGCCCCGGTTTGCAGGAAGCCGGTCCATCGCGCGCTGAAGTTTGCGGAAGGCGCGTTGGTGGCGTACACCGTCGTTTCGATGCGCACGGAGCGCACGCCGCGAATGCCCGACGCGAACACCCACGGCCAGCCCTCGCCTCCTTTCATCCAGAGCGCGTGCCGGTAGAACGGCTGCGCATCGCCGGGCGTGACCTGCACGCGCACGTCCGGCGACGGCCCGCCGACGCTGGGCCAGTCGAGCCAGAGCGTGCCGTCGCGC
>CAIQCK010000122.1 GCA_903870275.1 uncultured bacterium | reverse complement strand
CACCTGTTCGCCGTGCGTCAGCCGCGGCTGCGGTTGTTGCAGGTAGGCGATCACCGCGTCAAGGTCTCCGCGGGTGATGTTGTCGTCCATCAACGGCCAGATCAGTGGTTCTACAGCGGTCATGTTATGGGTTCCCGGATCTCGCGGCGGGCGTGGCGATGGCCTGCAGGATGCCTCGCTCGTCTATGCCGCACAGTTGGTGCAAGTGGGCGCGGTTGCCCACTTCGAAAAGGTAATGGTCGTTCACGCCCATCGCGCGCACGGCGATGCGCGCGTCGTGGCGGGCCAGCAGGCCGACAATCATCGCATCAAGGCCGCCGCGGTTGAGGAACCCCTCCTCGACGGTGACGACGCGCCGGTATTTTTCCAGCGCGCGGAAGAGGCGCTCTTCGTTCAGCGGTCGGAAGGCGAAGACGTCCACCAGCCCGGCACGGCCGGCCGACTGCGCGAGAGCGCGGTGCGCCACCTGCGTCATGAAGCCGGTGGCCACGACGCAGGTGTCGCCGCCTTGGGCCAGTTCGCAAAAACCGTCCTCCAGGTCGGCGGGCGCACCGTCCTGGTACAGGTTCGTGACGGGCTTGCTGTCGAGCCGGAAATATTTGGGGCGGTGGCTGTGCAGCGACCGCTCGGCCACGCGCGCCGCCAGCGCCCAATCGCTCGGCGAGAAGACCTCAAGATGAGGCAGCAGGCGCATGAGGGTGATGTCTTCGAGGCAATGGTGGCTGGGCCCGGAGAGGTCGTAGCTCAGCCCGGCGCCGACGCCGACGATGTTGACGTTGAGCGGGCGCACCTGCGCGGCCATGGAGAGGTTGGTGCGGATCTGCTCGTAGCAGCGCATGCTCATGAAGCCGGCGATGCCAAAGGCGTAGGTGGTGAATCCCTCGATGGCCAGGCCGGTGGCGACATTGACCGCGCTTTGCTCGGCGATTCCGACGTTGATGAAGCGGTCGCCGAACTCGGAGCGGATTTTGTCGAGCGCCGGCGCGCCGAAGTCGTCGGTGACGATGAAAATGTTCTCGTGTTGCCGCATCGCCACCAGCAGGCGGTCGAAGAAGGCGTCGCGCATGGTCATGGATTGGGCCTGACTCATGAAAGCCTCCCGACGGCCTCGGCGACCTGTTGCGCGTTGAGGGTTTTGACGTGGCAGAGGACGTCGCTTTCCAGTGACGGCACGCCTTTGCCTTTGACCGTGCGTGCGACGATGGCCTGCGGCCGGCCCGTGCGGGACTGGCGGCCATCCGCCAGCGCGCGATGCACAGCGCCCAGATCGTGGCCGTCCACGGTGATGGCGTCCCACTGGAACTCGCGCAGTTTGCGGTCCAGCGGCTCCAGGTTGATGATGTTGCGGCAGTAGTCGAGCATCGAGATGCCGTTGTAGTCCACGATCAAGGTCAGGTTGCTCAATCCCTGCTGGCCGGCGAACATGACAGCCTCCCAAATCGAGCCTTCGCAAAGTTCGCCGTCGCCGCAGACCACATACACACGGGCGTCGGAGCGCTTTTGCCGCAAACCGACGGCGATGCCGCACGCAACGCCGAGGCCATGGCCGAGCGAGCCGTTGGTGGTTTCGATGCCGGGGATTTGCATGTCCGGAATGCCGCCGAGTCGCGAGCCGGGTTTGCAAACGGTGGCGAGTT
>CAIQCK010000121.1 GCA_903870275.1 uncultured bacterium | reverse complement strand
CGGCACGCACCCGCTGATCCAGATCGATGTGGTAACTGAAGAGTTCCTTTTGCGGTTGTTGCTCACCCATCATATGCCTTCTCTAGACTCCTGCCGCCCTCCCGGCATTCAATCCAAAATGATTTGGGCAACACGCCCGCGAGCCGTGGGAATAGTGGCCCGAAAAACAAAAGCCCCGTCAGGGGCGATAGAAAACGCGCCACGGATGAATGATTTCTTTCGTCCCTGCCGGGGCTTCCCTTTTCGCGTCACGAATCCCACGGCTTGCGCCGTGGGCTATGATCTGACGCCGCTCCGCGGCTAAAACGATTTGGGCAACGGGCCCTGAAACGCCGGGCTATTTTCGATCGTCCCTCCGGGACTAGGTCGTGGCACGTGTGCCAGGATGCTCCCGAGGACGTTGTCTGCGGCGGGAAACGGCCGTTTGGGAGTTGGAAGATGGCAGCCGGAATTACTTCCTGTTGAGAAGCACCACGCCGCTGGCCGGCTCAAGAGTGATTTGGGTGAAGGTCTTGCCGTAGAGGTCGGCATAGGGCCGCGGCAATGTCACGGCGACGGTATTCGTGCCGCTGGGGTTCACGAGGACGAGACCGTTGGAGTAATCCCGCCGCTGCGCATTCTGAAAGGTTTGGCGCGGGGAGACGGCGTGACCGATGGCGGCGTGGTATTCGGGCCGGTCGTTGAAGCCGCCGTAGAATTGTTTGTCGGCGACAGGATCGTAAGGATAAATGCTCATGTAGCTGTGGGCGCCCTTGACCAACAGATAGTTGGCCAGCACCCATTGGACCTGCGCGGGCGTGATGGCGTCGTGGCCGGCGGCTTTGACTTCGTTGACGATGAAGAAGGGCTTGCCCTGCTGGTTCAGGCTTTCGAGCCATTGCACCCGATCCTGCCACTTGGCGTCGGTGATGAACCGGGATTCGAGGGCTTTGGAACCGCCCCAGGAGAATCCGCCTTCCCAGAGGATGAAGTCGGCGTTGTCCATGAGCGTCCGCTGGGGCGCCTCGGTGACAGCGGGCTGGTAGGTGAAGTTGATGGAAATGGTTTTCCCCGGGAAATGTTCCTTGAAGTGCTGGCGGACGTTCTGCGACCACGCCGCCACGGCCTGCTCGTACAGCGGGTCCTTGGCCACGCCCGTGCCCGCGAAAAGCGGCACCCAGTTTCCCTGCCGGTCGAAATGGCCGGCGCGATGCCAGGAGTTCCGAAAGCCGAGGTTGTCGAAAGCGATGCCCGTGGGACAAGTGCGGTCGGCCACGGGCCGGGCGAGGAACTCGGCCGCCTCCTGCAGCTGGTAGGCGACGACCTCGGGATTGGTGATGTCGATCGGGACGGAATGAGTGGAGCCGAACGACCAGGCGACGGTCTTGCGGTCGGCTTGATAGACTATCCAATCGGGATGATTGGCTTGCAGCCAGGCGAGGGTGTCGCGTTTGGCATCGCGCTCAAAAGGCATGTAGTGATGCATCGAAGGAACCGCACGCCCCTTGAAATCGGGCGACGCGCCCCAGATGTAATCCACCCTGCCGGCCAGAGGAGTCAGATCGTGTTTGGGCATGCCGTAATCGAACGTCAGGCCGAGGTGGATATTTTCTGTCGTGTCCGGGAAGGTTTCGCCGAGAGAAATGGACGGCATCCACGCCAACAAGAGCACCGCGGCATGGAGCGAGATTGTTCGGCTGCGATGATCTGGTTTCATGCTGTTTTTCATTTTTTTCTACTGGATCGGCACGAACTGGACGGCGTCGGCAATGACGTGGCCGTCGGTGCCGTCGTTGCGAATCTCCACCCAGCCCGCCGCGCCGGCGTCGAATCGGAAGACGCCCAGCTTCAACGACTGGCCGCCTGGAAGCGGCTGGCGCTGGTTGACCACGACGGTTGTCTCGCCGTCGGCGGCGTGGATGACGACGGGGACGTTGGTGGCGCGATTGCCGAGCGGCGAGTAGATGATGCGCACTTCGTAGCGGCCGGCTTTCGGCAGCTTTGGCGTGTAGCGGACGCGCTTCTGGCCCTTGTCGGTGTTGCCGTCGTGGATATAGCCATCGCCGACAAACGGGCCGGCGGAAGCGCCGTGCGCCCACTCGCCCGTGACCGCCGCCTGCGAGTCGTCCACGACAATGCCGGCGAGCTTGCCGGCGTCGAGAGCCAAGGCGCTGTGCGGCTGCCGGACGGGGAAACCCTCGTTGGTGATGATCTGGCCCTGTGCCTTCAGTTTCGCGGCGAGTTTTTTGTAGGAGACCTGCTGCGCCGTCACGCCGTCGTCCATCGCTATCGCCGCCGCCACGGCGCTGGACTGGCCCAGAATCATGAAGACCGGCTCCATGCGGATGGACCCGTAGGCGATGTGCGTCGCCGAGAGGCAGACCGGCACGAAGAGGTTGTTGCACTCGGCGGCTTTCGGCACGAGGGAGCGATACGAGACCGGATACGGGCCGCGCACGGCCACCTGCACGTCGCCTTCGTTCTCGGCGCGGCCGTTTTTGACGAGGCGCTGGCAGTTGTGGCTGTCCATGTTGTAGGCGCCGAGACCGACGCCGTCCGCCACCTTGCGCTCCCAACGGCAATCGTGCTCAGTCATGACGTAATCGGAAATCATCCGCCGCGCCTCGCGGACATACATCTGCGCCGGCCAGCCGGCCGTGGTGGCGAACTCGTCCTTCGCCAGACCCCACTCGTTCATCTCGTTGTGCAGCGGCTGGGGCACGCGCCGGCTGGTCGCGAGAAAATAAAGGAAACCACGATGGTAGTTTTCGTGCTCCTTCCAAATGCGCTCGCGCGTGGCGTAATCGCCGTCGGGGTAATCGTAATTCGCGCCGATGAAGTCGCTGGAGAACGGCCCGTTGTTGTTGGTGTCGGTCTTGCCGTTCGGCATCCGCACGGGGTTCATCAACTCGCCGACCTTCGGCATCCTGCCGGCGGCGACCTGCGCTTCGAGGTAACGCGCCAGCAGCTCGTATTTCTTCTCGTCGTAGCCCGGCGGCGCGATCCACGGAAGTTTGTTGCCGTCCACTTTCGTCATGCAAAGGCGGAAGTTATAGGCCTGCACGCAGCGGTCGCCGTCGCCCGGCTTGCCGCCATCACCCGGCTGGACGAACGGCAGCAATCCGCTCGACGGGTCGCCCGGCTTCACGTACGGGTCCACCGCCACCTTGAACTGGTGCTGCGGCGTCACGGCGCGGACGCCGTTGATCGTCTCGCCGTATTTTGCATTCGCCTCGCGGCCGACGTGGTAGGAAACGCCGGCCTTCGCCATCAGGTCGCCTTCGTAGCTGGCGTCAATGAACATCCTGCCAGCGAACACGCGGCCGTTTTCCATCGCGATCTCCACGATGCGCGCGCCGTCCTTCTTCACCGTCGCGAGCCGCTGCTCGAACAGGCACTCCACCTTCGCCTCACGCAACATCTGCTTGTAGAGGTCCATCGCCACGTGCGGCTCGAACGTCCATTTCGTGGGCCGGCCGGTCTTTTCAACGAGCGGGTCCTTGCCGCGCTCCTGTCCGGCCATTTGCTTCGCGACCTCCTCCGGTTTCTCCAGATACCACGACTCCGGTTTCGAGTAGTGCTGGTGGATGCGCTCGTAAAACTCCCGCGCGATGCCGCCGATGGCCGCCTTGTTGCCAATGTCGGTCGCGCCCAAGCCGCCGGTGGTCAGCCCGCCGAGATGCCGGCCCGGCTCCAGCAGCAGCACGCTCTTGCCTTCGCGCGACGCCGCGATGGCCGCCGCCACGCCGCCGGAGGTCGCGCCGTAAATGACCATGTCGGTGCGCGCCGGCTCGGCGGCGGTCGCCGGGGACCACGCTGTCTGCGCTGCAATCACTGTTGCTGCAATGAACCATGCTTTCATTCTGTCGTTCCTCATCAACTGTTGTCGGTCACGGCGTTCAAGGCGCCGCCTGCAGGCGCAAAACGCGCCCCGACTCGATGTGATAGATCTCTGTGTGCCGGCCTTCGATCGAAAGCTCGACGGGCTGGCCGTCGCAATTCACACGGACGCTGCTCCGCGCGTCCTCGGCCTGCCACGGGTTGACCGCCATCACGATCCACTCGCCGGCCGCGACGCGGAGCCGCCGCACCAGCGGGCGTTTTTCTTTCCAGAGCAAATGAGCCGGCTCGTCCACAACCAGTTCCGCCTTCGCGATCTTCGCGGACAGGTCCGACACGCGGCCGAGGCTGTTCATGAACAGCTGTAGCCGCTCGTAATACTGGCCCTTGCGTTTCGGTTCCCATCCCCAAAGCACCAGCCCGCGCGCGCCGGTGAAATACGGCAACACGGCCATCGCCTCCACCTGATACGGTGCCAGTTCTTGGCCGGCGAGCTTTTTGTTGCTGTCGTGGTAGCGAAGCCACTCGTAGGCGTAGAGGGGTTTGCTGCCATAACGGCGGGTCCGCGCGACGTTCTCCTCGATGTTCGACGCGATGTAGTAAACCGAGCCGGGGTCGTCGTAGAAGACATAGACGCTGGCAATGTAGAAGTCCACGAACCGGTCAATGTGCTCCCAAAGGTCCGCGTCGCGCGCGTGCGTGCCGTCAATCTGCTGCGCGCTTTTGCCGGCAATGCCCCAGTAGTCACGACGGAACGGCTGCGGGCCGTAAATCCCCACCGGTTCATGCGGCCATTGCTCCTTCGCCCAAAGGCACGGCAGCGAGAACCACGTCGCCCATTCGCGGTAGTAGGCTTCGGCAAACTGTTTCTCCGTCTTCGCGCCGGACGCCTTCCGTGCCTCTTCGTCGGCCCACGCCTTCCCGATGTCCTCCTCAAAACCAAATTCGATGTCGTGGACAAAGATCGCGCCCTTGCCGCCGGCGGATGCGATGTTGCGCTTGATGATCCGCTCGAAATAATCCGGCTTCCGCCACGGGTTGACGCGGTTCTCCTTGAGGAAGTTGCTGATGTTCTCCTTCTGCCTGCCGGGATAATCTGAGTAGGTGCCGAGCAGGTCCACGATCTCAAACCCGTGCCGCGCCGCCTGCTCGCGGTTGAAGTCGCGGTCGCCGCCGCCCACGTCCCAGAACGCGCGCAAGCCGCCGGCCATCGGAACGGAGCGGATTTGTTCCCACGGAACGGTCTGCGATGGAGGCATCTCCGCCGCCATCGCCGCAGAGACGGCCACCGCAAACAGAAACGCGTGGACGAGCAGCCTCACCGGAGTTTATTTCGCCAGAATGTCCTCACGCACCTTGCCGTCCACGTCCGGCATCGTCAACCCGAGCAGTCGCGCGATCGTTGGCGCGAGGTCAACGGCCTCCATGTCGGTCAGCTTCACGCCGCGCCGGATGCCCGCGCCCCAAGCTACGAACGTCGCCCGCATTTTCTTTTGTTCCGGGTTGTAGCCGTGCGTGCCTTTCAGCGTCTCGCTCGGCGGCGTGACCACGGCGTCGCCGGCGGCGCTGTCGGAAAACGAAAAACCCTCCTTCGCGCTCAACACCAGGTCGCCCATGCGCGGGTCCTTGTCGGGCGTGACCATGCCATACTTCGCAAAGTCCTTCGGCTCGATGGCCACCTCCACGCCCTCGACGGCGCGAAACTCTGCCGCGAGCTTCGACACGATTTCCGCGCGGTGCTCCTTGTCGAGCACGTAAATGAACGTGCTGCCGCCCTGCCCCAACGCGGTCGCCTGGCGCGCGACGACCTTGCTGCCCTCCATTTTGACCAAGCCGTCCTGCCGCAGCTTCACGTTCGGCCGGATTTCGCGCGTATAGGGATTGAAGCCGTGGTCGGAAACGACGATGAACGTCACGCGACCGGGGAACATCTCCTTTGCCGCCTCCAGCACAGTGCTCACGCGATCATCCTCGTAGCTGCACGCCCAATACGCGTCGGGCGTCTGCGGTCCTTTGGCGTGCTGCACGTGGTCGGTCTCCATCAAGTGCAGCATCAGCAGGTTCGGCCGGTGCTTGTAAATCACCTGCGCGGCCATGCGCGCATACATCCAGTCGCGCTGGGCGCCGCCGGCCGGCGCTTTGCACCACGTCTCCTGCATCCAGAACGGAATGTTCGCCTCGCGCAACTCGACGAGCCACGACGGCGTTGAATACTTCTGAAAGAGGTCGTCGGGAAAAATATCCGGCACGGTCCAGTCGAACGTCTTCGCATTGCGGCTGGCGGGCCAGCAGATACCCGCGGTTTTCAAGCCGGCACGATGCGCCACATCATAGATTGTTGGCACCTTCACGATCTCGTCCTTGTCGAACAGCGGGTCGGGAATGAACGCCACGCTCTTGCCGGCCTCGCGGTCCCAATACGAATTGCCAATGACGCCGTGGCGGCCGGCCCAGCAGCCGGTGGCCATCGTCGTGTGCGTCGGCCACGTCACCGACGGCATCGCGCATTTCATGCCGTTGCCGCCAACGCCCTCCCGCGCGAGCCGGCGAATCGTCGGCATGTCGGCCTTCGGATCGTTGAGATAGTAAGCCGCCAGCCCGTCCACGCTGATGAGAACCACGAGGCGCTCGGAGGCCGGCGGCAGCGCGCCGGTGGAGGATGGTTGGGATTGAGCGCAAGCGGCGCCGACCAGCAAGCCAAGGCACAGCGTGGAGAACAGAAGTTTCAGGGCACGAGAGCAAATCATGTTGGCTTTTCCTTTCGATGAGAATTAGCGCAGACCGGGTTCCTTTGATGCGAGGCAGAGTAGCGCAGACCGGACCGATTACAAGAGTGCAGTAGCAACGACAAGAATGACATTGACAGCGGCGGCGGTTCGCGGCGTCATTCCGACATGCCGCCCGCATCGGAAAAATACCAGTATACGTCGGGTTCCATGTAGCCGTGCGGACACCCGCCGGCATAGAGTGCAGGTGACGAGTCAAAGTCAAACCGTCGGTGAATCTGTGGATTCAAAGAGGAACTGACCGGCCAGAAGGCATAACATCGCGTATGCGGACAGAGAACGTGAAGGCGAATGGGTCGATTAAGACCCGGCAATCCGGGAGTCATCCAACAATGAGCACCGTCTGGAATCGCAGAGATCTCATCAAGACGCTCGCGTCCCTTCCGCTGGCCGGCCTTGCGTCAGCCCGGGCCTCGGAAGAAAAACTGCCGCCCGTCCGCGCCATCACGCGCGGGCCGAAGTTTCATTGGCGCGCTTATTACGACAAGCTGTTGTTCGACCCGGCCAACCGCCTCGTGGTCTGCAACGAGGTGGACTTCGAAGGCCGCTCGCCGACGGCGGACGACGTGATCCATGTCGGCATGGTGGACATCCAGGACGGCGACCAGTGGACCGAACTCGGCAGTTCCCGCGCCTGGAACTGGCAGCAGGGTTGCATGATGCAATGGGTGCCAGGCACCAAGAGCGAGGTGGCGTGGAACGACCGCGAGGGCGACCGTTTCGTCAGCCACGTGCTCGACGTAAAGTCGGGCAAGAAACGCACGCTGCCGAATCCGTTTTACGCCCTCAGCCCCGACGGCCGTTGGGCGGTCGCGCCCGATTTCCGCCGGCTCAACGACACGCGGCCCGGCTACGGCTACACCGGCATTCCCGACCCGAACCGCGACGTGCTCGCGCCCGACAACGCCGGCATCTGGCGCATGGACATGCGCACCGGCAAACAGACGCTGGTGCTCCCGTTTGCCGAGGTGGCAAAGATTCCGTTCACCGGCCCGCCGGCGCTGGCATTCAACGCCGAGTCGAAGCACTGGTTCAACCATCTGCTCGTCAACACCGACGGCACGCGGTTTTTCTTCCTGCATCGCTGGAGCCAGCCGGGAAAGAAGGGTTTTCTCACGCGCGCCTTCACCGCCCGGCCGGACGGCACGGATTTGTATCAACTCATCCCGAACGGCAAGGTCTCGCACTTCGTCTGGCGCGACGCGAACCACATCACCGCCTACGCTGGCCATCCGCCCGACAACGAGTGGAAGTTCTGCATCTTCGAGGACAAGACCCGCAACGTCGAGGTCATTGGCGAGGGAGTGCTCAACCGCGGCGATGGCCACATCACCCACGTCCCCTGCACGCGCAACGAGTGGGTGCTCAACGACACCTATCCCGACAAGCAGCGTTGCCAGAACATCCACATGTTCCACATCCCCACCAACCGCCGCGTCGAACTCGGCCATTTTCTCTCGCCCAAGGAATACACCGGCGAGTGGCGTTGCGACACGCATCCGTGTTGCAGCCGCGACGGTAAAAAAGTCATTTTCGACTCGCCGCACAACGGCGGGCGCCAGGTTTACATGATCGATATCGCCGGGATCGTCGGCTGAAGACTGCGGAGCAGAATTCCATGAATACAAAACACCTCGTCCAACTCGTGATGGTCATCTGCGCGGCGGCGGCCGTCGCACCCAACCCCGCAAGCGCCCAGCAAAAAGCGCCCGCGCCAAAACCCACAACGGAGGAATGGTGGGACGCCAAATCCACCCACGGCCCACAGAAGGCGTGCTTCTTCAAGGCCGGATTCGCCGAGCGCGACATCACGCCGGACATCGGCATGGAATGGCCCGGCGGTTACGGCAAGAGCTACCACCGTACCTTCCACGATCCCTGCAAAGTCCGCGCCGTGGTGTTCGACGACGGCAAGAAACGCGTCGCGCTCGTCGGCATGGACCTGTTGATTATAACGCGCGCCTTTGTAAAAGAGGTGCGCGCGGAAATCGAGAAGCGTTGCGGCATCAAGCCGGAGTGCGTGCTCATCGGCGCGTCACACTCGCATTCATCCGGGCCGATCGGCATGGCCGAGCCGGGTGATTTCGACAACGCCTCGGAACTGGTCAAGGACCTGGTCAACAACAAGTCCATCGTCTCCAACCCCGGCTATACGCAACTGATGAAGAAGCAGGTTGTCGAAGCCGTTGTGTTCGCCAACGAGGTGCGCACCGATGCGAAGCTCGCCGTCGGCTTCGGCTGCGAGGACAAGGTCGCGTTCAACCGCCGGCTGCGCATGAAGAATGGCCTCAGCTACACGCATCCCGGCGCGGGCAATCCCGACATCATCGAGTACGCCGGGCCGATCGATCCACAGGTCGGCGTGGTCGGCGTGTGGGACTTGAAGGGCAACCTGCTCGGCGTGGTCGTGAATTTTTCCTGCCACGCGACGACCGCGCCCGGCGGCATCTCGGCAAACTGGATTTGGGCGATGGAGCAGACGCTGCGCGGCGCGACCGGCAACGCGGCGCTGCCCGTCGTATTCATGCAAGGCGCATGCGGCGATGTCACGCAGGTGGACAACCTGACCAAGTTCCAGAACCCCGGCGCCGAAGAATGGTGCCAACTGGTCGGCGGACGGGTCGGCGCGGAGGCGTTCAAGACGCTGCTGCTCATCCGCCGCGGCGCGGCGAGCGACATCCCCCTTGATGTGCGGCAGAAGGTTTGGAACATTAAGCGCCGCGCGCCGTCGCCGGAGAAGGTGAAGAAGGCGATGGAGATGATTCAAAAAGACCCGAAGGAGGTCGGCGCGACGGAGTGGACCTTCGCGAAAGAGACGGTGGTCCTCGACGCGCTGATGAAGTCGCGGCCGGAAGTGGAGACGGAGGTGCAGGCGGTGCAGGTCGGCCCGGCGGTGTTCGTGACCAACCCGGCGGAATATTTTGTGCAATACGGCCTCGACATCAAGAAAGGCAGCAAGTTCCCGTTCACCTTCCCGGTCGAGTTGGCCAACGGGTGCGTCGGCTACGTGCCGACCGAGGAAGCGCTCGGCCCGCACGGCGGCGGCTATGAAACGCGACTGACGGGTTACAGCAACCTGGAAGTCACCGCCGGCCGCCAGATCGCCAACACCGGCATCGCGCTCGCCAACGAGATGAAGCCCGGGCCGGTGCCGCAGCCGTTGCCCGCGACGCCCGCCAAAGCGTCATGGACCTACGGCGCGGTGCCGCCGGAACTGGAATAGGAACCACCATGCCCATCTATATCCCGCCCATCACGCGCCGGCAGTTTCTGAAAGGTTCGCTCGCCGCCGGCGCGAGTCTGTTGTGGCCGCGACCGCTTTGGGCCGATGAAAAGCCGGCGGACCCGAACTCGTGGGCGTTGCTTTCCGACACACACGTTGCCGGCGATCGCGCGAAGGTCTTGCGCGAGATAAACATGGCCGAGCATTTTGAAACCGCGTTGCGGGAGGTCATCGTGTTGCCGCAACGGCCCGCCGCTGCGCTCGTCACCGGCGACTGCGCGGTTCTCAAGGGAGAGGAAGGCGATTACGCGACGTTTGCCGAGCTGGCGCAGCCCATCCGCGCCGCGCAAATTCCGCTCCACCTCGCGACGGGCAATCACGACGACCGCAACCACCTGCGCGCGGCGTTCGCCGAGGAACAGGCGGCGAGTCATCCGGGCGTTGACCGGCGTGTTGCCATGGTCCGCTCGCCGATGGCGAACTGGTTCCTGCTCGACTCGCTCGACAAGACCAACGTCACCTCCGGCGAGATGGGCGAGGCGCAACTCGATTGGCTGGCCAAAACACTCGACGCCAACCCCGACAAGCCGGCGATTGTGGCGGCGCATCACAACCTCGATGTGGCCACGGACAAGGAGCGGAAGCCGTCCGGCCTCCGCGACAGCGAGGCGTTCCTAAAAGTGCTCGCGCCGCGCAAGCAGGTGAAGGCCTACGTCTTCGGCCACACACACGTCTGGAAAATCACGCAACACGACAGCGGCATCCAGATCATCAACCTGCCGGCGGTGGCCTATGTGTTCAAACAAGGCGTGCCATCCGGCTGGGTGCTCGCCACGTTGCTGCCCGACGGCGCGCGGCTCCGGCTCAATTGCATTGACCACAATCACGCCCAGCACGGGCAGACGTTGGAACTGAAGTGGCGCGCATCGTAGCGAAGCACAGCCGCAAAACCCAATGAGGCAGGGCCGGACTCTGTTTAGCCGGCTCTCGATTTCGGATTTTGGAATGCGGAATGCGGATTGAAGGAGGCTCGACGGAGTCCCGCCCTGCCCTTCATGAATCTGCGTTGGCCGCGCGAATGTCACGGGACAGTCTTATGAAAAGAACAACGTTCTGGTTGATTACCGTCGGCGCAGCGTTGCTGCTCGTTGGCGACGCTGATTCTTGTATCGCAGCGGAAAATGGCGGTGCCTCCGGCAATCCTTCCGCCGACTCCTTCAAGCAACGCCGCAAGGAAGCGGCGCATCGCAAACGGCGGATCATCTTCAACAACGACGGCGACGATATCGTGTATCAGTGCAAGGCTGTGACCGCGGAGGAATTGCTGAAGGCCCGGACCACCGCGCTCGCCGGCTCGCAGGTGGACAGCATTTTCTACTGCACATGGAGTTCCGGTTTCGGCGTGTTCACGCACAACACGAAGGTTGGCCAGGTCTTCGAAACGCGCGAGGCACCGTTCACGAACAATCCCACGCGCGCTTTCCTCGACGCGGGCATTGATCCGCTGCGGGTGATGACAGAGTTCGGGCGGAAGCATGGCATCGAAGTCTTCTGGTCGCTGCGGATGAACGACACGCACGATGGCTCGCTCACGGAGTATGGGCCGGTCATGTTCAACATGAACAAACTGAAGGTGGCGCACCCCGAATATCTGTTCGGCACGCCGCAGCAAAAACCCAAATACGGCGCGTGGTCCGCCGTGGATTTCGGGCGCGCGGAGGTTCGCGACCTGGCGTTTCGTTACGTCGAGGAGGTTTGCCGGAATTACGACGTGGATGGCGTCGAACTGGATTTCTTCCGCCACCCGATTTTCTTCAAGCACAACGCTCAAGGCCTGCCGTGCGACGACGAGGACCGCGCGCAGATGACCGGCTTGCTCCAGCGCATCCGCGCGATGTGCGACGACGTGGGCCGGCGGCGCGGACGGCCGCTGCTCATGGCCGTGCGCGTGCCGGACTCGGTCGAATACAGCCGGGCCATCGGCATTGATCTGGAGCGCTGGCTTGCCGACGATCTGGCGGACCTGCTGGTGGTCACGAGCTACATCCAGCTCAATCCGTGGGAATACAGCGTCGCGCTCGGCCACAAATACGGCGTGCCGGTCTATCCGTCGCTGGACGAATCGCGCGTGCGGGACGAGGCGGCCCGCGGTCTTCGCTCGTCGGTCGAGGCTTACCGGGCGCGCGCCATGAATGTCTGGGCCGCCGGCGCGGACGGCGTTTACATGTTCAACTTCTTCAACCCGCGCAGTCCGCTCTGGCGCGAGTTGGGCGATCCGGCGGCGTTGCAACGGATGAACAAGGATTATTTCGCCAGCGTGCGCGGCGTCGGCGTTGCCGCCGGCAACTCGCTGCCGCATCAGAGCTTCATCCACCTCGCGACGCTCAATCCCGGTGCGTCGTTGCCGCTCGCACCCGACAAGCCGGCGACGGTGAAGTTTTCGGTCGGCGATGACGTGCGTTGGGGCGAGTCCAAAGGCGTGGGCGCGGATTTGACTCTGCGGCTGCAATTCAAAGTGTTGAAACAACCCGCCAACGCCGTGGTCGCGCTCAACGACGTTTCGCTCGCTGGCGGCGCAATCGCCAAAGACTGGCTGGAGTTCAAACTCGACGCCAAACTGGTGAAGCAAGGCGCCAATGTCGTCACCGTCACGCCCGCCCCACAAGACAAAGGCTTTCTCACCGACCTGCATCTGACGGTGCGATACAAGGGCGCGAGTCCGAAGCCTTAAGCACGGCGAACTGCTTGGAGAACTCCGCTCCATAGGAGCGGCTGACATTAGCCCGGCGTTTTAGGGCGTGTTGCCCAAATGTTCTGTTTGCTCAAGAACAAGCCAGTTCTGGAGGAGAGCGCCGGAGGCGCGCCAGAAAATAGCCCACGGCGCAAGCCGTGGGAATAGTGGCCCGAAAAACATAAGCCCCGTCGGGGCGGCAGAAAACCTCACCGATGTATGATTTCTTTCGCCCCTGCCGGGGCTTTCGTTCTGCGTCACGAAACCCACGGCTCGCGCCGTGGGCTACGATCTGGCGCCGCTCCGCGGCTAAGACGATTTGGGCAACAGACCCTTCAACGCCAGGAACACGATCCTCGAAATCAATCCGTCCCGGAGGGACGACTGAAATGGATCATCGCGTTTCCCGCCGATGATTTAAGCGTGTTTGCGGCACTCGGCAGTGACCGCGCACTCACGCCAGCGTCCATCCCTTGCGATACGGGCGGCGGATGAGAGCGGCGGCTTCGGGACAGTTCGTCACCTTGAGCGCGGCGGAATCCCATTCCAGTTTTTTGCCAAGGCGGTAGGCGACGTTGCCGAGGTGGTTGGCTTCAGTGAGCGCGCCGGAATACTCGAAGTTGCACGTAGTCGGCTCGCCGGTCTTGCAGGCGTGAATCCACTCGGCGTGATGGCCGAGTGACTTAGCAATGAACGGTTCGGGCCGCTTGAAGTCCTTGAACTTTTCCTCCGGCAACAGCATGTGCTTGCCGTAATCGGTGAGCACCATGCCTTTGTCGCCCACGAACAGCGCGGCGCTTTTCCACTGGGGGATTTTGCCCTCGGTGTATTGCGGCGGCTTCATCTGGCCCTGATACCACGTCAGCTTCACCGGCGGCATGTCGCCGCGCGCGCCGTAAGTGTAGGTCGCGCTCATCGTGGCGGGCGCGATCTCCGGATGCGGCGGCGGGCCAGCGGCCTCGATGGTGAGCGGCGCGTCGAGCTTCAACGCCCAGAACGGCAGGTCGTTCCAATGGCTGCCGAGGTCGGACATGGTGCCATTGCCGAAATCCCACCAGCGATACCACTTCGAGCCGGGCCAGTAGATCGAGTTGAACGGACGGAACGGCGCGGGGCCGATCCAGAGGTCCCAGTTCAAGCCCGCGGGCACCGGCTCCGTTTCCGTCGGCCGCTCCTGGCTGCTCACGCGGTCGCCGTAAGTTTTCGCGTCCTCCGGACTCTGCCGCCCCCACGTGCGGTCCACCCAGACGTGCGCCTCGCGCACCGGGCCAATCGCGCCGCTCTGGATCAGCTCGACGACGCGGCGATAGTTGTCGCCGGCGTGGATTTGCGTGCCCATCTGCGTGGCGACCTTGAGGCTGCGCAGCGTCTTGCGAATCTGGCGGCACTCATAGACATCGTGCGTAAGCGGCTTCTCGCAATAGACGTGCTTCTTGTGCTTCAACGCCCGCATCACCGCCAGGGCGTGCGTGTGCTCGGTGGTACTGACCACCACGGCGTCGAAATCCTTCGCGTCGTCGAAGAGCTTGCGAAAGTCGTTGTATTTCTTCGCCTGCGAAAATTTCTGTGCGGCCTTCTCGATGTTCGACTCAAACACATCGCAGAGCGCAACAATGTTTTCCGTCTTGCCGACATCGCCCATGTTGGAGCCGCCGCGTCCGCCGCAACCGACGACGGCGACGTTGAGTTTGTCGTTGAGGTTCTGCCCGCGCAGCAACGCCGGCGCGCCCAGCACGGTCGCCCCGGCGGCGAGCGCGGAGGATTGCAGGAAGCGGCGGCGGCTGATGCGGCGGGAAACGAGCGAGGCGTAGAGAGGGGTTTTCATGCCGCCTCTCTACGCCTCGCGTGGGATTCAGACAAGCAGATTCTCGCTATACTTTCGGCTCCCAGCCCTTGCGATACTCCGAACGCCGCCAGAGCGCGGCCGCCTTCGCGTCGTCAACGATCTTGCCGGTCTTCTGGTCCACGTTGATCGTGTGGCCGGTGCGGTAGGCGATGTTGGCGTAGTGGCAAAGCATCGTGCTCTTCTGGCACTCGCCGATGTCGGAGTGGGGACGCTTGTTCTGGCGGACGCTCTCCACGAAGTTGGCAAAGTGCTCGTATTCACCGCCGACACCGCGCACGGTGTCGCCCTCGCCGCTGGTCTTCCAACCACCCATTTCCTTGCCTTTCAGGTCGTAGAGTTTGTAGCCGGTACCGATCATCGAGAGCATGCCGCCTTCGCCGTAGAAATTCGTCGTGCTTTGTGTCTCGCCTTTGCGATCGTGGCTACTGCTCTGCTCCCATGTGATCAGCTTGTCGCCGTAATCGAACGTCGCAACACCGGTATCCGGTGTTTCCTGGTCGTCCTGGAACCGATAGCGGCCGCCGCCGAACGTGACGCGGCGCGGCGCATCCACGCACAAGCCCCAGCGCGCCACGTCCACGGAATGAATGGCATTGTTGCCCAGCTCGCCGTTGCCCCAGTGCCAGAACCAGTGCCAATTGTAGTGAACGAGGTTGTCCACGAACGGCCGCTCCGGCGCGGCGCCCTGCCAAAGCTCCCAATCGAGCCACTCCGGCACGGGCGCGGGCTTGCCGTGGCCGATGGTCGGGCGGTTGCGCGTGTAGTAGCAACGCGCGGTCAACACGCGGCCGATGACGCCGGCGCGGAGTTTTTCAATGGCCTCGATGACGCCGGCCATGCTGCGGCGCTGGTTGCCCATCTGGACGACGCGCTGGTATTTGCGCGCGGCGGCCACCATCAACTCCGACTCGTGCGGGTCGTGGCTGCCCGGTTTTTCGACATAAACGTGTTTGCCGGCGGCGCAAGCCATGATGGTGGCGATGGCGTGCCAGTGGTTCGGCGTGGCGATGGTGAGCGCGTCCACCGATTTGTCGTCGAGAACCCGGCGGAAATCCTTGACGCCTTTCGGCTCCTTGCCCGTCTTCTTGGCGACCGTCTTGATGCCCTTCTCGAGCGCGCGTGAATCCACGTCGCAGATGTAGGCGATCTCGACATTCGGCGCGGCAATCAATCCGTCAACGTGCGCCATGCCGCGGCTGTTGCAGCCCATGACGGCGACAACGAGCTTGGCGTTGGCCTCGGCGGCAACCACCGGGGACACGGTCCGCCAAGCGGCAAGGCCGGCCCCGAGGGCGGCGGACTGTTGGAGGAAAATTCTGCGATTGATTGATTGGTTCATAAGCGTATGATTCTACCCAAGACTCCAAATTATGAAAACCATAACTTCACTGCTCGCCGCCACCGTCCTCCTCGCCGCCGCCACCTGTTTCAGCGAAGATCTGCGCATCGGCCTGATCGGGCTGGACACCTCGCACGTCCTTGCGTTCACGAAAACGCTCAACGACCCGAAAGACAAGAACCACGTCGACGGCGCCAAAGTGGTTGCCGCGTTCAAGGGCGGCAGTCCTGACATCGAATCGAGCGCGTCGCGCGTGGACAAATACACCGAACAGTTGCAGAAAGACTTCGGCGTCAAAATCGTGGACTCCATCGAGGAACTCTGCAAGCAGGTGGACGCGGTGATGCTGGAGAGCGTGGACGGACGGCCGCATCTAGCGCAGGCGCGGCCTGTCATCAAGGCCGGCAAGCGGCTGTTCATAGACAAGCCGATGGCCGGCTCGTTGCACGACGCGCTGGAGATTTTCCGGCTTGCGAAGGAGAACAACGTGGCGGTGTTCAGCTCATCGTCGCTGCGATACGGCAAGGCGACGCAAGCGGTCCGCAACGGTTCCGTCGGCAAGGTGCTCAGCGCGTGGACCTCCAGCCCGGTCAATCTGGAACCGCATCATCCGGAGTTGTTCTGGTATGGCATCCATGGCGTCGAGTCGCTGTTCACCGTGATGGGCGCGGGCTGCGAGACGGTGAAGCGCGGCACGACCGAGGATGGCCGGATCGAAGTGACCGGCACGTGGAGCGGCGGCCGGACCGGTATCTTCCGCGAAGGTTCCCATGCCAAAGGCCAGAAGCCTTACGGCGGCACCGCCAAGGGCGACAAGGGTGAAGCCGAAATTGGCGCCTATGACGGTTACGCGCCGCTGCTGGTCGAGGTGATCAAGTTTTTCCAGACCGGCGTGGCACCGGTGCCGGAGCGCGAGACGATCGAGATCCTTGCGTTCATGGAAGCTTCCGACGAAAGCAAGAAGCTCGGCGGCCAGCCGGTGAGCATCAGCGACGTGTTGAAGAAGAACGGGGCAAACTGAGGGTAATATGATCCGGCGATGTTGGAACGCTCAATTCTGGCTCGCGCTGCTGTTCGGCGCGACGGCGGCGATGGCGGCGGACACTGAGTTCGTCACCACCGCGAAAAAACTCATCGGCTACATCAATGCCGACGACCAGATCAAGATTCACGAGATGCTCGGCCCGGCGCTGCGCGGCACGTTTACGGAGGCGAAGGCGCGGGTGTATTTCCGCAGCATCCTCGCGGCACGCGGCAATTTGCTCGATGTCAAGGAATCGGTTGCCAGCGGCGGCGGCGCCTCCCTTTTGCTGGGGGCCGAGCGCGGCGAATGGAGGATGGCGTTGACACTGGACCGCAAGGGACAAATCACCGGCCTGAACCTGACGCCGGCCGGCGCGATCATCGCGCTACCCGAACGCAACAAGACGCCGATGCGCCTGCCGTTCAACGGCGAGTGGTATGTGAGGTGGGGCGGCGCGACAGCTGAGTTGAACCGCAACGCCAACATCCGCAGCCAGCGGCGGGCCTTGGACATGCTCATCCGCGACTCGCTGCACAAGTCGCACCAGGATGAAGGCAAGGCCAACGAGGACTACTATGTCTACGGCACGGATATCCTCGCGCCCGCCGACGGCACGGTCGTCATGGTGATTGACGGCGTGCCGGACAGCAAACCCGGCACGCCGAATGGCTTTTGCGCCATCGGCAACTCCATCATGATCAAACATTCCGACAGCGAGTTTAGCGTGCTCGAACACCTGATGTTCGGTTCCATCTGCGTGAGGGTTGGCGACACCGTGAAAGCCGGCCAACTCATCGGCAGGTGCGGCAACAGCGGTCAGTCCAACGAGCCGCATCTGCACTTTCACCTGCAAAACCTCCCCGACATGGAGGAAGCCTCCGGTTTCGAGCCTTACTTCCAGAACATCCGCGTCACCCGCGATCTCCGGGCGCGCGTGGAACGGGACTACTCGCCCATCCGCGGCGACAGCGTCGCGCAGTTGGCGGTTGAAACCCCGACGAAAGCGGCGAAGTAAGACAACGGCGCCGGCTCACGCGCGCAGACGCAAGATCGCAGCGGCGGCGGCGGAATCGATGTCACCGTGCTCGCCGAAGGTGGCCTTTCGCTCCGCAAATCTCGCGCTGATTTTCGCAACGGCTTCCTCCGCGGAAATGTTGTAAGCCTGCAACCGCGTTGGCATCCCGATGGAGTTGAAAAACGCCTCCGTTTTCTCGATGGCCGCCTTGGCGGAGGCGACGTTCCAGACGCGCCGGCCATACTGCTCCAGCTTCGCCTTCTTCTGCGCCAGTTTGTGTTGCCACACGCCGGGCATGACGACGGCGAGCGTCTCGGCGTGGTCCAGACCGTAAAACGCCGTCAACTCGTGACCGATCATGTGCGTGGCCCAATCCTGTGGCACGCCGCAACCGAGAAGCGTGTTCAGCGCCAGTGTCGCGCTCCACATGAAAGCGGCCCGCGCTTCGTAGTTCTTCGGCTCCGCCAGCGTCACCGGCCCGACTTCGACCAGCGTCTGGAGCACGGACTCCGCCATCCGGTCCTGCAATGGCGCGTCCGCCGGGAAGGTCATATACTGTTCCATGACATGAGCGATCGCGTCCACGACGCCGTTGCGCACTTGTTTCGGCGGCAGTGTGAAGGTCGTCTCCGGGTCCAGCACCGAGAAGACCGGAAACGAGTGGTTGGAAGTGAAAGGCAGCTTTTCCTGCGTCGCCCGGCGCGAGATGACCGAGTTGCCGTTCGCCTCGGAGCCGGTGGCGGACAGCGTCAGCACCGTGCCGACGGGCAGCGCGGCCTGGACGGCCTTGCCGCCGCTGCGCAGGATGTCCCACGGGTCCGCGCCAGAAAAGCACGCCGCGGCGGCAATGAACTTGCCCGCGTCCAGCACCGAGCCGCCGCCAACGGCGAGGATGAACCCGACCCGCTCGCGCTTCACCACGTCCACCGCCGCGAGACAGGTTTCGTAGAGCGGATTGGCTTCGACGCCGCCGAACTCCACCACGCGATGTTTCTTCAACGCAGCCTTCACCTGATCATAAACGCCGTTGCGCTTGATGGAGCCGCCGCCGTAGAGAAACAGCACCGGCGCGTCCGCCGACACGCGGCCGGCAACTTCCGCGATCATCCCGCGACCGAACAAAATCTCAGTGGGGTTCTTGTAAATGAAGTTTTGCATGATTGTTGTCTCCGTGAAAATGAAACCAGCTTGCTATCGGCCGCGCCGGGGTTCCAGGGTCCTCACGCACGCGGCCAGAAAATCAGAATCGAAGTGCCGATGGCGAACACGACCGCAAAGAGGACGCCAACTCTCACCAGCAACCGGCGCGAGCCGAGCACTGCCACCACCACGCCCTTGAAAAGCAGGTTCGACAACGACGCGAGAAGGATCAGCCGCCAGGCGGTGTCGGCGTCGAGACGTTTGTCGCTGACCATCTGCGCGCTGGACAGCGAAATCGCGTCCACATCGGTAAGGCCCGACAACGCCGCCACCGCATAGAGGCCGCCTTCGCCAAAACGCGCTTTGCCGACGGCGGTGGCGAGCAGCACGATCGAAAACATCACGCCGAAAAGGATCGCCGGTTTCAACTCGGTCGGGTTGGTCTGCTCCGGCATCCGGACCGGGTCGTGGCGTTCCTTGAGCCACAGGCCAACGCAGATCACGACCAGCGCGCCCAGCATCGCGCCGAGCGGCGGCGTCACCACGCGCAAGGCATCCGGTACAATGGCCGCAAGAATCACCAGCACGCGGCCATATAAAATCGTCGAAGCCACAAGGATGACGAAGGCGGCGATGTTTTCGCTGTTCGCCACCGCCCTCGACCGCCGCGCGTAGCTGACGGTTGTCGCCGTGCTGGAGATCAGCCCGCCGAGCACGCCGCCGATCATCGCACCGGCGCTTTGACCGAAGAACTTGTAAGCGACGTAGCCGGCGAGGCTGATGGAGACGATGAACACGACGAACAGCCAGATGCGGTGGGGATTGAGCACGTCGTAGGGACCATAGGCATGGTTCGGCAACACGGGCAGAATGACGAGCGTGATCAGCACGAACTGCATGATGGCCTTGAAATCCGTCTCGCCAATCTTCGAGGCCAACCCGTGCAACTGCGGCTTCAGATACAACAGCACCGCCACCCCGCCCACGATAGCCACCGCCACCGCCGTCGGGCCGACAACCAAATAGGCGCCCACTCCGAACATCAACAGGATGGACATTTCCGTGATGAGACTCGGCGTGGTTTCGCCCAGCTTCATCTTGGCCTGATAGCCCGCCAACGCGATCGCCCCGATCGTCAGGAATCCCGTCGCCAGCACCCACCCGCCGAACTGCTGCGCGAGCAACGCGCAGACTGTCCCCAAAATCGTGATGATCGGAAACGTGCGAAAACCCGCCAGCCGCACCGCGGAGGAACGCTCGCGCTGCAAGCCGACCAACAACCCCAGCCCCAGCGCGACGCCGAGCAGATAGAAGATTCGCTGCATGTCCACGGCTGTTTGCATGGTCAGGTCCTCACTTCACTCCCAGCACGACGATGATGATAAGGTCTATGACGAACAGCGCAACAATAGAAATCTCCAGCACCATCATTACGCGATTGGTGCTGTCCTGCTGCAACATCGTGTAGAGGCCGTCCAGCGCGCGCAGTTTCTGGTTCACGTTGTCCTCCCACTCCGACAGGTGGAAACGCGCCGCGCAGCCCATGTAGATCCGCGCCAGATGCCAGTCACCGAAGAACTTCGTGATGTTCGACAGCTCGTCCGCCACCTTCGCGAGATCCATCTTGATCCCGCGCAACTCATTGAGCACGTGCTGGCGGGCGCGGAACGCGTGCGGCCGCGCCACCACCTCCACATCGTCATACGCCTTGTCCAGCACCTGGTCGAGCTTCGCGTCGTAAACCTTCAACTCCTCAAGTTGCAGATTGGCCACCTCCAGCACGTAGAGCGTTTCCTGGTAGCCTTCCAGCGTGTCCACCAACAACGCCGTGTCCCAATCCACCACCGCCAGATCGTTCTGGTAGTAGGAATACCGATACTTCAGCGTCTCCTCCACCTCCTGCCCGCTGAGCCGCGACGCGTCCGTCTCGCCGCTGAGCAGCGCCGCCACCTCGCGCTCGTTGCTTTGCAGCCACCGCTCCATGGGTTCACCGGCGTCGGTCCCCGTCACCGGTGCGTTGAGACAGAAGACGGTGTAAACTTCCGCCTCCTCCAACGCCGTCACCGGCGTGTCGAGCAGCGGCTTCCAATCGTCAAACAACCGTTGCGCGATGTCCTGCACCCGGCCGTCGAGCGTCGTGCCGTCCTTGAAACTCAGGTTGCGGAACGCGAGGAGATCCGTGATATGCTCGCAAGCGACCGGCACGCGCACCTTCACCGAGACAGCGCCAAGCGCGAACAACTTGACGGCGATCGTAAGCACCAGTGGGCCGTTGGCGGTTTCCAGTTGTGCCTTCTCCATCTCGATCGCCAGCGGCTGGTAAACCGGAAAATCGCGCGGCGCGTCCCTGAGCCGGCCGAGGTGGAACCGCTCCGCCGCGCCGGACATTCTCTTTTCAATCTCGGCGAGGTTCGCCTCGTAGGCGATGTCGTAGGCGTAGAGGTAAATGACTTCGCCCTTCATTGTTGTCTCCCGGTCACAAATGACAGTTCTGGTCGCGCCCGAACAACAGCTCTACCGTTCACCATACCATATTCAGCATTCGCCCGACAACACCGCCTGGCGAAATGGCCCGCGGCTACATCTTGAGTTTGCGGCGGACGGCCCGTTGGAAGGCAGGCTGGCTTAAGCAACGCCATGTCACATCCAGCTTAGCCAGATGTTCACGGCGGCGTTGCTTGAGCAGCGACACCAATGCACGCGGCGGTTTCAGCCGGCCCGACGCCAGACGCGCCAATCCCACATCGGTGTCGTGAACGCGCGCCAGTGACCGCTCGGCGGCATGAACGCGCTCGGCGAGCTTTTCAACCGTCGCGCCCAGCGCCGGCGCAAAAAACACTCCCAGATAGCGCACGCGGCGCAGGGCGATGCGAAGGCGGTGCAGGTCGTCGGGCGACTTCGAATGGCGCAGGCAAGCGAGGGCAAGCGCCCGGCGCCACTCCTTCCGAAGCTGCCGGCGCGCAAATTTTTCCAGTGTCCCGCCCGGCTCGGTCCGGACGAGCCGCGGTAGTTCAACCCGCAGCAACCGGCCAAACTTGAGCTTGAGCGCCGCCGTCTGCTGTTGGTTCAGGCACCGCCGCACCACGGCCACTTGCCGCCGCCGGCGCTGAAGATGATGAAGCACGAACGCCTCCCAACCCGGTTCGTCTGCAAGCCGCTTCCGCACTCCCCTGCTCGTCAGAAGAACGGCCCAGACATCCGCGTCGCGCGCCGGCCCCAGCGAGCGGCTCAGCCGCTGGAGCGCGAGGTCGAGGCCTGGCGCGGATGTTTTCTCTAGCAGTTTGCGAAACGCACGCAACACGGCGCGCATCTGACGGGCGGCCACGCGGATGTCATGCAGCGGCTTGACACTCTCGCCCTCTTTCGCGCCGGAAATGTTAACCCAAATGGTTTTCGCCTGTAACACCAGCAACCGCCGCGCGGCTTCCGCGACACCCAAGCCGGGCCGGATCAAACCCGGTTCCTCGCCCGCGCCGCCTTCAGTGGAAGCCAGTTCGATGTCCATCGGAAAAACCAGCCGCCAGAGATCGGCTTTCTGATTGGCGCGCGCGATGTTGTGCGGGAAACGGCCGGAACGGACGGCGACCCGAATAGCTCCGGCTTCGGCCCGCACCGTTTGGATCGTGGCGTCCTGGCGGTGGCCGTAATCCAAGCCGTCGGCCACGCGCAACAAAGCGCCGAGACGGAGGGCGCGCTGCGGCTGCGGCAACCGCCGGACCCAGCGGTGGCGCCGCACCGCCCGCGCATCGCCGGAATGAAGGAACATCACCGCCGCGATCAGATCGCGGTCCGGATCGGAAAATCCTTTCAGCCCTTCGCGCAAGACGATTCCAACACCGCGTTGCCGGTGATCGGACGGATGGACACTGTAGCCGACGTCGTGAAGCCGTCCGGCCATTTCGAGAATCGCGCGGTCGCCGGCGGCGAGCTTCAACGCGCGCCTTGCGCCGTCAAACAGCCGCAGCGCCATCGCGGTGACGTGCCGGGTGTGCGTATCTTCGTTGTCGTATTTCCGGCAGAGTTGCTCGACCGACAGCCTGGCTGCTCCGCGGGCGGCGCTCATGGCTCATTTCTCCACTGCCGCGGGCAGTTGCGGCTCGAAGACCATGTAGAGGTTCTTCTCCGCCTGTTCCGCCGCTTTGCACGCCTGCCGGTAAAACGCCTCCTGCGACCGCAGCGGCTTGACGCGACGCGCCGGCTTCACGCGCTCGTAGCGGCCGTCGGGCAACAACCGGCGCGCCTTGGCCGTGTCCTGCATGCACGTTTCCAGGATGGCGATCAGTTGACTGCGGCACGCCGGGTCCTCGACGGGCACGAGCAGTTCCACGCGCCGGTCGAGGTTGCGCGGCATCCAGTCCGCGCTGGAGATGAACACCTGTTCCTCGCCGCCGTGGTGGAAATAAAAAATGCGGCCGTGTTCGAGGAAGCGATCCAGAACGCTGGTGACGATGATGTTTTCGCTGACGCCGGGCACGCCGGGGCGAAGGCAGCAAACGCCGCGGATGCTGAGTTCGACTTCCACGCCGGCCTGCGAGGCGCGGTAAAGCGCCTCGATGACGTCGCGATGCACGAGGGCATTCAGCTTCGCCATGATGCGGGCCTTCTGCCCTTGCTTGCAGCGTTCGATCTCGCTCTCGATCAGCGCGATCAATCGCGGCCGCAGACCGTGCGGGGCGGCCTCGATCTTGCGATAGAGGATCGGCTGCGAGTAGCCCGTGATGGCGTTGAAAAACGCTGTGGCGTCGGCGGCAAGGTCGTCGTTGCACGTCATCAGGCCAACGTCGCTGTAAAGCCGCGCCGTGACCTCGTTGTAGTTGCCGGTGCTGAAATGCATGTAGCGCCGGATGCCGGCCGGCTCGCGGCGGACGATGATGCAGACCTTCGCGTGAACCTTCAGCCGTTTCAGTCCGTAGATCACCTGCACGCCGGCGTGCTCGAGCGCCTCGGCCCACCCGATGTTGCGCGCCTCGTCAAAGCGCGCTTTCAGTTCCACCAACGCCGTCACCAACTTGCCGCGGTTGGCCGCGCGGGCCAGCGCGGCGACAATGCGGCTGTTTTCGTTGGTGCGGTAAAGAATCTGTTTGATAGCCAGCACGTTCGGGTCGTCCGCCGCCTGCTCGACCAGCCGCAAGACCGGCTCGAAACTCTGGTAAGGATGAAACAGCAGCACGTCCTTGCGCGCGATGATGTCAAACATCGCCGCGTCGGGCGGAATCTCCGGCGACGGCTGCGGCGGCCAGGGCGTGTCCTTGAGCGCGTCGAACCCAGGCAGCCGCACCACCGGCCAGAATACCGTCAGGTCCACCGGGCCGGGAACCTTGTAAATCTCCTCGTCGGAAACCTTGAGCGTGCTTTTCAAATACGCCAGGCTCGGTTCGGAAATACGCTCGTCCGCCTCCAGCCGCACGCAGTTGCTGCGCTTGCGGGCGTCCAGCACTTCCCGCATGTGCGCGAGCAGGTCGCCGGCCTGGTCTTCTCGAACCGCCAGGTCGGCGTTGCGCGTGACGCGGAACGGCACGCACTCGGCAACCGCCTCGCCGGGAAAGAACCGCGTGACAAACGCCGCGACCATGTCCTCCAGCAGCACGCAGGTGTATTTCGCCGCATCGGGCACGGGTATCAACCGCGCCAGGGTCTTCGGCAGGGGCATGACCGCGAACCGCTGCTCCTGCGGCGCGTCTGGCGCCGGTTCGAGCCGAACGAGCAGGTTGACACTGAGGCCGGGCAGCAACGGAAACGTCTCGGGCGAGTGAATCGCAATGGGCGTGATGACCGGATAAAGGTCGCGGTTGAACACGCGTTCGAGATGCTCGTGTTGCTCCGCGCTCAAGCCCTCGACGCGCGCGCGCCGGATGCCCGCCGCCGCCAGCGCCGGCTCCAACTCTTTCAGCAGGCACTCGTATTGGTCGGCCACGAGTTGCCGGGCGCGCCGGCCGATTTCGGCCAGTTGTTGTGCGCTCGTGAGGCCGCAGGGATCGGGCGTGTTCTTGCCTTCTTCGAGCAACTGCTGCAACCCGCCGACGCGCACCATGAAGAATTCGTCGAGGTTGGAGCCGCTGATGGCGAGGAATTTCAGCCGTTCCAGCAACGGCATCGCCGCGTCGCGCGCCTCCTCCAGCACGCGGGCGTTGAACTCGATCCAGCTCAGTTCGCGGTTCAGCAGCGGAATGTCGGTTTCAGGCATGGGGCACCGCCTCGTCCGCGTCCAGCGCCGACCGCAACACCACCTTCGCGCCAAAAATTTGCTCGAACAGGTTCGCTTTGTCCTTGAGCGCCAGTTGTTCCAGTGTCAAGTCCACCGCGTCGTGGACGGTGATCACAAACTGGTCCTTCTCCCGCGAGAACGAAACCGTCTTCAAATCCTGCAAATGTTTGCGGTCCATGCAATCCGCCACCCGCAAAAGCGCCGCCAGTTTGGCCACCACCAGCCGGCTGTCCCGGTCGAGCGACGTGTAGTCGGTGTGGTAGGGGCGCGGCATCGCCCGGCGGTGATAGCGCGCCACCAGCGCGATGAGCGTGATTTCTTTCCTCGTCAGGCCGAACAGATCGCTGTTCAGGATCAGATACATGGAGTGCTTGTGATGACTGCGGTCGCTGACGAACACGCCCACCTCGTGCAACAGACCGGCGATGCGCAGCAACAATTCGAACCGCTCGTCCAGTCCGTGCTCCGCCCGCAATTCGCGAAACATCTTCACACACATCTCGCTCACGTGCCGCGAGTGGCCGTCGTTGACGCCGTATTTCTCCGCCAGCAACGTCGCCGAATGCACCGCCTGCTCGGCAAACTCCGACGTCCACGCGCCGCGCACGGCCATTTCCTTCAGCAGCCCGTCGCGCTGCGAAGCGCCGGCCACGAGGATTTGCTTCACGTGAAACGCGCGCGCCAGATGTTCATACGCCAGCAGCGCCGGACCAATCGTCTCCGCCTCCTGGTAGGGGATGTGATACTTGCGCACCAGTTCGTCCACGGAAACCGGCACGAGCTGGTTCACCACGCCGACGAATGTTTTGAAATCTATCCGCACCACGCCCTGCTTGTCCCACGCCGGCTCCACCAGCGACGCCGCAAACCGCGCGTCGCCGGAGACGGCGATCAGATACGACACCTCCGCGCCGGCCAGCGTCCCTTGAAGCTGGTCCACGGTGCGCTTGATGTGCTGGCCCAGCAACGCGCGCGCGCGGTCGGCGGGCGCACGATACGTTTCCAGCGTTTCGCGCATCCGCAACGAACCGAGCCGGTAGGTGTTCGCAAAGGAGATGAGGCCGTCCCGCACCAGAATCAACTCCGTGCTGCCGCCGCCCACCTCCACAATCGCCACGTCGCTTTTCCGCAGTTTGGCGTCTTTTTGAAACAGGTCGTGCACGGCAATGTAGGTCAGCCGGTTCTCCTCCGCGCCTTCGATGGCTTCGACGTTGAGTTGCGTGGTCATGTAGAGGCGGTCGAGGAACACGTCGCGGTTCTCCGCCTCGCGCACGGCGCTCGTGGCCACGGCGCGAATCTGGTCGTCGCGCGTGATGCCGTATTCCTTCATCGTCCGGCGGAACGCCTGGAGAATGCTGACGACCTCGGCGGCCGTGGAGGGCTGGATGACGCCCGACGTGAACGCGTCCTTGCCCAAATGCACCGCGCGCTGGAGCGATTCCAGCGGGCGCAAGGTGCCGTCCACGCCGATCTCGGCGATGCTCAGCCGGACGGCGGTGGAGCCGATGTCAATCACCGCCACCGACCGCACGCCCTCGACAACCGGTTTCTCAATTTTTTTAATGGATTGGTCCATGCTCCGTGTCCCGCATCTTCTCACGCCATTGTTACGATCATGTTACATCAGCGAAAAAATCGTTCTTTCGCTGTCGCCACCTTGGCCCGCGCCGCAAGACCGGCGCCGATGATGCCCGCGTCGTCACCGAGACCGGAGTCGAGAATCTTCACCCGCTCCGGATTGGCCCCGATGACGTGAGCCATCGCCGACTTGCGGATGCGCGGCAACAGTTTCTCGCCGAGCGCCTGCATCAACCCGCCGCCGAGAATGACGGCCTGCGGGTTGAGGATGTTGATCAAATTCGCCGCGCCGATGCCGATGTAGTCGGCGGCCTCATCCACGATCCGGCGCACCAGCTTGTCGCCCTCACGGTAAGCCTCCGCCAGAATCCGGCTGCGGACACGCGTCATGTCGCCGTCGCACAAATCCGACACGACGCTCTTGCGCCCCTTCTCGATCGCCGCCACGACGCGGCGCACGATGGCGCTGCGGCTGGCGACCGACTCGAGACAGCCGCGGTTGCCGCAACCGCACTTCGGCCCGTCCTCCGGCACGACCACCATGTGGCCGATCTCGCCGCTCATGCCGCTCGAGCCGCGATAAAGCTCGCTGTTCAAAACGATCCCGCCGCCGATGCCGGTGCCGATGAACATGCAGACAAAGTTTTGCAACTTGCGGCCCGCGCCCTGATGCTTCACCGCCAGCGTGCCCGCCTGAACGTCGTTGATCAGCGCCGCCGGAAAATGCAACCGCCGCTCCGCCAGCCTCGCCAGCGGCAGTTCATGCCAGTTCAGATTCGGCGCAATGCGCACCAGGCCCCGCTCCCGATCCACCATCCCCGGGATGCCGATGCCGATGGCCGCGATGGCCGCGTGCGGGACCGCCGCCGCCGCCAGCGCCTCGTTGACGCACTCGGCCACGCGCCCGATGACGCCATCCACGCCCAACTCCGGCCGCGTGTTTTTCTTTTCACGGCTCAACACGCGAAAGTTCCCGTCAAACACCGCCGCCAGGATTTTCGTGCCGCCCAGGTCCACACCGACCACATGCTGTTTTTGCTTCCCGTGACTCATCGTTCGTCCTCCTCAGTCTCGCAACACCAACCAAGTTTGCCTCGTTCCTCAAAACCGGCTTCCCGCAGCAAAACGTCAACCTGTCGCGTCGAAGCGGCGCGACAAGAAATTTATATTACCACCGACTCCGGCCAAAACCAAGAATGGATCGCTGATGGTGAGGATACGGAAATTCACCGCAGAGAACGCGGAGAAACGTAAAGGCTCGTTTTGAATGTGGAAGGGGCCTCAGCGCCCCGACTGTCTTCGCGTCCTCGCGCCTTCCCTGTTCAAAATCCCATGACGGAAAAATTCAACAGGGAAGGCGCGAAGACGCGAAGTTCGGTGCGGTCGTAAACGGGTGCACTGTCGGCCATTTCAACCTCGCCTTCCATCCGCGCGCTGCTACGCTCGCCGCCGAAACTGGATCTTGGAAACAACTTCAGCGGAGAACATGATGCGCATGACTCAAAAATTCCTGTCACTGCTGTCCGTCATTGGACTGATTCTCGCGTGGACTCTCAATGCCAACGCTGCGCCCGCCAAAACGCAAGCGGACCAAATCCTCGAAGTCGCGGGCGTCAAGATCGGCCTCTGTGTTCATCTCGGCTGCGGCTCCAAGAACAACCCAGCCCTCACCGCCGACCTCGCCGCCGACAGCAACCTCCTCGTGCACGGGCTGGCGCTCGACGACGCCGCGCTCGATCGCGCGCGCAAAGCCATCGAGACGAGGGGGATCGCCGGAAAAGCGATGGTAGAGAAGATGCCTTTAGTTCACCTTCCTTACCTCCGCGACCTCGCCAATCTCGTGGTGATCGAGGACTGGCCCGCCCTGAGCGCGCAAGGCCTGACGACCGCGGAGGTCGAGCGCATCGTCGCGCCCGGCGGCGCGATCTGCGTCCGCAAGGCCGGCCGATGGACCCGCTCGGTCAAGCCGCGTCCGCCGGAAATGGACGACTGGCCGCAACCGGCGCACAGCGCCGACGGCAACCGCGTCTCGGCCGACCGCGTCGTGAAGTTTCCCTCCGGCCTCCGCTGGCAGGACGGGCTGCCGATGAACTTCAACATGTGGGCCGCCTGCCGCGGCTGGGTCATCGCCAACGGCCGCTGTTTCACGCTCAGCACCACGGAGCTAGAAAACCTCGCGCCGGCGTCGTTCGCCAAACACAAGCAGGAGCAATACGTCACCGCGCGCGACGCGTTCAACGGCCTGCCGCTCTGGAAACTGAACTGCGAGACGCTCGACAACGGCCAGGCCCTCAACGCCTTCAACCTCGCCCCCATCGTCGCCGACGACCGCCGCGTTTATGTTTACAAAAAGGACCGCCTCGTCGGACTCGACGCCGCCAGCGGCGCGGTCGCGGTCAGTTGCCCGGTGAAATACCAGACCGTCCGCCTGCTCCTCTCGCAGAACGTGCTGATCTCTTCCGGCTGGGAAGCGAAGGAGGAACTCAAGCAGTTCGAGCGCGGCGTCATCTGGGCGCCGTGGGTGAACAAGACCGGCGCGGCGGGCGCGATCGAAGCCTTCGACGCGGCCAGCGGCGCGGCGAAATGGTCCCTGCCGGTGCCGGCGCAGGAGATGGTCACCGCCGACGGCGTCGTTTATCTGCTGCTGCAATCGGGCAACCCGCCGACCGGCCAGCGGATCGTCGCGGTGGATTTGCAAACCGGCCGCGAGCGATGGCGCGTCGAGCACACGCAGTTCGAGCCGGCGACGCCGATGAATCTCAACTGCGCGGGTCTCGGCATGCTCTCCGTCGCCCGGCCCAAGGCGAAGACGATCTCCATCCTCTCCGCCGCCGACGGCAAGGTGTTGTGGGAGATCAAACCGGCCGGCCGATTCTGGACGCCGCTGGTGGACGGCCTGCTCTGGCACGAAAGCAAAAAATACGATCCCAGGACGGGCGAGGTGAAAGGCCTGTTGCCGGTCTCCATGGACTCGCCGATGTGCACGCCGGCCGCCGTCGTCGGCAACTACGTCACCGCCAGCCGCGGCTGCTCCTACCTGGAGCTGGCGCCATCGCCGGAGGGCGCGACGTTCAAGGGCAGCGCCACGCATATCAGTTATGCCGCGGCCCGCGGCGCTTGCATCGAAGGCGCGACCCCGGCGCTCGGCATGTTTTTCACCGGCCAGAACTTCTGCCGGTGCGCGCCGGGCCAGGTGCCGGGCTTCGTTGCGTTCGGCCCCAGCGGCGACCCGCCCGCGGCCGGCGAATTTGAAAAGCCGCGTCCCATCGAGCCCGGCCCCGCCTTCGGTGCGAAATTTCAAATTCCAGATTCCAAATCTCAAATCTCCAATCGCCAATCGCCAACATCCGAAATCCAAAATCTAAAATCCAAAGCCGAGTCTGCGAGACCTGCGAAGCAAATCCAAAATTCCACCCCCCAACTCCCAACTTCTAATTCCGAAATCCAAAATCCAAAATCTAAAATCCAAAATTCAGTAGACTGGCCCCTCTACCGCCACGACGGCGAACGCAGCGGCGCCACCCAGAGCGCGATCCCTGAAAAACTCAAACTCCTCTGGCAGCGCGAAGCCGCTCGTCCTCCCACCGGTCCGCTCGCGGCGGCGTGGCAGGCGCAGCTCACCTCCTGCCTCAGCGCGCCCGTCGTCGCCAACGGAATGGTTTTCGCAGCCGCCACGGACACCGCTCAAGTCGTCGCGCTCAACGCCGCCACCGGCAAGCCGCTCTGGCGCGCCACGGTGGGCGGGCGGCTCGATTCGCCGCCCACGATCCACGGCGACCTCTGCCTGATCGGCTCGCACGACGGATGGGTTTACGCGCTTCGCGCCCGCGACGGCCAACTGGCGTGGCGCGCGCGCATCGCGCCTTGGGAGCGCCGCATGGTGGCGTTCGGCGCGATGGAGTCCGTCTGGCCGGTGCCCGGATCGGTGCTGGTCCACGAGGGCGTGCTCTACGCGTCGGCCGGCCGTTCGTCGGAAACCGACGGCGGCCTGGCCGTCTGCGCGCTCGATCCCGCCAGCGGCCGGCAGCTCTGGGCCAGGGAGGTCGGTCCCGGCCCCGTCCGCGAAAACGATCTGCTCGTCGCGCGCGACGGAAGCATCAAACTCCATCATCTTCAATTCGACCCCAAGACCGGCGAGGGCGATGTCGCGGCCAAGGGCGAGCGCGACGCGCCGCTGGAAGCGTTGATGGACGGCTCGTGGACCCGCATGGGCACACGCCGATCCGGCGGGCAAAAGTTCGGCCGCGCCACCGCGGAAATCTTCTGTTGGAACGGGAACACCGTCTTTGGCTATGAGAGCAAGTCGCGCTCGTGCTACGCCATGGAGCGCGCGAAGACCGCGGGTGCCGGGAAGCTGGCGCGGGAAGATTACGCGTGGCGGCAGGCGATGCCGGCCAATCACCAGGCCGAGGCGATGTCGTTGTGCGACAACGCAGTGGTCGTGGCGGGAACCGTGTGCGACGCCGGCGCCGTCAGCGGATTTCTCGCGCTGCTTTCGACCAAAGACGGCCGGATCGTGGCGGAGTATCCGCTGGAAATGCCACCGGTCTATGACAGCCTCGCGCTCGCCGGCCAGCACGTCTTTCTCACCCTGCAAAACGGCAAGGCCCTCTGCTTCGGCAAGTCAGAATAAATTCCTCCGTGTTTTGAGGATCGTTTCTGAAACGATGGATCGCGCCCTGTAGCGGCGGTCTCTGACCGCCGAAAGGTAGGGCCGGACCGCTGGGCCGGCCGAAACAACGATGCGGCGCGCCCGACGGTCGCGCCCTACCACCGAAATCAAATCGTAATGAACTGGGAGCGGCGACATTCCTGTCGCCGAATCATCATCGGGCGACAAGAATGTCGCCCCTCCCAGTTATCCGGCGGTCAGCCCCGAAAGCTTTCGGGGGCAGAGACCGCCGCTACAGCAAACGCCGCGAGTCGCCGCATTTGCCCCAACGGGGCAACATCACTCAGCCCAAAGTTGCCGCAACCTCGCAACCCTGGGCTGAGTGCTAGAATCCCGTTGGGATTCTGGCTGAAAAGGTAGGGGCGAAGGTTGTTGTCATCGGCGAACCATGCGCGGACGGCGCAGCGCGCCGTCCCTACCTGCTTTTTACCCACTTGTCACTCAAACGCCGCCGTCTCGTTACGAATCCGTGTTTGATTCGCGGCATGAATGGACTAGGCCAAGACATGGGACGGAAGCGGGTGCTCATCATCGAGGATGAACAGGACTTCGCGGCGATCTTAAAGTATCGCCTGCAACAAAAAGGACATGAAACGGTCATCGCCGCCGATGGCGAGAGCGGGCTGGATCAAGCTTCCCGTTGCCGCCCGGACTTGATCGTGCTGGACCTGATGCTGCCGAAAATGCCGGGCTTGGAAGTCTGCCGTTCCATTCGGGGCAACCCGGCCATGGGGCATGTGCCGATCTGGATCATGTCGGCGCTGGACCCGGCCAGTTACAGAGTCGAAGGTTTCATGGTGGGAGCGGATGGTTACTTCTCCAAGACCAATCAACTGCCCGACTTGTTGAGGCGGGTGGACGAACTGTTTGACCAACGCGATGCGGCTGCTGGCGCGGCGGCATCAACAACGACGGAGTTTGTCACGTCGCTGGCAGAAGAAATGCTCGCGGAGCTGGCGAACAAACCGTGGCACGAGAACCGGCAGTTCATCCCCCTTTCGGAATCCTAAGCAACCGCGCGTGGCCAGCCGGATGGAGACGGAGTCAACCGCAGAGACGCAGAGAACGCCGAGAAGCGCAAAGGCTCTTGCAGAACCTCTGCGTCCTCTGCGCCTCCGCGTTGAAATCCGGCAGGCTTTGGCGACAGGCATTTCAACCTCGCCTTCGGTCCGGGCGTTGCCTACGCTCGATGACAATACCGGACGATGGATGTGACGCTCCATGGCGGGCGCCATCGCCGGCCGGGCTGCGATGTGGAGTGGTGAAGTATTGGAGTGATGGAGTGGCGGAGTATTGGAGTCGTGAATATGAAACGGTTGCCTTTGCGGTTACGAACGCCGGTTGTCCTGGTCCTTGCCGCCGCCGCCCTGGCCGCAGCTAGCGCCGATGACTGGCCCACCTACCGGCACGACATGGCCCGCAGCGGCATCTCGCCGGAGAAGCTCGCCACGCCGCTCGCGGAGTCGTGGGTTTACCGCTCACGCCAGGCGCCCGCGCCGGCGTGGGAACCGCCGCGCGACGTGCCGGTGGAGGGTTTTCTGGAATTGCCGCGGGTGCGGTTCGACGACGCCTTCCACACGGTGGTCGCGGGCGGCGCGCTCTACTTCGGCTCGTCGGCGGACAACAAGGTGTATTGCCTCGACGCGGCGAGCGGGCGGGTGCGGTGGACGTTTTTCACCGGCGGCCCGGTGCGGCTCGCGCCGACGGTGTGCGACGACCGCGTGTATGTCGGCTCCGACGACGGCCAGGTGTATTGCCTCGCCGCCAGCGACGGCAGGGTGATCTGGCAGCGCCGCCCCGGTCCGGGCGATCAACGGTTGCTCGGCCACGGCCGGATGATATCCATGTGGCCGGTGCGGACGGGCGTGCTGGTGGACGGCGGGGTGGCGTATTACGGGGCGGGGATTTTTCCGGCGGAGGGCGTGTATGTGGAGGCGGCGCGCGCCAGCGACGGGCAGTTGCTCTGGCGCAACGACACGGGCGGCGAGTCCACCGAGGGCCGCATGTCGCCGCAAGGCTACCTGCTCGCCAGCAACACCAATCTGTTCGTCCCGCAAGGCCGCGTTTCGCCCTCGGCGTTCGACCGGCAGGACGGCCACCGCCTGTATGAGGTCGCGTTGTCCGCCCCGGCCAACCCCAAGATCAAAGGTCCGACCTTCGCGGCCACTTTTGGCAACAAGCCCATCGGCGGCACCTTTGCGTTGCTGGCCGACAACCAGCTCTACACCGGCACCGAGGAGATCATCGGCTACGACAGCGCCACCCGGGTGGAGGCGGCGTGGTTCGCCGCGCGCAAGGTCATCATGACCGAGGGCCTTGCCTACCTGAGCACCAGCAACGCGGTGATGGCGTTGAAGCGGGAGATTTATCCGCAGGCCAGCGTCCTGCGGTTCCACCTCCACACCCAGCGCGTCGCGCTCAACGCCGAGTCAGGCACATCGCGCAAGGACCAGAAGCGCCTGACCATTCTGATCGCGCATGCGCAGTCATCCCTGGCCAGCGTCAACGCCAAGCTCGCCTCGCTGCCGGCGGACGATCCGCAGCGCGCCGCGCTCGAAGCCACGCGGGACGAAACCGGGAAGATGCTGAAGGAGGACGAAGCCAAGCTCAACGAGGTGAACAAAAAACTGGACGGCGTCGAGAAGCGGCTGCAAGGCATGGATAAACAGTTGGCGCAGGCCGACGCGGAGATGAAGTCGTGCGTGAAATGGCGCCTGCCGTGCGACTGCTCCGACGCGCTGATTCTCGCGGGCGAGGTTTTGTTTGCCGGCGGCCCAAGCCACGTGATGGCCGTCAACGCGGACACCGGCATCAAACTCTGGGAAGCGAAGGTCAGCGGCAAAGCCAAGGGTCTCACCGTCGCCGGCGGCCGGCTCTACGTGAGCACGGACACCGGGGCGATTTATTGTTTCGCGCCGGGCGCGGTCAAGCCCGCCGTGGCCGTCGCCGAGCCCACGAACACGTCGCCTTATCCGCAGGACAGGATCACCGCCGTCTGCGCCGCCGGCGCGAGGACCATCGCGCGCGAATCGGGCGTCAAACGCGGTTTCTGTCTCGTGCTCGGTTGCGAGACCGGCCGGCTCGCGCTGGAACTCGCCAAACACACGGAGCTGAGGATCATCGGCATTGAGCCCGACGCGCAAAAAGTCGCCGCTGCGCGGAAGGCGCTCGACGCCGCGGGTGTTTACGGCACGCGCGTCACCGTAGACCAGGGCGCGCTGGATCACCTGCCGTATGCGTCCTATTTTGCCAACCTCATCGTCTCCGAAACCGCGTTGCTCGGCCGGCTCAACGATTGTTCCGCGAAGGAAATCCTCCGCGTCCTCAAACCGTGCGGCGGCGTCGCCATGCTCGGCCAGCCCGCCGAGGCGAAGGGCGACATCCCCACTCTCACGCCGGCCGGATTGCGGGCGTGGTTCGCCAGCGGCGGCGTTCCCGGCGTGGAGGTGACGGAGACGGACGGCGCGTGGGCCATGCTCAAACGCGGGCCGTTGCCCGGCGCGGGCGCGTGGACGCACGAATATGCCGACGCCGCCAACACCACCTGCGGCGACGACAAGCTCGTGAAGTGCCCGCTCGGTTTGCTTTGGTTCGGCGATCCCGGCCCGCTCCAAATGATCAGCCGGCATCGCCGCGCCGCCGCGCCGCTGTCGGTCAACGGCGTCATGCTCGTTGAGGGCGAAAACGCGGTCAACGCCTACGACGCTTACAATGGACTGAAACTGTGGGACCGGAAAATTCCCAACGTCATCCGCGCGGGGACCTCGGACGAATCCAGCAATCTCGCGGCGGACGAGAGCAGTTTCTATGTCGCCACGACGAACAAGTGCCTGCGCCTCGACATCGCCACCGGCGCGATCAAGGCCACCTACGCGTTGCCGAAGGTCACCGACGGCAAGCCGCGCTCCTGGCGCTATGTCGCCGTCGCCGACGGCCTCCTCGTCGGCAGCGGCAGCCGGACCAATAATGTTTCCGACATCCTGTTCGCTTTCGACACGGCGACCAGCCGCATCCGTTGGACGTATGGCGGCGGCATTCAGGACGCGACCATCTCCATCGGCGGAGGCCGCGTGTTTTTCGCCGACGGCGGCCCCAAATCCGCGCCCGGCGTGATCAAACCAGCGCGGCCGTCGCCGATGCGCGGCGTCACGGCGCTCGATCTGGCGACGGGCCGGACGGTCTGGAATAAACAAATGGACCTCACCGGCTGCGTCGGCGGCACGCATTGGGGCACGCTCGGCAGCATGGTCCACGACGGCGTGCTGGTGTTCTTCGGCGTCTATACCGACGGCCATTTCTGGAAGGAATTTTTCGCCAACCAGTTTGACAAGCGCCGCGTGATCGCGCTCGCCGCCAGCGACGGCTCGCCGCTCTGGTCGAAGAACATCGCCTACCGCGTCCGCCCGCTCATCATCGGCGACACGTTCCACGCCGAGCCGTGGGCGTTCGACCTCAAGACCGGCGAGCAGCGCACGCGCGTCAACCCCATCACCGGCCGCACCGAGCCGTGGCAGTTCGCGCGGCCCGGCCATCACTGCGGCACGCCGGCGGCCTGCGCCAACGTCATGTTGTTCCGCTCCTACTACCTCGGCTATTACGATCTCATCGGCGACTCCGGCACGACCACCTTTGGCGGCCAGCGGCCCGGTTGCTGGATCAACTTCATCGCCGCCAACGGCCTCGTCATGATGCCCGAAGCCAGCTCCGGTTGCATGTGCCCGTTCCCGATCGTCTGCACGACGGTGCTCGCGCCGCGCGAGGAAAACCGCGCATGGGGCAAATACAGTCTCGCGGGCGACACCAAGCCGGTGAAACATCTCGCCCTGAACCTCGGCGCGCCGGGCGACCGCCGCGATGACGCCGGCACACTCTGGCTCGCCTACCCGCGTCCCGCGCCGGCAACGCCCAGCTTGGTGCTGCAATTCAAACTCGGTATAACCCTGCAACCAGGCATCGGCAAATATCTCGCTCAAAGCGCCGATTTCGTCCGCATCGAGGGCACGCGCAGCCCGTGGCTCTACACGTTCGGCTGCCGCGGCATCGCTTCCTGCGACATCCCGCTGCTGAATCCCGGCGACGGCACGGGCCGCTATACTGTCCGCCTCGGCTTCGCGGAGATGGACGACGCCAAGCCCGGCCAGCGCGTCTTCGATGTGAAGCTCCAGAAGAAAGTCGCGCTCAAGGATTTCGACGTCGTCAAGGAAGCCGGCGGACTGCGCAAGGCCCTCGTCAAGGAGTTCAGCGGCGTGGAAGTTGACGACAGCCTGCTCATTGAGTTCGTGCCAAAAACGCGCCAGCCCGCGCCGGAGCAGGCGCCCATTCTCCAGACGGTGGAAGTGTTGCGCGAGCGGATGCTGGGCGTGGCCGTCACCGTGCCGCCGGTTTTGTTGAACAACGCGAAACCCGAACAAACCGCGACGCTTCAACTCTCGAACCAGACCGACAGTGACTTCGCCGGCACGCTGCGGATTGCCGCGCCGAAAGGTTTCACCGTGACGCCGGCCGAGACGCCTATCAATCTGCTGGTCGGCCAGAAAGCGGAAGTCGAGTGCAAGTTTGCCGTCGCCGGAAAACCGCAGTCGTCGCAATACACCGCCCGCGTCCAACTCCTCCGGCGCGACGGCGCAGTCGAGGTCGCGCGCGACATAACGGTGGATTATCTGGGCCGCGGCGACCGCATGGTCTTCAAAGCGATTGCCGATGCCCACGTGATCCGGCTCGCGCCCACCGCCAACTACGGCAAAGTGCCCGTGCTGCTGGTGGACGGCGGCGACAAGAAGATGGGCGACGATCACCACCAGGTCGCCTACCTGAAGTTCTCGCTCGCTGTTCCCGGCAAACCAGTTTCCGCCAAGCTGCGCCTCATCAACGCCGGCAACGAATCCGTCAACGGCGGCAACATCTGCCTCGTCACCGAGCCGTGGCGCGAAGACGACATCACCTACGCCAACCGCCCCGCCCCCGGCACGGTGCTGGCCAACATCGGCCGCGTCAACTCCAACCAGATCGTCGAAGTGCCGCTGAAACATCTTTCGTTCGACGGCATGAAGACACTCAGTCTCGCCATTGACCCCGTGAGCACCGACGGCGTGAACTACTTCGCCCGCGAAAGCGGCAAAGGCCCGGAACTGATCGTCGAGTTTGAAAAGTGAGCCGCGCCGATCTCATGAGCACCTGATCTTTAACGTTCAGCCAGGAACCTGAAGTGAGGTTCTGGCACAGGAGGTATTCGCCATGCAAAAACGTCCCGGTCTTGTAACTGCGGTTGCCATCGTCAACATCGTGTTCGGCCTGCTATGCGGCTGCCTCGCCGTGATGACGATGGCCACGCCGACATTGGTCCAAAAGGGTTTTGGATTTGCACAGGAAGTGCAAAATCACGCCCTGCAGACGTTGCGCGAATCCGGCAAGGCTTTGGACGAAACCGAGTCTCAGAAACGCGCGGACGAACAATTCGCCCGGACGCATTCCGACTTGTTGTCGGCTCAGGCGAAGTTTGTAAACACATTCGCAACACCACGGATGAAGGCCAGTTATGCCATCTCAGGCGGCGTGGATGGTCTGCTCAGGTTGCTTCTTCTAATCTCCGGCATCGGCCTCCTTTGCATGGCCGGTTGGGCAAGAAGACTGGCCATCGGCGTGAGCATCGCCCTTATTGTTGCCGCAGTGATCCATCCTCTTGTCGCGCATGCTGTTTTCGGCGACGAGGTAATGCAAGCGGTGCAGAACATGCATGCCGAGTTGGCGCAGCAGAGCCAGCAGATGACCGCCAGTTTGGAAAAAGATGTGCAAAGGCAGCAGGCGGAGATGGACAAGGACCCGCAGTTGGCGACCCCGGAGGCGAAAGCGAATCTGCAGCGAACGAAATCGCTGCTCGAAATGACGAAGGTGCAGCAGAAGCAGTTTTCGACCACAGGGCAGTCTTTCGCGCCCACAACCAACAACAGCAGCAGCGCGCGCGTTATGAAGGTCTTTTGGACTGCCGTCTTGATGCTTCTCGGTTGCGTTTGGCCTGTCGCCTGCATCCTCATGCTCAGGACCGCCACCGTCCGGGACGCGTTCGCCGCCGGTGACAGGCTGCGCGTATGAAGAAACTCCCATGAAACAAATCCTTGGTTTCACACTCCTGTTGCTGGCTTTGCAGGTCCCGCTCAATGCCGCCGGGCCGGACCGCCCCACGATTCTCAAAGAGCCCACGGATTGGCGCTTCGAAGGAATGGCCATCCCTCCAGGATTTGCGCCGGACATCAAGCTCACCGGCTCCGAGGAAATCCGTTTCGCTCCCGGAATGTTCGACACCCGCACCAGCACCTATTTCACCTATGTGGTGGCCATTCTGGCCGACGGCGCGCCGGAACTGGGCGCGACGGAGCTCAAGGATTTTCTTGAGAAGTATTACCGCGGACTCAGCATCGCCGTGGGCCGGGGCAAGGGACTCTCGCCGGACGCCGGACAAATGAGGGCCGTGGTGAATGCGATGCCGCCCAGCCCGGCTGGAAAGAAACGCTTCGCCGCCGAAGTCGTTTTCTTCGACTCCTTTTCCGACGGCCGCAAGCTCACCCTCCATGTGGAAGCCCTCGTGATGCCGCGGCCGGCGTCAAAACAGACCTGTTTGATCCTGCTGGTTTCCCCCAGTCCTCAAGACTCCGCTGCCTGGAAAACCCTGCGCGAAATCGGCAGTAAGGCGGCAGGAAATGCGTTGGGGACAAACTGAGAACTGAGAACGGGACAGAGGTCAGTGCTTAGAGATCAGACGCCAGCCGTCAGCTTCCAGCACACACGGGGCAATCGGGCCTGCGCGCGGTTTTGACGCGGCGGAAGTTCATGGTCCGGAGGTCCATCACCAGCATTGCGCCGGCGAGCGGGTCGCCGATGCCGGTAAGGAGTTTGATGACCTCGACCGCGCCGACGCAGCCGGCGGTGCCGGAAACCGCGCCGATGACGGGGAACTGGCGCTTCCAGTCGGCGGGTTTTTCGGGAACGAGGCATTGCAGGCACGCGGTGCGGCCCGGCAGGATCGTCGTGACGTGTGCTTCCATCGAATACATGGAGCACTCGACCATCGGTTTGCCCTGACGGACAGCGGCGCGGTTCAGCGCGAACCGTTCCTCGAAGAGCGGCGCGGCGTCCACCACCACATCCGCCTGCGCCACAAGACTGCCGGCGTTTTCCTCAGTGACGTTTTCGCAGACCGCGACGATGTCGAGGCGCGGGTTGAGATCGCGCAGCCGGCGCGCGATGGACTCGATGCGCGGTTTGCCGATGTGGTCGTGGGTCTGGAGAAGCTGGCGGTTCAGGTCGGCGGGCTTGAGGTTGCCAGCGTGGGCGAGCACGAGCCGACCGACGCCCGCGGCGGCCAGTTCGTAAGCCACCACGCCGCCGAGGCCGCCGACGCGGGAGATGAGCACCGACGCGCCTTTGAGTTTCCGCTGGCCCTCCTCGCCCAAACCCGGAACCCACATCTGCCACTGGTAGATGGTGCGCTCGTCGTCGGTCAAGGCTGGCAGGTGCATGGCGCTCCCAGTGTATTCAAATCCGCCGGCCGCACGCAACCCTCCGTCATCACGAGCAACAGACCGGCCACCTGCCGCGCCTCGGAGCGGTCGTGGGTGACGTGAAGCACGGAGACGCCGTGCTCGCGTTGGACACGCTTGAGCAGGTCGCGCATGTCGCCGCGCATGTTTTCGTCGAGCGCAGAGAGCGGCTCGTCGAGCAGCAGCACCGCCGGCCGCGCCGCCAGCGCCCGCCCCAACGCCACGCGCTGCCGTTCGCCGCCGGAGAGACCGTGCGGCTTGCGGTCGAGCAGGTGCGCGATGCCGAGTTGCGACGCCAGCTCTGCGACGCGCGCCGCCGTTTCCTCCACGGGCCGCCGCCGGATTCGCAGCGCAAAGCCGAGTTGCTGGCGGACGGTCATCGTCGGGAACATCGCGCCGTCCTGCGGCACGTAGCCGACGCCGCGGTTGCCGGACGACTCGTGCGTCACGTCGCGGCCGTTCACCAGCACGCGGCCGGATTCGGGCTTTCGCAAGCCGCAGATGATTTCCACCAGCGTCGTCTTGCCGCAGCCGGTCGGCCCCATGAGCACGCCGTAAACCGCTTCCGGCACCGTAAAGGAAACGTCGCTCAGCGCGAACGCGCCGGCGCGAATGGCGATGTGTTCAAGGGCGATCATGATGGGAAAGCATCCACGGATTTCACTGATGACATGGAAAGAAAATCTGATTCCGAATCCGCCATCCGTGCAATCCGTGTAATCCGTGGATCCATTTTCTTTATGGCCTCTCCCCCACCGCACGCATCGCCAGCAGCACCGCCACTGCCAACGCCACCATCATCAGGCTCACCGCAATCGCCGCCTCCAGGTTGCCGACGCTCAGTTCCAGCCAGACCGTCGTCGGCAGCACCTCGGTTTTCATCCGCGTCGCGCCGGCGAAAACCAGGATCGGCCCGAACTCGCCGAGGCTCCGCGCCCACGCGATGCTCGCGGCGCTGAACATCCCGCGCTTGGCGGCGGGCAGCGTGACGAGCCAGACGGCCCGGCCGCGCGAGCAACCGAGCGTCATTGCCACGTCCTCCGGCCGCGACGGCAAATGATCGAACGTCGTCCGCATCTGCCGCACGGCGAACGCCGCGGCGACGGTGAACTGCGCCAGCAGCACGCCGAACACCGTGTAGGTGAACGGCACGACGCGATCAATCGCCCGTCCGATCGGCGTCTGGAACAAAATCAGCAAACACAACCCGATCACCATCGGCGGCAGGACAATCGGCACGTCGAGCAGCGTGTCGAGCGTGTTCTTGCCGGCGAACCGGCCGCGCGACATCAGGTAGCCGACGGGCACGGCGACGACGAGCGACAGCAGCGCGGCGATGGTGCAACTGACGAGGCTGAGGCCGGTGGCGTATTGGATTTCGCGCGAGCCGAGCGCGTGGAGGAGATGATGCGGCGAGCTGTAGGTGGCCGTGGCCGCCAGCATCCCGAGCAACAACGCGAGGTAAGCGGCGGTGATGACGGCGATCGTGACCCAGAAGGGCCAGTTCGGCCCGGCGCGATGCTGGTCAGTCATTGGCTTTCTTCAGGTAATCCGGCACGACAATGTCCTTGCTCACGATGGCGGTCCCGTCGTCGCGCCAGTGGAAACCGGCCTTCTCAAAACGCTCGCGGTTGGCGCGCAGAAAATCAAGCAGCCGGTGCGCGAGCAGCGCGTTCGGCGAATGCGCCGCCACCGCGAACGGCTGCGCGGCCTTGGCCCCGGCGTGCTTGATCGGCATAGTATCTATATACGCCGCAACGGGTTTCGCGTTCACGTCATAAACGATGGCCGCATCGAGCGAACCGGTGCGGAGTTGGTTGATCAGCAGGTCGGCAGTCGGCACCTGCGAACAGACGTTCTTCATCACCGACGGGTAAAGCCCGGTCTCCTTGAGCATGCCTTTGGTCATGTAGCCGAGCGTGGACTGCTCGGAGTTGCAGATGCCGATCTTAAGGCCGGGCTGCGCGAGGTCCAACAACGCGTGGAGGTTTTTCGGGTTGCCCTTCGGCACGGCGAGCATGATGTCGGCTTCCGTCAGGACCACCGCCTCCGGATAGAGATCGGCGACGGGCGGCACAAAACAAACGTCGCAGGCGTAGTAGGCGTCGGGAATGTTCGCGCCCGGTGTCTTCGCCATCGCGCGCATCGTCGCGCAGAGGATGCCGCAACCGTTGAACACCGTCGTGAGGTCCACGCCCTCGCGGTCGGCGAACTCTTTCAGCGTCTGCTGTATCGCCGGCCGGTTGACGCCGCCGCTGTAGAGCACCAGCGTCGGTTTCCCGCTCCACTTGTCGCCGCCGGCAGGATGAAAACCTTGCGCGGCAAAAATTGGCGCGCCTTTCTCCGGCGCGGTCAAGTAGCGCGCGAACCGCAGCGCCGCTGCCGGCTGTGCGCACGCGGCGAGCACCGCCACGCTGGCCGTTTCCGCAGCGCCGGCGAACTCCGCCGCCGGCACGATCTCCAGCGCGGCAAACTGCGACGTGGTCGAGTCCCACACCAATGCCGCGTCCACCGCGCCGAGCGTCACGTCGCTGGCAATGTCCATCACCGTCGGTTTGAGCACCACCGCGCGCGCGCTGAACGTTTCCCAGCGCGGGCCGAGCAGCCGCTTCACCACGCGGCTGATGCTGGCACTCTCCGGGTTGGCGAGCGCAAACCGCACGCCCGGCCGCAATAGATCGTCGAGCGCGCGGATGCCTTTCGGGTTGCCTTTCATCACAGCGATTACCGGCGTCTGGCGCACCAGCGGCAACACCTCGCGCACCAGGCCCATCTTTCGCGCGTCCGCGATGGCGGTGGCGTCGGCGGCGATGAAAAGGTCGCCGGTTTTCGCGACTCGGATCGCGCTCAGCAACGAAGCGGTCCCACCGTATTGCAACCCGGCGTTGACGCCGAACTCGTCGCGGTAAGCCGTGGCGATGGCTTCGACGGGTTTCTTGATGCCGGCGGCGCAATACACCGTGAGCGTCCGGCCCGCCGACGACGGCGCGGCCTGCCGGTAAAACCACACGATGATTCCCAATGTCACCCCAAGGACGGCAATGATGGTTACGGCTCGTTTCATCGTTTTCTCCTGCTCCATCCCACCGCTGCAATTCCTCCCATGCAGGCGAGAACCAGCGCGACCGCCAACCACGCGCGCCCATTCATCGCGCCAGGCGCGCCGGCGGCGGACCCGCCGCGAATCGTGACAGTCTCCGGTTTCAGCGCGGACTGCGCGGCGGGCGGATTGGCCGGCGCCGCCGGCGGGGCCGCCACCGCGGCACTCTGCCGCTGCTCCTCCACGCGCGCGAGTTCCTCGTCCCAGTTGAAACTCAGCAGCAAGTCCCAGCCGGTGCGCGAGTCCTTCACTTGGCACGAACAAGCGCCCACGATGAACGCGCACACTTCGTCAATGCTCTCGTCCGTCAGGTTTTCCTTCGGCACCGCCGCGAGCACGCGGCCGCGGCCGAACACCGGAAACGCGATGGGCACGGTGCGGAGCCGCCTGATCTCGTCGCTGTTGGCCTCGAACATCGCCAGCGTTACAGCCTCGCGCGGATCTTTCCGCGACAAGCGCAGGACCGAGAACCGCAACGCCAGCGCGGGACCGGGGCCGATCTGGCTGGTCGGATCGTTGGGGTCCTGCTCCGGCAGCGCGGCGGCCGACACCCATTGTTTGAGCCGCCGCTCCAGCGCGCTTGCGACTTTGTCGTCCGCCGCAGCGTCGCCGGATTCGACCAGCACCCACACCGCCGACTCGCCGTGGACAATGCGGCGGGCGATCTCGCGCCGGACCGGCGAGTCCAACGCCAGTTCCAAATTGGCGGCGCTCAATGGTCCGCTCCACACTTCGCCGCCCGGCGGATCGGGAAAAACCAGTTTCGCTGTCGCCGGCCCCGCGATGGCCGACGTCTGAACCGTCACGTTTGCGAGCGAATTGGTGCGGAGCGCCCCCAGCAGCGTTGTCATCTCCGGCGTGGCGGCGGCGGCACGGTCCACGCGAAGCTCGTAGTTCTCCGCCGGCCAGCGGTCGAGCGCGTAGCGAAACACCGGCACCGAACACGCGAACGCGTTAAAAACCACGGTCCAGCAAAAAACGACTGCGACGACTGGCCAGACTCGTGGCCTCCCCAAGAGGACCGAGTCGGAATATGCGCGGCATTTTTGCACGGATGAAGCCTACTTCGCCGCGCCGCCGATTTCAACCGGACTAAAATCCACCGTGGCGTTGTTGGTGCAGTAGCCGACGTGAGTGATGCGCTTCATCGGCTGCGCCAGCTTGGCGGATACGGTTGCCGAACCGCTTCGGAAGGTAACGTTACCCGACGCGAGGTCCACGGTTACAACCAGCTCGTGAACTTTCTCAGCGTCTGCCGCATACGGCGTCGTGGCGCCTTTGTTCTTGCTGAGCGGCCCTTGAATGATCGCCGCGGTCTTCATCGCCACTCGCAGACCGCACTTCACCAAGTTCGCCTCCTCGGCGCCGTCACCGAAGGCGAGGTAACCGTTGCGCAATCCCGCGACACTGGTGAACTGCAGCTTGCACTTGAGCGTCACTCGGCCATCCAACGGCGCGTCGAGTTTTTTTAACGCCAGACCGACCTTTTTCGTCTCCGTGGCGACGCGGTAACCGATATCGGACTCAAAAACACGCGCTTGGTCGAGCCGGGCAAAGTCGGCGGCCTTGGAGGGCAGGTTGATCACGGTCGTTTTCACGCCGATGTCCAGCGGCGTGAGTTTCGCGTCGGGCGCGGGTTTCAGCGGCGTCCCATTGCCACCGAGGCAGACGACCTTGCCATCGATGGTGGCAAAGAACAGTTTGCCCTGGGCCGCGGCCATGCCGTCGAACACGGGCACGGCGTCGAGTTGCCATGCGGCGAGTCTTCGGCCATCGGCGGCCGAACACGCCCAGAGCAGCGCACCCCGCCGTCCTTCGAGCGCGGCAACCTGCTCGGCCTGCTTCATCTTGATCGCCGGATCGTCAGGGCTTTGAATGACTTTTTCCTCGTCCACGACGTCCGGTGGGCCGGCGATGAAAACCGTATTGCGGGCGAGCACCATACCGCGAGCCAGCAGCGGCAGATCGCCCTCCGCCCACTTGAAGCCGGCGGCGGAGAGTTCGCTGAGCGAGAACTTTTTCCGCAGCGCCCAGTCGGAAGTGGATGCGACCTTCTTGATCGAAGCAGCGTTCATCCGGCCGTTGGCGGCGGTCACGCGCTGGATGGCCTCCTCCTTGGTCTGTTTGTCGGCGGCATAGAGATAGTAATCATAGACCGAGGCGTTGCACATGGACATCGGCTTGCGGTCGAAGCTGTAGAGCGCGAAATCGTCGAACACCATCAAACGGCCCGACGGCGCGTAGTTTCCCGGCTTGAACCAATCGCCGTATCCGGACTTCACTCCCCGCCCATACATCCAGAAGGACCGGTGCCACCAGGTGTCGTCGAGGAAGCCGCTGCGCGAGAATAAATGCACTCCCTCGCCCGTTTGTTCCTTGGGGTCCATCGGCGCGAACTCCTGCCGCGCGCCGTTGAGGTCAAACCGCTGGGCGCGCATGTATACCGAGCGGCCGTCGCAGGAAAGCACATCCGGCAGGGCGGTGGGCATGTCGAGTTGTTGCACGAATTTTTGCAGCGGCTCGCCAGTGGACAAGTCGCGGTCGTTGAGGACCGTCTCGGATAATTCGCGGCCTGTCGCCGCGTCCAACCGCAACAGCCGCATGCCGCCGTCGAGAAACGCCGAGCGGCCGGCCACGCAAAACACCACACCGTCGCGCACCAGCACGGCGCCGGAAACCGGCCAGACCGATTCCAACTGCTCAATGGCCATCATCCGCCGCTCTTCCGGCGCGGCGCGAAACCGCCACACCAACGCGCCGTCCTCCGCGCGCAGACAATAGACCCAACCATCGGCCGAGCCAAAGAGCACGCGCCCCGTCCAAATCGTCGGCGGCGAATCCACGCGTGCGCCGGCAGTGAATGTCCACGCCGGTTTGCCCGTGGCCGCGTCGAGCGCATGCACCGTGTGCGTGTCCACCGACGCGACGAACACCCGGCCGTCCGCGACCGTGACGCTGCTGAGTTTGCCGCCGATGTCCGCTTGCCAGGCAAGCTTGAGGTCGGACGGCACATCCGTTTTCGCAAAGCCGCTGCGGGCGGCGTCGCTGCGGTAGGTGGGCCAATCTTCCGCATTTTGGATTTTGGTTTTTGAGTTTTGGATTTCCGCAAAGGCCGGGCCGCGTTCGAGACGCTCCACGCTCGACGCTCCACGTTCCATGGTTGGGCGCGCCGGCGCGAGTGCGTTGAAACCGGACAGCTTCGATTCGAGGTAGCAGGCGCACGGATGCGGCGGCGCATAGAGCAGACCGTTGGCGGGCATCACCCCGTAGAGGCACGCGCCGCGAACCCAGTGGTTGAGGTCCCAGTGCTTCGCTGCGATATCCACAAACTCCGTGCCCGTGCGCGAGGTCAGAATAAACCGGTCGGTCGCCTTCGCGCGATAGCAGCGGTGATGAAACCAGTAGTTGACGTTGTCGCAGGCGAACTCGCTTTTGACCTCGCCCGTGCGCAGGTCGCGACCGGTGAAAACGCCATCGTCCTTGCCATCCGCAATCCGGCCCGACCACACGAGGCCGTCAATGACCAACAAATCGTCGGGTGAAGCGTGGCCGCCGCGATGATGCTCGGCCGACCACAACTTCTTGCCGGTGGCTGCGGCGAAAGCGGTCATGGTCAAGCGCTCGACGGAGAGCAGCACCACGTCGTCCTGCGCCACCAGCGTTGGCCCATAGCCGGTCGGGAACGGCTGTTTGTGAGGAACCGGTTCCGATGACCACAACGGCTGGCCGCTCTTGCGGTCCAAGGCGACGGTTTTCTCGCCGTCGTAGAAGAACACGTGCTGTGTGTCCAACGCCAGCGTCAGCGGCGCGACGCGTTGCTCGGATTTCCAGAGCTTGCGGCCGCTGCCGGCGTCCACAGCCATGACGTGACGCCTCTGCCGGTCCCACGCCCATTCCTTGTTCGCGCGGTTTGTGTTGTCCCAAACGTAGGTGTGCTTCGGCCGGTAATCCTTCCATTGGTTCGGCGCTTCGGCCACCAGCAGAAACAGCATGCCGTCGGAAAACAGGATTTCGTCGGTTTCCTGCGTGCCCTCGAACGCGCGCAACGTTCGGCCCGTGGCTGCATCGAGTTCGCTCACCGGCGCGTCAATGCCGAGCGTGACATACACGCGGTCGCCGGCGGCCACCAGCCTGCGCGGAAGCTGGTTGGGACCGCTCTTGAGCGGCCAGAGTTGTGTGTTCCATTCCGGGATGGGACGCGTCCAGAGGATGGTCCCGTTGAACGCATCGCGGGCGACGAGCGACCATTGGGGCGGCAACAGGATGGAGGCGCGCGGACCTTCGTCCACGATGTAGAACAGCCGGCCATTGGCCGAGACCACTGCGCTGATACTGCTCATGTGGTCGTGATGCCGCGACCAGCGTGGCCCGCCAATCCACTGGTACTGTCGCGGCGGGCCGACCAGCGAATCATGCGCGACGGCGTTGTTGCCGGGGTCGTGCAGGTAATGCGTCCACTCGTCCATTTCCTTCGGCCGCGGCTTCACGATCTTTCGGCTTCCGACGATGGCCACGCCGTTGGGCGCAAGCACGCGCATGATCTCCTCCTCCGCCACACGGCACCCCTCGCTCACCACGACGAGGTTGACGAAGTTCTCGATGTAAGGCAGCCGCCCGCCGTCCCACGGCTCCGCCGTCACCTTGCCGTAAAGGCCGAGCGACGCGATGTGCTTGCGCGCTGCCTCGACATGCTTCGCGTCGGTATCGAGACCCTGGACAATAAAACTGTCGTTCGCGCGCAATGCCGCCGTCAACGAGCCATCGCCGCAACCGACGTGAACGACGAGGCCGCCTTGGATGCCGGTCTCTTTGAGAATCTGTGACGCCGACGGTTGATCCGCGTTGGCGGAAACCCAAGCCAGCGCGGCGATGAGGGTGCAGGTCGCAAATCGGTTCATGCTTGGATCATTCTTTGGCAATACAGATCAGATTTCCATTTTCGAGTGCCATCAACAACCGCCCTGCGGCGGCGATCATGCCGTCGAAAACCGGCGGCGCGTCCAGCGAGAGCTTGGCGAGTTGCTTGCCGTCGCCCGCGGAGACGGTGACGAGGCTGGCGCCCTTGCGGCCCTCGAACGCGGCACAAGGATCGGCCGCGTCGAGCACATCAGGCGGGCCGGCGACGAAAAGCGCGTCGCCCGCCTTGACCATCGCGCGAACACGCACCGGCAACCACAGCGTCCACAACGGCGGATCGGCGCGCGTGTAACCGATCATTTTGTCGAGGCCGAACGCCGGATTGTCGAGCTTCTCGACCGCCCGGCCGCCGCCGCGTTCGTAGTCGGACTGCGGGAGCCACACCACGGGTTTGCGCGCACCCTCCTCGCCGACGATCTGCGGCTCGGTTGCGTTCCTGTCGGCAAAGAGCAGGTAACCTTCCTTGGCCGGAAAAAACATGGGGCTGTGGACATTCCGCCGATAGAACGGCTGCACGCCGAAGGTGCGCTCGCCGTCCACGACGAGCAGTTGGCCGCTTTTGGGCGCCTGGTTGGCAAGCTGAAAACCGGGCCAGCGCTTCGAATACATCCAGAACGTCCGGTTATACCACGACGCATCGAGCAGCCCGGCCGTGGAGAACAGGTGCAGACCCACATCCTTCTCGCCCATTTTGGAAAGTTCCCCGGCGGTCTGCTCCGCGAGCGCCGGTGTCAGCCGCTTCTGGCGCATGTAGATTGAACCGCCTTCGCTGACCAGCACGTCGTTGTTGGCGCCGTTGATGTAGAAGGAAACGTCGCGCGTGGTTTTGCCGTCGGGGAACGGTCCGGCCAGCGTCGCCTGGCGGAGCACTTTGCCGGTGGCCGGCTCAAGCGCGTAGAACCGGATGCCACCGTCGAGGTAGCTCGAACGGCCGGCAGTGAAATACACGACGCCGTCGCGCTCCAACACGCTGCCGTGGACCGGCCAGGCCGATTCGATCTGGTCGTCCACGACGATGCGCCGCTCGCCCGGCGCGGCCAGAAACCGCCACGCCAGCGCGCCGTCGGCAGCGCGCAGGCAATAGACATGGCCGTCGGCGCTGCCAAACAACACCAGACCGCTCACAAGCGTCGGCGGCGAGTCAATCCTCCCGCCCGCGACAAACGTCCACAGCGGCTTGCCCGTCTTCAACTCCAGCGCGTGGAGCGCGTGCGTGTCCCTCGACGCGACGTAAACGCGGTCCTCTGCCGCGACCGGTTGTGTCAGACCGCCGCCCAGCTTTACGCACCAGGTCTCGCCCAGCGGCGTCGCGACCGCGGCCGGCGTCGAGCCGTGTCGCGCCGCGTCATGACGGTAGGTCGGCCAATCCTCTGAATTTTGGATTTTGGATTTTGGATTTTGGATTGTCGCGCCGTAGGCGGGACCGCGTTCGAGCCGTTCCGCGTCCGAAACTTCATTCTCCGCGCCCAACGGCCGCTCCGGCGCGAGCGCTTTGAAGCCCAGAAGCTTCGAGCCCGGCTCGCAGAAGCACTGGTCGGGCGGCGCGTAGAGCATCCCGTTGCACGGCATCATGCCGAGCCGGCACGCGCCGCGGACGAAATTATTCTGCGTGTGCTCGCTGCCGCGCAAGTCGAGGAACTCGGTGCCTTCCAGCGAACTGATGAGGAACCGGTCCGTCGCCTTGTTCCGGTAACACCGGTGGTGATGCTCCGGGCTGCGAAGGTTCTGGACGAAGATGCGTTTACGCTCCTCACCAGTGCGCAGATCGTATCCGACGGCCAGCACGTTCGGGCTTTTGCTCTTGAGGTCCGGCTGCTGGCCGTCATCCACCGAAATCATGTCCGGCCAGACGACGCCGTTGACGATGTAAAGTCCCTCGCTGCCTAGGCCGCGAGCCAGCGGCACTTCTTTTTGCCACAGCAGACTGCCTGTCGCAGCGTCGCGCGTCTCCAGGCCCTTTTGACCCAGCAAAACCACCGCGCCGGCGCAGGCCACCAGCGTGCGGACGTTTGCCTCGTCGATTTCGGCCTGCCAGCGTTGTTCGCCCGTCTTCAAGTCGAGGGCGCTCAGCGTCTTGCCGTGCTGAAACACCACGCGCCCGCCGTCAATCGCCAGCGACAACCCGCGCAGCGCAGGGATGCTCTTGCGCCAGAGCACCTGGCCGGTCGCGCCGCGCACAGCGATCAACGCGCCTTGCGGAGCGTCGTTGACCATCCCCTTGCCTTTCGGCCTCAACGGCCCCACCTCGGGCTTGGCGTCGTGCGAATAAACCAAGGCCACGCCATCGGCCGCGACGATCTGCCGCACGGGCGCGGTGTCGGCGACCGTCGCGAGCGTTTTGCCGGTAGCCGCGTCGAGGATGGAAAGCGGCGCGCGGTAACTCAGCGTCGCGTAAAGCCGGTCGCCGTCCACCACGAGCCGGCGCTGGTTTTCATCGGGCACGATCGTGCGTCCGCCAACGATGGTGGTCCAATCGGTGGAAAATTTCTCCGGCGCCCATTCCGGCCAGCCCCATTTCTCAATCGGCCGCCGCCAGAGCAGTTTGCCGTTGAACGCGTCGCGGCAGAGCAACGCCCATCGCTCCGGCAGCCGCTGGTCGGTGATGCCCACCAGTCCTTCGTCGAAGATGTAAAACAACCGCCCGCCGCCGCAAACCATCGCCTCAACGCCCGACGGCGTTTCGTGGCTGCGCAGCCAGAGCGGCGGCGCGCTCCATTGCAGCGACCGCGGCGCGGCCACGCGCGCGTCGTGCGCGACGGCGTTGTTGCCGGCGTCGTGAAGAAAATGGGTCCACTCATCCGTGTCGCCCGGAAGCGGTTTCACCCATCGGGAATCGGGCCCCGGTGACCGGGAATTGACAATAAGCGCCGCGCCGCCGGGAGCCAGCACGCGCAGAATTTCGTTACGGCCAACCGATGATTCGTCGCTGACCACGACGAGGTTGACGAGGTTGTCGGCGTAAGGCAGCCGCTTGCCGCTCCACGTCTCGACCGACACCGGCCCGTAAAGACCGAGCGACTGGATGTGCTGCCGCGCCGCCGCGATGTTTGCCGCATCGGCGTCGAGGCCGTGAACAATAAAACTGTCGCTCGTTCGCAGCGCCGCCGTCAGCGTGCCGTCGCCGCAGCCGACATGGACGATAAGGCCACCTTTAACACCGGTGGCATCCTGAATTTCGCGCGCGTTGGCGAGCACAGCCGGGTTGACGGCTGTTTCGCCGGCATTTGAAACTCCGGCACTCGCGAAAAACGCCAAAGCCAACACGGCCATTTGTTTCCAAGGCTTCAGCAATAATCTGCTCTTCATCATTCTGTTTCGTTGTCGGTTGACGACCCTTTCGCGCGCCGCATTATGTTCCGCGTATTTGCGCCCTGCCAAGCCCGTTATCATCGCACTGATGACTATTGCCAGGCCAACGCTGGATTGCGATGATGCCGCCGCCTTCACAGGCTGTCTTAAATGAACACCGAGATAACAGCAGGGTTGCTTCTGGCGAGCTTGATCGGCGTGGCGCTTGGACTGCTCGGCAGCGGCGGCACGATGATCACGCTGCCGGTGCTGGTTTATGTGGCGCGCGTTCCGGCTTCGGAGGCGGTGGCGATGGCGCTCGTCGTGGTCGGCGGCACGAGCCTTGCCGGCAGCGTCATGCAATACCGCCGCGGGCATTTCGACGCGCGCGTGGCGCTGCTGTTCGCCGTGACAGGCGTGATCGGCGCGTATGGAGGAGCGCGGCTGACGCATCTGGTCTCGCAGCCGGCGCTGCTGACGGTGTTCTCCGCCATCATGCTTGTCGTGGGCGTGACGCTGCTCCGGGAACGGCGCGAAGCGGCGCGCACGGTAAGTCAGGGGCCGGCGCGTTGCGCCCTCATCGGCCTGATTGTCGGCGCGCTGACCGGTTTTCTGGGCATTGGCGGCGGATTCCTGATCGTGCCGGCGTTGACAATCTTCGGAGGGCTGGACATCAAGAAGGCCACCGGCACGTCGCTGGCGGTCATCGCGCTGAACTCGCTGGCGGGGCTTGCGGGCCAGCTTCGCTACGTTCAGTTCGACTGGTGGCTGGCGCTGGCGTTTCTGGCCGCGGCCACGGCCGGCATGGCGGGCGGCGTCGCCGCCAAAGGCCGGCTCTCCGAACACGCCATCCGAAAAGCCTTCGCCGGCTTCGTCCTCACCGTCGGACTGGCGATGGCGTGGCAAAACGTGGCGGCCCTGGCCCGGTAGTTTCGGGCCGATTACAAATCGTAATCTTTCGCCACGAACTTCGCCGTGTCCACCAGCGGCATCATCTGGTTGATAAAGTCGCCCTCTTTCGCCGGCAACCCTTCAACCGCGTCCTGCATCGTATCCAGCCACGGCAGTTCGCGCTGGGCGATCTTGACCCGACCGTCCGCCAGGCCTTCGCGAAGCAGTCTTATCGCCGTCAGCGCAGCGGCTTTGCCGGCCTGATAATAATCGGGCGCGGCAACAATCGCCTGCGCGATGGCGATGCAGTTTTCGGGCGTGAGCACATACGCCTGCGGATCGAGCGCGGCGTCGGAAGCGACCATCCATTTGCGATAGAGCAACGCCGCGTCGCGCCCGTCGGCGAGCGCGAGATTCATCAGGCGGCAGTCGTAGATGAGTTGCTCGACGTAGCACGTCGGCGCCATGCCGGCGAGGAGCTTGACGTTCTGAACCGACTCGTTGCTCCACGTGTCGCAGGTGGCGGCGGCGATGTTGCCCAGCGGGCTGAAATGCGCGCAGGCGGCGGTCTTTCCTTCCATCGCCATCGGGAAACCGGTGATGGCTTTCAGGATCGGGTTCTCGTAGCCGCAATCCTTGCCCGGACCGACGCAGCCGCATTCATAACCCACCAGCGTCCGCACCGCCGTCACCGCGCGCACGACGGCGGCGAACACGCGCGGAATCATCCTTTGCTCCGCCAGCACCATCGCCGTGTTGCCGAAACCGCACGCGGTGTCGCCGGCGCAGTGGACGCCGTGCCGCTTCGCGATCTTGTCCAGCGCGGTCCAAAGGAAGCGCATGTCGCGCACGCCCATGACGCAGAGCGCGAAGATCACGGCGCTGATGTCGCCCATCGTGAGCGCATCGTCATTAACTTCTTTGCCGCCTACCGACTCGATGCTGAGCAGTTCCGCGCCGGCGGCGGCGCTGCCCTCGAAGGTCTCCAGCATCCGCTCCCAGAGCTGGCCGCTGCGCATCACGGGCGGGCGCTCCATTTCGCGCGTGTCGTTCGGCGTCATGCGCAGGGCGCTCAAGAGGCCGTGTTTGGAGTGCGCCTGCTCCATCGCATCGAGAAGAATGCGCGCCAGTTCGATACCCCACGCGGGGTTTTCGGTCATCGGCGGCAGCGTCTCGAACTCGATGACCAGCCCCGGCGCTTCGAGTTCGACGGCGCGTTGCAACGCGCCGCTGATGATCTGCTGATACTGCCGCCGCACTTCCGGCATGGTCTCCTGGTTCACATACATCGGCGGCAGCGTAAAGTTCAGTTCGGGATAGACGATGCCGCCGCCGATGGTCATGCCGCGGCGCGTGACCAGCGGCTTCGGCGCGACACCGAAGCGGAGGTCGGCGGGATTGGTGATGGCGAGACTGGTGAATTTAGACATGGTGATGTTCCTTTGGTGCGGGATGCAATCTCACGCGGCCACAAGCTGGCGCACGACGTCCACGGCCGTCGCCGCGTCGGCGCTAAAGCCGTCCGCGCCGATTTCGCTGGCAAACTCCCGCGTGATCGGCGCGCCGCCAATGACGACCTTGACGGCGTTCATTCCGGCGGCCCGCAATTCTTTTACCGTCGTTTTCATCGCCGGCATTGTCGTCGTCAGCAACGCGGACAGGCCGACGATCTGCGCACCGTGCTCCCTGACCGCGGCAACAAATTTTTCCGGCGTCACGTTCGTGCCGAGGTCCACGACGGCGATGTTCGCGCCCTTCCACATCATCGCCACGAGGTTCTTGCCAATGTCGTGGAGATCACCCTGCACGGTGCCGATGACGGCGGTGTATTTCGGCTTGATGCCGGCCTTGACCAGCAACGGTTCCAGGATGGCCATGCACTCCTTCATCGCGCGGGCCGCGATGAGCATTTCAGGAACAAAAATCTGGCTGATCTTGAATTTCTCGCCGACGATTCCCATGGCAGGCACCAGCGCCTTCTCGACGATGTCCAGCGGCGCCATGCCCACATCGAGCAACGACCTCACCAGCCGGGTTGCCTCGTTGCGATTGCCCTTCTCCACCGCTTCGGTCAGTTTTTGCAACTCACTCATGAGCCGTTTGTCCTTTTCTCTTATTAACTTGGCGTATATCGCGGGGTTTCCTCATACCATCCGCAACTACGCTGAATTTACTGAGAGAATATGCGTTTCCAGCGCAACTTGACAATGCCCAGGACTTGCACAAACATTCCTGTTATTGATCTCTATGCACAGCGCGCTGATGGACAATCTCTTGCTTGGGCAATCCGGTATCGCCGGCTATCCGCCGGGAGCGACCTTCGGGCCGCGGCTGCTTTACGACTTCGAGTTCATCTGGATCATCGAAGGCTCCGCGAAAGTGGAACTGGACCAGCATCGGTTCGAAGCGCCGCCGGGTGCGATTTGGCTGGGACGGCCGGGAATGACTCAACGATTCGACTGGGACGTCCGCACGCGAACCATCCACGCCTTCCTTCATTTCAGCTTCGACTACTCCGCCCCCGGCTGGCCGCCGCTGAACCAGTGGCCCGTCGTCCGCCAGATCGCGAGCGAGGATATCCTGCGGCCATTGTTCCGCTACGTCATCGGCCTGGCGAGCGGCGCGCCAACGACCCCGCCGCAGTTGGTGGAATCGGCAGTAACTTTGATGCTGCAAAGTTTTTTGTCAGGGCGAACGGCGATTGTCTCCGAGCCACACGAGGATTTTCCGCCGGCCGTGCAGAAATCGCTGGCCGCGATTCGCAAGGCGCTCGTGCAGGATCCGCCCGCGCCTCTCACCTTGGGGCATCTCGCCCGCGCCGCGCACGTCACGCCGGAGCATCTCTGCCGCCTGTTCCGCCGGCATCTCAACATGGGACCGCTGGAATGCGCGGGGTTGGCGCGATTGGAGCGGGCGGCTGCGTTGCTGGTGCGCACGAACCTGCCTGTCCGGGAAATCGCCGACGCGGCCGGCTTCGTCTCGCCGTATCACTTCTCCAACAAGTTCCGGAAGGTCTATGGCTACTCGCCACGCGATTACCGGATGTCCATGCAGTCGGGTTTCTTCATCCCCGGCAACCCCGTCATCCAACAGCTCTTTGCCCCCACCGTAAAACTTCCCTGACAAGACTGGCGAAATCTTCCTGCCGGATGCTTCCTACGCTTGCCGCTTGCCGTCTTTCTTTCTCCACCGCCGCCAGCCCGCCAAGCCCGCCAGACCCAGGCCCATCAGCGCATACGTCGAAGGCTCCGGCACAAACACGATCTCGCCGCCGTTGTCAAAGGTCGCATTCAACAAGCCAAGGCTTGCCGCATTGGCCTGATTGATGACGCCGCTGCTGAACGTCTTGACGCCGTTGCTATCCTCGTAGATGAAGTTCAACCCGACGTAGATCGTCAGCGCGCTCAACTTCATCGTTGCCCCGTTGAACAGGTGCAGCACGTCCACATACAACACCTCGTTGGAGTTGCCCCCGCCGCCGTTGTTAACGTAATCCACAAACCGGATGGCGTTGGTCATGTTCAGCGTGCCCACGGCAAAGTTGTTGTTGAACCCGGCGAAGTTCGTCCCCAGGTTCCGGCCCGCCACCTCAAACGTGTTCGTCGCCAGCGATCCCGCCGCGCCAAACGTCATCACGCCGCTGGCCATGTTGAAGCTGTTGTTGTTGGTGCTGTTGTTGACGAAGTTGCCCTGCACCACCAGCGTGTTGTTGGTGAGCCCGCCCATCGCGATGATGCCGCCCGTGCCCAGCGTCAGGCTGCCATTGACAATCGTCGTCGAGGGGTTCACCGCCGGCCCATACGCCAGCGTGCCGTTGTTGGTCAGGCCCGCGTTGAACGTCAGCAGGCTCTGGTTCTGCACCGTGATCGTGCCCGCGTTGGTCACCGCGCCGGCGAACGCCGCCGTGCTCTGATCCTGCACGGTGATCGAGCCGCTGTTGAGCAGCGCGTTGTTGAACGCCAGGCTGCTGTTATTCAACGCCGAGATCGCTCCGCCCACGTTGTTGTTGACCGGCTGGATGAACGTCAGCGTCCGACCGCTGGCGTTGTTGGTGACGCCGCCGGTGTTGTTCAGCGCCGCGTTGAACGTGCCGTAGCCGAGAATGCTTCCGGCGTTGTTCACGCTCGGGGCCGTCAGCGTGCCGTTGCCGAGCGAGATCGTGCCGACGTTGGTGAACGCCTGCGCGATATTCAACTGCGCGCTCGCGCCCATCGCCGCCAGCAGGCCGGCGTTAATCGCCGCGCCGGCGTTGTTGTTGAATCCACCTGTCAAATTCAGCACGCCGCCGGTGGCGATGATGGACGCGCCCGCCTGGTTGTCCACCACGGCAGCATGCGTGCCAAAGCCCGAAATCGTGCCTTGATTGACGACGTTGCTGGCGCCTCCTCCCGTCAGGGTGAAGGTGCCACCCTGCAGGCCAATGGTGGCACCCGCAGTGTTGGTCAGCGTCGCATTGTTGATGGCCAGCGTGCCGGCGTTGGTCGTGCCCAGCGCGCCGTAGTTGACGCTGTTGACGATGCCGCCGCCGAGCACCAGCGTGCCGGCGTTGGCCGTCACCACGCTGCCGACGCCGTTGGAAAGAGCGGGTGCCACGAGGCCATCGCCGTAGATCGTGCCTGAGTTGGTCAGGACGCCGCCGACAGCGAAGTTGGTCAGCACGCCACCGCTGAACAGATTCAGAATGCCCGTCGAGGCATTGAGGAATTCGTTGGAGAGCTGCAGCACCGTGCCGTTGCCGATCTTCATCGTGCCCATGTTGGTGAACGTGTTCACCACGTCCAACCGCAGGAATACGCCCGCCGGGTTGCCGGCGTTGGTCCACAACATCGTGCCGCTGTTGCTGAGGTTGTAGGTGAAGCCGCTGCGGTTGTTCCAGTCGAGGACTGAACTGCTGAGGGCGATAATGAGGTTGCTGGTCGCCAGGATCTGGTTTAAGGGGACGTTCGTCCACCCATTGTCATAGTTGTCCACCAATTGGACATAGCCGTTGCTGCCCGTCGTCGGGTCGCCCACCTGGAACGTCCCGACGAAGAAGTTGGTCGTGGCAATCAGGTTCGTGCCCACCGGCAGACTGGCCACCTCGAATTGCTGCGTCTTGACGACCGCCGGATTCGACGTGCCGTTGAAGATAAACGTGCCGTTGAAGTTGTTGTTCGTATTGATGACCGACTGGTTGACGAAATCGCCGGCGAACCGGATCGTTCCGAGGAAAATGTTCGTGGAGTAAGGAGTCAGCGTGTAGTCAAACTGGGCGCTGCTGCCGGCATCCACCGTGATCGAGCCGTTGTTCGTCGTGCTACCAGTCACGTTGAGCGTGCCGCCATTGGTCACGATAATGCTGCCATTGTTCTGAAGGCTTCCGAAGGTCCCGGTGGTGTTGTTGAGGACCAGGTTGGTGTTGTTGATGATACCGCCTATCACCACCGAGCCGCCGTTGGTGACGAAAATCGAGCCGTAGTTGTTGAACACCTGGTCAATCTTCAGGACCGAACCGGTGCCGAACGCCTCCAGCAAGCCATAGTTGACGGCATTCGTGAATCCCATTGTCAGCTCCAGCACACCGCCCGTGGCCTCGAGGATGCCGCTCTGCTGGTTGTTCAAGAACATGCCGAGGATTCCGGTACCATATATCGTGCCGAAGTTGGTCAGAACATCCGTGCTCGCGGAATTGGTCAACACGCCGCCGAGCAACGCCACCGTCGACCCCAAACCGTTCATGAACGTGTTGGTGAACCGGAACAAGCTGCCGGTGGGGAGGTTCAAGACCGTCCCGCCATTGAGGGTGACATTGTTGTAATAGCCGGTGCCTCCGGTCACGTTCATGGCCGCGCCTCCAACCGTCAGCGCGCCGAAGCCAGTGGAGTAACCGGCGAGTACAAACGTGCCGTTGTTGATAACCGTCGCGCCAGTGTAGGCATTGCTGCCGGCGAGCGTGAGGACAGCGGTGTTGGTCTTGACAATGGCATAAGGCGTCGCCGTATTGATCTGCGACACGTTCATGAGCGTGCCGCCCTGGATGTTGACGTTGTCAATCCATGCGTTGTTAGTGCCGATGGCGTAACCGCCCATGTTGAGTGTGCCGCCGGTGAGGTTCAGCGTGGCCGAGCGGGCCGCGCCACCGGCCACCGACGTGCCGGTAATGATGTTGCTGCCCAGCGTGACGATGCCTCCGCTGATGCTGACCGTGCTGCTGACGGCGCTAACGGTGCTGCTCTGGGTCAGCATGGAAATGCCGTTGGTGATGTTGACAATGCCGTTGGTGATATTCAGGACGGCTGTGTTGATGCCGTATTGCGCCGTGCTGACGTTGATGCCCATGACCACGCCGCTGCTGCCTATGGTCACCGTCCCGCCGCCGATATTGACAATGGAAGCGGCGGTATTCGTATAGGGGGCGCTGCCCACGTTGGTGCGATCGCCGATCCTCAATCCGACGATATTCAACGTGCCTGTGTCGAACGCAAAGAGGTTGGTCACGGCGCCGCCGCGCGGCTGACCGCCTATCGTCAGCATGCCGAGCGACAGGTCGGCATTATGGCCCGTCACGTCGAAGACGTTGCTCACAGACCCGCCCGCGGTTGCGGTGCCGGCGCCGATATTCAGCGCCGCGCGACTGACACCATCGGTGCCGCGGATGGTCAGGGTGCCCGTCGGTAAATTGAACACGATGGAGCCGCCCTCGCAATTCGAGTCCGAACCGAGGTTGATGACGGTGACATTGAGAATGTTGGTGCCACCGCCGAGTCTCAGCGACTGGACAGGACAGAACAACGCGCCAACAGGAACCCGACCGCCGGGTCCCAGCTTGAGGTTGCCCGCAATGATCGTGGTATTGCTTGCCAGAAGCACCGTGGAGGTGTCGTCGCCGGCATAGTTCGTTTGCGTATCACCCACTTGGAACAAGCCCGTGGCGCCCAAGTTGATCGTGGCCGCAGGCAATCCGGACATATCGAGAAGCATCCTGTCGCCACCCGAGAGCGCCGAATCCAGCGCGCTCACCCGGAAGGAGTTGCCAGTGACCACAAGGCTGCCCGCGCCGCTGATGACCATATTCCCAATTCCACCGTTGGTCGGCGCTCCCGCAGTCGCATTGACACCCATGACCACGTTGCCGAGAACGGTCAACTGGTGGCCGGCGCCGATGATAATGCTATTGGTAACCAAGCTGTTGGTCGTCTGGACGCTCAGCGTGCCGACGGTCTGATTGAAGAGGCTGAGGTCGAGTGTGCCACCGCCGTTGGGATTGTTGGTGACATCGCCAAAGGCAATCATGCTGTTGGTCAGCAGCGTGTTGTTGACGCCGATCTGGAGCGTGCCGCCGTCGATGTAGGTGGCACCATTGCCGTTGTTACCCGTCAGCACCAGCGTGCCCGGCCCGCTCTTGCTGAAAGAACCGTTGGTGATGTTGCCGCTGATGGTGACGGGCGCGGTGAGCGAATAAACGCTGACGGTGCGATTATTGGCGCCAAGGTTCAGGCCGTTGGCAAAGGTCAGGTTGGTGCTCGCCGTGGCAGCGTTCAAGATAAGGTTGGTCGGGTTGAAGTTGGCGGAGCCCCAGCTCAATATCCCGCCGCCGCCGATGTTGACGACCGCGCCCGTGCCGCCATAGGAGCTGAAGCCGCCGCCGCCGATTACCTGAACCACGTCGGCGCCGGAGATGTTGCCGAGGGGCCGAACGAAGTTGGTGCTGATCTCCAGGACGCCGCCGTTGATGACGAGGTTGCCGAAGGGCGACAAGCCCACACCTTCGTCAGCCCGCAACACGCCGCCGTTGATGAACGTGCCGCCGCCATAGGTGTTGGTGCCCTGGAGCCAGACGACGCCGACCGGACTCGCGCCGCCGATGACGACGCCGTTTTGATTCAAGCCGCCGTCAGTCAAAACACTGGTGATGGTCAGAACGCCGCCGCCGCCGCCGAGCTGGTAGATGCTGTTGCCGTTGGCCACGAGGGAACCGGTGAAGTTCACCACGCCCAACGCGCCCAGGAAGAAGTTGGTGGAAGGAACCGTGCTTAGATCTATTACGCTGTCGTTGGCGCTGTTCGTCGTCAAGGCGATGGTGCCGAAGGTGTTGTTCGGGTCAAAGTAGGTGTTGAGAGTGTTCTGGATGCCGGCGAAGTTCAACGCCGCGACACCATTGGTAGCGATCGCGATCAATCCGCCCGAGGTGGGTATGCTGTTCGGGCTGTTAAACTGCAACACGCCGTTGCTGATCCACGTGCCGCCGCTGTAGGTGTTCAGTCCGGCCAGCGTCACCATGCCGGTGCCGTTGTTGATGACCGCGCCAGTGCCGTCAATGGGCGCGCTGTTGGTGTAAACCGTATCGCCGCGGGAGAAGATCAGCGTGCCGTAATCGAGGACCCCGCCGACGCCGAGCGTGCCGCTGTTGCCGTTGATGCCGACCTGCAAAGTGCCGTTGCTGATGATGGTCGAGCCGCCGTAGGTGTTGTTGCCAGCAAGGGTCAGCATGCCGGCGCCCAGTTTGACCAAACCGCCGGCGGCGCTGTTCGTGCCGAAGGAGAACGTGCCCAGCTGGGCCGCCTGGAGCGCGCCGCCGCCGACCAGGTTGATGCTCAAGGCGTCATTGGACTGGTAGCCGGAACCGTAGCTGGTGATGACAATGTTGGTCACCTGGCCGTAGCGCGAATCACCCGTCGTCAGATCCACAATGGCAATGGCCGTGGCGCCCATGCCGCTGCCGCCGTTGATCTGGACGATGGGCGCGCCGATGTAACCCACGCCGCCGTTGGCGATGGCGATGTTGGTCACGCCATAACCGGCCGGCGCCACCAACGGCACCATGGCGCTGATGCTGAAATTGCTGGAGTCGATGATGGCGCCGCCGGTGTAAACGAACGCCGGGGCGATGTTCGTGATGAAGCCGGCCGAGGCGGCACTGGCCTGCAACAAGCCGCCGTTGAAATTAAGCAGGGCGTTGCCGGCACCCTGTGGGCTGCTGGCGGTGATGCCACCCACGGTGAGTACGCCGCCCGGCAACAGGTTGATGACGGAGTAGTTCGTCATGCTGCCGCCCTGGTTCATGTTGATGGTGCCGAGCGCGCTGACAGTGCCGCTGCCGCCCACGTTCAGAACGGTCAACCCGCCGCCGCCGTAGAAGTTGAAGACAAACTGGTTGGCGGCCGTTTGGGAATAAATGCCGCCCAAAATATTCATGACTTTGTCGCCGCTGCCACTCGCCGCGCCGAGGATGGTGTAGATTGAGCCGGTCGCCGTGCCGCCAAACATGTCGAAGACGCCGTTGCCGCCGAGGCCTTCACCCAATTCAACCCTGCCACTCGCAAGCGCACCACCGCTCATGCGGTAGTAACCGTAGCCCATGGTGCCCACATTCAGGGACAGATCGCTAAGGCCGCCATTGGTAACAATACCGGCGGTCTGATACACCGCGCCGGCTGACCCGGCCACGAAGCCCAAGTCCAACTGGGAGTTGGCGCCACCCAGGAAGTTGGACGAGACGAGGACCACGCCGCGGTCGCCGATGGCATTGCCGATAAACAGGTTGTTGCCGGTGGTGATGGTGTTGGAGATAATGAGCTGGCCGGCGTCCACGACCATGTTGCCGCCGCCAAAATTGTTGTTTGCGCCACTGACGATAAGCGTGCCGCCGCGCACCGTCAGCGGACTGGCGCCGGCGAGGATCGTGGTGTTGGAGACGCTCACCGTGCCGGAATTAACATAAAGGCCGTTGAAAAAGTTGGTGCCGTTGATGTTCACCACGCCGCTGCCGTCCACCGTCACCACCACCGCGCCGATGCCGTTGCTGTTGATGGAGGAGTTGATGACGAGGTTGTTGGCCGAGTTGTTGATCAACACGATTTCGCCCGCCGCCGCGTTGGTCGAACCCGCCGTCAGGAAACCGTCGTTGACCGACGCGCCGATGGTCAATCCGCGCGATACCGGCGCGAGCAGGATCGCACCGTTGGTGCCCAGTCTCAACGTGTTCAACGCATTGGTGCCGCCGGTAACGTTGATCGTGGCCATCTGGTCGGTGTTGGTGGCCGCAATGGCGTAGATGGCCGTTGTCTGGGTGTCGATCGTGATGTTGCCGCCAGCGCCCTGCCAGAGGCCCAGGACGCTGTTGGTGTTATTGGCAATCAGGTTGCCGCCCGCAACGTTCGTATAGCCGTTGAATTTGGCCACCACCAGGGAACCGTTGATGTTGGTCACCATGGCGAAGTCTGTGTTGGTGATGGTGACCAGCACGTTGCCCACCGCGAGGAGACCCGCGTTGTTGTTGGTGGTCGTGGTGATGATGCTGCCATTCTGCGGCAGGCCGACGTCCACCACGCCGTTGCCGATCGAGCGGGTAATGGCGCCGACATTGACCACGATGCTCCCGCTGGTGCCGTTACTGACGACCAATTGCGGGCTGTCTATGCCAGTGCCGCCCGCCGGAGCACCCTCCGCCAGGTAGGCGAACGTCTGGGTGGTGACACCCGCCGTGTTCTGGCCGCGGATCAGGAACTCGCCACCGTTGAGCGCCAGCCAGTTGGCATTGGTGATGATGTTGCCCACCGGGCTGCCCGCCAGCGTGTAGTCGAGAGCCAGCAGGCCGCTGTTGAGCGTCACGCCGCCGGTGAAGCCATTGGTGTTGCTGAGCGTCAGCGTGCCATAGCCATCCTTGGTCAGGCCGCCCAAGCCACTAATGACACCGCTGACGAACGTGTTGCCGAAACCGCCGATGGTCAGCGCGTAGCCGGCGTTGGTGATGTTGCCGGATTGCACGAGGAGCGTGTTGGTGTCCGCGTTGACACGGGCGGCGCCGAGGAGCGTGATCGAGCCGGCATTGGTGTTGGCGCCGGAGACGTTGCGCAACGCGCCGTCGTTGTTGCCAAACATGCCCGAGCCAAAGAGGTATATCGGCTCGGCGGCCGTGATAATATTGCCCGCCAGTTGCAACTGTCCGTTGGTCTGGACCCACGTGCCGCCGCCCGCCAGCGCCAAGCCGTTGCTGATCTGCAACGCGCCGCCGGCGACGGTGATCATGTTCTGTGCCGTGTTGTTACCGCTCAGGACCAGCAGGCCGTTGCCCGTCTTGATCAGGTTGCCGTTGCCGGCGAGGTTGTTAGTCAGGTTGAGGACCATGGCGTTGTTGTTGATGTCCAACCCGCCGTTGAAATTGCTCCAGTTGATTGCCAGGTTGTTGAGGTTGGAGGCGACCATGGTCAGGCCGCGAATCTGAAGGACACCGCCCAAAACGTTGACGGCGGAATTGGTGCCCAGCTCCCTCTCGCTGTCAATGCTGATGGTGCCGTTGCTGATGAAGGTGCCGCCGTTGTAGCCGACGATATTGTTATTGTTCTGCAGATAGAGCGTGCCGGGTCCGACCTTGGCCAGCGTCGCCCCGCTGGCGGCGCCATTAATGACGTTGCTCATCAGCAGCAGGCTGCCGCTGTCCACGTCGATGCTGCCGCCGCCGTTGATCACTATCTGCCGGGTGCCGGCCCACGCATAGGTGTTGGTGACCCGGATGCCCGCGCCGTTGGCCAGGTTCACGACGTTGCCGATCGAGCCGAGATTGATGTCGTTGCTGACCGCCAGGAAGCCCGACTGGACCCAGATCGGCGCGGTGAAGGTGTTGGTGCCGGACAGTTGAACCGTGCTGAGCGGATCGCCGCCGACCGGGCCGATGAAGACGTTGGTGGTGCCGCCAATCGTGGGCTGGTAAACCAGCCAGCCCGAACCGCCGCCGAGGCGGACATCGCCGCCGGCATCGCCCCAGTTGGTCACCGCGCCGCTGAAGACCACCGGGCTGAGCGAGGCGCTGCCGAGGTAGGCGTTGGTCAGACGGCTGCCCGTGAACGCCAGGTTGCTGGAACTGTTCACCGACAACACCACTGCACCGCCGAAATTCGAACTGATGCGGCCGTTGAGCCAGTCGAGGAAGGACTGGCTCAGGACGTTCGTTGTGCCGATGGACACGGCGTTGCCGGCCAAGGTCAGCGTATTGGTGCCGAGGGAGCCGAGTGCGCCGCCGAGGTTGTTGGTGAATGCCAGCACCAACGAGCCGGCGTTAACGAGGGTCGCGCCGCTGTAGTTGTTCGTGGCGGCCAGCGTCAACGCGCCGTAGCCGTTTTTGATCAGGCCGCCGTCAAGGTTGGTGCCCAGCAACGCCGTGCCGGCCAGCGCCCCGTAGGTCGGGCCGCCCTGGCCTGAGAGTCCAGGTTCAATAAACTCCACGACCGTGTTGCTGGCGTTGTAGCCCATGCCGGGGTTGGTCACGACGATGTTGGTCACCTGGCCGTAGGTCGCGTCAGCCGGGTTGGTGTCAATCTGCGCGTAGGCGGTGGCGTTGCTGCCGCTGCCGAGAATCAAGACGATCGGCGGCGCCGTATAGCCCGCGCCGCCGTAGGCCACGGAGATGTTCGTGATGCCAAAGCCGGTCGCCCCCAGCAACGATTGCACGATGGTCATGCTGAGGTTGGTGGCGTCAATGATCGCGCCGCCGCTGTAAATGATGGCCGTGCCGCCGTTGGTGAAGGCGAAGGTGGAATTGGCGGTCGCCGCTTTGAGCACGCCGCCGTTGAAATTGAAGACATCGTTGCTGCCGGAACCCTGCTCCACGATCGGCGTGATGAGCGTGCCGCCGCTGAGCAGGTTGAAGATGCCGGTCGCGCCCGTGCTCCAGCCGAGCTTGAGGCCGCCGCCGGTCGCATTGATCACGCCGCCCTTGCCCACGCTGACCACGCCGATGGTGCCGTTAGTATCGCCCGCGACGAGGCGGTTGGTGGTCTGGATCATGGTGCCGCCCATGATATTGAAGACGCCGATGATGCCGGCGCCAAAGCCCGCCGAGGTGTTGCTCGCGTTGATGAACGTGCCGCCAGTGATGTCCATCTCACCCCAGCCGCCCACGCCGATGCGGAAGTTCGCATTCGTGTCAGACAGCACACCACCGCTGAGATTGTAGTAGCCGTAGCCGCCCGCGATCTCACCAATGTTCCAGTCAGTGCCACCATTGATGCTCTGGACAGTGCCGCCGCTCTGGTTGAACACAGCGATGGCGTTGGCGCCCCTGGCCATACGGAGTTTCAAGATCTGCACCGTGGCGGCGTCCTGAACGTTGACTATCGCCTCGCCCGAACCGGTGTCAACCATGTTGAAGTCGCTGCCGGCGGCGATCAACTGGCCGTTGCCGCGGACCGTGAGGGTGGCGATGTTGCCCGCGCCCTGCCCGACGCTGATGCCGGTGCCCAAGCTGAGGATTGCGCCGTTCTCCACAATCATCGTGCCCTGCTCAAGGCGCGGGACGGACGTGAGCTTGCCACCCGATCCGTTGCTGTAGATGAGCGTGCCGTTGCCCCACTTGAAGAGGTTGTTGCCCGCGCCACTGGTGTTGGTCAGGTAACCGGCAAACACGGTCGTGCCGGCCGCAATATTGAGCGTCCGGTCGGCGTTATTCAGGTCAATCGGGTTGGCCCACGTGATGACGCCGCTCGTGGTGTTGGTGCCGAGAATGAGCGCGGTCGGATTAAAGTTGCTGCTGTTTACTCCACCCCACTGGATGAGGCTGCCCGCGCCGCCAAAGTTGATCGTCAGGTTGCCGTTGGTCGTGCTGAAGCCGCTGGCCGCGCCCGGCGACACTTGAATCTGGCCCAGCCCCGAACCCAACGCGCTGACGAGCGTGCCGCCGCCCATGACCTCGAACACGCCGCCGGTGAGCATCAGGTTGGCCGTGTTGGGCAGGCCGATATTGGTCATCGCCCGGAAGATGCCGCCCACCACCGCCGCCGTGCCCACAAACGTGTTGTAATTGGTGAACTGCACCACGCCGAAGGCGCCCGCCGGCCCGACGATGACGTTGGTGAATCCGCCAATGACCGGCGCGTAGTCCAGCGTGCCGTTGCCGCCGCCGAGCAGGAAGGCGCCGTTATTAACGCCAGTGTTGGTGCCGAAGATGCTGTTGTTAATCGTGGTGTTGGTCCAGGCCGTGAGCGCGCCGCTGTAGGTCCAGGTGCCGTTGGCCGCGCCCAGCCACGCGTTGGTGAGCAGGTTCGTCCAGAAGCCCAGGGTGTTGGTGACCATGAAGTTCAACGGGTTGGCGCTGTTGGCGTCCAACACGATGCTGCCAAGGATGGCGTTGGTGGCGCGCATGTTCACCCAGTTGACGAAGCTCTGGTCCAGGACGTTGGTGGTGCCAATCGCGCCCTGGTTGGTCACTGCGATCATGCCGTTGCCGGCGTAGAGGATGTTGGTGGAACCCAGCAGCAGCGTGCCCTGGCTGATCGTGGTCAGGGCGGTGTAGGCGTTGGTGCCCAGCAGGACGAGCGTGCCCCAGCCGGTCTTGGTCACGGCGTTGTTGCCCGAGCCAAGGACGGCGATCGGGTTGCTGACGGTCAGCGAGGAATATTGGTCAATGTTGAAGGTCTCGGCAAAACCGTTGCCAAAAATGATGTTCCGGTTGTTAAGCACCACGTTGTTGGTCACGCGCAACGTGACGGCCGCGTCGAGGAAGAGGTCGAAGCCCGCCGCGCCGAGGTTGGAATCGCTGTTGATGTAGAGCGTGCCGCCGTTAATGGTGGTGATGCCGTTGTAGAGGTTGGTGCCGGTCAACTGCAACGTGCCGGCGCCATTCTTGATGAGGCCGGCAGGGGCGTTGCTGCTGTTGAAGATAACGCCCGCGACGATGGCCGTGTTGACGTTAACGGCGATCACGCGCTCCAGCCCGGCCAGGTCCACTTTGTTGCTGAGCACCAGCGCCGCCGTCGCCGTGCTTTCATCCAGCACGAAGACCACGGGGTTGAAGTTGCTCGAACCCCACGCCAGCGTGCCGCCCGCGCCGCCAAGGTTGACAATGATGTTGGTGCCGTAGGCGCTGAAGCCGGCGTAACCGTAGGGCAGTTGGAACTGGCCGCCCGCCGTGCCCAGCGCGTTGGTCAGGCCATAGCTGGTCTCAAAGACACCGCCGTTGAGGTTGATGTTGTCGTTAGCCGGCGCGCCGAGGCCATAGGTGGCGCGCAGGACGCCGCCAGCCACCACGATGTTGCCGGAGAAGGCGTTGGTGTTGTTCAGCGCCAGCACGCCCGCGCCGAACTTGACCAGGCTGATGTCGTCCCTCGGACCGTCGGCAATGATGCCGTTGATGTTGCCGGCGCTGCCGGACGCGTTGGTGATGATGAGGGTGGTGACGCCGCCCCTGTAACCATTGTCGGTAATGAGCGTGCCAAGGTTGACCGTCGGGTTGCCGACGATGCTGTTGTAGCCGTTGAGGTCCAAAACCGTCATGTAGAGGGCCGGATTGAGATTGTTCATCGTCAGCGCGCCCAAGCCGCCGCCCAAACCACCGAAGGCGTCCACGCTGCCCGCCTGCAACGTGCCGGCGTTGACGGTGATGCCGCCGGTGTAGAACACGTTGTTGCCCGCCAGTTGGAACACGTTGCTGCCGCCGTTCTTGATGATGGTGCCGCTGCCGTTGACGAAGGTGCTGTAGTTGGCCGCGTTGTCCAACCGTGCGAAGACGACGTTGCCGTTGTTGGTCACCACGGTGGCGCCGAGGATGCCGTAGCCCACTCTTGTGTTAGTGCCGATCTGCAAGGTGCCGCCGTTGGTCACGAACGTCCAACCCGTGTAGGTGTTGTCGTTGGTCAGCACGACCGTGCCGCTGGGGCCGATGAAGAGGTTGTTGGCCACGCCGGGCGCGTTGCTCAGCACGCTGCCGATCACCAGCGATCCGTTGCCAGCGAGGCCGTTGAAACGGTAGGTGTTCGACGCCGGGGTGATCGCGCCATTGTAGGTCACGTCGCCCTGCCAGCTCCGCATGCTCAGGTAGGTGTAGGCCAGGTTCGTCTCCACCGCGAAATTCAACGCGTTCGTAACCGTGCCGCTGAACAGCATGAGATTGACGATACCGGTCGGGCTGGACGCGCGCGCGTTCATGAAGTCCAGGAATCCCTGATCCATCGCATAGGCGGGGCCAACGAAGCCGGCCGTCAGCAGACCGGAGCCGAGGGCGTTGCTGACCGTCAGTGTGGTGCTGCGGTTGGTCGTGCTGCCCAGGAACAGGTAGCCGTTGTTGACAAAGGTGCCGCCGGTGTAGTTGTTGTTGGTAGTGAGGAACACCGACCCGACGTTGCCGCCGTTGGCGATCATCAGGCCGCCGGGGCCGCTGATCGTGCCGTCGAAATACATGTCCTGACCGGCAAAACCGAAGGGCATGATGGTGTTGTTGCTGGCCGTGCCGATAGCGTACATGGTCAGCGGAACCGTAACCGTCATGGGGCCAGTGAAATGGATATTACCGCCGCCGCCCGCCCCGCCGGAGCCGTTCGCCAGGACGCCGCCATTGAGCACGACGGCGTTGGTAAAGAAATAGGTGGTGGTGTTTCCCGGAGCAAACTCCAGGATGGCGCCCTGCTGGACGGTGACCGTGCCGCTGCCCAGCCCGCCGATGACGCTGTTGCCGTTGGTTTCCATGACACCACCGGCGTTGCCGTAACCGAGCATCAACATGCCCTGATCCACGACCGTGCCACCGCTGTAGGTGTTGGTGCCGTAGATCAGCGCCAGGTTGTAGGGGCCGCTCTTGACGAACGTCACCTTCCCACCGGCATTGTCCACGATGTTGGCCAGAATCTGGTTGGTCGGAGTACCGCTGCTGTCGAATTGGAAGTAATCGAGCTCGCCGCCCACGCCCGCCGCGCCCGCCGTGAGGTTGCCGCCGCTGATGAGGGTCGAGGCGCCGCCGATGGAAAGAATGCCGCCGCCCTGTATCGTCAGCGTGTTGCCGGCGAGATTGAGGGTGGAGGCGACGCCGCCGTTGGTGCCGTTGCCGAGTTTGAGCGTGTAAAGAGCGCGAGAACCCGTGAGCAAGGTGGTGCCAGTGTTGGTCCACCACTCGTTGATGGTATTGTTCCAGGTGGAATCCGCCGTGCTGACCGCGTAGCCGGTGTAGTTGGAAACGGCGTTCAGGCCCGCGTTGTAGGTCGCCCAATCGGCGTTGGTGGTGGTACCCGAGGAGTTGACGACGGCCCAGCCGGCGAGGATGCCGTTGGTCAACGACGGCGCGCTGGTGAATTGAATCTGCGCCCGGCTGTTGGTGCCCAAGCTGTAATTGGTGCCCAAGTAGGTGATCGTCACCCCGTTGCTGCGGGCCGTCAGCGGATTGTTGACCAGCAGCATATTGGTGTAAGCGACGCCCGCCGAATTGGTGCCCGCCGTGCCGATGTTGAGCGTGTTGTTGCCCATCGCGTAGGTGATGTTGTTCAACTGCTGCATCGCGATGGGCGTGTTGGTGTCAACCAGCAGATTGATCGTGCCACCTCTCATCGCAACCGGCACGTTGACAGCCACGCGGTTGGTGTTCAGCGTCGTGGACGTATTGTTGAACGTGAGCGAGCCGCCATTGTTGATGATGATGCCGCTGGTGTTGAGGATGGAGCCGGTGTTGGCGAGCTGGAGCACGCCGTTGTTGATGATGGTCGGGCCGGTGTAGGTGTAGGGGTAGTTGACGGTGACGGCGTTGGTGCCGCCCGCGACGACCACCGCGCCCGTGCCCACCAGGAACGGCGTGTTCTGCAACGACCACGCATTGTTAAAGCCGCCCATCACCAGCACGGAGTTGTTGGTGATATAGCGGCTGCCAAAGCCCGTCGCATCCAGCAACATGAGCGTGCCCTGGTTGATGATCGTCTGGCCGGAGTAGCTGATGTTGCCGCCCTGCAACTCCTGCAAGCCCGTCCCGTTCTTGGTCAGCATCAGGAAGCCCGTGCCGGAACCACTTCCGCGGTCGCGCAGGACGCCGTTGAACACGTAGTTCACGTTGTTGCTGATGGTCAGCATCACGTTGTTGTCCACCCAATCATTCTCCGTATCCTCGATCACACCGAAGGTGTCAAAATTCTGGATGCCGCCCACCGTCTGGTTGTTGCCCATCAGCCTCAGATACGCCCAGTTGTTGTTGGCGCCGTAGAAACTGACGACCGAGGTGTTGGTGAGCTGGTTGTTGAAGTCGAGTTGGACGACGGCAATGCTGTTAAACGTTGGCGTTAACGTGGTTGAATCGCCGATGTTCACGTTGCCCGGAATAACGGAGCCGGTGGCGTTGCTCAGGATCAGCGCCGTGCCCTGCCGCACCCACGTCACACCCGTATAGCTGTATTGGTTGGTGAAGATCACCACGCTGTTGGTGGTCGCAGTAATTGCCTGTGGCGCGAGGATGCCGCCCGCGGGACCGACCTGCATGTCGTAAGCGCCGGAGTAAATCTGCGTCGGGATGAACGTGCCGCCGCCGCCGCCAATGCGATACGCGCCGTTGGCCGGGGTGATGATGCCGCTATAGAAGGAGGTGAAGCCGTAACCCACGCCGAGGTAGGCATTGGAGAAGTTGCCGAGCCCGAAGTTGAAGTTGGCCGCGCTGTTGGTCGTCAACAACAGCGTGCCGTTGAAGGCTCCGGTGACGCGCTGGCCAACCCAGTTCAGGAACGACTGGTTGACGTCCGCGCCGCCCAAGATGCCGATGCCGCTGGCGCTGTTGGTGAGCATCAGCGGGCCGGATCCGAGGCTGTTGGTGAAGGCAAGGAACAAGTCGCCGCCGTTGACATAGGTGCCGCCGGTGTAGTTGTTGTTGGAGCCGCTCAGGTACAAGGCACCCGCGTTGAGCACGAGGCTGATCTTGCGATTCGGGCCGTCGTTGATGGAGCCGGCGAAGTTGTTCACACCGTTGGTGACCTGGCCTTGCAACACGATGGCGGAAACGCCGTAGGGATAGCTGTTGTAGCCGTTGTCGGTGACAATCGTGCCCGCCGCGCCGTTGAGGCCGCCGGCGGTGATGCCCCAGCCGTCGAGGTCGAGCGTGCCGCCGTTGACGCTCACCGCGCCGCCGATGGCCAGGCCGCTGAGCCTCAGCGTGCCCGGACCGTTCTTGACCAGGACGTTGCCGATGCCGTTGCCGACCAGCGCTTCCGCCAACGTGAAGACGCTGCCGGTGTTCATGACGTCGAAGCCGCCGCTGAAGTTGGACATGTTGATCGGGTGCGTTGCGTCAATCGAGGTCAGCGCCGGATTGGAAATGCCGAGGATGCCGTTGTTGAAGAAAATGGGCGCGTTGGAGCCGCCGATGTTGGCGTCGGTGGCGATCTGCAACTCGCCGGCGTTGAGAACGACGCCGTTGCCGAGCGTGTTGGTGTTGGCCAGGACCAGCGTGCCGAAGCCGTTCTTGATCAGCGAGACCGGCATGCCGGGGTAGATGTTGTTGGGGGTAACGGTGATCGCGCCGCTGATGATGGCCGTGTTGGCGCCGACGAAAATGGCGCGGTTCAGGCCGTTGAAGTCCAGCCCGTTGGCAAAGGTCAGCGTCGAATCCGCATACATGCTGTTGAGCACCAGCGTCTGAGGATCGAAGCTGCTGAAACTGAGGTTGCCGAAGGACGTGATGGCCGCGCTGATGGTGAACTGGTTGTAATATGGGTTGATGGCCGTGATGTAGATGTTCGCGCCCACGCCCGCGCCCGTAACGAGCATGCCGACGCGCAACTGGCTGGTGTCGTTGGTAGCCAGCGTGATGGTGGCGGTGTTGGCGGCGGCGACGATGCCCATCGCAGGGGCCGCAGCGTTGCTCCACACAATGGTGCTGCCGTTGTTGCCGAGGTTGACGGTAATCGGCGCGCCCTGCGCGGAGAAGCCCGCAGCGCCGCCGTCGGCGACCAGCGAAATGCTGTTGGTGGTCATGCCGTAGGAGTTGGCGGGGTTGTAAGGCGTCAGCGCGCTGGTGATCAGATTGCGGGTGATGTTGTTGCTGCTCTCCCAAACCGCCTCGGCAAACAGGTTGCCAGGCGCCGGATTGAAGTAACCGTTGAACGTCAGGTAGGTGCCCTTGACCATGATCACCGGGCTGACATTGGGGATGTTAACGCCGTCCACGCCGCGCAGAACGCCTTCGACAATATACGTCGGGGCGAGCCAACTGTTGGTCCCTTGGAGCCACAACACGCCGTTGTAGTCCTTGGTCAGACCACCGTAGCCGTATTGGGGAGTGTTGCCCAAATTGGCCATGGTGCCATCAGTGATGCTGCCGGAGATGATGCCTGTCGTGACACCCACCACCGAGATGGTGCGTTGGGCGCCACCCAAATCAATCGGGTTCACCCACGTCACCGGGAAGGACGTCGGGAGGGACTCGTTGCCGAAATACAACGCTCCGGGATTGAAGTACGCCTGGCCCCAGAGCAACGGAGCACCGTTGCCGCCGATGTTCACCGTCAACGCGCCGCCAACGCCAGCAAAGCCGCCTTGGCCGGCGGCCCACATCACGTTGGGCTGGTTGGCGCTCCACAACTGGAACTGATCCGCACCCGCGCCCAGCGAGCGGGTGAAAGTGCCAAACGTCTCCAGCGAGCCCCTGCCGCCGCCGTTGCCGTTCAGGATGAGATTGGCGTTGGTGGACAGACCCACGCCTTCCACCGCATATGCCATGCCCTGAATCTCGATGATGCCCGTCAGCCCGTTGTTGGTGCCGAGCAGATAGACCTGTGTGTCACGGTCCACGCTGCCGAGAATAAGACGACCCGGACCGCTGATCGAGCCGGGCACAGTCAACGGCGCCATCACGCGCTCGGCGTCAGCGGCCAGATCGAGCACGGCACTGGTGCCAATGTAGATGCCGCGGTTGGCATTGAGCGTCACCGCCCAGTTGTTGCGCAGCCAGCTATACCCGCTGGCGGCGATGATGTTGGTGACCGGCGATGTCGGCACGGCGCCCAGCGACTGGTCGCTGTCGAACGACACCGCGCCACCCTCGAGTATCAGGCCGCCCGAAAACGTGTTGGTCGTGCTGGCCAGGCGAAGTATTTCACCCTGGTCGTAGGCCAGGTTGATCGTCGGCCAGTTGGCGATGCTGGCCACCACCACGCTGACGTTGGTTGCGCCGTTGTCGGCAATTACCGAGTTGATTATTATGTTGGTGGGGTTTTGCCGCCGGTTGATGGTCTGGTTATTGACGATGAAGAAGAGTTCGTTGGTGCCCGAAGTGATGGTCCCGCCGTAGAAGCCAACGGCATTACCTACAACTCCCGTCACAGCATTGCCAAAGAGGATGCCGCCGCTGTTGATGACGTTGGTGGCGTTCAACGTCACCGTATAGGGGTTCGCGCTGTTGAACTTGATGCTGTTCACCGAACCCGGCCCGGCGATATAGGCCGAGCCGTTCATGTTCACGTTGCTGCCCGGCGCCCAATAGACATTGTTGTTGATGTAGTTGGTAACGATGTTGGCATACGCGGTGAAGTTGGTATAGATGCCCTGGGCGTTGTAGGCCGCAAAATCGTTCTGGTTGTAGATCATCCAGCCCGCTATGAACGCGCCAGCCTTGGTGGTGCCAAAGTTGGGGTTGCCCGAACCCCACGTCGGGTCGGTGTTGTAGATGGCGCTGTTGCCCATCGGCGCCACGTTGAACACCGCGCCGGTGGTCCACGTCATCGCCCTGATGGAGGAGAAAACGGCGCCGTTAAACGGCCCGTTGGTGGTGTTGAGGGTGTCGTAGCCCACCAGCGTCAGGTTGTCGAAGTTCTGCGTCGCCGCGCCAAAGGTCGGGCCGCTGATCATGATCGAGCCGCCCTGGAACGTGAACGGCATCGTCTCGGCGATGATGTCCGTGTTCGGTGCGCCGTTGCCGGCGAAGTCCAGCCTCAGGGCGTTCGGGCCGGTCTTGATGAGGTTGCCGCTGCCCGTGACGGGGTAAACCAGCACGGAAGGATTGTTTCGGGTCGAGCCGCTCACGTCCAGGATCAGCGTGGCGTTGTTGGTGATGTAGCCGACGCCGGGCTGATCGCCGATGCTGCCGGAGTTGTTGGCAACGCCGTTCAGCTCCTGGAATCCCCAGTCGCTCAGAATCAAGGTGCCCTGGCTGATGAGCGTCGGGCCGCTGTAGTTAATCTGGCTGCCGGCCAGTTCCAGCGTGCCCGTGCCTTGCTTGGTCAGGCCGAGGTTCGGCTCGCCAATCGGCGCCATGCCGCCGTTGTAGTCGCGGAAGTAACCGTAAAAATAACAGTTGATGTTGTTGCTGACGGTCAGGATGGCGCTGGCGTTGATGTTGTTGGCTTCGCGGTCGCTAATGACGGCCAAGCCCGTGCCGTCAAAGATGCCGGCGACGGTCTGGTTGTTGCCATTCAAGATAAGGTAGGGATTGTCCGCCTGATTGCCGATGTTCCCCTGGAGGGCCGGCCCGCCGTTGAAGGTGATGATGGCCGTGTTGGTGAATTGCTGCGGAGCGCCCAGGATCACCTGGGGCTGCTTGACGCCACTGCCGTTGACACCACCGTTGCCCATCGCTTCTGTCCAGGACTGGCCAATCAGGATGTTCGTGGAGGACAACGCGACGCCGACCGCGTTGCTCAGGTAGAGGGTAATGCCCTGCCGCACCAGCGTGGAGCCGGTGTAGGTCATCGTGTTGGTGATATAAACAACACCGCCGCCATTGGGCGCGGTCGAGGCGCCGGGCGGGCCGAGTTCCAGGTTCATCGGCCCGCTGAGATCGGACAACACCTGCGTGAAGAACAACGTGCCGCCGCCGCCGCCCAGCCGGTAGGTGCTGCCGCCCGGCGTGATCTTGCCGGTGTAGAGAACGGTGTTGCCGTAAGCCACGCCGAGGAAGGCGTTGGTGAGCGCGCCCGAGGAGAAGTCGAGGTTGTTGGTGTTTATGTTCTGGCTCAGGCTCTGCATGAGGAGCACGCCCGTAATGGGGCCGTTGGTCGAACGGCTGCTGACCCAGTTCAGGAAGCCCTGGTCCAGCGGCGCGTAGGCCGGGCCGAGGCCGCCGCCGGACGTCAGCGCGATGGGGCCGGTGCCTAGGCTGTTGGTGGAACCGATGAGCACGTCACCGCCAAAGATCCACGTGCCGCCGCTGTAATAGTTGGCGTAAGGCAGCGTCAGGCTATAGGTGGTGTTGCCGCGTCCCTGCGCGCCATATTCGAGCGCGATATCGCGGATGGGGCCGTCCTGGATCGTGCCGGCAAAGGTGTTCGCGGCGTTGGCGGCGTTGGCGGACATCCACACCGTCAGCGTGGACACGCCGGGGTTGGTGGAGGTGTCGGTAATCACACTTCCCACCGCGCCCGCGAGGCTTTGGATGATCGGGCTGTAGCTGTTGAGGTCAAGCACGGCGCCACCGCCGAGGACGATCGGCGCCGCCGCAGTTTGGTTTAGATCGGCGATATAAACACCGATACTGCCCAAGGCCATCGGGCTGCCCATCTGGACGGTGCCGTTGGTGATGGTCAGGCCGAAAAACATGTTGTTGCCGTTGAGTATCAGCGTGCCCGAACCGCCTTTGACCAACTGATCGAAGGCCGTGACGTTGTCGAAGATGGCGCCGGAGACCAGGCTCGTCGCGGTGCCGCCAACGACGATCGTCCGGCTCGCGCCGCCAAGGTTGAGGTCGTTGGCGAACGTGAGCAGACTGTCGGCCGTATTGGTGTTCAACACCAGCATGGAGGGGTTGAAGAAGGCACTGCCCCACGTTACGTAGTTGGTGTTGGGGAAGAAGAGGGTGAGCGGGCCATTGGTGGTGCTGAAGCCGCTGGGCGCGCCCGAGGCCAGCCAGACCTGGCCGGCGCCGGTGCCGAGCGTGCGTGTGAAGCTGGTGCCGCCCGGCTGGCTATAGACCTCGAACACGCCGCCGCTGAGCATGAGGTTGGCGGTCGTGGGCAGGCCGATGCCGTCCGAGGCGCGCAACGTGCTGCCGACGACCGCCGCCGTGCCGACAAACGTGTTGTAGTTGGTGAACCAGACCGTGCCGTAGGTGCCGGTCGTACCGGTGGTGGCCGGACCGATGATGACGTTGGTGGGACCGCCAATCGCCGGCGCGTAGATCAATGTTCCGTTGCCGCCGCCGAGCAGGAACACGTTGGTGCTGGCAAACGTGCCGGCGCCGAAGATGCTCCGGCCGAGCGTGCTGTTGGTCCAGGGGCTGAGCACGCCGGAGTATGTCCACGTGCCGTTGGCCGCGCCAAGGAAAGCGTTGGTGAGGCCGAAGACGTTGGTGAAGCCGGCGCCGTTGGTCTGCCACAGAGGCGCGCTGAAGTTCAGGTTGTTGACGCTGTCGGTTCCGAGAACCACGGAACCGAAGTAATTGGTATAGGGGCTTCTGATGACGCCCCACATGATGAAATTCAGATACGTCTGATCCAGGGTATAGGTGGAATTCGGTCCAATGGCGCCATAGACGTTCGCTTTGATGCCGGTGTCGCCGCCGGTCATGATGCCGATCAGGTTGTTGCTGTTGGCCAGCAGGTTGCCGCCGTTAAACTGGATCGCGTAGATGTTGTTGCTGCCGGTGAGGATGAGCGTGCCTTGCCCGCTGAGGGTTATGATGTGAGTGCCGCTGATGGCGTTGGACTCCAGGAGCGTGGAACCGTAGTCCACCGTGATATTGGCGTCCTGCCCCATGGCGATCGGGTGGGTAAAGGCGATGTTGTTCGTGGTGCGCAACGTCCCGCCGCCATTCAACACGAGAACGTTGCTGGACCCGCCGATGCTGTTGTCCGCGAAGATGTAAAGCGTCCCGTTGTTGCCGGTAGAGGACGCGCCGATGGTGATATTGCCCGTGACGTTGTTGCTGGTGGGCAGCACCAACGTGCCCTGATCGGCAACGATCTCACCCGTGAAGTTCATGGGCGTAGTGACGTAGAGCCAGCCGGCGCCTTCTTTTTGGAAGATGGCATTCGTCGAGAGATTGCCGTTCAGGATGGTGCCGGAAATGATGCTGGTGGAGCCGACCACGGAGACGTTGCGCTGGCCGCCGTTGAGGTCCAACGAGTTCTGGAACGTCAGGATGTTGTTGGTGCTGCCCGCGTTGAGGACGAGTTGCGTTGTGCTGAAGAACGGCGATCCCCAGACGATCGTGTTCGTCATGCCGCCCAGGTTGACCACGATGCTGGTGCCGTAAGCCTCGAACCCGTAGATGCCGTTCGGGCTGAATCCGGCGGCGCCACCCGCCAGGAGTTGCACCTGGCCCGGACCGGCGCCCAGCGCGTTGGTGAAATTGACGCCCGTTTCGAACACGCCGTTGGTGGCCAGCACCAGGTTGCCGTTGGTGGGCAGGCCGATGCCGTAGGTGGCGCGCAGGATGCCGGCGGAAACGAACGTGCCGCCGCTGTAGGCGTTGGAGCCGCCGAGCGCCAGAGCACCCGCGCCGTATTTGAACACGGACACATCGGTCATGGCGCCGTCCTGAATGCGGCCGAAATAGTTCAAATTGCCACCCTGATTCAGCGATAGCGCGGTGTAACCGCCATTGGTGCTGTTGTCCGTGACCAGGGAGCCAAGCTGGCCACTCAAGCCGCCAATCACCAGATTCTGGTCGTTCAGGTCGAGCACGCCCGGCAAGTTGTAGAAATTCCCCGCGAAGTTGGGAACCGCGCCGTTGTTGACGGTCACCGCGCCGCTGCCGAAGGCGTTGGTCATGCCGGCCTGCAGCGTGCCACCATTGATTATGGTGCCGCCCGTGTAGAAGTTGTTGTTGGCGACGGTCAACACATTGGTGCCGTTCTTGACCAAGCTGCCGCTGCCGGTGATGTAGTTGCTCAAGGTAAGCGCATCGGTGCGGGCTATCACGAGCGAGCCGTTATTGGTGACGATGCCGCTGCCGATCATTCCATAAGGCGTGTTGGTGCCGAGCTGGAGCGTGCCGCCGCCGATGTAAGTCCAGCCGCTGTAGCTGTTGTTGTTGGTCAGCACCACGACGCCGTTCGGACCCATTGTGAGGGTATTGGTGCCGCTCAGGGAGCTGCCCACGATCAACGCGCTGCCATAGAAAGCCGAGCCGTTGAAACGATAGTTGCCATTGGCCGGGTTGAGTGTGCCGTTGTAGGTCACCACACGTCCCGGCGCCGGCGCCAGATATGTGTTGGTCAAGCTCGCCAGCGCCGACCAATCCATGTTGTTGGCGCTGTTGACCAGCAGCATCAGGTTGACCAGCGCGCCCGTCGCCGGCAACTGCTGGTTCAGGAAGTTGGCGAAGTTCTGGTCCACCGCGTTGGTCGGACCGATGCCGCCCAACGTGTTCACCGTCAGCGGACCGGTGCCGAGGGAGTTGGTCGAGCCGAGGAACAGGAAGCCGCCGTCCACGATCGTGCCGCCGCTGTAGGTGTTGTTGGGTGAAGTCAGGAACACCGCGCCGCCGTTGCCGGCCGTCACCACGCGCAACCCGCCCGTGCCGGTCACCGCGCCGTCAAGGTAGAGATCGTTGAAGGCGATGTTGGCGCTCAGGGTGCTGTTGGTCACGCCCGTGACGCTGATGGGACCGGTCAGGTGCTGGTTGCCGCCCTGGACGAAAAGATTGCCGCCGTTGATATTAATGGCGTTGGTGATGTTATAGGTGATGCCCGTGATGATCACGCCGCCGGAACCGCCGAAATACAACTGCGCGCCGGGCTGCACCGTCACGGCGCCGCTGCCGAGCGGGCTCACGGTTTCAAGGTAGTCGTTGCCGGCGCCAATCATCAAGGTGCCGTTGGCAATGATGGTGCCGCCGCTGTAGTTGTTAGACATGGTCTCCAGAACCACCTGCCCCGCGCCGTTCTTGGTGAGAAGCACCGGCGCGAGCACGCCGTTGATCACGTTGTCCACGATGGCGTTCCTCAGATAGAGAGAGCCGCCGGCGGTGGTCATGCGGCTGATCACCAGCTCATTGACGCCCGGGCTGAGGCCCGCGGTGATGTAGCCGCCGTAAATGATGTCATTGTTGCCGGGCACCGTGTCGTCGAGCAGGCCGCCGCCGCCGATGTTCATGCCGTAGCCGGCCAGGTTCAAATTGCCGGTGGTGTTGACATAGGCCTCGACGGACAGCGTGTAGTTGGTGCGGTTGGCCGTCAGCCACAGGGTGTTGTTGTTGCCAATAAACTTGAGGTTGTTGGTGGCCGCCCAAGCTCCCGCGCCGGAGCCGAAGGAAGTGTCGGCGCCGTTGACATTGTTCAGAATGTTGCCCGCCACATACGTGTAGTTCGAGACGGAGTTGAGGGTCCCGTTATAGGTGGCGAAATCCCATTGACCGGTGCTGTTGGCATACATCCACGGGGCGATGATGCCGTTGACCAGGTTCGTGTTCGCCGGGTTGAGGATCTGAACCATGTTCGACACGCTGTAACCGAGGTTGGTACCGACAAAGCCAAGAGTGGCGCCCAACACGCGGCTGACGTTGGTGAAGGCGAGAATGTTGGTGGCCCCGGCCGGTATCGAATACCGGCCGACGCCGATGATGCTGCCACCGGCGACCGCCACCAGGTTGCTGATGCCTTCGTAGTAATAGTTGGTCCCGGCGTCGTTGGTGAACTGGAACAGGCCGCCGGCCATGCTGAGCACGGCGTTGTCGTTGATGCGGTTGGTGTTGTTGGCGCCCTGGGCGTTGAAGATCGTGAGCACGCCGCCTGCGTTGACGGTGATGCTGGTCGAGCCGGAGATCGCGCCGAGGAAGTTGCTTAACGTCACGTTGGCGCCGGCGTTGATCACGGTCGGCCCGGTGTAGGTGTTGTTGTTGGTCAACACGAGCACGTTGGCTGCGCTGAAGGCGGGAATGCTGACGGTCAAGGCCAGCTTTCGAGTCAACCCGTCAACGATCGTGCCGCCGAAGATGTTCGTGCTGCCGGCAAAGGTGCTGAAAACGTTGCTAATGATCAACGTGCTGACGCCGACGCCGGGGCTGGTATCGGTGATCACTCCAAGGCCGCCGCCGACGAGACCCCCGATGACGAGGTTGTTGCCGAAAAGGTCTATGCCGCCGCTCTGGATGGTCACGAGGTTCGTCAATCCCAAAGCCTGAAGATTGCCGACCTGGACCGTGCCGGCATTAATCGTCACGCCGCCAAAGAACGTGTTGCTGCCGGTCAGCACCAGCGTGCCTGCGCCATTCTTGATGAGACCGCCCGAAGCCGTCGCGCCGATGCTGCTGAAAAGAGGGCCGGTGAGGACGTTGGTCACGGTGAAATAATTGCCGACGGTGGCGATGTCGAAACCGCCGTTGAAGGTGAGGCCGGCGTTGGTGTTGATCGGGTGGCTGCCGAGGTTGTTCACCGTCGTGCCGACGATCTGGAGGATGCCGCCGGCGAAAGTGAGCACGTTGGTGGAGTTACCGAGGCTGTTCAGGCTGCTGATGCTAAGCTCACCCGCGCTGAAAATCGTGCCGCCGAGATAGTTGTTGGTGAGGCCGGTCAGCGTCAGGACGTTGGTGCCGAGCTTGTTGATGCCGCCCGCGCCGGTGATGTAGCCGTTGAACGTGCTGTTGTTGGTCTCGGAAATCAGCAGCACGCCGTTGCTCAGGAACAACTGCGCGTTCGCATCGCCGCTGAGTCCCGCCACCGCCGGACCGGAGCCGGACAGCCACAGGTTGGACAACGGCTGCGCCATAAAGCCGCCCGGCAGGATCACATATACCGACACGCCGTAAGCCCCGCTGGCGTTGGCCTCAAAAATCTGGATGTTGTGCGTGCCCGCCGTCAGGTTGGCGACACCGGTGGCGCCGTTGCCGCCGGACGTCACGCGGACGCCATCAATGAAAATGGCGCCTTGGTCGTCTGCGGCGGTCAGGTTGAACTGGTAAAGGCCGTTGGTCGGGGCGTTGAACTGGCCCTGCCAGCGGGCGACGACGTTGTTGGTGTTTTGGAAAGGCAACAGCGTCGTGTTGTTGGGATAATCGAAGGCATTTGTATAACCGCCGAAGAAAATCTGTTTTGCGTTATTGGAGGCAAAGAAGCTTTGCAAGGTTGAGAACGTGCTTCCGTTGCTGATGGCAAGATATATCGAGTTGGTGAAAAACTCGCCCACCAAGCCCGGCGAGCTATACGAAATCACGGTAGCGCCGTTGCTGATCGTCAGCGGGCTGTTCAGGACGGCGTTGTTGCTGAGAATGAGCGTGCCGCCGCTGACAAAGGTGCCGCCACCGTAATAGGTATTGTTGGCAATCGTCAACGCGCCGGGGCCGGTCTTGGTCAGGGCGCCCAAGCTGAAGTTCGACCACGTATTGACCGCCGGGCCGGACAGGGTCAGGCCGCTGTTGGCACCAATGTTCACGACCGTAGCCGCCACGTTCAAGTTGGTCGTCCAACTGTTGGTGCCGAAGTAGACGTTGGTCTGGTAGGTGTTGGTCATCAGGGTCCAGGCGTTGGTCACGACCCAGTTGCCACTGTTCACGGCCAGCGAGGCGCCTGTGACGAAGTTGGTCACCACGCCGGTCCCGTAGGTTGAAACCGCGTTGGTCAGGACGCCGTCCAGATACAGGGCGCCGCCGCCCAGGACGTTGTTGCCGTTAATCACGAGCACGCCGTTACTGAGGAAGGTGCCGCCGGTGTAGGTGTTGTTGCCGCCGAGTGTGAGCGTGCCGGAGCCGATCAAACTCAGCGCCCCGACGCCGGAAACGGTGTCGGTGATCGTCAGACCCGCGCCGGCGTCCATGTTAATGATGCCGCCGTTGGTGCCGATGAAAACGGGACGGCTGTTGAATGTAAAATTGCTGGCTGGTCCATTGGAGGCGACGCGGAGCACGCCGCCCAAGGAGAATACCAACGGGCTGCCGGCCGCGCCGAGGTTGTTGTCGGCGTTGATATAGAGCGTGCCGTTGGTGATGATCGTGCCGCCGCTGTAGGTGTTGGGGATGTTGAGGGAGTTGGTGATCGCCAGCGTGCCGTAGCCGGTCTTGAACAGCGCGCCGACGCCGCCGATCTGATTCGTGATGGACAAAACCGATCCCGTGTCAATGTTGAACGTGCCGCCCGCCACACCCAGGGTCACGAGCCGGTTGGCCAAGGCAAACGAGTTGGTCACCTCCAGGATGCCGCCGTCGAGCGTGAGCGCGCCGCCCACCGCGCCGAGACTTCCGGCGGGAACGCCGCTCAACACGGTGCCGACGCTGTCGGCGGTGATGTAAATCGTGCCGGCATCAATGATCGTGCCACCGCTGTAGGTATTGCTGGTGCTGCCCACCAAGATCGTGCCTGGACCCGCTTTCACCAGGGTGACCGCCATCGCCGAATTGTCAACGATGGTCACGTAGTTGGACATGGTCATGACCGAGTTTTGAATGATAATCAGTTCCGCCGGAGCGGAACCGCCGCCCGCCGTCAGTGTGCCGTTCGTCAGCGTCAAGCCCCAGTTCGTGCCGTTGACGATCAGCCCGCCGCTGGCCAGCAACAACAGGTTGCCGCCAAAGTTGCCGGTCGCGTTGAGCGTCTGCGCCATGTTCAACGAGTTAATCGTCCGCGCCCCGGTCAGGAGGAAGAAGTTGCTTATTAAAACGTCGGAGGTCGGCTGCCATGTGAAATCGGCGCCGCCCATCGTGTAGGTGTAGTAGTTGGATAACGAATTGATGGCGGTGTTATACGTGGCCCAGTTGGTGCCGTTGATCGTGGCCCACGGGATGATCGTGCCGCCGGTAACCTGGTTGGTGACGGTGACGGAAACGATGTTCTGCGAACTCTGGCCGATGCCCACGCCGGACAGGTTCAGCATGGCACCCGTGGCGCGATTCAGCGCACCAAAGGTCACCATACTGATGCCCCCGGCGGCGAGCTGGCGCGCGGCCACCGTGTTCGTGCCTCCCATCAGATTCAACGTGCCGTTGGTTTCGGCGTAAACGGCCACGCTGCCGTCGTTGGTGAAATTGTAGGTGGCGCTGTCGAACCAGAGCGGCGCATTGTAGCTGATCCGGTAGCTGTTGTTGGTCGTCGGGAGGTTGGTCAAAATCAACGTCGCCTGGTTGAGGACGATGTTGGTGGTGCCGGTCAAGCCGCCAAACAAACCGCCGAGCACAACGGTCACGCCGGTGTTCAGGAGCGTGTTGCCGCTGTAAGTGTTGTTGTTGGTCAAGATCAGGCTGTTGCCGCCGTACACCGTGAGGGCCAGTTGCCGTCCGTTGGCGCCGTCCGCAAAAACGCCGCCGAATGTGCTCACGGGCAGGTTCGTCAGCACGACGGTGTTGACAAAGCCCGGAAGGCCGTTATCGGTGATGAACCCGCTGCTGAAAAAGAGGTTGGAGATGATCAGGCTGTAGCCGTTCAAGTCGAGCGTGCCGCCGTTGATGCTGAGAATCTGGTTTGAGCCGAAGGCAAACGCGTTGGCGTCCTGGAGAATGCCGCCATTGATCACAGTGACACCCGTGTACGCGTTGCTGCCGGCCAGCACCAGTGTGCCGGTGCCGTATTTGTAAATGTTGCCCAGGCCGCCAATGGAGTTGGTGATGGTGAAAACATTGCTGGCGTTGGCAATGTCGAAGCCGCCGTTGAAATTGCTCCAGTTGACCGCATGGCCGGTGAGGTTGGTCATCGTGGTGCCGGTGATCTGCAGGAGGCCGCCGTCGAACGTCACCGGCGGTGAGTTCCCGCCCAGGTTGAAATCGTTGCTGACGCTGAGACGGCCGGCGCCAAGAATGGCGCCTCCACCGAGGGTGTTACTGCCGGCGAGAATCAGGGTGTTGGTACCGAGTTTGTAGAGGCTGCTGGTGAAGCCCTTGTCGGTGATCGTGCCGTTGAACGCGGCATCGTTGGTCTGGACCACCATGAACTGCTCGTTGCTCAGGATCAGCGTGCTGAGGGCATCGCCGCTGAGTGAATACACCGCCGGACCGGAACTCAGCATCGAGTTGGGCAGCTTGATATAGCTGTTGCTGCCCGGCAGCAGGACGTTGGCAAAAATGCCGTATCCGCCGGTGCCCTGGTCGTAGGTAAAGAGAATCGTGTGGTTTCCCGCGCTCAACTGGATGGAACCCTGGCTCAAAACGCCCGCCACCGCGTTCGAAACCACCACCGCGCCGTCAATCCACATGACCTGCGCATCGTCACCGCTCATCTGGAAATAATACGTTCCGGTGGTGGGGGCTGCGAATGTGCCCAGCCATCGGCCCTCGAAGTTAACGCTATTCAGGGCGTTGAACGGCACGGGAAAATTGAGGTTCGGATTCGAACCCGCGCCGTAGTCGAAGTTCGGGTTGATCGCGTTGATATTGGCAATCGCGGCGGGATTGAGAGTTGAAAAATGATTCTGCTGGCCGGCGATATTGTTGAAATTGGTGCCCGTCGGACCGCCGCTCAACTGATAAAACTCGCCCACGAGGCCTGTGCTGCCCAAGGCTGTGACGGTGACGCCGTTGGTGAGCGTCAGCGCGCCGTTGAGGACGGCATTCGATAAGATCACCGATCCGGCGGTGACGGTGACGCCATTGGTGTTGTAGTAATTCTGGTTGAGGACGAGCGTGCCACTGCCGGACTTAACGATGCCGCCGCCGCCGATGACCAGGTTGTTGAGAACCACGGTGTTGGTGCGGTTGATGATCAGCGTGCCGTTGTCAATGAGGGTGCCGAAGCCGATCATGCCGGAGTTGCCGCCCCCTGTATTGGTGCCGCCAAGGATCAGGGTGTTGCCGGGGCTGATGGTCGTCGTGCCGTAGTTGGCGAAGTTGTTCGTCGTTATCACCGTGCCAGGCAGGGTACCCGGCAGGCCGATCACCAGATTCGTGTAGCCGATGCTGATGTAATTCGGTGTGCCACCAATCTGTTCATTGTTGAAGACCAGCGTGCCGCCGCCGCCGCCCAACAGGAAATTATTTTGGGACGCTTTCAGGGTGCCGGTATAAGTCACCACCGCGCCCGTGTAGACGCCGAGGTAGGCGCTCGGGAACATGGAGAAGTCCAGATTTTCCGAGGTATTGCTTGTCAGCGCCAGAACGAAGGTATTGGTGATGATGGCCAGCCGGCCCAACAACGCGGCGTTGCTGACCGTGTTGGTCGTGATGAACACCGCGCCGTTGTAACACACGGTGCGGCCCGTGGTGTTGCCGAAGGCGCCCAGCGAGCTGATCTCCAACTGGCCGCCGATGAGCGTGTTGCCCGTATAGGTATTATTATTAGTGAGCAGCATCAGGCCCGCGCCGATTTTGGTAAAACCGTTGGTGCCGCCGATGATGTTGGTCGTCGTGAAAATGGCGCTGGCGTTGGCAATGTCGAAGCCGCCGTTGAACGTGTTCCAGTTCACGACGTGGCTGTCCATGTTGCTCTCCGTCGTGCCCGTAACTTGCAGCAAGCCGCCGCTGAAGACCAGCGTGCTGCCAGGGCCGGCAATGTTCCAGTCGTTGGATACGCTCAACTCGCCACCGCCAAGGATGGTGGCGCCGGTGTAGGTGTTGCTGCCGGCCAGCGTCAGGATGCCCGTGCCAATCTTGGTCAGGCCGCCGCCGACGTTGGTGCCAAAACTGAACGCGCCGAGTTGGCCGGCCTGGACCGGGCCGCCGCCAAACATCTGCACGGTCAGCCAGTCGTTGGAGAGGTAACCGGAGCCGGCGCTGGTGATCAGAATGTTGGTGATCTGGCCGTATTGCGCGTCACCCGGAGTCAGGTCCACCTGCGCGACGGCGGTGGCGCCGGTGCCGCTGCCGCCGGTGATCAAAATGAGCGGGTCGCCGATGTAACCGACGCCGCCGTTGGCAACGGTGATGTTGGTCAGGCCAAAGCCGACCGCCGCCAGCAGATTCTGGGCGATGGTAATGACGTTGGTGCCGCTGTCAATGGTCGCGCCGTTGGTGTAGATAACGGCGGCGGTAAGACCCTGCATGAAGGTGGAGCCGTTGGCGGTGTTCACGCCGTTGGAGCTGGCTTGCAGGATGCCGCCGTTGAAATTGAAGATGGCGGGATTGAGCGCCGTCGGCGCCTGGCTGGCCTGAATCTTGTTCGCGATGAGCAGGCCGGTGCCGGAAAGATTGATCACCGAACCGCTGTTGCCAGTGGCGCCGGCCCGCATCATCTCCAACGGTTGGTTATTGAAGCTCGTGTCGAACGTGCCGCCCAAGACATTCAGCAGGCTGTTGGCGGACATGTTGGCGGCGTATTGCATCGTATACGGGTTGCCAGCCGGGTTCCGGCCGTAGCCGCCGTAAAAGTTCACGACGCTGTTGCCTATCCCCGCCCATGCGTTGAGCCACCAGACGCTCGGCATAACCGAACCGCCCATGATATCAAACACGCCGTTGCCGGCATATTGTCCCATTTGGACCGGCAAGAGTTGTCCCGCCGTGATCCTGTAATAGCCGTATCCCCCCACGGCGCTGCCGTAGCCCAGAACCAGCGTGCCGCTGGGGCCGATGAGTGTCACCGTGCCGCCCGTCTGGTACATGGCGCCCGCCGCGCCAAAGCTGTTGCCGAGCAGCAAATTGGAAGAGACCATGGCGCCCACGCCGCCAACCGTGACCACGCCGCGCGAGTTGTTGGAGTTGCCGATGATCAATCCGCCGTTGGTCGTGTAATTGAAGGTCACCGCGCCGTTGATGTTCAACAAGCCGCCGTCCACCACCGAGTTCCAACCAAAATTGTTGGAGCTGCCGGCCACAAAGTTCAGCGTCCCGCCCCGGACCATCAATTGGCCGCCCTGGATGTTGGTGCCGAAGTAGTTGACAGTGCCGCCATTGACATACGTGACGTTATCCAGGGCTTGGGTGAGGCTTACCACACCGTTCGTATTGATATTGGAAGGATCACGCACGTCGTTGCCGTAAATGTTGAATACGCCCGTGCCGTTGAAGCTCACCGCCATGTTGGTATTGAAGCCATTGGTGGTGATGCTGGCGTTGATGTTGATCGGGTTGGCAGAATAGTTGATGAAAACCAACTCGCCCCCCTGGCCGTTGGCGCCGCCCGCCGTGAGATAGCCGTCATTGGGCTTCGCGCCGATCGTCAAGCCGCCGGCGTTGGTCGGCACGAAAACTCCGCCGCTCTGACCCAGGCGCAGCGTCTGGCCGTTGTTGGTGATGACGGACATGCCCGAACCGTTGGCCAGGATGGAGTTGACCGTCACGGTGCTGTTCCCCGCCGAGCCGAAATAGAAGCCGTAGGTGCTGGCGGTGGCGCCGGTGCTGGTCAGCCGGATATTTTGATTGCTCCCGTTCAGGAAAATACCGCTGTTCGCAAACGACACATAGTTGGTGAAAGGCAGGATTTCCAATGCGGAGCTGCCCGCGCCCAGCACGTTGGTCACCATCGCCCAGTCGCTGCCGTTGACAGTGGCCCAGCCGCCGAGCACACCGCTGTTGTTATTGGTCGTGGTGGTGGTCAGGATTGTGGATGCGCCGGGCACAAAGGCGAAGTTGACGATGCCGTTGCTCATCGGATAGGCGTTGTTCGGGTTGAGGGGCATGCCGCGGAGGAGCGCGCCAAGGTTGACGACGACGACGCCGCCGTTGTTGCTGACGGTGATGGTGTTGTAGCCGGCGTTGATCGTCGTGGCGGAAAGGGACTGGGTGACGCCGCCGCCGAGCGTGGGACCATTCACGAACAGCGTGCCGCCGGTCGTCGTGCCCATGCCATAGCCGCCCAGCGTCAGAGCCGCATTGGACGCCAGGAGGCCGCCGATGATGCCGCTGACCGAGTAATCCAACTCCACCGTGCCGCTGATCAGCGACATGGTGCCGGTATTCGTGGCCGCGAGAACCAGCGTGCCATAGCCGTCCTTGATCAGCGCGCCGCCGCCCACAATGTTGTTGGAAACCACGATGTTGCCAAAACCGCCGAAGGTCAGGGCGCGGTTGGTGTCGTTGAGAAGACCCGCCAGGACGAGCGTGCTGCCCGCGTCGGCGTTGATGCGCGAGGCCTGGCCAAGCGTGATCGGATTGTTGAAGGTGTTCATGCCGGAAATATTGCGCAGGGCGCCGTCGTTGTTGTTGAACCCGCCGTAACCAATGCCGCCGCCGTTGAGGGTGACTGGCACCAGAGTAGTGACGATGTTGCCCGCGAGTTGCAAAACCGCGCCGCTGCTGACCGACACGGTGTTTAGCGGCGAGTCGGCAATGCCCAGAGCGTTGGGCCCCTGCATGAGGACGGCGCCGGCCTGGATGACCATGGACGTGCTGAAATCATTGTTGCCGCTCAACACCAGCGTGCCGTAGCCCCACTTGTTGGTGATGCCAGCGCCAATAATGTTTTCGCTGATCGTAAAGACGCTGCCATTATTATTGATGTTCAGGACGCCATTGAAACCGCTACCCGCCGGGGAATTGGTCCAGTTGACCGCCAGATTGTCGAGACTGGTCAGGACAATGTCGCGAACCTGCAGGGTGCCGCCGCTGAAGGTCAGACCCGCTCCGACGCCGCCGATGGCGGCCTCGCTGGCAATGCTCAGAACACCACCATTATTAATAATGGTGTTAGCGGCGGCACCTCCGAAGGAATTGGATCCGTTGATCAGCACGACGCCGGCCTGGGGACCGCCGAGGACAAGCGTTCCGGGACTTTGCAGATTGTTGCCGTTGAGAATCAGCGTTCCGCCGCCGCCGCCAAGCTGGTAGAGGCCGCCATAGGGCGTGATGGAGCCACTGTACGAAACCGGACCAACCGCACCCAGCCACACGTTGGAGAGGTTCGGCGTGGAAAGGTCTATGTTGTTATTGATGTTTGCGGCCATGAGCGCCACGACGCCAACGGCGTTGGTGGGATCCAGCCGGTTGAGGCCGGTCTGGATGTTGGTGAAATTGAATTGGACCACGCCGTTGGATAAGATCGCGATGTCGTTCGCCGCCGGTATGGCGTTGGTGACAGCAAATTGAAGCACGCCGTTGCTGACAATCGTGCCGCCGGCGTAGGTGTTGTTGCCGGCCAGAATCAGCGTGTTGGCGCCGATCTTCTCCACAGCGCCGGGACCGGAAATGGCTCCATTAATGATCATCGCCAACCCCGGGCCGGTGTCGAAGAGGTTGGTCGTCCCATTCGCCGCGATGGGACCGTTCCATGTGGTGATGCTGCTTCCCGCCGGCCCGTTGTTCTGGAACGTGCCGCCGTAAAGTTGCAACGCGTTGGTGAACGTCAGACTGCCATACACGCCAAAAGTGCCACCCGTATAAGCCTGGATCACCGTCGCGCCGGCTCCAGCCAACTGGCCCGCGCCCTGAATGCCGAAGAGACCTCCGTTGATCACGATGAATGGGATGTTCGTAATATATCCGCTGCCCGCGATGTACGTCTGGTTGCTGCCCACCTTGAAGAGCCGGTTGCCGTTGCCGTTGAGCACGCCGGCAATATCCATGCGGTTGCCGGGACCGCCGATGGCGGCGTCACCTGTGAGGGTGACGTTCCTCAGGCCCACGTTGACCAGGTTGGGACCGCTGTTGTAAAGCGCGCCGGCCTGCGGCCCGATGCCCATGCCGCTGATCATGACGGTTTGGCTGAGTCCGCTGATGTCCCATCCGTTCAGATCCAGCGCGCCGCCGGGGTTGACGGTCACCAGCACGGTGCCCGTCGGACTGCCCATCACATAACGGTAACCCAGCTTGAGCGTGCCGGAGTTGATGATGGTGCCGCCGGAGTAAATGCTGGCGGGACTGTTCAACTGCACGACGCTCATAGAGTCGCCACCCACCGGACCGACGAGCAGGTTGCTCTCTCCGCTCACCGGAGAAATCGCGAACGGGTAAATCAGCAGGCCGGAGCCGCCGCCGAATCGAAGGGTGCTGCTGTTGGTCCACGCCGCCACACCGTTGTAAACCGCGCCGCTGGGCGCCGCGCTGCCGAGGAACGCGTTGGCCAGGTTGCCGTAGAACAGGAGGTTGTTGTTATCGTTGACGCTGGTCACCACCGCCCCGGCGATCGGGCTGGCAACGCGGGTGTTCAACCAGTCCAAGAACGCTTGCGTCAAAAGATTGGTCGGACCGATGCTGCCGCCGGCGGCAATGATGAGCGAGTTGGCGCTGATGAAGTTCGTGTCACCGATCAACACCGAACCGTAGCTGATGACCGTCGGCCCGGTGTATCCGTTGGTGATGGACAGAATCAGCGTGCCGGCACCCGCCTTGATCAAACCGCCCGTCGAGGAACCGGGAAACGGCGCCAACGACTCGGTGAGTGTGACCGTGTAGTTGCTGGTGTCAAACGTCGCCCCGCCATTTCCAACGAAGAGATTGGAAATGCCGCCCACGGTTGCGTTCGAGGAAAACTGGAGCGTGCCGCCGTTGAAGTCAATGGTGCCGGTGCCGTTTCCGTTATTGATGGCCGGCACGACCACCACACCGCCGGCGTTGATGTTGAGGGTGCCGACGCCGTTGGTAAAGTCGGCCAGGTTCGGAGCTGCAAGGAAAACAAGCGTGCCGCCAGTGACGTTGACGGTACCGGTGTTGGCGGAAGACACCGAGCCGTTCCTCACCGTCATCAAACCGCCGCCGGTAATATTGATGACGCCTGGGAGCTGCACACCGTTGTACAGGTTGGTCACATTCAAAATACCGCCCGACACATTCAATACGCTCGTGACTCCCGTTGCCGGAAACAAAAGTCCCGGGCCTCCCAAATTGACGCCGCCACCGGCAATGAAATTTGTCAGGTTCGCCACACCGTTCGAAATAGTCCAAGTCCCGTAGTTGACTGCGGCGAGCGCGTCCACCTGGCCGCCGCCTTGAGTCACCAAGCCGTTGGTTCCGTTGATGAACACATACGCGGCATTGGTGCCACCCGTGAGAGCGAAGAGCCCCTCGTTGTCCACGCCGTTGGTAAAGGACGCGCGGCCTGCGCTCATCCTGAACGTGCTGCCGAAAGCATTGGTCAGCGCCGTCGCGCTGACTTGGCCGCCGATCTGCGCCCACCCGGCGTTGTTGGTCAGATAGATATAGCCGGGACTGGTCACGGTGCCAGCGTTGGTGATCTGGGTGCCGAAGGCTATCACGTTGTTTGCGACGAGAGTGGCCGGCGCGTCTATCGTCAAGATCGAAGAAGCGCCCACCGCGTTGCTCATCGTCAACGAGCCGCCATACTGTCCCTGCACAACGCTGCCGGACTGAATCCACAACTGGATGGTGCCATTGGAGGCCGCCAGTATCATGTCGGTGGTCACACTGAAAGGAGCGGTGACGATCAAGACGTTGGTCGCGTTCGCGTTTTGCGCCATGTAGAAACTTCCGACGCCAGAATAAGCGGAATTGTCATAGGTAATGACACGAGTGAAGCCCGGGTCAACGGTGGTCAGATAAGGGAACTCGCCGGGATAGGGCGGCGAACCGCCAGACCAGTAGGCATTGGTGGACCACAAAGCCGAATAGTCGCCGATCCAAAAAATCGGCGATCCTTGTTGCGCCAGCGCCGGCGTTCCACACAGCGCCGCCAGCAGCAAACACAACAACCAGCCACCTCGGCGCGTCGTCACGACGCGCCGGTCAACAGATTCCGTTTGCATACGGTATTCCCGCAAAACAACATCCTTATGTGCTTTCACTGGTCGCACTCGATTTGTTCGGGGCAAGGAGGGTCATGGCTCGGCGGCAAATCATGCTCAATCCCACACACCCAACACCGGCCAAACCCTTCTGCGAATTCACGCCCTGATGCTATCGATTTGCCCCCATGTCGTCTAGGACATTTCGCGATATTTTTGTCTTGGCGCTCCCCAAACCACACAAGCGCCTGCCCTTCGCGCCGCCCGCTGGTTTTCCAGTCCCTTTTCATTGTCTTTCCCCGCAGTGGATACGCTCCACCATTTGCACCCCCCACGTTGCTTCAGACAGCGCAGGCTCACATGTCGGGAAAGGATGTGGAGAGCGTAGGAATATCCCCGACTCGCCGCAAAAACCGTTCGTCGAGCCGCCACGGGCTACGATGCGGAATGGCGCGATGGAGTGGCTCAACAGCGGCTGGCCGCCATCTTCGGTTTTGCCTGACCGGCGGCGGCTCGACCGCACCCAAGCTTGGAGGTGAAATCGCTCAATCGAATGCGTGAAACTGCGCAAGCCTCCATGGCCATCGCAACTTCAAAAACTCGACGAATCGTCGATAATGTGCGATGGTCGCGCTGGTTGCTGTTTGGTGCAGGTTCATTGGCACGAGTCCTGCATTTCTCGATTCCGAACCGCGCCATCAAATCTGATTTCGGTTGAGCGCGGGCTGAAGACACGACTCTATGTTGCGACCCAAGATGCCTCCGCAAGTTGCGCGCCTGGTGCTGTTGACCGTGGCCATCGTCGCGTCGTATTTCACGGCGCGGCATTTTTTGGTGCCTGCCTCCTTTGGACGATACGGCTGGTATCGGGCGGACTTCTTGAACGAACTGTCGGCGACGCCGACGACGTATGGCGGCGCCGCGGCCTGCGCGGATTGCCACGAGGAGGTTGTGGCCAAATTGGCGAAGACCAGACACAGGATCGTGTCGTGCGAGTGCTGTCACGGTCCGCAGGGAGCGCATGCGGACAATTCCTCCCAGAAGCCGCCGAAGATCACGGACGGCATGTTTTGTATCCGTTGTCACGCGGCGGATCCGTCAAAGCCGGAAAAGTTTCCGCAGGTGAATCCGGCAGAGCACAACGCTGGAGAGAAATGCGTCGCGTGCCACTTGCCGCATCAACCCACGGAGGCGCCATGAAGAGTTCCGAAAAAGCCACTCGTCGTCAGGCGCTGGGCGCGATCGGCCGCGCGGTGGCCGGGCTGGCGGCGTTGTTCACCGTGAAGCGCGTGAAGGCGGCCGTTCAAGCCACCGCCTCCGCGCCCGCGCCGGAGGGTTACGATCCGAAGGCGCACGCCTGGCGCATGGCGATGGACGCCGAGAAGTGCATCGGCTGCGGCTTGTGCGTGGAAGCGTGCAAGAAGGAAAATCACGTGCCGCGCGAGCCGGCTTATTTCCGGACGTGGGTCGAGCGCTACATCATCAAGCGCGTCAAGCCCGGCGACAGAGAGGCGCGCGGCGCGACGCTGGTGGACTCGCCCAACGGCGGCATCGCCGGCTTCCCGCCGTCGCTGGTCCCGAAGACGGAAATCCTGAAATCGTTTTTTGTGCCGAAGCTTTGCAACCAATGTCTCTACTCGCCGTGCGACCAGGCTTGCCCGGTCGGCGCGACGTTCCGCTCGCCGGAAGGTGTGATCCTGGTGGATCCGAAGTATTGCATCGGTTGCGGCTTCTGTGTGCAGGCGTGCCCGTATGGCTGCCGCTTCATCAGCCCGGTCACTCACACCGCGGAGAAGTGCACGCTCTGTTACCACCGCATCACGCGCGGCCTCAAACCCGCGTGCGCCGAGGTGTGCCCGACCGGCACGCGCATCTTCGGCGATCTGAAAGACACGTCGCCGGGAAACCCGCTGAGAAAATTTTACGAAGCGCACAAACTGCAAACGTTGAAGCCGCAACTGGGCACCGAGCCGCGCGTGTACTATGCGGGACTGGATGGAGAAGTTCGATGACCTTGCTGCCGATGTTGTTGGAGACCAACGAAGGGTACGCCGATCTGCTCAAGCACGTGGAAGGGTTCATCTACCCGAACGAGCTGAACCTGCTCTGGAGCGTGCTGATCGTCTGCTACCCATATATCACCGGTCTGGTCGCGGGCGCGTTTATCATGGCATCGCTGGAGCGCGTGTTCCGCGTGAAGTCGCTGCAACCGACCTACCGTCTCTCGTTGCTGACGGCGCTGTCGTTCCTGCTCGTGGCGCCGATGCCGCTGCTGTTCCATCTCGGCCATCCGGAGCGATGCTACGAGGTGATGATGACGCCGCACGTCACGTCGCCGATGGCGATCTTCGGTTTCGTCTATGCGTGGTATCTGATGGCGGTGCTGCTGCTGGAGTTGTGGTTCGATTACCGCAAGGACTTCGTCGAATGGTCGGAGCGCGCCACGGGGTTGAAGCGGTTTTTCTACCGGGTGTTGACGCTCGGCGTTTACGATGTCTCCGAGAAAGCGTTGCGCCTGGACGACAAAATGGGCCGCGCCATTACCATCATCGGCATCCCGTCGGCGTTCCTGCTGCACGGCTATGTCGGCTTCATCTTCGGCTCGGTGAAGGCCAATCCCTGGTGGGGCACGGTGCTGATGCCGATTATTTTTATTTTCTCCGCGATGGTGTCGGGCATCGCGCTGCTGATGTTTCTGTATCTGGTGACGTGCTGGGTCCGGCGCGTGCCGGTGGACTTGCCGTGCATGGAGACGATCGGCAAGTGTTTGCTCACGGCGCTGGTGGTGGATTTCTCCGTCGAGGCGCTCGACTGGATTCACCGGCTCTACGTGGCCGACGAATCCCTGAACGTGTTGGAACTGCTCGTGTCGGGCAAACTGATCTTCTCGCTGGGCGTGGTGCAGGTGTTGCTCGGCATGCTCGTGCCCGCGGCGCTGTTGACCGGGATGATCGTTTGCAAGGCGGGCGACAAGCGCCGGCAATTCGTTTATTTCTTGTGCAGCGTGCTGGTGCTGGTCGGCATCTTTGCGATGCGGTGGAACGTCGTCATCGGCGGCCAGCTTTTCTCAAAGAGTCTGCGCGGCTTCACCACCTACAAACTGGAACTGGTCGGCCAGGAAGGCCTGCTGACCTCGATCATCCTGCTGCTGTTGCCGTTCGCGATTGTCAGCGTGCTGATCCACCTCTTCCTGCCTCGATCGGAGATGACCGCCGCTCGCAGCCAGAACGCACCTGCGAGTTGAGCCGGTGCCGGCCCGGCCGTCCACGCCGGGCTTCAGGAAAATCTTGATAATCGCCGCCGCAACGATCACAAAGGCTGTGTCGTTGACGCGCAAAAGTTTCGCTTCAACCCAAGACCATGAATAACAACGGAAAACAATTTTCACAATTTTCGCGGCTGGCCTTCTTTCGAAACTGGATCAGCTTGACCGGGTTGTTGATTGCCGTGAGCGCGTTCTTCGCGTTCCTGCTGCTGTTCGTGCTCGATTCGTTCGCGCCGTTCTCCAACCCCTACATGGGTCTGCTGACGTATTTCGTGGCCCCTGCCGTGCTGCTGTTCGGCCTCTTGCTCGGTCTGCTCGGCGCGTGGCTTGAGCGGCGCGCGTTCGCGCACGCGGCGCCGGGCAGGATACCGCCGTTGCGGATTGATCTCTCGCAGCCAGGGCAGCGGCGCGTCATGGGAATCTTCGCGGTCGGGGCGGTGCTGTTGTTGCTGGTCACGGCGGTCGGCAGTTATCGGTCTTATCATTTCACCGAGTCGGTGGGTTTCTGCGGCCGGATGTGCCACACCGTCATGCGGCCCGAATACACCGCCTACCTGCACTCGCCGCACGCGAAGGTCGAATGCTCCGCCTGCCACGTCGGCCCCGGCGCGGAGGCTTTCGTGCGCGCAAAGCTTCAAGGCACTCATCAACTCCTCGGCGTCCTGCGCGGCAATTATCCCAAACCCGTGCCGGCGCCCGTCAAGAACATGCGCTCGGCGCATGATACCTGCCTGGAGTGCCACTGGGAGAAACGTTACATCGGCATCCTCGACCGCAACTACGCGCACTTCCTCGCCGACAAGGACAACACGCCCTACACGGTGCGGCTGCTGATCAACGTCGGCGGCTGCGATCCCGACCACGGTCCCGTCGGCGGCATTCACTACCACATGAACGTCGCCCGCAAGATCGAGTTCGTCGCCACCGACGAGCGCCGCCAGGTCATCCCCTGGGTGCGCGTAACCGAGGCCGACGGCGCGGTCACGGAATATCGCTCGCCGGATTTCAAAGCCGATCCGTCCAAGTTCGCCATCCGCCGGATGGATTGCCTCGACTGCCACAACCGCGTCGGCCACCAGCTCCACACGCCCGACGCCGCCGTGGACCTCGCCATGTCGCTCGGCAAGATTGATCCCGCGCTGCCATCCATCAAGAAAAACGCCGTCGCCGTGCTGGCCAAGATCTACGCGAGCGACAAGGAAGCCGCGGAGAAAATCGCCGCCGGACTTGCCGAACAGTATCCCAACGAGCCACGCATCCACGCCGTCGTTGGCGTCGTGCAGGACATCTACCGGCAAAACATTTTTCCCGACATGAAAGCGTCGTGGCAGGCCTACCCGGACAATGTCGGCCACAAGGATTCCGCCGGCTGTTTCCGCTGCCACGACAACCAGCACGTCAGCGCCACGGACAAAAAGAAAATGATCCAGGCCGGCGACTGCAAGGCCTGCCACATTATTTTCGCGCAGGGCAAAGGCGCCGATCTGAACAAGGGCAGTGCCAGCGGCATGACGTTCGCGCATCCCGGCGGCGACCTCGATCCTTCAATGAAATGCAGCGAATGCCACAACGGCGGCTCACTCTGACCACCGGCGCCCCGCCCGTCGTCGTTCGGGTGCTTTTGGTCTTGCGGTTCGCCCACATGGGTGTTTTTTTGAGCGGGCTGGCACCGTGATCAAAGCCGGTTATGCAAGTTCACAACAAGAGTCTGAGCACACTGCTGCGTCGCAGCCTCACTGCGAAAACGCTTTTCGCGGTGGGCCTGACGGTCGCCGTGGTCATCGCCATCTACACCTACTTTGTGATTCGCGTTCAGAGCACCTGGTGGCACGAGCGCACGCTGGCCCAGAACGCATTGACCGCCAGTCTGGTTCACGAATATCTGCAAGACGTCATGCTCAGCGGCCGGCATTCCGAAGCTCAGCGGTTCCTGCAGGATTTGAAAGACTCCCATGAGATCGTCCGCGGCCGCATCACGGATGTGAGCGGCCGGGTCGTCTTCTCCGACAACGCGTCGGAAGCGGGAGTGACGACCCTCCAAATGCCGGCGGAGCTGTTTGCCGGCAACCGCATCCTGCACGGCACGCGCATGGAGCAAGGCCAGCAACTGGCCATCACCATGCGACCCGTGCGCAAGGAACCCAAATGTGAACGCTGCCACGGCCAGGAGGCGGCGTTTGTGGGCGCGATCGTGCTGGAGCGATCCATGGCGCCCGCCGAAGCCGCCATCACCGAAAACCGGAACCTGCTCGTTGTTTACGGCGTGGTCATCTTCGCGCTGGTGAGTATCGTGTTGTGGCTGCTCATTGTGCGATTCGTCACCCAGCCCGTGAGCGAACTGCTCCGGCACATGCGCCGCGTGCAGGCGGGTGATCTCGGCGTTCGCGCCCGGCCGGAGGGCTTCGACGAAATCAACGAACTGGCCCGCGGCTTCGACTCGATGGTGGACAGTCTGGACGCCGCCCAGCGCGAGCTGAAAACATCGCACGAAAAACAAATCCAGCAGGCCGGCAAACTCGCATCCATTGGCGAGCTGGCCGCCGGCATCGCCCACGAAATCCGCAATCCGCTGGCCGGCATCGGAGCGGCCGTGGAAGTGCTCTCGGAAATCGCCGACAGCAAGACCCAATACGGTGAGGTGGTCCACGAGATCCACGGGCAGATCGCCCGGCTCAACTCCACACTCAGCAGTCTCCTGGACTTCGCGCGGCTTCGCGAACCGGAAATCGCGCCCGCCGACGTTGGCGAACTGATCAAACCGATGCTGGCGCTCGTGCGGCCCGATGCACAAAAACTGCGCATCCGCATTGTCGAAAACTTTTCCCCGGCGCTGCCGCCGATCTGCGTTGACAGCCAGCAAGTACAGCAGGCCGTCCTCAACCTTCTGCTCAATGCCATCCAGGCCATGCCCGACGGCGGCACTCTCACGGTCGGCGCCGGACTGATCGAATGGCCGGCGCCCCTGGCTGGGCCGGTTCCCGCGACCGGGAACGATCGCCAAGCAGGGGGGGATATTTCCCCCACGCGCCCGGCGGTGCGGCTGACGGTGCGCGACACGGGCGTTGGGATTCCGCCCGAACATCTGGACCGCATCTTCTCGCCGTTTTTCACCACGAAGCATCGCGGCACGGGTCTGGGGCTTTCCATCACCCGCATGATTGTGGAAAAACATGGCGGCAACCTGTCCGTCAAAAGCGAGCCGGGCAAAGGCACGGAGTTCGCCATCGAATTACAAGTTTGCAAAGACGGCGTCCCCGAGGCTTATCATCAGGCGGTGGCGCAACTCCAGACGGCCGCGCCGCCGCCAGTCGAACCGAAACACTGAAAGATTGTCATGCCGAAAGCCAAAGTCCTGGTGATAGACGACGAGAAACTCGTCCGCTGGTCGCTCGAACAAAAGCTCTCGCGCGACGGTTACGAAGTCGAGTGCGCCGCCACGGGCGAGGAGGGACTGGACCTGTTGCGACAGGACGGCCATGACGTGGTGTTGCTGGACATGCGGCTGCCTGGCATGGACGGCGTGCGGGTGTTGCAGGAAATCAAAAAACTGGGACGCCACATCGCGGTCATTGTGGTGACCGCCGACACGGGCGTGGCCCGCGCGGTGGAGTGCATGCGGCTCGGCGCGCACAATTATCTTTGCAAGCCGTTCGAGTTTGAAGAAGTGCGGGTCGAGTTGGAAAAAGCCCTGGAGGAAATGAAACTGCGCCGTGAGGTGACGCGGCTGCGCAGCCAGCAACACCGCACCTTCGACGTGAATAATCTTGTCGGCGACAGCCCGGCGATGCAGGCCGTGAGGGAGCTGATCACCAAGGTCGCCCAAAGCAACGCGACCACCGTTTTCATCGAAGGCGAGAACGGCACGGGCAAGGAGCTGGCCGCGCGCGCGATTCATTTCGACAGCGCCCGCGCCGACCAGCCGTTGATGGACATCAACTGCTCGGCCCTGGCGGAGAACCTGTTCGAGAGCGAGTTGTTCGGCCATGAGCGCGGCGCCTTCACCGATGCCAAGACGACCAAGAAGGGCCTGATGGAACTGGCCGACGGCGGGACGTTGTTGCTCGACGAAATCGGCGACCTGAAGTTTTCAATGCAGGCGAAGCTGTTGCGCGTGCTGGAGACACGGCAGTTCCGGCGCGTCGGCGGCACGCGGGACATCAGCGTGAATGTCCGGATGATCTCGATGACCAACAAGGACCTTGAAACCGCCGTGGCGCGCGGCGAATTCCGGCAGGACTTGTATTACCGGCTCAAGGTCATCTCCGTGAGGATGCCGGCGTTGCGCGAGCATCCGGCGGACGCCGTGTTGCTGGCCCAGCATTTTTTGCGGCGGTTTGCGCAGGAGTTCAATCACCCTCTCAAGCAATTGTCGCCGGAGGCGCAGGAGGCGTTGTTGCGCTACGGCTGGCCCGGCAATGTGCGCGAACTGCGCAACGCCATCGAACGGATCGTCCTTCTGGAAGCCGGCGAGGCGGTGCTGCCGAAGCATCTGCCGGCGGAAATTCAATCGGGCGCGGCGCGCGGCGGCCGGCGCGCGGTGGAACTGCCGGCGGAAGGCGTCAAACTGGAAGATGTGGAACGGGAATTGGTCCGTCTGGCGGTGGAACGCGCCGGGGGCAACCAGACCCAAGCCGCGGAACTGCTGGGCATCGAACGCGACGCCTTGCGACGGCGTTTGCAGAAGTTCAACCTGATGCCGTAGGCGGTTGGCCGGCCTCCCGCCGGAAGTTCACAGCGAAGGCAGCCGGCTCTCGCGCCAAAGCATGTAGGCCGTGATCAGCACGATCAAGAGCGCGATCAAAACCAGAATCAACGCCATCCTGAATCGAGTGATCATAAAATGCCGTGTGACCGCCAGACGGCTTATTGCGCCGGACCGCAGACGATGCGCAATCCGAAGGCGCTGACTTTATCCTGAGGGAAGCTGGCCCCGCGGACCGCCGAGCCTAGAAAGCCCTGCGCATTCGGGAACGCGCCGCCGCGCCGCACGCGTTTCGTGCCGATGGCGGGGCCGGTCGGGTCCACCGCGCCGCCGCCGACGTAAGGTCCATACCAGTCGGAACACCACTCCCAAACGTTCCCGATCATGTCGTAAAGACCAAACTTGTTCGGCTCTTTCTCGCCGACCGGATGCGGCTTCTTGCCCGCGTTGCCGCCGTAGAGCAGCACGCGCGAGGCGCCATACCAACCGATGCGCGCCAGATCGGATTCGCTGCTGCCGGAATAAAACCGTGTGGTCGTGCCGGCGCGGCAGGCGTATTCCCACTCCGCCTCCGTCGGCAGGCGGCTCGCGGCGCCCGCGGGCAGAATGCCCATGCCGTTGAGTTGGACGGTGAACGCCACCGCATCCATCCAACTCATGTTTTCCACCGGATTCCGCGCCCCTTTGTAGCCAGAAGGATTCCTGCCCATCACCGCCTCATATTGCTCCTGAGTCACTTCGGTTTTCCCCATCCAGAAACCCTTCGTGATCGTCACATGATGCACGGGCTTGGCGTCATCGCCGTCGCCGGTGGTGCCCATGTCGAACTCGCCCGGCGCGACCCAGACCATCTCCAGCTTCACGCCTTTGCCCAAGTCCAGCGTCAGCGGCTGGCCGGCAGCCGGCCCGCCGAACGCGGCGGCGGCGAGTGAAACAACGGACACCAGCGAGACGATCCATTTGGTATTCATGTTCTGCTTCCTTGTGATCTCCGCATCGTGCGGATGCCATTTATATTCGTTAGACTTTGTTCTGTGACGGTGGTCTGCAACAAACAACCGTGGCGGTTAAAACCGGAACGTGTAGCTCGCGCTGACCACATACGCCGAGTAGTCGTTGATGCCGCCGCTGGAAGGCTCATGGTTATTCCAAAATCCAAACCGGACACCCACCGACGTGTGGTCGTTGATACGGTGCTTCCAGCCAATGGAGGCGTTCGTCAAATCATCGCTGACCATGTATGGGAGACCGTATTGGGCACTGTTGAGCGCAGCGGTGGCGAGACCAAGAGTGGGGCCGTAGCCGCCATTATTGACAAAGTTATCGCTGTGCGAGTAAGTCATCTGGAAATCCAAGTCCGATTTCATGTCGAGCGCGTAGCCCGCATTGCCGATCACGCTGTAAACATTGCCGCGGAAGGGAAGGACGGTGTTGGAACCATTGTCGAAGGTCGTCGTCAAGGTATCCTGGTAGCAAATCAACCCCGTAAGGAAAAGACGATTGATCGGCGTCCATGTCGCGCCCATGCTGTAAATATTCTGGTAATACTGGCACGCGGGAATGGTCCCATTAAGGCTCTGGCTCTTGATGTCCGTGGATGTCATTTGGTATTTCAAAGTCAAGCTGACACGGGAGCAGGGACGCAGGGTCAGCTTGGTGCTGACCTCATCCGTGTCAAACGTCAGGTCCTTGATAAACCCAATATACGCATTGCCCGCGGTGTTGGCCGCGCCGGTCAGCGCGAGAGGAGCATAGTCGTTCTGATTGCGCGAGTGCATATACTGCGTGGACCACGTCATCCGCGCCCAAGGCGACGTGTTGAATCCCGCCTTATACTGCTGTTTGAGAACTTCTGTAGCAACCGAGCTTCCGTATGAGTTGCCGGGGGTGGTAAAGTCAATTTGGGTTTCATCCTGTCCGTAGGAATCTTCCGCAAACTTCGCCTCGGCATAGAGAGTCGTATAGGGAATCATCGTGTAACGAACCCCGAGGCTTTCCTCGACGCTCTTTTTGTCGAGAACCGTATAGGCATCACGATAGTCGGCTGTGGTGGCCGGAGAACCGGCTGCTGTAATCGTGGCAAAATTGCCATACATAAACGACTCGGTGTGCGTCTTTTCTCCCTGAACACCTGCATAGGCGATCAGGTCCTTGAACGGCCCGACCATCAGGTTCAGGTTCCCGACACTGGAATGCTCGTTGATGTTGATGACTGGAATGTTATAATACGCGTCGCCGGTGCCATACACGGCGGGGAGGCCGCCTACAAGGGCGCCATTGTATAGATTCGCCGAGCTGAATGCCCCGCCACCCTCTACCGCCGTGAACATGTAGCCTGCCGACCAGTAGACCTTGTCATTTATATGCTGGTCCATGTGGTAGGTGTTGGCAAACATGTCGTGATGGAATTCCTCATTATACACGGTGAACTTGGAAGAGTTCACAGGATAGGTCACACCACCGGTGACGGTAGGAGTCAGATAATAGTTCGAGTCATCCAAACGGGAGGTATTGTTGTTGTATTTCTCGAAATAGAAATTATCGCCCAAGTTCAGCGACCCGATGTTGTGATCAATGCCCAGTTTGAAAAGGTCAACGTTTTCATCAATGTTTTTCAAACCCGGCAATATTTTCTTGCTGACGGAACCGGTTGGGAAGGATCCCGCCGAGGCCGGCAAAGTCTCTGTGACCGATCCCCACTCCACCATGGACTTGGTGCCGTCTTTGTATTGATGCTCGTAGCCAAAGGTAATCTTCGGCATGTCGGGCAGGGTCAAACCTGCTTCGAAGAAAATACGGCCAATGTCCATGTCCGCCGGCTTGGACAGATTGATGGACGGGACGTTAAACAACGGATAATAGCCGCCCGCAGCGTCGAAGTATTTCGGATACTGGGTGAAGCCCCCCCGGATAAATCCGAAATCGTGCTTCGTCAGATCCATTTGAATGTCGTAATCGCGCTGATCAATGATCCCGCGGCCTCCGAGGCTGAACTCGGTATCCTTGTCGACCTTTCGGTGCCAATCGAAGTTCTGAAGGCCTCCGGTCCAGCCATCCCGCGTCCAGGTGTCCTCACGGAACTTGGACTTGTTGCCACTCACATCCGAGAAGGTGACGACAGGCGTGATGGTGAATTCCGGCTCCGACTCTTTGTTCGCCGCTTCGTCGGCGGCCACGGAACGCAGGGGCAACACCGAACAGAAGAGCGCCGCCAGCAGCGTAAGGCAAAATAGTTTCTTCATCCGGGCTTTCCTTTCAGACTAGTAACGCAAATGGGGATTGACGTTTGAACCGTGGATGGCCGTGTGGCAGCCGGCGCTGAAGCACGCGCCCTGGGACAAACGCGCCGTGTGATCAGAGTTGTTGATGTTGATGGACCTCGGCGCGGCCCCGGCCTGCGGCACTTGCGTGTGACACCTGAGGCAGAGATTGGCATCGCGCTGCTTCAACATCTTCGGGTTGATCGAGCCGTGCACGTCGTGGCAGGTCGTGCACCCCTCGCGCAACGCCGGGTGTTCAAATACATGGAACCCCGCCTGCTCGCGGTGGCACTGCGCGCAGTCCGCGTTCACACGGCCCACAAACAGGCCTTTGGCGAGTTTGATATTCTCGCCGTGCGGATTATGGCAATTGACGCAAGTCATCCGGCCTTCCTTGAGCGGGTGGTGATAGGGCAGGTTGAACTGCGCCTGTTTGTCCAAATGGCATTGGAAACAGGCGTCGGGTTTCTTGCTGGGGTTGACGATGAATTTGCCGCGCTCGCCGCCCGCCTCGACGTGTAGGCTGCCGGGACCGTGGCAACTCTCGCAGCCCACGTTCTCGCGCTTGCCTTTGGGATCGGGAATGGTGACGCGCGAGTGGGACGTGATCTTGAAATCCTTGGTTTCTTTTTCGTGGCACGGCGCGCACGTCTCCGAGCCGACGTATTTCGCGCCGGGTATCATGGGCGGGGCGACCACCACCCGGTCAATCGTCGCGCATGAGAACACGAAGATCGAAAGCGCGACCGTCATGAAGACCGCGATAATCGTTGTTTTGAAATTGGTTCTCTTCACAGCGTTGCCTTTCATTTGCTCCGTAACAATTATGCAACGAAGACGCAGGGCATGTGCCAACGCACCGGCTCAACGCAGTAACCGATTAAAATATCGGGAGTTATCATTGATTTTCCGGGGGTGTTTCCGCGCTGACGCGTGGGGCTTTGCGCAGTTTCACGCATCTGATTGAGCGGTTTCACAGCCGGTCTTTAATCCGCCTGAAAGGTGCGTGGGAAAGAAGGGATTAGGCGAAAATATTTCATGCGCTGGCCAGATAAACACAAGGCAGGGACGGCGCGCTGCGCCGTCCGTCTATGCCGGCCCGAACGACCAGCAGCCGCCGTAGCGCGACGTTCCCTGCCCTGCTCCAAAGATGCCGGGCCTCAGCGCTGGGAGACCTTCGTCAACGGCAAATTCACCGAAGCGAGCGAAGAGGAAATGCCATCGAGAATGCGCGCCGGAGCAACGCCAAGCGCGAGGATGCCGGCCATCAACAACACGCAGAGAACGCGCGTGGGCCAGTCGAGCGCGATGGCGGGCCGGGTGCCGGCGTCGCGGAAACAGGCTTCGCGAATGACGCAAAGGTAGTAGTAGATGGCGATGGCCGTGTTCACGACAGCGATGATGACGAGGGCGAGGTGACCTTTGGCCAGCGCGGCGGAGAGCAGCGTGAGTTTGCCCATGAAGCCGGCGAACGGTGGCATGCCGGCGAGCGCGAAGATACCCACAATCAGCGTCACGGCGAGCAGCGGCGAGCGGCGGTACAGGCCGGCCAGTTCGTCCATCGCGACGTTGGCGCCGTCGCGCGAGACTTTGCAGATCACGACGAAGCACGCCAGCACCATGAACAGGTAGCCGACGATGTAGTAAATCGCGGCGGCGTAACCGGCCTCGTCGAGCGCCACGAAGCCGATCATCGCGTAGCCGGCGTGGGCGATGCCGGAGAATCCGAGCAGCCGCTTGAGGTCCTTCTGGATGAGCGCGATGAGGTTGCCGTAAAACATGGACGCGATAGCCAGCAGCGTCAGGAGCAACACGATCGCGTGGTTGTCCGGCGACGCCAGCGAAACGAAACGCACCAGCACGGCCACCGCGCCAACCTTGGAAAGCGAGGCAATGAGGCTGGCGGTTTCGTTGGACGCGCCTTGATAAACATCCGGCGTCCAGAAGTGGAACGGGAAGACGGCGAGCTTGAAAAACAGGCCGCACAACGTCATGGCGAGGCCGGCGATGGCGAGCGGCGAAGCGATGACCGGCCGCAGTTTTTCCACCATCACCGGCAGCGAGGTCGTGCCGGTCAGGCCAAACAGGTAGCTCATGCCGAACAGCATGATGCCGTTGGCGGCGATGCCAAACATGATGTATTTGATCGCCGATTCCATCTGGATGCGCCGGCCGTTGCGCTCGCGCCGCATCGGCACCATCAGGTAAAGCGGAAACGACGACAACTCCAGCGCGATCACAAGCGTGAGGATGTCCACGCAGCTCACGAGCATGACCAGGCCGCTGACGCTGAGCGTGAGGAAAAGGTAATATTCCGCCCGCACCTCGTCGCGGATGTCGGCAAGTTCGCCGCCGAGGAGCAAGATCAACACATAGCCGCAGGCAAACACCAGTTTCAAAATCTGCGAGAACAGGTCCACGCGATACGCGCCGCTGAAAAGAACGGCTTGCTGTCCCAAACAAAGCACGCAGGCGGCGACGAGAGCAACGGCGACGGCGAGCGCGACAGCCTTCGCCTGCCGCGCGCGCGACTCGCCGAGGCTGACGAAAAACAGAGCGAGCGCGCCGCCCATCAGGAGCAGTTCGGGAAGGAAAGCCATGAAGGTGAAAGCAGTCATGTTTCTTATCGAAGCGCGACGGCGGCGGGCGCCAACGACCCGTTGGTTTGTTCGAGCAGGTGTTGCACGCTGGCGTGCATGACGTGAATGAACGGCTGCGGATGCAGGCCGATCCAGAACACAAAGACCAGCAGCGGCGCGAGCGTGACGACCTCGCGGAGATTCAGGTCGGCCAGGCCGGAATGGTCCGGGTTACGGACGCCGCCGTAAGCGACCTTCTGCAACATGCGCAGCATGTAGGCGGCGGCGGCGACCACGCCGGGCACGGCGCAAATCACCAGCAGCGTGGACACCTTGAAGCCGCCGGCTAGGACGAGGAACTCGCCGATGAAGCTGTTCGTGCCGGGAAACGCCAGCGACGACAGGCAGAAGACGCCGAGAAAGCCGGCAAACACCGGCATGAACTTGCCGAGGCCGGCCGATGCGCCGAGGTCGCGCGTGTGCAGCCGCTCGTAGATGATGCCGACGGCGATGAACAGCGCGCCGGTGGTGACGCCGTGGTTGATCATCACCAGCGTCGCGCCCTCGATGCCGTTGGTGTTGAGCGCAAAGATGCCGAGCGTCGCGAAGCCCATGTGACCCACGCTCGAATAGGCCACCAGTTTCTTCAGGTCGCTCTGCGCCAGCGCTGTGAGGCCGCCATAGAGGATCGCCGCCACCGACAACCACAGGACGTAGGGCATGAAGACGTGCGTCGCGTAAGGCGTGATCGGCAGCGAGAACCGCAGGAAGCCGTAGGTTCCCATCTTCAGCAAAACGCTCGCGAGCACCACGCTGCCGGCGGTCGGCGCCTCGACGTGCGCCGCCGGCAACCACGTGTGGAACGGAAACATCGGCACCTTGATGGCGAACGAAATGAAAAACGCCAGGAAAATCCAGCACTGGAACTCCGGCGCAAAGTTGCGGCCCATCATGTCGGGGATGCTGAAGCTGCCGACCTTCAAATAAAGCGCGAGGATGGCGACGAGCAGCAGCACCGAGCCGGTCATGGTGTATACGAAGAACTTGATGGCAGCGTAAATTTTCCGCGGGCCGCCCCAGACGCCAATGAGAAGCGCCATCGGAATCAGCATCGCTTCCCAGAATACGAAGAAGAGGATGAAATCGAGCGCGCAAAACACGCCGACCATCGCCGATTCCATGATCAGCAGGCAGACCATGAACTCCTTGACGCGCGTCGTGATGTAGCGCCAGGAGCAAAGCACGCACAGCGGCATGATCAACGTCGTCAGCAACACCAGCAGCAGGCTGATGCCGTCAATGCCGACCGCGTAACTGATCTTCAGCGACGGAATCCAGGCGCGGCGTTCGACGAACTGAAATTCCGCCGTTGCCGGGTTGAACCACCACCAGAGCGACAGCGAGACGAGCGCGATAGCCGTGGTGCACAGGAGCGCCCACCATCGCAACAGCCTTTCGCTGCGGATGAACGCCGCGAGAGCGGCCGCGGCCAGCGGGCTGAAGACCAGCACGCTGAGAATCGGAAAATCCGGGTTGGGATTTGGGAAGGTCATCGTGCGAAAGCGTTGTAAGCGAACAGGAAAATCACCATGAGCGCGGCGGCCACCGCGAACGCAAGCGCCAAGTTTTCCTGCATCTGCCCGCGCTGGACGAAACGGAGTCGGCCGCCGATGCCGCGAACCGCCGCCGCCAGCCCGTCCACCGCGCCATCAATGACGCGATCGTCGAACTTGCCGGCGAGCCGCGCGGAGATCATTAGCGGAATCAAACCGAGAACCCGATAGACCTCACCGACACAGGTATCAACAAACTGGATCGGTTTCTTCGCGAACCACAGGAAGATGCGGCCGCCCATGCGATAGAACCAATCCGTGTCGAGGCTGATGGTCGGCTCCGGCGTCAGCTTCTTGATCAGCAGGAAGAAACCGACGGCGGTGAACAGCAAAAGTTGGAGCGTCTCGGAGACGTGGTAGGAAGCGTAGGGATGGAATTCGCCGGCCACGTCGGGATACGGCAGCATCCGGTAGAGATATGGCGTGTAGCAGCCGATGAAGATGCAGAGCGCGGAGGCAACGATCATCGCCGCGTTCATGTTCCAGGGCGGCTCGGCGGCGCGGTCCCACGTCTCCTGCTTGCAGTGATTTTTCCCGAACCAGATGAAGTAAGGCACTTTCAACCCCGTGTGCAGGAACGTGCCCACCGACGCGAGCATGAGAAGGAAGCCAACCCACAATTTGTGCTCCTCGAACCCGGCGGAAACGATCATGGACTTGCTGACGAACCCGCTGAACAGCGGGAACGCCGAGATCGAAAGACCGCCGATCAGCGTAAAGACAAACACCCACGGCATTTTTTTGTAGAGGCCGCCGAGTTCCGTGAATTTGCTCTGCCCGGTCATGTGAAGCACCGCGCCGCAGCCCATGAACAGCAGCCCTTTGTAAAGAATGTGGGCGAAGGCGTGCGCGCAGGCGCCGTTGATGGCCATCTGCGTGCCAAGGCCAACGCCGGCCACCATGTAGCCGACCTGGCTGATGATGTGGTAGGCGAGCAGTCGGCGACAGTCGTTCTCCAGCACGGCATAAACGACGCCGTAGAGCGCCATGATGACGCCGAGCGGAACGAGGATTTCCATGCCGGGAAAACCGCGGCAGAGTGCATAGACCGCCGTCTTCGTCGTGAACGCGCTCAGAAACACCGAGCCGTTGAACGTGCCCTCGGCATAGGCGTCCGGCAACCACGCGTGCAGCGGCGGCACGGCGGCGTTCAGGAGGAAACCGATCAGCACCAGCCATACGGCGAGTGTCGGATGATGCACGTCGAACGTGACGAAGTCCCAACTGCCCGTCGCCTGGTGATGCAGCACCATGCCGGCTAGAAGCGCCACGCCGCCAGCGACGTGGACGAGCAGATAGCGGTAACCCGCGGCGAGCGACTCCGGCCGGCGGCGGAACCAGACGAGGAAGACGGAGGAGAACGCCATCAGTTCCCAAAACAAAAACAGCGTCAGAAAATCCCCGGCAAAGATGACGCCGAGCGATCCGGCCACGTAAAACCACGCGGCTGCGTGCTGGGCATCTTCCTTGACGTGCAGGCCGTAGAGCGTGCCGATGATGCACGTCAGGCTCATGATGTAACCAAAAATGGCGCTGAGCGAGTCCACGCGGCCGAAGGTCAGCGTCCAGTCGAGGAAATGCACCACGCCAAACACGCCCTTCGCCATGCTGAAGACGCGCAGGAACACCAGCAGCGGGACAAGCAGCAGCCAGCCCTTCTTCAGCCGGGCCGGCACTGCCGGCAGCAGGAGGCCGCCGAAGATCAGAATCAACGCGGGATGAATCCAGAGATTACTCATCGTAGTAATCCTCCCGCTTCATGATGCCGAGATGGCCGAACCATTTGGAAAGAATGATGAGAATGGCGCAGCCCACGAAACCCCACACCGCCCAGAAACCCGGCACGTGTTCGACCCACGTGTGGGCGTGCTCCTTGTCCACGAGGGCCGGAATCGCGTCCAGCAGCACGAGCACGGCCAGTAGCACGAAGCAAACGCGCACGACCGTCTTCAGCCGGTCCCGGAGAAAATCTATGAGTTGAACGAGTTTCATGGCAGCACGGCGCGGACAAAGTTCATGAAAAAGTCGGGATAAAAGCCGATGACGACCGAAATGACGGCGGTGAGGCTCAGCGGGATCACCATCGCCAGCGGCGCCTCCTTGAAACCGTGTTTCACGTCCTCCGCCGACGGGTTGCCGAAGAACGCGTCGAAGACCACCGGCGCGAAGTAGGCGGCGTTGAGAATCGTGCTCGCCAGCAACACGAGAAAGATGCCGATGGAGCCGGCGTCCAGCGCGCCATTGAGCAGATACCACTTGCTGACGAAACCGCAGACCGGCGGTGCGCCGATCATGCTCAGCGACGCGATGGCGAACGCGCCGAACGTGAACGGCATCGCGCGGCCGAGTCCGCTCATCTGCGAGATGTCCTTCTTGTGCGTGGCCACGTAGATCGCGCCGGCGCAGAAGAACAGCGTGATCTTGGAGAAGGCATGGTTGGCGATATGGATCAAGCCGCCCTCGATGCCGGCGGGCGTCAGCAACGCCACGCCAAGGATGATGTAGGAAAGCTGGCTGACGGTGGAGTAGGCCAGTCGCGCCTTCAGGTTGTCCTTGCTCAATGCGATGATGGACGCGGCAAGGATGGTGAACGACACAAAGTAGGCGGTCGGCAGCCCGAGATTGAAATCGGTCATCGTCTTCGTGCCGAAGACGTAGAGCATCACGCGCACCGTGGAGAACACGCCGACCTTCACGACCGCAACGGCGTGCAGCAACGCGCTGACGGGTGTCGGCGCGACCATCGCGCCCGGCAGCCAGTGGTGCAGCGGCATCACGCCGTTCTTGGCGAAACCGAGGACGCAGCAAACGTAGAGAGCGGTCACGATGCCGCGATGGACGCCCGCCGGCAGGATGCCGGTGGTGATGTTGTTCGCAAAGTCGAGGTTGCCCACGAGCACATAGAGCAGCACCATCGCCGGCAGGACGAGGCCCTTGGCCGTGGCGGTCAGATAGACGAGATACTTCCTGCCGCCTTCGTAGCCTTCCTCGTCCTGATGGTGCGCGACAAGCGGATAGGTGGTGATGCTGACAATTTCGTAGAAAAGGTAAAGCGTGAGGAGGTTGTCGGAAAAAGCGCAGCCGATCGCGCCGAACAACGCCAGCGCGAAGCAGGCGCTGAACCGTGTTTGCGCGTGCTCTTCCAGACTGCGCATGTAGCCCGCCGAGTAAAACACCGTCACGCACCACAGGAACGACGCCGAGACGGCGAAGATCATCGAGAGCGCGTCGGCGCGCAATGAAACGCTCAGCCCCGGCAGCAAGTCGAACACGGTGAAGTGCAGCGTCCTGCCGGCGCGGATGTCGGGCACCAAGGAAACCGTGACGAGGAACAGCGCGAGCGCCGCCAAGAACGAGCACGCCTCGCGTAGGTTGGGCCGCTTGCCGGTTGCCATGACCAAGCCCGCGCCCACGAGCGGCGCGAGGACGGCCAGGAGCAATCGGATGTCGTGCGGTGTGTCCATGCTATCCGTTGAGTTCGGTCAGCTCCCGGGCGTTGATGGAGCGGTAATTCCGGTAAACGGCAATGATGATACTGAGCACGATGGCGACCTCGGCCGCCGCCAGGCCCATGATGAACAGCGCGAAGACCTGGCCGGCCGCCGGGTCCGGCGCGTTGAAACAGTTGAGCGCCATGAAGTTCAGCGACGCGGCGGAAAAAATCAGTTCGCCGGAAATCAACATGCCGATGAGTGTGCGGCGGCGGATCAAACCGAAGACGCCCGTCGCCAGCAAGAACGCCGCGACGATCAGGTAGATGTCCGCTTGTTCGTAAGCGTGCAGGAGATTCATGGTTTGGTCCTCCCGGTGCGGGCGATCACCAGCGCGCCGACAATGGCAACAAGCAGCACGAGCGAGATCAGCTCAAACGCCATGCTGTAGGTGGTGAGCAATGAAACGCCGATGGCCTTGATGGAGCCGTCGTTGACCCGGGCGGCCGGCGCCACCCACGGCCCGCGCAGGCTCAACTGCGACAATCCCCAGCATATTGCCGCGCTCACCACCAGCGCCACCACGCCCCACAACACGCCCGGACCGTGATTCTGCCCGGACGGCGGTTCGTCCGGCTCGGCCAGCATCACCGCGAACACGATGGTGACGCAAACGGCGCCGATGTAGATCAAGATTTCCATCAACGCGAGGAACGGGCTGTTGAGGAAAAAGTAAAGTCCGGCCAACCCGACGCAGCAGATCATCAGGCCGCAGACGCTACGGATAACGCGCGCCGTCAGAATCGCAACGAACGCGCCACCGACAGTCGTGGCAATGCAAAAAAGAAAAAAGGCGGCGACGATGTAGTCGGAGGCGGGAAATGGGTTCACTTAACCTCCTCCTTGGGTGGTTCCGGCTTCGGCGGCTCCGTCCGGGTCGGTGCGGTTTCCGACGCGGCCGGCTTCGGCGGTTCGCCCCCCTGCCCTTCCGCCTCCAGTTTCTGGAACAAGTCCATGATGAACTCGTCCTTGTTTGTGCTCGCCAGGTTGTAGGCTTTGGAAAAGCGGATGGCGTTGCTCTTGCACGCCTCGACGCAGGAACCGCAGAGGCTGCACTTGGTGAAGTCGAGCTTGAACTCCGTCACCGACTTGCGCTTCTCGCCTTCCCGCTTGGCGCCTTCGACGATGATGCAATCGCTGGGACAGCTCTTCTCACACGCTTTGCAGGCGTAACAGATCGCCCGGCCGGTCTGCGGATCGCGCACCAGTTCGATGTGGCCCCGGAAACGCGGCGGCATCGTCAACGTCTCGTGCGGATAATGCACCGTCACCGGCTGTTTGAAGAACTGCCCCATCGTAATCCGCATGCCTGTCATCAGACTGCGAAACCCGGTGCCGATTCCCTTGAGAGATATTTTCATGCTCACAGGAACTTCATCATCGCGGCGACCAGGATGAGGGTGAACAGCGAGGCTGGAATCAGGAGTTGCCAGGAAAGATTGAGGAGGTTGTAAAATTGCGTTCGCGGAAAGGTCCAGCGTACCCAGATCACCGTGAACACCAGCGCATACATCTTCAGCAGAAACCACCAGACGCCGGACCAGAGGCCGAAGGGGCTTTGCCAGCCGCCCAAAAACAAAACCGTCGCGAACGAGCACCCCACAACGATGTTGGCGTATTCGGCGACGAAGAACACGCCGAACCCCATGCCGGCATACTCGGTGAACGCGCCCGCCACCAGCTCGCTCTCGGCTTCGGCCATGTCAAACGGCGCGCGGTTGATCTCCGCCAGCATGCAGGTGAAAAAAATAAGGAACGTCAACGGCATGAGGGGATTCACGTTGAGCCGGAACAGGTTCCAGTGCCAGAACCAGCCTTCCTGTTGCTGCACGATCTCGTTGAGGTTCATGGTGCCCGTGATCATCAGGAGGGTGATGACGACCAGCAGCATGGGGATTTCATAAGCGACATCCTGCGACACGATGCGCGCGGCCGAGATGATGGCGTATTTGTTGCGCGAGGACCAACCGCTGAGCATGATGGACATGACGTTGATCGATCCGAACGCGAACATCATCAACAGGCCAACGTTGATGTCCCTCGCCATCAGCGACCCGCCGAAGGGGAGAACGACGAGGCTGATCATGGCGGGAATCATGACCATCAGCGGGGCCACCATGAACAAGATCCGGTCCGCGCCGGGCGGAACGATGAGTTGCTTGGACAGGAGCTTGATCCCATCCGCGATCGGTTGCAGCAGTCCGGCGTAGCCGACTTCGGTCGGCCCGGGGCGCCGCTGAAAACGGGCCGCGCTCTTGCGCTCCACCCAGACCAGATACGCGGCGTTGAAGCCGACAAAGGCCATGACGCCCACCAGGAAAGACAATAAACGGAAAGGTTCGGGGAGGCTCATGTCGCGTTCCTAGCGGTCAATGTCCGGAATCACGAGATCGAGGCTGCCCAGCAACGCCAGGGCGTCGGGCAGCATCATACCCGCGCTCGCCTCCTCGAACAGGCTGAGGTTGCAGAACGACGGCGTGCGCCATCGGACGCGATAGGGAATCTCCTTGTTGTCGCTGACGATCCGCACCAGCAACCGCCCGCGCGCGGCTTCCACCGCGAAACAGTAGTCGCCCGCCGGCGGTTTGAGAACGCGCGGAACGCCGCTCGTCATCACCGGGCCGGCGGGCAGTTTATCCAACGCCTGCTCGACGATGCGCAGGCTCTGCACCATCTCCTCCATGCGCACCAGGTAGCGCGCCATGCAGTCGCCTTCGGAAAACACCGGCACGTCGAAGTCGAGATCGCGATAGACGGAGTAAGGCTCCATTTTGCGCACGTCGTAGCCGACGCCCGAACCGCGAATGACCGGGCCGGTGGCTCCGTATTTGCGGCACATCTCGTCGCTGATGACGCCGATGCCGATGAGCCGCTTGCGCAGAATGATGTTGTCGGTCACCAGCTCGCGATAAAACTTCATCCGCGGCCACATCCCGGCCACAAACTCCCGGACACCCCGGATGAAATCATCATCCACGTCGTTGCAGACGCCGCCGAAACGATAGTAGCAGTAGGTCAGGCGGGAACCGGTGAGAGCTTCGAGAAGGTCGAGGATTTTTTCCCGGTCGTCGAAGGCGTAGAGCAAGGGCGTGAAGCCGCCGAGGTCCAGCAGAAACGCGCCGAACCAAACCAGGTGGCTGGAGATGCGGTTCAGCTCGGTCGTGATGACGCGGATGTATTCCGCGCGCGGCGGCACTTCGATCTTCGCGGCCCGTTCCACCGCCGCCACGTAAGCATGGCCGTAAGCCATCGCCGCAAGATAATCAATGCGGCCGGTGTTGGGCAGATACTGCGCCCACGTCCGGTTCTCGCCCATCTTTTCGTGCATGCGATGGATGTAGCCGCAGACCGGCTCGGCGCGGGTGATGTATTCGCCGTCCATCGTCAGCTTCAGCCGCAACACGCCGTGCGTGGCCGGATGCTGCGGGCCGACGTTGAGGACAAACGTCTCGTGGGGCTGCTCTGGGGCGGGAATGACTTGCGACGTGCTCACGCGACGAAGTCCTTCCTGAGCGGGTGATACGTCGCGTCCTCCGGCAACAGCAGCGGCGTCAGGTTCGGATGGCCGAGGAAGGCGATGCCGAAGAACTCGTGAGTCTCGCGCTCGTGCCAGTTGGCGCCCGGATAAATTTCCGAAATGGTCGGAACCTCCGGCTGGCTTCGCGGGACGCGCGTCCGGACCACGACGCGCCACACATGCGCCGGATGAAAAAAATCGTAAACCACTTCCATCTCGTTTTCCGCAATCCAGTCCACGCCAGTGACGGCATCCATCGCGAAGCCGTTCTGATCCAACAGCGCGGCGGCGGCCACCACGCGGGCGGGCCGGACGCGGGCGTCCAGATGAAAGCCCTTGGCGGCGTGATCCACCATTTGAACCGGATTCGTCGGAGCCGGACTTGCCGCGGCGTCTTGCGGCGAGGAAACGCCGGCAGCCGCCGGCGTTTCAGAAAGCGTCGAATCGTGCGCAATCAATTGGCTGAATTGATCCGCGAGTTCTTGGAGCGAATGAATCACTGGGAGATGACTTTCGGCCACCGGCGTTTGCCGGTCAGTTTTTCTTCGAGCTTAAGAATCCCCTCAATGAGCGCTTCGGGCCGGGGCGGGCAACCGGGAACGTAAACGTCCACCGGGAAAAGTTTGTCCACGCCTTCCACCACGGCGTATTGACCCGGATACACGAACGGGCCGCCGGAGATGGCACAGTTGCCTAGGGCGATGACCCACTTCGGCTCCAGCATCTGGTCGTAGAGCGTCCTCACGGCGGGCGCCATCTTCTTGTTGATCGTGCCGGCCACGATCATCACGTCGGCCTGCCGCGGCGAAGGCCGGAACACTTCCGCGCCAAAGCGCGAGATGTCAAAGCGCGACGCGCCCGCCGCCATCATTTCGATGGCGCAGCAGGCCAGGCCAAAGGTCAGCGGCCACAGCGAATTGGCGCGCCCCAAAGCCAGCAAATCATCCAAGGCCGCAAATTTTATGATTTGGGAGAGGTCTTGGGCGCAGGTTTTTTCAGGTTCCATTCAAACACACCTTTTTTCCAGGCATAGACGATCACCAATGAGAGAATCCCGACGAAGATCACCACTTCCACAAAATCCCGGATGGCAAATTGCCGGTTGTAAACAACCGCCACGGGAATGAGATAAAGCACGTCCACCGCGAACGCGATGAACACCAACGCGTACAGATAATAGACCGCGCTATAGCGAATCCACGCGTCGCCAATCGGGTCCACGCCGCACTCGATGAATTGCCCGGTCTTGTTGATCGTCTGGCGCGTTTTCCGCGCGGCCAGCAGCCGGGCAATCACAATCGGCCCCAGCGCAAAGGCCAGTCCGCCCAACGCAAAGGCAATCACATAGATCAAATCATCAATTTTTTCGGTCTGCATCGTCAAAACTCTTCACATAAAAACCACGGCGCTGCCTGGAAAGGTGGATCAAACTAGTGCAGCCATCGCCCATCAGCAAGTCGGGCGGGACTAGAATGGCATCTGGCGTGCCACTAATGAAAGTGTGGCACATAACAATCTCACATGCCGTTGGTTACAAACATACACTGTGACGCCAATGGGCCATCTGGCGTCGCCAAATGCGCAATTTCGCGCTCCCCAATGAGCGCGTTCACGCTCAACCAAAGTGGATGCATCCAGCCTTGATGAAGTGGACATGGGACAACCTCACCTGCTTCGTTCTTCAACCGGTCACACCCCTTGTGATGACAGCATCTTTCCCACCACAAACGGCGCGAAAGATGCTATGCTACGTTGAAATGGCTTTGGAACCTTTTGAGAAACGCAGTGGTGACCGGCGGAAGTTTTTCCGCGCGTTGCTGAATCGCGTCGTGGAACCGATGGCGGAAACGATGGAGCGGCCGCTGGAGAGATTCGACCAGCTCGTGAACCCTCCGCCTCCTCCGCCACCGCCAACGCCGTGGCGTCCGACGCTACTGCGGCCGCCGGGCGCGCAGACGGAGAATGATTTTCTGACAATCTGCTCGCGCAGCGCCCGATGCGTGGACATTTGCCCCGTCCAGGCGATCAAGGTTTACCAGAGCGATGATCCGCAACTGAGCGGCACGCCTTACATTGATCCGGAACTGCAAGCCTGCGTCCTCTGCAAAGACGTGCCCTGCGCCACCGCCTGCCCGTCGGGTGCCCTGACGCCAATCGCCGTCGAGTCCGTCCGCATCGGTCTGGCCGAATGGGCGCAGGAGCTTTGCCTGCGAACGATGGGACAGGAGTGCAACACCTGCATTGAAAAATGCCCCGTCGGCGAACGCGCCATCGGCGTCCACGCCGACACCTACATCGAGGTGAAAGCCGACGGCTGCACCGGCTGCGGCGTCTGCCAGTCCCATTGCCCCGTCTATCCCAAAGCCATCGTCGTCAAGCCGCTGTGATGGCGCCTGTCTGAGTTTCCGCGCAACGCTTCGCTCTTGAAAATCAAACCGCCCGGAGATCAGGCGGGCTTTCTTCTGCGTCACCGGTAAACGACCCGCCGCAACCAGCCGGCATCAAAGCCGGCGGCATTGGCAGCGTTCTTGGCATAGGTCCACGTCAGTCGATGCGCGCCGGCAGGCAGGACGAACGTCAGCGTCTGCCAGTTCACTTCGCCCGAAATCGCTCCGGGCTGATTCACCCCGTCTATCGAGAACGTCAGGTAATCCCCGTTCAACTCCGAGGACACCATCCAGTCAAAACTCAGCGTGCCCGGCCCCGTCACCGTCGTCTCCACCCACGACACGTTCAGATTGCCGATGTGCCCGCTCCACGCCGCCGGGCTTCCGTCCGCCGCAATCGTCGGCGTCCACACGGCATCCCCGTTCGTGCTCCATGTCAGATTGGTTGCGCCCAACGCCTCGCCCAGCGTCGCCGCCGCCAACACCGGTGTCATGGACAGACCGGAGACGACCAGACTCGATCCGCCGCTGCTCAACGACGCCGTGTGCAGCAGGTTGTTCTTGATCTGTTGCAAATCCACCGCGTTGATGGTGCCGCTGCAATTGACATCACAGAGGAAGTTCGCCGGGGTCAGTGTCGCCAGCAGGTTGTTCTTCACTTGCTGCAAGTCCACCGCGTTGACCGTCCCGCTCTGGTTGACATCGCCGTAGAGGGAGCGGATGCGCACGGCGTTGGTGCCCGTCAGCGGGTTGCCCGCCAGGTCGGTGATGCCACTGAGCACCACCGTGACCACCGACTGATCCACGGCGTTGGTCAGGTTCAACGTCAGGTTGCTGTCGCTGATGGAAGCTGCACTGTAGGTGACGTTGGTGAGCGAGAAGCTGCCCGCGTTTAGCACGCCGCTGGCCGCCGCGACGTTGGTATTGAAGTTAAAAATGAGCGTGGTCGGCCCGCCGAGCCGCGGTTCGACGGTCGCGTTGCTGGTCGGATCGAGCATCAGCGGCAGGTCGAACGTGCCAGACGCGCCGTGGGTCTTGCGCGAGACGGCAGACAGCAAGGCCAGCGCCGGGTTGATCGTGAGCGCAAAATTGCCGTTGGTGGTGGCGGAGACGGCGTCGGTGACTTGCGCGGTGAAGTTGAAGGCGCCGGCGGCGGTCGGCGTGCCGCTGAGCAATCCGTTGGCGGCCAGTGTCAGCCCATCGGGCAACGCGCCTCCGGTCGCGATCCACGTGTAGGGCGGCGTGCCGTTGGTAGCGGCGAGCGTTTGCGAATAGCCGACGCCGACGGTGCCCGCCGGCAGCGATGAGATCGTCGTGATCACCGGCGGACCGAGTGTTTGGACGGAGAGCGTCCATCTCACCGTCTTCTGCAGCGGGTTGGTCGCGAAATAGGTGTTTGTGTAGATGCGTACCTGAGCCGTGGGATCAGAGACGAGGCAGGAAAGGGTATGATTGCCAAGCCCGATCACGTCGGTGGACAAGTTGAGGTTGGTGGCCGTCTGGCCGGTCAGGTTTGTTCCGTCCAACGACCACGCCACCGCCAGGCTGTGGCCATTGGGTTGCATCGGCGCGACGCTAAACGGCAGCGATTGGATGCCATTGAAGGTCAAGTTGGTGCTGGCGGGGTTGAACGTACGGAACGGGTCAATATGGTCCGGCGTGTGGTTGTAGAATCGCTTGACCAACTGGTCGATATTGATCTGGCCATAGGGCTGGCCAAGGGAGCGCATACAGGAATTGTAATGGGGGCGAAACCAATTCGTCGTCGTATACATGCAGCCTTCGAATAGACCGGCTGCCGCGCTGTAGTTGGTGTTGCCTTCCGGCGTCGGCACCGGGGTGGTTGCATCGATCCAAGCCGTCCATTTCACCAGCGCGCGGTTGGTTTGCGCGGTGCAATTGACCATTTCCGCGGGCGAGTAACCGGGAGTGTAGGTATCGTATTCATCGGCGAGGCTGCCGAAGGAGTGGCCGAATTCGTGGATCACGATTTGCGGCGATAGGGAATTGACCGAAGTCACTGCCACCGAACCGCCTGAACCGCCGTAGGTGGTGTCGTTGACGATGACAATGACGGCGTCATAGGCCGGCAAGAACTGGCTCAACAACGAGTAAACGCGGCCGCCCTGTTTCAGCGTCAGCAACCGCGCGATGCCCGAAGTGTCGAAGGTGGCGTCGAAATAGGTGTCCCGCACCACGCTGCTGGAGGGATGATCGGCGCCGGATTCCACCGAGGCCGTCGTGATCGAAAACACGTTGTGGTAGGAGCGGTAGGAGAGGAACGGTTCGATCGTGAAAAGATAGTTGAGCACGACGTTGGTGACATGGGTCTGAAACAGAGCCGCCTCACTGCTTTGATAGCCGTCGCCGAATACGACGATGTTGATACGTTCGCTGATCGGTCCAGTCCAGTAATTCGTCGTCATGAACGGCGGTGGATTGGTCACCTGCGTCTGAGCAGACAGCCATCCGCCGCCGGCCAGCAGCGCCGCCATGCCGATACTTCGCCAGCGGTTAAGGCAATGGAAACGATCCATAAAATCCCTTGGCCCGTTGGTCCAGGCTGCGAACGTCCGTGGTGGCGTCCACCTGATACAGTTCGATCCGGCTCGCCCCGGGCAACGCCGGATAACGCACATCGAAGTCCACGCTCTCCAACCGCACTCGCCCGCCCTCCAACAGGCCCGAACCATCCGCCCGGGGTGAATCGTGATACACAATGGCCGGGTCAACGCACACGCTTTGTGCCAGCACCGTTCCGTTCGCGGACACCAGCCGGTGATAAATACCAGCCACCATCGGTGTCGCCGCCGGCAACGGCATGTAGCCCGCGGTTCGCACCGCCTGTTGCAGCGTCAGCCTGCCTTTGTCCAGATGGAAAATCAGAAACAACATCTCGGTTACCGACGGTTTCGTATCGGTGAGGAAGGTCGGCAGCGCCGCCGGTAGTGTGAATGCGGCGGATGGAAGCGGCGGGACTGGGGGCGATGTTGGCTGCCCGGCAGCTGAAGGCGTTGGCGCGGCGGCCGATGATGCCGCCGTCGCAACAGAGGTGGATGTTATGGGTGCGTTTGCCAAGCGCCCCGTCACCGCGGGTTGTCCCGGAGTCTGCGGCGCGGCGACGGTTGCCATTGTGGACACGGTGGCAAGCGGCGGTTGCGGTTTCGAGCCGGCATGAGGAGAAGGCGGGCCGGATGCGAGAATCGTTGAAAAACCCGCGTGACGCTGCAGCAGAACCGCCAGCCCAAGCATCAAGCCTGCTGCAACAACGAGCAACAGCGCAATTAAGAGACGCCTTTTCACTCAAATTCCAATCCCTGGCACGAAACAGCGCGCAGGAGGCTCCAAAAGGATTTGAAAAACGCCAAACGCGATGCGTCCGCTGCGATGGTCTTTCGAGCAAAATCCCGCGGCGCCGGGTGATCCGGCAAAACCTGAAGACAAAGACATATCTGCTCCAGGCGATGTTGTCTGTTGTTCAAACCTCGATTCTCGGTCGAAGTTCCTCTTCATGAACTCCTTGGTCTGGTGTTAAAACGCCTTCACGACATCCGACCGCTCCTTTGGCGATCTTTACTGCAACCGGTATTATACCCGTCACGCCCAATACGTTTCAAACCAAATGAATTCTGTTTCACTGTTGGCGACACGCTTGCTCTTGCGAGTCGTCATGACTGGCGTTGATCGGATGACTGTTCAAGAACGGTTCACCCCGTCTATCGCGAACGTCAGGTAATCCCTGTTCAACTCCGAGGACACCATCCAGTCAAAGCTCAACGTGTCCGATGCCGCCGGCAAGCTCGTTCCGGTGAATTGCGAATTTCCTCCGACGCGGATTGAAAAGCGGGCGGCGGCTTGATAGCTTGGCAAGCTCTATGGAGAGCCGATATCTCGAAACCGTGCGCCGGCGCGTCGTCGTCTTTGACGGCGCGATGGGCACTTGCATCCAGTCGCGAAAACTGGGCAAGGACGATTTCCTCGAAGGCCGCGAAGGCTGGAACGAGGGGCTTGTGCTCTCGCGGCCCGACGTGATCGCCGATATTCACGAATCGTTTCTCGCCGTCGGCTGCGACGCGCTGGAGACCGACACGTTCGGCGGCTCGCGCGTCAAGCTCGGCGAATACCGCCACGGCACGGCCGGGGACGTTTACAAATTCAACTTCACCGCCGCGCAACTCGCCCGCCGCGCCGCCGACAAGTTCAGCACGCCGGAGCGGCCGCGCTTCGTCGCCGGCTCCGTCGGCCCGTCCGGCATGTTGCCGAGCACCGACGACCCGGATCTGGGCAAGATCACGTTCGACGAACTGGCCGCCATTTACGCCGAGCAAGCCAAGCCGCTCATCGAAGGCGGCTGCGACCTGCTGCTCATCGAAACGTCGCAGGACATGCTCGAAGTGAAAGCCGAGATCGCCGGCTTCCGCCAGTGCTTCCGCGACCTCGGCCGCAGCCTGCCGATCCAGGCGCAGGTGACGCTGGACATGACGCAGCGGATGCTGCTCGGCACCGACATCGGCGCGGCCATGACCACGCTCGAATCGCTTCGCGTGGATGTCATCGGCCTGAACTGCTCCACCGGCCCGCGGGAAATGCGCGACCCGGTCCGCTTCCTCTGCGAGAACTCGCGGCTGCCGATCAGCGTCATTCCCAACGCCGGCCTCCCGGAAAACCGCGACGGCCACGCGTTCTATCCCGAAACGCCCGCCGACCTCGCCCGGCACCTGCGCGAGTTCGTCGAGGAATTCGGCGTCAACATCGTCGGCGGCTGTTGCGGCACGACGCCCGACCACATGCGCGCCGTCATCGAATCCCTCCAAGGCGTCACCCCACGCAAACGCACGCTGAGCTGATTACTGTTCACTGATCACTGATTTTCAATGTCCTCCTTCACTCCCTACGTCTCCAGCGCGATGAAGCGCGTGGCGCTCCTGCAAGACCCGGCGCCGACGCTCATCGGCGAGCGCGTCAACGCGCAAGGCTCGCGCAAGATCAAGCAGCTCCTGCTGGCCGACGACTACGCCGGCATCGTCCAGGTGGCCCGCCAACAGGTCGAGAGCGGCGCGCACCTGCTGGACGTGTGCGTCGCCGTCACTGAGCGCAGCGACGAGGCGGACCAGATGCGCATCCTCGTCAAGAAGCTCGCCCAGAGCATCGAGGCGCCGCTGGTGATTGACGCCACCGACCCGAAGGTGTTCGAGGCGGCGCTGAAAGTTTACCCCGGCCGCGCCGTGCTCAACTCCATCAACATGGAGAACGGCCTTGAGCGCATCGAAGCCGTCTGCCCCATCGCCGAGGAACACGGCACGGCGCTCATCGCGCTCACCATCTCCAAGGAAGACGGCGGCATGGCCAAGACCGCCGAACTGAAATTTCGCATCGCGGAAAAGATGGCCGCCATCGTCACCCGGCGCTGGCGCATCGAGCCGCACGACCTGATCTTCGACGCGCTCACATTCACACTGGCCACCGGCGACGCCGAGTTCCGCAGCTCGGCGTTGGAAACCATCGAGGGCATCCGCCGAATCAAGGCCGGCATTCCCGGCGCGTTGACCTGCCTCGGCGTCTCCAACATCAGCTTCGGCCTGGGCAAACCGGCGCGCGCCGTGCTCAACTCCGTCTTTCTCCATCACTGTGTGCAGGCCGGCCTCGACACCGCCATCGTCAACCCGGCCGAGATCAAACCGTACTCCGAGATTTCCGGCGAGGAGCGCGCGCTCGCCGACGACATGGTTTTCAACCGCCGCGCCGAAGCGTTGCCGCGGTTCATCGCCTACTTCGAGCAGCAGAAGACCGTCGTGGCCGGCGGTCCGTCGAAGGAAGACGAAACGCTGGCCGCGCTCGACGCCGCCGGCAAAATTCATTGGAAGATCGTCCACCGCAAACCCGACGGCGCCGAGGCGCTCATCAACGAGGTGCTTTTCGGCAACGCGGACGCGGAGAAGACCGCCGCCGATTTTCTCGCGCAGAAGCAGACCGATGCGCTTGCGGCGTTCGCGGCGGTGAAACCGCGCTTCGCCCGCCAGCCAGTGGACGTGCTCAACAACGTCCTGCTGCCGGCGATGAAGGAAGTCGGCGACAAGTTCGGCGCGGGCGAGTTGATCCTGCCGTTCGTGCTCCAGTCGGCCGAGGTGATGAAACGGTGCGTTGCATACCTCGAGCAGTTCCTCGAAAAACAGGAAGGCTCGACAAAGGGCAAGGTCGTCCTCGCCACCGTCTTCGGCGACGTGCACGACATCGGCAAGAACCTCGTCAAGACCATCCTCAGCAACAACGGCTACACCGTGTTCGATCTCGGCAAACAGGTGCCGGTCTCGGCCATCATCAACAAAGCCATCGAGGTGAAAGCCGACGCCATCGGCCTCTCGGCACTGCTCGTCTCCACCTCGAAACAGATGCCAATCTGCGTGCAGGAACTCCACAAGCAGGGCCAGCAGATTCCCGTGCTCATCGGCGGCGCGGCGATCAACCGCAACTTCGGTTTCAAAGCCGGCTTCGTGGACGAAGCGCGCACGCAGCTCTATCCCGGCGGCGTGTTTTTTTCCAAGGACGCCTTCGAAGGCCTCAACTGGTGCGACAAACTCGTCAATCCCGCCACGCGCGGCGACACCATCGCCGCCCAGCACCAGGCCGCGCACGAATCGCTCGACATGATTCAGCGCCTCGAAAAACAGCGCGCCGCCACCGCCAGCAGCCCGCGCGCGTTGCGCAGCCGCGTGAAGCTCGGCGTCGAATCGCCCGCGCCGCCGTTCTGGGGATGGCGCGTCGTGCCCTACGTCAACCCGCGCGAAATCTTTCCGCTGATTGACCGCAAGACGCTCTTCCTGCTCCAGTGGGGCGCGTCGAAGGAGAAGGACAAGGAGCGGCTCATCAAGGAAAAGTTCGATCCGATGCTGCGGCAGCTCGAGGACGAGTTCCTCGCCGGCAATTACCTGACGCCGAAAGCCATCTACGGTTACTTCCCGTGCGCCAGCGAAGGTGACTCGCTTGTCATCTATGAACCGCGCGAGGCCGCGGAAGGCGTGCCGCTCGCCGATCTCACCGAGGTGGTGCGCTTCAACTTCCCGCGCCAGCCGGCCGGCGCCGTGCAGAGCCATAACCTTTGCCTCGCCGATTACTTCGCGCCAACGCCCGCGTTTGCGCGGCAACTTGGCGTCGCAAGCGGCCGCTGCGACGTGCTGCCGCTTCAGCTTGCCACCGTCGGCGCGCGCGGCACGGAAATCTGCGACGAGTTGAATGCTAAGAACGACTACACGCGCAGCTACTTCATCCATGGCCTCTACGTCGAAGCCGCCGAGGGCGTCGCGTCGTGGATGAACGACCGGATCAAACACGAGCTGCGGCTCGACGCGCGCCGCGGCCTGCGCTTTAGCTTCGGCTACCCTGCCCTGCCCGACCTCGCCGAGCAGGAGAAGATGTTCCAACTCATGCCGATCAAGGAGGAATTGGGCGTCGAGCTGACCGCCGGCCACCTGCTCAATCCCGAAGCCAGCACCGCCGCCATCGTCTTGCATCATCCCGAAGCGACGTATTTCGTGGTCTAGGGTACTACACACAGCTTGGATAGCCGCACGAGATCAAGTCTGGAATTGCTTCGTCGGGCGAATGAGGCAAGATGCCTCTTGATCGCAGAAAAAACCGTTCGTCGGCCAACATGAATGCGTTTATGAAAGCCTTGCTCATCCTGCCTATCCTCTGTTTGCACCATGCAGTGGCGGCAGCACCCAGGGTCGAGGTCAGCCTGAATGGTGACTGGTTCATGCAAAAGGTTGACGACCTGTCCAAACCGCCGCAGGAAACATGGAAGCCTTGTCGCGTGCCGGATTACGTCTCCGGCACGAACTACGAGCGCGCCTGGTTTAGGCGATCGTTTGAGGCGCGCGCCGACTGGACCGGCCAGCGTCTCAAGCTCCGCTTTAACGGGGTGAAGTTCAACAGCACCATCCTGGTGAACGGCCGCAAGGTCGGTGGAAATCTCGGCGGCTACGAACCGTTCGAGGTGGACATCACGGACGCGGTGAAGTTCGGCGGCACGAACGAACTGCTCGTCGGCGTCTGCGACTGGACGAGCGTGTTCAGCGAAAAGGCGAACTTGTCGGCGGCAAAGAACTGGGAACAACTCCGCTCAACCCCCCAAGACCGGCTGCTGTCACCCATCGGCGGTTTGTTTACTCTTTACGGCATCTGGGACAATGTGACCTTGCGCGTGGTACCGCCAGTGCACGTCCAGGAAGTGTTCGTGAAGACCTCGTTTCGGCAAAAACGGCTCGAAGCGGAAATCACCGTGGCGAATGAAGATTCCGCATCACACGAAGTCGTTGTGAAGGGACGGGTCTTCGAGCTTGGCGTGCCGGGCAAGACCGTTACCGCGCACACACGCCCGGTCATCGAAATGCCTGCGATGAAGCTGGCGCTCAAGGCCGGCGAGACTCAAGCCGTGACCTTGGCGAAGGCGTGGCCCAATCCCAAATTGTGGAGCCATCTCTCACCGCAGCTTTATGAGTTGCGCGTCGAACTGGCCGAGCCAACATACGACGCTTGCTCGACGCGCTTCGGTTTCCGTGAACTCTGGGCCGAGAAGGATGCGTTCTACCTCAACGGCACGAAGATCAACTTACTCGCGACCTCGACCTGGCCGCAGCATCGGATGGTGGACCGCGCGGAAATCGAAGCGACCTATCGCGCCGTCAAGGAAGCCCATTGCGTCGCCATCCGCCTTCACACACAGCCGTGGCCGGAGCTTTTCTACGAGGTCGCCGATGAACTGGGGCTGTTGATTGTTGTCGAGGGCGCGGTTTGGTGCGATCAGAACTACCGGTTCAAGGACCCCCGGTTCTGGGAAAACTACGCCACGCACCTGCGCCGCACGGTCGAGCACTTGCGCAATCATCCCTCGGTCGTGATGTGGAGCCTCGAAAATGAAATCCTCCACTGCGCCACCTTCGGCCCTAAATCGCCGGTTGCCAAAGACGGTCTGGCCGACATGGGCCATCGTGTCAAACAATGGGACCCGACACGCTTGATCACTTACGAGGCCGATCTCGACCCGCGCGGCGCCGCCGACGTGCTCGGGTTGCACTACCCCTGGCCCGAATATCCACACGTCAACCAGTATCCGAACTGCTGCTACTGGATGGATGGTGAAATTCCGATGCATCGCCCGCTTGTGGACGACGAGCGCGAACGATGGCAATGGGACCGCCGCAAGCCGCTCTACATCGGCGAGTTCATGTATGCGCCGCCGCGAAACAGCGACGCGGACACAGTTTTCTGCGGCGACCAAACCTATGCCAACCTCGACGGGTCTCACACCCTGGCGAAGGCCAGCGCGTGGCGGATGCAGATCGAGGCTTACCGCTGGCATGGCGTCAGCGGCATCTGCCCGTGGACGATGTTCGAAGGGCCGGGCGGTGTGCTCGCGCGGGAGAAAAATCCCTTGTGGGCCGCGGTGCACGACTGTTTCGAACCCAATGCCGTGTTCGTGAAAGAATACGACTCGCGCTTCTACGCAGGCGACGAGGTCTGCCGCACGCTCGTTGCGTATAACGACACCTTCGCCGGCGGCGATTTCACGGTCGCATGGAGTCTCATCTGCGGAGGCAAGCCAACGGCACAGGGCCGGCAACACTTGCGGCTTGGTTCCGCCGAGCATCAGGTGATTGCCGTTCGATTCCGCGCGCCATCCGTGACCGAGCCGGCCGACGCGCAGTTCAAAGTCACGCTCCGGTGTGAAGGTCGCGGTGTTTGTTTCGAGAACACAAAGTCTTACCGCATCCATCCCCGAGCCAGGCTGACCGTGCCGGCGGGGTGCCGGCTCGCGCTGTATGACCCCATCGGCACAACGGAAGCGTGCTTTACGGCCAAAGGCCTCGCTTTCACCAAAATCACCTCGCTGGCCGAGACGCCCGATAGTGCTGACGTGCTCATCGTCGGCGAGCGCGTGCTGAAAGCCGCAACGCAGCCCGCCGGCGAGCACATCGTCGGCCAGAGCAACCCCGACCGCGAGCGGCTCGATGCCTTCGTTCGCAACGGCGGGCGCGTGCTCGTGCTCCAGCAGCAAGAGTATCCCGGAAATCTCCTGTCCGCATCGTTGAGCGACTACGCTTCGACGATCACTTTCGGCCAGATGGCAACTCATCTGATTCTTCGCGGCGTCGGCGCCGACGATTTGAAATTCTGGCGCGGCGATCACGGCGTCTCTACCAATGAACTGCTGTGCCCGACCAGCGGCGGCTGCCGGCCTATCATCGTTTCCGGCAGCGGTTCGGGCCTGTCACACGCGCCGCTCGTCGAGTTGCCGCGCGGCAAAGGCACGATGGTCCTCTGCCAGCTTCGACTGTTGGAGAAAGCTGCGACCGAACCGGTCGCCCAACAGTTGCTTCAAAACACGCTCGACTATCTGGCGGCGTTCGCGCCTGACACTCGCGCCACGTGCGTGATCTCGGATGCTGCCGACTTCAAGCAATTGCTCGCGACGCTTCGGCTGCGAAGTGACGACCTGACCGGCAAGCTGGCGAGCGCCGATCTCGCGCGCTACGGGCTGATGATCATCTGCGGCAGCGGTGCGGAAATTACCGCGCAACAGGGAAAAATTCGCTCTTGGATCGAGGGCGGCGGCAGCGCGATCTTTCAAAGTCTCACTCCCGCTGACATGGAAAAGCTCAACGCCATCTTCCCCAAGAGCGCAGCGCTCCAGTCGCATCGCGGCCACGTCCGCTGGCTGAACCGGGCCGATCCATTGACGGCTGCCTGCACATGGGAATCGCTCAACTGGCTCGGCAAACATGAAGACTCCAGTGAAGAGCGCACGCCGCTGGCCGACGGCGTGGCCGACTATGCCCTCGTGTCGCGCGGGCTGATCGGGGCGGGTATTCAACAGTTGAACGCGTCAGAAATGGCCTATGACAAAAAGAACGCGCAAACCGACGGCCAACAACTCACTTTTTTCACCGACGGTTCCGCGACGCAAGATATCCGCATTCCCGAAGATGGTCGTTACGGCATCAGCGTCACAGCCAAAGGCGACCCGGCGGCCGGCCTGTGGCCGCTTATGGAGGTGGCCGTGGACGGCGAAGTGGCGGACGTATTGTCAGTCCCCAGCCGCAAGTGGATGACACTGACCGCTCCTTGTGAACTAAAACGCGGCGCACACACGCTCAAGCTCAGTTTCATCAATGATTTCTACGCTCCGCCGGAAGATCGGAACCTCCACGTCAAGCAGGTCGCTGTGGTTCGGATGCCGGCGGGCGCGGAAGGATTCGTCGCGCTGAGTCGGCCCGCGTTTCTCGTGAAGTTCGACATCGGCAAAGGACGTGCCGTCGTGGACGAAATCGCCTGGCCCACCGAGTCGCGCAATACGCGGAAGGCGCTGCAATACGCCCAGACGCTGCTGACCGCCCTGGGCGCGGATTTTGAAGACGCACGCGGTGACCTCCTCGGCTCAGACGAAATGCAGGAAGCCAAGGGAGCCTTCTCGGGCCAGTTCAGCCGTGCGGCTGATCACGTGACACTCGCCAGCAACGGGCATGTGGTGGTGCGCGCGAAGTTTGCTCGCGGTGGACGATACACTTTTGAGTTGGTGGCGCGCGGCACGCCGCTGGACAATGTCTATCCACTCGTGGATGTGCTGGTGGATGACGCCAAGGTCGGCACGATTGAGTTGAGGTCCGAGGAGTGGCGTCCTTATTGGCTGCAAACCGATGTGGCCGAGGGCCGGCATGAAATCAAACTCGTTTTCACCAACGATGCCTACCGCCCGCCGCAAGACCGCAACCTGTGCCTCCAGAAGTTGCTCATCCGCAGACGCTGACACTGGTTTGAAACTCCACGAGATGCGGGGCGATGTGTGAGATTTCCTCTCCGCAACGGTGCAGAGCATCGGTTCTTGCGTTACTGTTCGCCAAAACATTTGCGGGTCGCGACGATTTTCCGTGGCGGCGGGCTGCAACCGCCGTTACAGTCTCGGCTGCGTCCTCGCCGCAGTGGACACAGATCAATCAACGATTCACGTGAACGCCGACCCGAACAAAAAGCAAAGCCATCAACACGCGATGCTGAGAGCCATCGCGGCGTTCAAGCTCGTGAAGGCCGTACTGATGGTGCTGGTGGCGCTGGCCGCGCACGCGTTGATCAGTCAGGACGTGGCCCAGTGGGTGCGAGACATGGAGGGCGCCTTGCAGATGCGGGCGCATTCGCATTACATCCGGCTTCTACTCATCAAGCTCGGCGCGCTGCAACCGCACTCGCTGGAGGCCATCAGCGCCGTGGCGTTGGGTTATGCGGTGCTGCTATCGGCCGAAGGCATCGGCTTGTGGCTGGAGAAACGCTGGGCTGAATACCTCACCACCGTCATCACCATCTCGCTGGTGCCGTTAGAGCTCTATGAAATCTGGCATCACGCGACGCCGGCAAAATTCATCGTCCTCGCCCTGAACCTCGCTGTCGTCGCCTATCTCATCGCCGTCCTGCGCCGCGGGCGGGCTGCAAGCCGCGTGCCCAAGTGAAATTTGGCCCGCCTCACGCGGCGATCATGAATGATGACGCCGCCGACCGAATACCCGGCGCGCACCCGCTGCGGGCCGGAACACTCTTCAGAAATTCTTGATGACCGGCGCTACTTGGCTGCGGGGCCGACCTGCACCCAGAGGTGGGCGATGGCCTTCTCGCCGCGCTGGTTGGCGCGCTCGACGCGGACGATGTAGTCGCCCGGCTTGGCGAAGCGATGCTCGGTGATGGCAAAGCCGTCCTTGGCTAGCGCCTTCACGCAGCCGTCGGATTTGACTGTGACGGGTGCGGTGCCGTCGCCAAAGTTCCAGCTCTCCTCGCCGTGTGTGGTGCGGAAGGTGCGCACCTTGAACGTGACCGGCTCGCCGGCCTTCACGTCGAGCGAGGGCGAGTAGCTGGCCTGGATGGAGGGGATCAGTTGGTCGGGATGTCCCTTGTCGAGGACTTGCACGACGGCGAAGTCATAGGCGACCGTGCCGGTGGAGTCGGTGACTTTGAGAATCTCGCTGTAGGTGCCGGGCTGGGTGTAGCGACGCGTCACGGTCGGGCCGCTGGCCGTCTTGTCATCGGTGAAAGTCCACTGGTAGGAACGGATTTTGTTGATGTCTCTGCCTGGCATGACACAGCCGAAGAAGTCCATGAACCACTGGCAGGGGCGGATTCTTTTGGGGACGCTCCACGACTTGGAGCCGTCGAGCGTGACGCTGTCGCCAGCCCAGATGAGATGATGAGGCCGGGCAACGGCGATGAGTTTCGGCGCGTATTGGCGGACATAGGCTTCCCACACGAAAGCGTAGGCTTCGACGGTGCCCCACTTGCCGGATGGCTGGCGGCCCTTGATGCCAAAATGCAAATGCGACCAGCCGCCGCTGGCGCCCTCCTTGCCGAGCACGCCAACGCGCTGGCCCATCTTCACCGCCGCGCCGGGGCGCATCGCGCCGTCAATCTCGCAAAGATGGCTGTAGCGATAATACCAGCCGCGGTCGTCGAGGACATAAACGACGTCGCCGCGCTCGCGCACCGGCGTGTCTTCGTAGCCGGGCAGCGTCTGCTTCGCGGCGGAGACAACCAGCCCGTCGGTGGCAACGACCACCTCGACCATCCCCTCGCAACCGCCGAAGTCGAGGCTGTCGTGGTAATAGATTTTCTTGTTGGCGGGAACTTCGCCGCCGTCCACGTGGCACGGTTCGTTCGCCATCTGCGTGCCGCTGGCAAACCATTTCTGCTTGAGCGGGTAAACAAACGTGCCCGGCTCTATCCACGTCGAACCGCCGAACCAGAGGCGCAGCCGCGCGTCCTTCTGCAAACCCCACGAATCTTCGCCGCTGTTGGAGTTGCAGCCTTTGGTGATGGGGCAATCCACCTGGACACCGCCGACCATGACCGGCAGGTTGTAGTTGGCCGAGGTGAGCGTGGCGGTCTTGCCATTGACCTCGACCTTGACGCGCGCGACGCGGACGGCGTCACGGAGAGCGTCGCGGGTCTCTTGAAGATCGAGAAGTTTCACGCGGGCCGTGGAGCCGTCGGCGAGCATCACCTGCTGCGATTCGCCGACGTTGAGGTCCACGGCGCGCAACAACGGCGTGCGCGTCGGTTGCGGCGGCGCGGCGGGCGACGATGGCGGCAGGTTGAACAAGCCGAGGATGAGGAACGCCGCCGCGAGCGGCAGGCTCGAAACGGCACGCAGGGATGAAGTCGTGGCTTTCATGGTCGCAAGAATCCGGCCGAGGTCTGCGGATTCTTACAGCACGCCGGGCTTTGGAACAACTCGAATCGCGGGACGCGGAGACGTGGGACACGCCAGTTCGCACGCGCCGCAGCCGGTGCATTTCGCCAGGTCCACGACCGGTTTGGCCGAGAGGCCGCCCGCGACCTCCTGGAGGGTGATGGCTTCGTAGGGACAGGCCCGGATACACGTCGTGCACTCCTGGCCGTTGGCGAGCAGGCAGATGTCGAGGTCCACCCGCGCCGGGCCGATGACACGGCGGCGTTTTTCGGCCAGCGTGAGCCGCGCGATGGCACCGCTGGGACAAACCTCGTTGCAGCGGTGGCATTTTTCGCGGCAGTAATCCTCCGTAAATCGCACCACCGGCGCGAACCATCCCGCCAAACCGTGCTCGAAGGAATCGGGCCGCAAGATGCGCGACGGGCAGACGCGCACACAGCTTCCGCAGCGGACGCAGAGGCCGGTGAATCGTTGTTCGTCCGCCGCGCCCGGCGGACGCAATGGTGGCGTCCCGCCGTGCGCGCTCCGCGTCGCCGCGCCCGCCGCCGCGCCAATGCACGCGACAAAAAAACTGCGCCGGCCCAACCGCGCCGGATGGCCGGGGTCGGGACGTTCGCGGCGGAAAAGTTGCCGAAGCCGCCGGCCGCCGAGCGCGAGCAGTTCCTGCAACCCGCCCAAGGGACAAAGCCGTCCGCACCAGACTTTCGGCAGAAACAACTCCACCACCACGAGCACCGGCAGCGCGAGGCCGGCGCACGCGCTCGCGACCGTGAGCGGCTGGCGCCACGCGCTGAAGAAGCCGTTGAAAATGGCCAGCGGATCGAGCCAGAGAAACAGCGGATACCCGGCGCACGCGCCGCCGAGCGTCAACAACGCGAGCCACCGGCAAATGAACGGCCAGCGCAGCCAGCGCGCCGTCACCGAGGGTCGAAGCCTGCCTTGCAGATCCAGCAGTAGCCCGACCGGACACGCACGCCGGCAAAACCATCGCGGGCTGATAAGAACCAGCAGCAGCACGGGCAGCGCCAGCAAGGCGAGCACGCCCGCCGACCGCAAGGCCAGCGCGGACCCAAGCGCGACGTAGGGACTCAGCGCCGCCAGCGGAACCGGCGCGAGTTGCAAGGCGAACGCCGTTGCGAGGACCAGCGCCGCGCACCGGCCCAGGAGCCGGAGTTTGCGAGATGGGTTGTCTGTCCGCGTCGCCGTCGCCATGAATCCCCCCGCGCGCGGCTCAGCCGAGATACGCGCCCTGGCTCGTCAGCAATTTCTGGAGTTTGGCGATGTCCACGTCGCGCGGACGGCAACCGTCCTTCACCGCGAGCGCGGCGGCGGCGCCCGCCGCATGGCCCGTCGTCAGGCACGCGCCGATCAGCCGCATGTCTTCGATGACCTTCGCGTCCACGCAAATGCTCCGGCCGGCGGTGAGGAGGTTGTCGAGTTTCTTGGGAACCAGCGTGCCATACGGGATGGGCCAGCCGCACCGTGTCGGCTTTTGCCCGCCGCCGACCGCAATCGTGTCGGGAAACTTGCGGCCTTCCTTGAACTCCTCGAACGTCAGTTGCTTCACGCCTGCCAGCAGCCGTGTCGTGCGCACGCCGAGTTGCGGCGCGACCTGCAACAGAAACAGCGACTCGCCTCCGGACGTTTTGCGGAGCTTCTGCACATGCTCCCAAATCTTGCGGCGATGCTCGAACTCGAGGCGCGTCAACTCGTTCACGTCGAGGCCGTTCGTGCTCGGCCCGCGCAGGTTGACCCACTTGACGCTCGGTTGCGGCTCCGCGCTTCCCAACGACTTGACGCCATTCTCCTTCAATTCCTCCATGTCAACCCGGTCCACGTTGCCGAGCCGATGCACGAGGCCGATGGCGTGCAACCGCTGCTCGTGCTCCGCGCCCGCGGCTGCGAAAACATCGCCGTCGCCCGTCGTGTCCACCACCACCTTGGCGAGGATGGCCTGGCGTCCGGCCTTGCTCTCGAACACCACGCCGCGGATGGCGTTGCCGTCCATGACCACGTCGGCGACCCAACTGTGAAAGAACACTTTCACGCCCGCCTCGCAGACCATTTCGTCCATCATGAACTTCGTGGCTTCGGGATCGCTCGTGGGATTCCACTTGCCCGGCGCTTGGTTGATGACCCCTCCGTCCACTTTCGCCAGCCGGTCCAACAATTCGCCGCCGATGCCGCGGACGACTTTGACCATCTCGCCGTTTTCCCTGGCGTGCGTGCTGATGACCACGAGCACGATGCCGCCGGTCCACAATCCGCCGAAGTAGCCGTAGCGCTCCACCAGCGTTGTCTTGGCGCCCGCGCGCGCGGCGGCGACGGCGGCGGCGAATCCGGCCGGCCCGCCGCCGACGACCAGCACGTCGGTCTCGTTCGCCACCGCCAACGGCCGCTCGGGCTGGATGACCCTGCCGCCAACCAGCGTGGCGGGATAACGCGGCCGGTCAACAACGGGAAAGGGTTGAAGTTCCGGTATCTTGCCCTTCGGCGCGTCGCCGAGTTCGTCGGCGACAGCGCGGCTGGCAAACGCCGTGCCGAATCCAGCGGCGGAAAGATATCGGAGAAGCTCCCTGCGAGTCATCGGACCATTCATTGGCGGGTATCCTTTCATATGCGCGAACACGTTCCGGCTGGATTTACAGCGGTCATGGGAATCTTTTCTACGGCGCAACAAGCGCGGCGTCAATCGTCAAAAGCTGCGCCGCCGTCCGCAAAACCAGAACCGGCCGCACCGGCCGGACATCGCTGTCCCGGCCGATGCGGCCAGTTGCTGCAAAACTCTCGTTACGGCTCAGGACTTGCCGCGTTTGGCGAGCTTGTGATCGAGCATCAGCAGCGTGCCTTTGCTGTCGCCGGCCATCTTCAGCATGGCGAGGATTTCGCCGACGTTCTTCTCCTCCTCCACCTGCTCGTCCACGAACCATTGCAGGCGGCTGTGTGTGGCGTAGTCCTTTTCCTCCGCGCCGAGACCGTAAAGGTTGTTGATGAGCGCGGTGGTGGTCTGCTCCAGCTTCAGCGCCGCCGAGATCGCGTCTTTTGGCGAACTGTAGTCGGCCTGCGGTTTGCCCAGCGCTTCGAGTTCCACCCGGCCACCGCGGTCCACGACGAACTCGAACAGCTTCGCCGCGTGGGTCAGTTCCTCCTGGTGTTGCACCCGCATCCAGTGGGCAAAGCCCGGCAGGTTCTGGCTGGCGAACCAGGCGCTCAGGGCCAGGTAAGCATAGGACGTGGTGAATTCGTGATGGATCTGTTTGTTAATCGCCTTCTCTACTTTACTGCTCAACATGATGGTCTCCTTCGGCTGTTTTGTGATTCCGTTTACCCCCTATCGTCAACTACCGGCGGCCATAAGTCAAACGGCCCGTCCCCGCCAAGTGCCCGCGGCGGCGCGTCACTTGCGCAATTCGATGGAGATTTTCTCGAAGCCGACGGTGACGGCGGCTTTCATCACCTGCTCGACGCGCTCGTAGTTGATGTCCTTGTCCACGAGGATGAGGAGGCGCTGGTCCTTGTCGAACCGCTGCGCCAGACGATCCGCCAGTTCCGTCGCCGTCACGAGGGCCGATCCGACGAGAATCCGGTCGCCGAGCAGCGCCACTTGAATGATGCTCTCCGAGCGGCGTGGCGGCTCGGAAGGGGCGGCTATGTCCACGTTCAAATCGTCGAAGCGCCCCCGGCCGCCGCCCGCGACGATCAGGCCGATGGAGCCTTTGCCGGCGCTCATCGGGTCCTCCGCGGCTGTCAGCCGCAATTCGCCATCGAAGTAGCAGCCGATGGTGCGGCCGTCGAGTTCGACGCCAATGCGGTGCCAGCGGCCGAACGTGGTCTTCAACATGCACCCGGCCAGCTCCTGCGGCACGCCGTTGTGGATGGCCATCAGTTGCAGCCGGCTGGTGTCGGGCGTCACCATCAGCACGTCGAAGTTGTTGCCCGCGCGCATCCGGAACACCAACCCTGCCGCGCCGCTGGAGACGTTGAGCCGCGTCCAAAGATGGCCTTGTTCGAGTTTGAATCCCTGCACGGCGCAGATGGAGCCGAGCGCATTGGTGCAACCCGAGCCGTCGGCCGCCAACACATTCGGCAGTGTCGGCGCGCCGGTGTCCGTCGCCACCGACCAGGTTGGGTCCGCCGTCAAGTAGGACGGCAGTTTGCCGACGGTGTCACGGTCAAACGACCAGAGATAACTCTCCTGCGCCATCGCGACGGTGCAAACCGAGGCGAGCCATAATCCTAATATCTGACGGAATCGGTTCATTTGGCGGTGATGATTCGGGCGAGCAACTCCTCCATCGCCAGCCGGTCCGGCAGGCTGCTGGTGACGAGTTGCTGGTTGGTGTCGAGCAGCCATTGCATCGCGCGGATCAGTTGCGGGCGCGAGTAGTTGACGGCTTGCTGGAGCGTTTTGAAAACGGGAAACGGATGTTGCAGCAACGGGTTCAGTTTTCGGTCGGCCGGCAGTTCATCGCGGACGCTTGCGGGCAGGCGGTCAAGCTGACCCTTGATTTGCATGTATTCGCCGCCGGGCCGCAACAGTTTGCGGTCCACCAGTTCCCGCAGGATGAGTAACTGCCGCACGCGCGACGCAATGGCGAAGAGCAGACCCATGACTTCCTCGCCCTGGAACAGGAGCCGGTCGAGCAGCCGCAACGCCTTGCCGAGGTCGCGATGACCGACGGCGTCGTTGAGATTCCACGCGATGGCTTCGCGCGAGGCGCTGCCGACGGCGCGCACGTCCGCCGGCTCGATGGTGCCGCGGTCGCCGACGTAGGCAGCGATCTTCTCCAGTTCGGTCTCGATCTGGCGGAGGTTGGCGCCGTTGAGTTCGATGAGTTGGGCGACCGCCTGATGGCTGACGTTCTTGCCGAGCGCGCGGGCGTGCGCCGCGATGAAATCGGTGACCTTGTCCTCCCACTGCCGGTCCCTGGTCGGATCAATCGCGTCGAACACCGCGACATCGCCGAGTCTGTCGCACGCGAGGTAGAACGCGCGGCGCTTGTCCATCTCACCGGCGCTGATGAGGAGCGTGACGCCGGCGGGCAGACCTTTCTTCAGCACGGCGACCAGTTCGGCCACCGCCTCGGTGACCGCGGCGGCGCCGGACGTTTTGTCGGTGCCGAAGAAGTTGGCATCCTTGAACCAGATGAGTTTTTCACTGGAGAAGAAACCGAGCGTGTTCACGGCCTCCAGCACGCGATAGACGGCCTTCACCGCATCGTCGGCCCGGGTAACAGCGCCGTCCACGATCTCGACGGCGAACTCCGCGCCACCTTTGGGCGCAAGCGACTTCAACAGCCGGCGGGCGTTCTCCTTGACGAGATACTCCTCGCTGCCGCAAACGAGATGAAGATGGGTGGTGGCTTTGTCCGGCATGGATATTTAGGATTTCTCGTAGCGCTTCACGAACTCGTCGAAGCTCTTGAACCTATCGGGATAGATTTCGAGTATCGCTTTGTCCAAAGTCACGCCGTCGGCGAGCTTCAGGACCAGCGGCACGAAACGGTTGCGGTCCAGCTTCGTCACCAGGAACCGCACAAGCCGCTCGCTGGTGCGGTAGAACTCGTGAACGTCGCTTTGTTCCTTCGGATATTCCGTGGCAGTCAGCAGCTTTTGCAGCGGAAAGCCCGCCGCGCCGCCGCGCCCGCTGCCGCGACTGCCGCCGCCGATGCCTTTGAACTTCGCGTAAGCGTTGCCGCTCTCGAATTCGGCGAAACCCTCGTTCAACCACATCGGAATGCGCCTCGGCACGAACCGGTAGAAAACACAGTGTGTCATCTCGTGCGCAAGCGTGCCGGCGGCGAAGTCGCCCGCGCCCTGCCGGCTCAAAAAATAAAGCTCGCTGCGGCTGGAGACGCCGGCGGCCCAGTCCATGAACTTCGCGTCGGCGACGAATTGATGCCACTCCTCTTCCTTCTCGAACAGGAAGACATGGTTCTTGCGGTCAAAACGGTCCTTGTCGGCCATCAAGTCCCGTTTCACCTGCTCGTAGTAAAACTCCGCCTGCCGCGCCACCTTCTGCGCGTCAATGCGCTTGTGGAAATGGATGACGAAGTGCTCCGTCTCGGCGTGGTGCCATTTGGACGGGCTTTCGCCGAGCGCGATTTTCCCCGGCTCGAACAGTTGCTTGTCGGTGATCTGCTCCCACGGTTTCTCCACCAACTGCATGTCCGCGGGGCGGGCGGCGGGTGCGGCGGGCGCCGCCTTGCCCGCGTTCAGCCGCTGTTGAAGTTGCTGGATGGTTTGCGCCGGCGCCACAGCCGCAGCCAGCCAGCACACCAGCGCCAGGGTCAATATTTTTGCAGCCATGGGCCGCACTTTAATCCCCGCCAATCCGCGGAGCAAGCCTGCTGTTGCATCCGGTCATACCGAAAGGCGCGGGTGATGTTTGAAATGAAGCCCAACGAGAAAGCCGTGCGAAAATAAAGTTGGAGGAGACTGGCAAACGGGAGCATCAAGATACGGTGGAGCGATTACGTCGAAGACGCAATCGCTCCAACCGATTCTTGACGCGAGCTCTTCCTCGCGCTCCCTCCTCCTTGCATGCACATCTGCCTGCACCGCTCACGAGGAACTCGTTGCGGTATCTGCCAGCCTGCCTCCAGCGCCCATGCCGTCGCCGGGGAGAGCAGGCCGGTCGTTTGCGCAACGAATGACTCGATGACCACAGGGTTCATTTTGAAAAACCAGCCCGCTAAACACGCAAAGCACACGAAAAGTTTCTCGGCGGATTCTTCGCGTCCTTGAGCGCATTTAGCGGGCAAAACCTCCCTCTCCTGCATCGCCTTCATCGCCATGCCGGAGAGTCGAACGTTGGAAACAACGGCGGCCATGCCCCACCGCTTTGGACATGCCGATGCTCCACGTTCGTTTGCTCATTGCCGAGTCTCCATGGCCTGCTTGAATACCACACGACCTTCAAAACTGTCTATTGGGAGAACCTTTAGTTGGATATAAAGGTTTTACCTAGGTAAAACCTTTATGCTTCAGAGGCAGGGTGGAACAACGAAAACACGGGGCGGCAGGCGGGTCACTGGCCGGCGGGTTCCGCGTGGCACTCGGAACCGGCTGTTGCACCCGGTGATGCGCCGGGCAACAAGCCCGCAGTCATGGTTCTTGAAGAATGGCGTGCCATGCGTCGGAGAATCGCCAATTACCAATCACCAACCACTATTCCATCCTCTGCGTTTTTTTGAGCTTCATCGCGGCTTAACTTCCCTTGTCCTTCCGCACCTGATTTCCCATCTTAACAACAAGGCGCCCAACACCACCAACGCCGCCTCCACACTCAACGACACCGGCCCCACCCGCTCGCTCATGGAACCAAAACATCCGCACTCCACCGACAGCCCGCGCGCCAGCGTGATTGCGCCAAGCACGAAGAACCCGGCCGACAAACCCGTCAGCACCGTTAGCGCGCCCATCTTCCAGCGCCCCGCCACCGCCAGCGCGCTCGCCGCCACTTCCCACCACGGCAGCAACACCGCGATTATCGGCACAAGCGCCTCCGGTGCCAGATCGTAGTCCGTAATGTTCCGCGCAAAATCAATCGGGTCCCTGATCTTCAGCCCGCCCGCGAACATGAACACCGCGGCGAGGACAAGACGGTCCAGAAGGTTCAGCCACGAGTAAGCACAGTAATCACGAGACAGTGGTGATATCGCCATCTCGTCCTGCAAGTTGAACCTCTTTGTGGCCGTGCTCATGGGTCTCTCTGCCACGAAAAAGCACAAGTGTCACAAACCACTGATGAATTTTCTGTCCGCTTGTGCATACTGTGCCTCTTTGCGGCCCTCCTCATTCCGCCGCCCATCCTCGTTCCTTCCACGCCACCCAGCCGTCCCGAAATATCACCACGCGCTCGTAACCGGCCTCGGCGAGTTTGTCCGCAAGCTGGCGGCTCAATGAGCAGCTTTTGCTGTCGCAATAAACCACCAATTCCGCTTCCTTCGGCAGCCAGCCCGCTATCGCCGTAAATCGCTCGCCAAACTCATCGGCGGGAAGGTTCTGCGCCCCGGCGATGTGGCCGCGCGCGAACAGCTCCGGCCGCCGCGCGTCCAGAAACAACGATTGCCCCGCCTCGTGCCGCGCCTTGGTCTCCTCCGCCGTGACGTAGCGTGCGTCCAGTTCGTGCAACGTCAACGCCCGCGTCACTGCCAACCCCGCGGGCGAAAACACGTTCACCGCCAGCGCCAGTGCCGTCGAGGCGGCGAGCAGGCCGGCCGTTTGCGCGACGAGCGACTTGATGACGCCGGGTTTCATCTCAATAAATCAGCCCGCCAAACACGCGAAGCACACGAAAACCTCCTTGGTGGTTTCTTTCGCGTCCTTCAGCACATTTAGCGGGCAAAAATCCCATCCGTGTCCATCCGTGGCTCAACTCTCCATCTGCCATCTGCCAACTCCCCCCTTCTCCGTTCACATCGCTTTCATCACCACGCCGGAGAGTTTCACCTCGATCGGCACGTCCGAGTCCGAGGTCAGGATGTGCAGCGTCCGCTGGAAGAATCCTGGCGGCGGCGGTGCGGCGTCCGTCAGTTCGATCTCATACTCCATGCCCGGCTTCAACGCCTTCACCGCCGCCTTCAAGCCTTCAAAGCCCGTCTCCACCGACTTCACCTCCACCGCCTTACCGTTGCGGCTCGTCAGCACCAGCTTCTGCGGCTTGAACGTGCTGCCTTGTTTCACCGACCCGAAAAACACCGTGTCCGGTTTCACGCGCAGCGGACCGGCCACCACTCCTTTTGCGGGGATGATCAACTCCAACGGAGCCGCCGTAGAACGGACATTCTTGTCCGTTGAACTTTGGTTTCCGCCTTGAGGCCGGGCGAGATAGATTCTGCCCGCATACGCAAAGGGGCCGAAGTTCCCGTTGCTATCCATGGTGAATAGCAGATGAATGGCCCGTTCGCCTCCTTTGGCCGACTGCTGCATCAGGTCGGCCTTCAACTCCGGATGGGTCGTGCCAATGCGCTGGACCTGAAACGTCTCCGGTGTGACGAGTTTGATGACCACTTCTTTGAACGCCGGTTTGCCTCGCTCAACGTCGCCAAAGTCCACCACGCGCGGCTCCAAGGTGAACAACGTCCGCACGTTGGCTTTCACGCCCAGGGTCAGGGTTGGTGTGGTGGGATCGTTGGACTGCACGGTGAGGGTCTTGCTGATCGGGCCGCTAAAGGCCCCGGACTTGAAAGACACCCGCACATGTCCCACGCCGCCGGGCGGCAACTCCTTCGGCTCCGGCTGTCCCACGGTGCAGCCGCAGGTGGAGCTGACATTCTTGATCTCCAGCCGTTGGTTGCCTTTGTTGCGATAGACAAACACCTTCACCGACTCCGTCCCCTGGTCCACCGTCCCAAAGTCCGCCACATTCTCATCGAACGCAATCCACGTCCCCGCCTTCGGACCAACGACCGCTGACGGATGATCGGAAACCGGAGACGGATGACCGCTGGCGGCTGACGGCTGATTGTTGAAAGCCGCCCTCTGCCCATTGGCCCCTGCTGGCTGACCGCTGATAGCTGAAAGCTGACCACTTCTCCTCTCCGCGGTTAGTGCCGCCATGTAGTTCTTTTGCGCCTTCACATACGCATCCCACGCCGTCTTCACATCCTTCGGCGCGCTCGACGCCCGGTTGTTCGCCACAGTCGCCACGCCGTAGCCAGCCGCAAGGCCGATGCAACCGCCCAAGGCGGCTCCGATAACCCAACTCTTCAGCTTTTCAGTCATGGTATCCTTTCACTTGCATTGCACGATGTTCGTCGGTTTCTCGTGCGACTTTGTCGGACCTAAGATTCGTTTTAGAGCAGCAAACAGACCCCGTGAATCAGTCATCACTCGTGATGGCTCAGTTCACCGCGCCTTCGTTGCAATCTCTGGCCGTTGCTGTTGCGGCGTCCTTCTGAATTACAGTTCCTCCCACAGGCTTCCTGCGCTCGGCACCACTCCTGGGCATTCGTCTCGGACAGAACTCGTCTTACACTGTTATTGAGGACACTGGCCAATCGAAGCCACACTCCCGTCCGCACAACATTCCTGCGTACTGAGATCGTAGGGCACGCCGTTGCAGCACCCTTGTATGGCGGGATCGTAGAGCGACAATGTGCTGGTTTGGTGATTGTAGCAAACCGAGGGGCAATTGCCCATTGAGGTCTTGTAAGCAACGACGTAAATATCCGTAGTGCCATTAAAGAAATCGATGCAGCATTCATTGTTTGGGGAATAAACCTGATCGTTGCAACAAGCTTGACCTGCTGTGCCATAAACCTGACCGCCGCAGCACGCCCAGGAGATGGGATCGTAAGGGGTGCCGTTGCAACAGGCCCACCCAGTTGGCAGGTCGCAACACTCGGTTTTTGATATCACTTGACCATCGCAACATTGTTGTGTGCTAGGGTTGTAAGCCACCCCATTGCACATCTGCCAGCCGCATTCGCCAATCAGAGCCACTGTGCCGCCACTGCAACACTCGTGGGTGCTGAGGTTGTAAACTTGGTTGTTGCAGCAACCCTGAGAGTTCGGATCAAAGGGTGTGCCGTTACAGCACTGGCCCAAAGGAACTATCGTGTTACTACAACATTCCTGCGTGCTGGGATTGTAAGCTTCCCCATTGCACATCTGCCAGCCGCATTGGCCAATTGGAGCCACGGTCCAGTCCGAGCAACATTCCTGCGTGTTGGGATCGTAGGGTTGCTCGCCGCAGCATGGGGTGCCAAGGTCAACCAAGGTGCTGCCGCAGCATTCCTGCGAGCTGTAAGAGTACACTACTCCATTGCAGCATCCGTGACTGGAATCGAAGAGTTGCCCGTTGCAACATCCCAGACCCGAAAAGGGATCGTAGAGTTGCCCGTTACAGCATATATAACTCGGGGGGGCAGGATCGTAGCGCGTGCCGCCGCATATGGGCCAGTCACACTCGCCTTTGGGAACAAGGCTGCCGTCGCCGCAACAATCGTATGAGTTCGGATCGTAACGTTGTCCATTGCAAACCGGCCAGCCACATTCCCCTGTAGGAACAATCGTGCCGTCGTTGCAACAATCCTGACTGCTCGTGGTGTAAATCTGATCGTTACAGCAACCTTGTTGAGAGAGGTTGATGATTTGCCCGCTGCAGCATCCTTGACCACTACCGTAGCCTTGTCCGTTACAACACCACGTGCCCTCACCTATAACCGAACCGCCGCAGCAACTATAGGAGTTCGGATCGTAAATGGTACCGCCGCAACAGGCTTGCCCGGACTCCAAAATGGTGCCACCACAACACTGCCCCAACGATACGACCGTGCCACTGCAACACTCTTGCGAACCGGGATCGAAGCTCACGCCGTTACAACTCTGCCAGCCGCACTGGCCAATCGGCTCCACTCCTTCGGAGCAACATTCGTAGCTGGTGGAATCATAGATCGTGGCGCCGCAACAGCCCTGCGAGGCCAGCGTATAAACCGTTCCCCCGTTGCAACAGCCTTGCGTTTCGGGATCGTATTCAGTGCCGTTGCAGTCGTCTGCCCGCAATAGGGACAGCGGGAGAAAACAGAGCACGGCCAGGATACACATTGTTACGCGAAGGGACAATTTCATGGGCGGACCTCCAAGGGATGGTTGTTGAAACGAAAAGGCCGTTCGGAACCGCCGAACGGCCTCTTGAAAACCCGGAGTGACACCGAGCAACAAACGGCGTAAGAGTGGACGTTGGAAACAACAGCGGCCATGCGCCACTGCTTTGGACATCCCGGTGCTCCGTGTTCGTTTACTCATTGCCGAGCTTCCTATGGCCCGGTTGAATACCAGATGTCGTTCGCAGACGTCTATTAGGTAGATACCTTAGATCAGTAATAAGGGTTTCACCCTAAGAGTTTCCCCTTACTCACGAGGGACACTGAACCAAGAATCAACGCTGACGGAAAGTAATCAGGCCCCGGCTGCCAGGCGCCGCTCAGGGATCCACCAGCCTGACGTGGATGGCGTAGCGAACCACCTCGGCGACATTATGCAGCTTGAGTTTGCGCAGGATGTTGGTCCTGTGCACGTCGGCCGTTTTAAAGCTGATGTTCAGGGCAGCAGCAATCTCTTTGCACGTTTTCCCGGCTGCGATCAGGCGGACGACTTCGCACTCCCGCGGCGTCAACGCGGGATTCTCCATCACCGTCGATGCGCTTGTGAAACCGTTGGGTTGAACAGGCTCCATCACCACCTCGGATGCTTTCGCGCTGTAAGACAAAACATGATCGGCCAGCTTTTTCACGGTCGCGATCAACTGGCGGCTCACTTCCGTTTTCAAAACAAAACCACGCGCGCCGGCGGCCAGCGCCTCCTGAACCAGCGTCCTCGATTCGTGCATGGTAAAGATCAGCACCTCGGTGGCGGGCAGCAGCCTGCGAATCCGCCGAGTCGCCTCGAGTCCGCTCAATTCCGGCATGCTGATATCCATCACCACGATGTCGGGTTTCAGACGACCGGCCTTTTCGACTGCTTCAAGCCCGGTTCTTGCTTCGCCACAAACATGCCAGTCCGCCCGTGATTCGAGAACGCTCCGCAGACCTGCAATGGTCACCTGATGATCGTCCGCCAAAAGGAATCGCAAGGTTCTCACGGGTGCATTTCCCGCCGCGGCAACCTCGCACGCACGGCAGTCCCTTGTGGGTCCGAGTGGATGTTTATCCGTCCGCACAAGCGCTGTAATCGCTCTTGCGTGCCGGCGATGTCTGCTCCAAGCCCGTCCATGAGTTCATGTCTCCTTGCCAGAGGAAAGACGCGTGTTCTAAAATACGCGACTCGCGATCTGTCTCGACAGCGAACTTTGATTCCCACGTACCGGAGAATCATCGCACTCTGTCTTCGCTGCGACGAACACCGCTTCCAAGTATCAGAAGCATGTCAGGTTGTCTATAAGGGAAAACCCTTAGCCATAGCGAGTGAGAGAAAACGGATTAGTCTGAACCACTTCTTGCCAGATGTTTTTCCAGTCATATCTCCCGATCCTCATATGACGGGCGCGCATTTCACTAAAAACGCAGGGGCTTGTTACGCAGGATTCCGAGTTTTTCCGGCGGACGGCGAGTCACTGGCCGATGGGTTCCGCGTGGCACTCGAAACCGGCGGTTTCCAAAATGGCCTGGGTTTCGCGGGGGCCTTCGGCGACCAACAGGGCCGAGATTTCGCCCTCGCAGTCCGAAGCGCTGAATGCCAGCAACCTGGCGGAGGGAACGGCGAGCGCATCGAACAAGGCATCCACAACGCCCGGCGCGGTCCTGCACCGGGCGGCGATCTGAACGGTCCTCTGGACGTTGAACATAACTGTCTCCTTCGCGTTGCCAGTAAAAAGCCTGCGTGACGCTCGCAGACTCAAAAGACAATCCCGTGGCGGCCCTGTGAACATTCGGTGACAAAACTCCCCCACCCCCTCCCGCTGGCGACGATCTTCGGAAGATGTTCGCGAATCGTGACCTGATCGCACCCACGGCGTCACATATACCACTTAGGTTCGGGGCGTAGTGTTTGAATCCAGAAACCGAGTCAAGCCGGCAAGGATGCCGGCGCTATGGTCACTTCGGTAATCGGGTTGGAAGGAGTGCTTGGACTTATGCGCAAGATTCTGATTCTGACGGCGGGCTTCGGCAACGGCCACAACGCGGCCGCGTTCAGCCTGCGCGATGCCTTTCTCGACTCGGTCCAAGACACGCAAGTGGAAGTGCTGGACCTCATCAAGCTCTGCTATGGCGCGCGCTGCGAACTGGTCAAACGCATCTTCCTGGCCATCGTGAACCACACACCGCGCCTCTGGGGGTGCGCCTACCGCGCCATGGACCAGACCTCCATCATGGCCCGGCTTCTGCGCCGGCTTCACAAACTGCGACAGGAGTTGTTCCGGATTCTGGTCACCACCGAGCCGGACGCGGTGATCTCAACCTACCCGGCCTACAACTACATCATTGACCAAATCTACGAAAGCTACCGGGAACGGCGGTTCCATAAGATCACGGTCGTGACGGACTCGATCAGCGTCAATTCCATCTGGCACGCCTCGCCGTCCGATTATTACTTTGTCCCGAACGACCTCTCCGCCAAGGTGCTGCACGACGCCGGCGTTCCACCGGCAAAGGTTTTCGCGTGCGGCTTCCCTGTTTCCCCGTGGTTTTACGAACTGGCCCAGACGCAAGCAACGCCGGTCATCACCCACGGCGAGCCGAAGCGCATCCTCTACGTGGTCCAGCATGGCAACGGCGCCTCCAGCCAGGTGATTGAGAAGCTCCTAGCGATGCCGGAGATCGAACTGACCATCGTTTGCGGCCCGCACCCCAAATTGGAACGCAACCTTGCCAGGCGCAGCGCGCACGCCGGCAAACGCGCACGCGTCTTCGGCTGGACCGATCGCATGCCGGAGCTGCTCGCCACCAGCCATCTGGTCATCACCAAAGCCGGTGGCGCCATGGTTCAGGAGGCTCTTGCCGCCCGCTGTCCGCTGATCATCAACCGAATCATTCCAGGACAGGAGGCGGGAAACGCCGCGCTGATCGCCGCTCTCGGCGTCGGCGCGATCGCCACAAGCGATGACGACGTGATCGCGCTGGTCCGCAACGCCTTTGACGACGATGCCAAGCTCTGGCACTTCTGGAAATCGGCGGTCACGCGGCACAGCCAGCCGGATGCGGCGCTGCGCATCGCCCGTGTCATTCTGGAAAAAATGGGCGGGGCCGGCCCGAATCCGCAGCCGGGTTCCGCCTCGCGCGAAACCTCCACCCGCCCGTCCGCAGCCGTCTCGTTCCCCGCCATCCTCGAACCCCGCAAACCGCTGCTCTGCGATTTCCATACGCACACCACCTTCTCCGACGGCAAGCTGACCGTCCGCGAACTCGTGGACTTCTACGGCCAGCGCCGGTTCGACTGCCTGTGCATCACGGACCACGTCGCCGAACAAAGCAGTCTCATCGGCCGCGTCGCCAACCTGAGCGGACTGACGATGCATTGGAACCGGATCGAGGAATATTTCGACACCATCGCGCGCGAGAAGCAACGCGCCTGGGCGAAATACGGCATGGTGCTCATGGCCGGCCTGGAGTTCAATAAAGACGGGATTTCCAAGCATTCCTCCGCCCATCTGCTGGCCGTGGACCTGCACACGCCGATCCGCCCGGAAGCCCACCTCAAACTGCTTGTCCGCACCATCCAACAACAGCACGGTCTGGCCGTCGCAGCGCATCCGCACGTCATGAAGGGCCGATGGGACCGCGACACGCTCTATCTTTGGGAACATCAGGACGAGTTCGCCGGGCTGCTTGACGCGTGGGAAATCGCCAACCGCGATGACATTTTCAATCCCGTCGGCCTGCAACGCCTCCCCTACATCGCCAACAGCGATTTCCACAAGCCCAAGCACATCTACTCCTGGAAAACGCTGTTGAACTGCGAAAAGCATCCCGACGCCATCAAGCAGTGCATCCGCGACAACCGGGACATCGCCATCACGTTGTTTCGCGACGGTGACGCGCCGGCGGCGCTACGCGCACAGGAGCCGGCCATCTTCGCCGAGCCGGCCTCCGCGTTCCACCTTGACCGGGGACAATTGCAGTTGCCGTTCGCCGCTTGAAACAAACGGCCGTCGCCAGGGGAAATTTAAGAAGTCCTAATTCGCTGCGCCCCCGGACGGTATCAGGCCACCACCGTCTCCTGGTGGTGGCGGATATCGCGGGCTTCGAACAGGTAAACGATCTCTTCGGCAATGTTGGTGACGTGGTCGCCGATGCGCTCCAGACTCTGCGCCACGCGCATGAGCTTGAGCGCGCGGACGATGGTTCCTGAATTGCCCAACATGGCTTCCGTCAGATCGCCTTGAACTTTGCGGTTCAATTGATCTATTTCCTTGTCGCGTTGGGGCATCTGGCGCGCGAGATCGGTTTTCTGGTAAACAAACGCGTCCAGCGTGTCCCGAATCATGCCCTGGCAAATCTCCGCCATGCGCGGGATGTCCACCAGCGGTTTCAATTCCGGCTCCGTGTTCAGCTCGATGGCGCGCCGGGCAATGGTGACCGCACGGTCGCCCATCCGCTCCAAGTCCGTGGAAATCTTCATGGCCGTGGTGATCAGCCGCAGATCGCTCGCCTTGGGCTGGCGCAACGCCAGCAACCGGATGCCGAGGCTGTCAATCTCGATCTCCAGCTTGTCCAGAAGATCGTCGTCCCGCTCGACCTTGACGGCGGCGGCATTGTTGCGCTCCACCAATGCCCGGATCGCCAACGCCACGTTCTGTTCCGTGAGCGACGACATGAGCAACAGCTTGTCTTTGAGCTGCGCGAGTTCCTGGTCGAAATGCAGTTCCATGATCAGCCGAATCTCCCGGTAATGTAGTCTTCCGTCTGCTTGTTTGCAGGATTAGTAAAGATTTTGGTGGTCGTGTCAAACTCGATCAGTTTTCCCAGGTAAAAGAAAGCCGTGAAGTCGCTGCATCGCGTCGCTTGCTGCATGTTGTGCGTGACGATGATGATCGTGTAGTAGCGCTTCAGGTCCTGGATCAGCTCCTCGATCTTCGCCGTCGCTGTCGGGTCGAGCGCGCTGCACGGCTCGTCCATCAGCACCACGTCGGGCTCGACGGCGATGGTGCGTGCGATGCACAGCCGCTGCTGCTGGCCGCCGGACAGCGACAGGGCGGATTCGTCGAGGCGGTCCTTGACCTCCTCCCACAACGCCGCGCGCCGCAGGCTGGACTCGACCCGCTCGGCCAGGTGGTTTTTTTTCTGTGACCCTTGGAGGCGCAGGCCGTAGGCGATGTTCTCGAAGATGGATTTCGGGAACGGATTCGATTTCTGGAACACCATGCCGACGCGCTTGCGCAGCTCGATCACATCCACCTCCGGCGCGCGGATGTCCATGCCATGCATGGTGATCGTGCCCTCGATCCGCTGCTCGTCGTTGAGGTCGTTCATGCGGTTGAGGCAGCGCAACAAGGTGCTCTTGCCGCAGCCGCTCGGGCCGATAAACGCCGTCGCGCAGTTCGGCGCGATGCCGACGTTGATGTCGAACAACGCCTGCTTGTCACCATACCAGAAGTTCAGGCGGTTGATCTGGACAATGGGTTTGTCTTTGGAATTATCCATTGGCTTGGCGCGCGCGAGCGCGAATCCTGGCGCGGACGATGACGCCCGCCAAATTCAACAGGAACGTCAGCATCAGCAACACCAGCACCGTTCCGAACAGGATCGGCTTGGTGCGCTCGATGTCCGGCGATTGCGTGGAAAGCACGAAGACGTGATAGCCGAGATTCATGAACTGGTCCGACAGGTGCGACGGCAGGTGCGCGAGGAAATACGCCGCGCCGGTGAACATGATCGGCGCCACCTCGCCCGCGCCGCGGCCGACGGCGAGGATCGCGCCGGTGATGACGCCGGGCAGGGCCTGCGGCAGGACGATCCGCCAGATCGTCTCCAGCTTCGTCGCGCCGAGCGCCATGCTGCCTTCGCGCAACCCCTTCGGCACCGCGCGCAACGCCTCCTCGGTGGCGACGATCACCACCGGCAGGGTCAGCACGGCCATGGTGGCCGCCGCCCAGACGAGCGCCGGTTTGCCATAGTTCAACTGGCCGCCGTAAAACACCTTGTCGATGCCGCCGCCGACGAACTGGACAAAAAAACCGAGGCCGAACAAACCGAACACGATGGACGGCACGCCGGCAAGATTGTTGATGGCGCCGCGGATCACGCGCGTGACGGCGCTGGTCGAGCGCGCGTATTCGCTGAGGTAGATCGCCGTGATGACGCCGACCGGCAGGACGCCGAGGGTCATCAGCACCACCAGCGCCACCGTGCCAAAGATCATCGGAAACACGCCGGCGTGCGCGGCGTCGAACATGCCTTCCTTCGTGCCGCCGAAAATGAAGTGCAGCGACATCTGCGCCGCGCCGTTCCAAACGATGTTGCCGAGGATGACGCCCACCATCGCGACGACGGAAAACGTCATCACGCCCGTCGCGGCAGTGGACACCAGCGACTGCCAGTCAGTTCTTTTGCGCCGGAATGGCATGACGTTCAGCGGCTCCCTTCCAGTTTCAGTTTCAAGCGGTGCACCACCACGTCGCCGAGGAGGTTCGTCAAAAAGGTCGCCGCGAACAGCAGCGCGCCGAGCAGGAACAGGATGCGATAGTGGTCGCCGCCGAACACGACCTCGGCCAGTTCCGCCGCGATCGAAGCCGTCAGCGTCCGGCAGGAATCGAAGATCGAACCCGACACGATCGAGGCGTTGCCCGAGGCCATTAGCACCACCATCGTCTCGCCGATGGCGCGGCCAAACCCGAGCACGCAGGCGGCGAAGACGCCCGGCACCGCCGCTGGCAGCACCACCTGCCACGCCGCCTTCCACGGCGACGCGCCAAGCGCGAGCGCGGCGTGCGTGAAGGCCTTCGGCACGCTGCTGAGCGCGTCCTCGGAAATCGTGAAAATGATCGGGATCACGGTGAGGCCGAGCGCGACACCGGCCACGAAGGCGTTGAGGCGCGATTCATAGCCGAACACCGTCTGCAACATGGTGGCCAGCACGATGAGCGCGAAGAAACCCAGCACCACCGACGGAATGCCCGACAGCAGTTCGATGGCCGGTTTGACGGTTTCGCGGACTGACGGCCGCGCAAGCTGCGAGACGTAAATGGCCGCGCCGACGCCGAGCGGCACGGAGAGCAGCAGCGCCACCAGCGTCGCCTTCAAACTGCCGATGATGAGCGGGATGATGTTGAACTTCGGAATCTCGCTCACCGGCTGCCAGATGAATTCAGGTTTGTCGTAGCCGTGCCAGCGGTAAGGCTCGGTCATCATGTTCCAACTGGTGGTGTTGATGCGGGCGTCGGGATTGCCGATGTCCTGCAACTCCTGGCCCTTGAGTTCGACGAGCTGGCGAAGCGTGTCGGCATCGTAGGTCTTCAGGTCGGCGACGGTCATGCCGAGGTAGGCGGCGAGTTTCTCCGGCGAAAGCCTGGGGATTTCGGCAGCGACGATGGGTTTCTGGATGCGCGCGTTGTTGGTCCGGCCCAGCGCCACCGGCAACGCTTCGCGGCCGACGAAGATGAAAATCAGGAAGATCATCAGGATCGCCGACAGCGACACCATGAAAATGCCGCGCTCCACGAGCCATTCGCCCCAGCGATGTTTGCGCCGGAGGATGGCCTCCGCGAGCGTGGCGCGCCCGGACAAAGCGCCGGCCTGCGGCGTGCCGCAGCCGTTGTTCATGGGCGCTTGCATGGTTGTGCTAATGCTCAAATGTTCTCCTGCGCGACCGTGGTCGCCTGCCACTCAAAGATCAGAGGGGCTTTGGTTTCCGCCGCCACGCGAGCCAAAGCCCCTCTTCGATCTTGCAGGTCCGCCCCGAGGCGAACGCCGCCGCCGGGACGAAGCCGCGTCAGGTTTTGCTCATCGCATGTTCTTCGGCAGCGGGAAATAACCCACGTCTTTCACGACCGCCTGGCCTTCATCGCTCATGCACCAGTTGATGTAGGCGGCGATCGCTCCGCTGTCCTTGCTCGAATTGACGTAGCAATACAGAAAACGGGAAATCGGATACCGGCCCGACAGCACGGTTTCCTCACACGGCTCGACAGCCTCGCCGCCGTCCACCTTGCTCACCTTGAGGGCCTTGACGCCCTCGCCGTAAGCAATGCCGCCGTAACCGATGGCGTTGGCATCCTGGGCCACGCCCTGGATCACAGCCGCCGTGCCCGGCATGGTCTTGGTGGACGCCGCGAAGTCCTTCTTCGCAAGAACGTGCTCTTTGAAGAACTCGTAGGTGCCGGAGGAATTCTCGCGGCCGTAGAGCGAGACCGGCGCGTCGGCGCCGCCGACCTGCTTCCAGTTGGTGATCTTGCCGGTGAAGATGCCTTCCAGTTGGCTGAAGCTCAACTGCGTGATGGGATTGCCCTTGTTCACGTAAACCGACAGGCCGTCGAAGCACATTTTATATTCGTGCGGACGCACCTTGTATTTCTTCAGGAAGTCCGCGATCTCGGCGGATTTCATGGGGCGCGACGCGTCGCAAACGTCCGTGCCGCCGTTGAGCAGCGCTGCAATGCCCGTGCCGGAGCCGCCGCCGGTGACCTGCACGGTGGTGTCGGGATGGCCCTTCATATACACCTCCGCCCACTTCTGGCCGAGAATGACCATGGTGTCGGAGCCTTTGACGGTGACGTTGGCCGCGAAGCCGGACGCCGCGACGGCGAGCGAGGCGGCGACGGCGAGTTTTGCTGCAAAGCGTGCGTTCATTCTGCGTGTCTCCTTATGACTAACTGACATTTGTTACGATTTCGTTGCGATGCGGTTTCGGTTCGGTCACTTTTTCCGCCGATCTGCGGGGGTGCGTTTTCGCGCACCCCCACAGCCGGCCAGGGGAGCGAGTGATGTTTCCCTTTAGAACTTGATCATCGTGTCCAACTGCGTGCGGGTCGAGTAGTAGCCCGTGTAACCCGTCTGGTCGTGGGCGTTGCCGGTCCAGTTGCTGATCTTGGTGGCATCGAACACGGCGGCGCGCACTTGCCACCAGTCGAAGATGTTGTAGGTGGCCTCGAAGGCAAAGCCCTTGCGGTCCGTGCCGCCGTTGCTCCAGTCGTCATCCGTCCAGGCGTCATACGTCGAGTCCGCCTGCTGATACTTGTATTGGAGCGCCACGCGCCACTGGCCCTTCTTCTTGTTGTCGCCGTAGGAAACCTGGCCGGTCCAGCCGAAGGTCTGATCGGGATCGCCGGCATCGGTGGCATTGCTCACGCCGGTCAGGTTCTTGGCGAAGGTGGAGTAGTTCTTCATTACCTTGCCGCCGAGTTTCACGACGTTGGGCGTGCCCAGGAAGTTCTTGTCGTTGATATTCCAAGCCAACTCGCCGCTTGCATACGCCACCTGGAAGTCGTCGAGGTAAGTCCCATTGGCATGGAGCGAGTTGCCCAGATTGGGAGACGTGCCAGCCGTGCCTGAGACCTGGTTCAGGTTCTTGGTGGTGTAATAGCCCACGACCGTGGTGAGTTTGAGGTGGTCGTTGATCTTGGACTCCAAACCCAATTGCTGGTCGAACATGTAGGCGTCCTTGTCCTCCTGGGCCTTGTTCTCGTTCAGCACATACTGGCCGGCGTTGAAGAACAGGCGGAACTTATCCTTTTCTCCAAACTTGTATTCCAATTGTTCGCCCGCGCCTTCGGGGTTCACGTCTGGATCGTGCCCCATGTCGGACACAAAGAACGGATCATACGTCGGCCAGAGCATCTTGCCGCCCATGATCTTGAGGCCGAAGGGACCGTCGTTGAGCATCGGCGGATGCAGCGTGGCATACGCCAGGTCTACTCCGATGGACTTGCGCGAACCGGAATCGGTCATGGTCTGGTTGGCGCTGTTCGGATTGGTCTCGCCCGTCGCTCCCTGCGCCTGACCCGTGGCCACGCGGAAGTTGAGCGTCACCCAGTCGGCGAAATCCATCATCGCGCCCACGCGCAAACGGTAGCGGAACCGCTGCTCGTCGGCTTTGGATCTGGCCGCCGATGGATCAACACCCGGTCCCCACGCGTTGTTGAACTGATCGTTGAACTCGTCGCGCAGCCGGAAGTCGCCGTAGAACGTCAGCGATTGCAGCCACGAGGCCACCTTGATCTTGCTGTTGTCCTGCACCGCTTGCGCCATCTGCGCGTCGGCCTGCTCCCGGAGGTCGTTGGCCTCGCGCTGGCTGACAACGCCTTTCTTGACCAGCAGGTCCAGAATCGCGTCGTCGTTGGCTTGCGTTAGCGAAGCGCCCGCGCCGATCAGCGCGGCCACCGCTACGGTGACGGCTTTTGTTGTCAGTTGCTTGTAAATCATATTATTTCCTTGCTTCACTTTCGCTCTTCTTGATTCTCGTTTTTCTTTTTCACTCGCCGCTTCTCGCGCCTCCGTTCTTAAATTCAACGGGCACATCGTGCGCAGGGACTGTGACAACCCAAGGGCGGTTTTGTTACAAACTCGCAACTTCACCGACCCCGCCCAAAATAAATTGAACGAATCCAAATGCCCGTTCATCGCAGTAACGGTTCGCCCTGACGCCGCCGCAAAAGCGCATTCACGCGCGAAATCAGCTCGGCAAATTCGAACGGCTTGGTCATGTAATCGTCCGCGCCCATGTCCAACCCCCGGATTTTCGTCGCCGTCGTGTGCAGCGCCGACAGCACCAGGATCGGAACCTGGCGCGTGCCGGGCGAACTCCTCAACAGCCGGCACACCTCCAGCCCGTGGATTTTCGGGAGCATCAGGTCCAGGATAATGAGATCCGGCGTGCGCTGGATGGCCTCGTTCAGGCCGGTCATGCCGTCGTGCGCCGCCAGTGTCTCGAAGCCGTGGTGCTGCAAATGAAACTCCAGGAGTTTCGCCAGGTCCACCTCGTCTTCGATGATGAGAATGAGTCTTTCGGGTTCGATTGCCATGCGCCGACTCTGCGCGCAGGCCGTCACAACACCGCGGCAACCAAGTGACAAGTGCGTGAACTTCGCCCCGGCCGGATGGGGGTTTATGGAGAGCGGCGTGACCGCGGCTTCATGCCGTGGCGGAATTTGTTTTGGTTTCGCATCCGCCGCGCCGCCCCCCACTTCGTTGCGCGGTTCTTGGTGTCTCAATCAACGGCGGTCGCGCGCCGGACCAGCGGCGTCATGACATCGCGCCAGCCGACTGCCACGGCAGCGTAAAGTGGAACACGCTGCCCTGGCCCACCACGCTCTCGGCCCACACACGGCCGCCGTGGGCCTGAACGATGTGTTTGACAATGGACAGCCCGAGGCCGGTGCCGCCGAGTTCGCGGCTGCGCGCCTTGTCCACGCGGTAGAACCGCTCGAAGATGCGGGGCAGATGCTCGGGGGCAATGCCGGGGCCGTTGTCAGCCACCTGAACCTCGATTTCAGCATCCTTGAGTTTCGCCGAAACGGAGATCCGTCCTCCGGGCTGGACGTATTTGACGGCGTTGTCCAGAAGATTGAACAACACCTGATGGAGCCGCTGCGCGTCGGCGCGCGGCCGTGGAAGGTCCGGTGGAATTTCAACGGCGATGGTCGTGTTTTTCTCGCGCGCCTGCCGCGCCATTTCCTCGGCGGCCGTGGCCGCGGCGTCACGTAACGAGACGGGTTCCAGTTGCAGACGCGCCTGCTGTGATTCCATCGCCGAGATGGAGAGTAGATCGCCAATGAGCGTCTCCAACCGCTGCGAATGTCGCTGGATGGTTTGCAGGAACTGCCGCGCAGTTTCGGCGTCGGGCGGCTGCGGATCGAGCAGGGTCTCGACGTAACCCTTGATGATCGAGAGCGGCGTGCGCAGTTCGTGGCTGACGTTGGCGACAAAATCCTTGCGGAGATTTTCCAGCCGCTTCAGCCGCGTGATGTCGTGCAGGAGAACCACGATGCCCGCCGAGCCGCCGTCGCGCGATTGCAGCCGCGCGGCGTTCACCTCGAACATCCGCTCCACGGGATTCAGAAACGTCAGTTCGCGCCCGGCGACGCGGCCGGTTTGGACCGCTTCGGCGACAATCTCTTGCAGCGCCACGTTGCGAAATACTTCCAGCGCGCTCTTGCCGATGGCCTCCTCGCCGATGTCCAGTTGCTGCCGCAACGCCTCGTTCGCCAGCCGGATTTTTCCAGCGGCGTCCATCGCCAGCACGCCCTCGGTCATGCTGGATAGAATGGCGCTCAGACCCGCCTTCTCGTCGCTGAGTTCGCGCAGGCGCGCCTGGAGTTGCGCAGCCATGTCGTTCAGGCCCGCCACCAGCTCGCCCAGTTCGCCGCCCGGCCGGGCCGTCACCCGTTTGGAAAAATTCGCGCGGGCCACGCTGCCGGCCATCGCGCGCATCTGTTGAATCGGCGTTGTCACCCGCCGCGCCATCCAGAACAAGGGCGGAATCGCTGCCAGGCCGACGATCAACGTGGCCATCGTCACGATGTGACGCACATGCGCCGTCGTTTCCGCGATTTGATGCAGCGGCAGCGCCACGCGCACGAAGCCCAGCGGCGGACTATCGCTCGCGGCATCCGGCCGCCTCACCGCCATCGCGACGTAAAGCAAATCCACGCCGATGGTCTTGCTGTGCCGCCGGGCGCTGCCCACTCCGTCGCGGGCGGTGATCGCTTCCTGCACTTCGGGCCGTTCGAGGTGGTTCTCGATCTGCCCGATTTCGGCCGCGGGTTTTTCCGACTCGCCCAGCATGGCGCCGTCCGCGGCGATGACCGACACGCGCAGGCCGGTTTCCCTGCCCAGGGCGTGGGCAACCGCGTTGATGGCGTCCTTGGACGGATGGCCGCTCGTGAGCTGTTCCAGAAAACACTGCCGCGCAAACTGCGCGTCGCGCTCAAGGTCGGCGCGGATCTGGTCAACCAGATACGACGGCAACGCCAGATTCAGGCTCGCATAGATGACCGCTAGCAGCGCCAGCCACAAGGCGGCCAGCGCGCCGAACCATCTCCACTGGAGGGTCAGTTTCAAGCGTTTTCGACGAACCGATAGCCCACGCCGCGAATGGTCTCAACGCAATCGGCGGCCTTGCCGAGTTTCTCGCGCAACCGCCGCACGTGCGTGTCCACGGTGCGCGTGTCCACATCGCCTTCGTAGCCCCACACGTCGTTCAGCAGCCGGTCGCGCGATTGCACGCGGCCACGCCGTTCCATGAGCGTGGCGAGCAGTTTGAATTCCGTGGCCGTCAGTTCCAGCAGCTTGCCTTTCACCATCACCTCGTGCTTGGAGAGGTCCACGACGATGCCGGCAACCTTCAACACTTCGGCCGGCTCGGCCTCGCCTTGCGCGCGGCGCAGAATGGATTTGATCCGCAGCACCACCTCGCGCGGACTGAACGGTTTGGTAACGTAATCGTCCGCGCCGAGTTCCAGGCCCAGCACGCGGTCCAGTTCCTCCGCCTTGGCCGTCAGCATGAGGACGGGGATGCGCGCGGTCTTCGGATCGGCCTTGAGGCGTTTGCAGACCTCGGTGCCCTCAACCTCCGGCAGCATCAGGTCCAGAACCACCAGCGCGGGCAGTTGATCGCGCGCCTTTTGAAGCGCCGCATTGCCATCGCGCGCCGTGAGGGTCTTGTAGCCCGCGCGTTGCAGATGATAGACGAGCAAATCCAGCACATCCTGCTCGTCGTCCACGATGAGTATGGTGTCTCCCATGCGACAAAGAGTGTAACAGAAATGTGGCGGTGTTTCGACGGCTATGTTACAAGCGTGTGACAAAAACCGGCGTCCGCTGACAAGATACGTCCGGCTGTGTGAAAAACGCAAATGTTAAGGAATTATGCTGAACCTTTCCCGATTGTTGCCGAAGGATGAAAAATTCTACGACCTGCTGGAGGCGAGCGCCGAGGAAGTGCGGGGCAGCGCCGAGTTGTTGGAAAAACTGCTGGAGAGCCTGAACAAGTCACTGCCGCCGGCGACGCTCGAAGATTTCGAGGCGCACCGCCGCAAAGACAAGCAGATCACGCAACAGATCACCGAGGCGTTGTGCCGGACGTTTGTGACGCCGCTGGATCGCGAAGACATTGTCGCGCTGTCGGAGGCGCTTTACCGGATTCCAAAGAACATTGAGCGGATTGGCGAGCGGTTGCTGGCCTACCGGCTCGAGCCGTGGCAGAACGATTTTCACGCGCAGTGCCAGTTGCTGCAGCGGGCCACGGAAACGATGATCTTCATGGTGAAAAGCCTGCGCACGTTGAAAAACCCGGAGGAGATCCGCGCCAAGAACCAGATCCTCCAATGGCTCGAAGGCGAGGGCGACAAGCTGATGCTGAAATTGATGCAAAAGCTGTTTCTTGAAATGGACAACGTGAAGGAAATCGTCATGCGCAAGGACATCTACGAGCTGCTGGAGAAAACGCTCGATCGGTTTCGCGACGCCGGCAACATCATCGTGCGCATTGTGCTGAAGCACACCTAGGCCCGCGCTGCAGCCCGTTCACTCTCTGTTCTCACAAGCATGAGCACGTTTTTTATCGTGGTGATCCTCGCGGCGCTGTTCTTCGAATACACGAACGGCTTCCACGACGCGGCCAACGCCATCGCCACATCCATTTCCACCCGTGCGTTGCGGCCGTGGCAGGCCTTGGGGATGGCCGGCCTGCTCAATTTTGTCGGCGCGCTCCTGTCCACGTCGGTGGCGGCGACGGTGGCCAAAGGCATCGTGGATCCCAACGTGATCACGTTGCAGGCGGTGTTCGCCGGCCTCATCGGCGCGATCATTTGGAACCTGGTGACGTGGTATTTTGGCATTCCATCGAGTTCGTCGCACTGCCTGATCGGCGGCGTCGTCGGCGCGACTCTGGTCACTTACGGCCACGGTGTGCAATGGGTGGTGATTGGGGAAAAGGTGATCCTGCCGACCGTGTTGTCGCCGCTGATCGGATTTGTCATCGGCATCCTTCTGACAGTGGCGATGGCGTGGATGTTCCGGCGCGTGCCGCATGGCAAGGTGAACAAACGGTTTCGGGCGATCCAGCCGTTCTCCGCGGCGCTGCTGGCGTTGTCTCACGGCCAAAACGATGCGCAGAAAACCATGGGCATCATCCTGCTGGCGCTCGTGGCGGCGCATCAGTTGCCTGCGACAGCCGACGTGCCGATGTGGGTCAAATTCACCTGCGCCCTCGTCATGGCCTTGGGCACGATGTCCGGCGGTAAACGCATCATCCGCACCATGGGCATGCGCATCACCCGCCTGCGCAACGCCGACGGTTTCGGCGCGGAACTGACGGCCTCATCGGTGTTGCTGGCGACCGGCCACCTCGGCTTCCCCGTTTCCACAACGCACGTCATCAGCTCGGCGATCATGGGCGTCGGCGCCACCTACCGGATCAAGGCCGTGCGCTGGGGCATCACGCGGGCCATCGTGCTGGCGTGGGTGTTGACGCTGCCGGCGTCCGCCGCCATCGGCGCGTTCGTGGCTTATCTGCTGAAGGTGCTCGTGCACTACGGGCTGATCGCGCCGCTGTAATGCCCGTTGCAGTTTGGAGGGCGTCCCACTCCCGGTTTTTCTGTCATCGAGGCGGCGAATCATGCACACTGCGGCGCGCCGAGCGCGTGGATCGTTGGAACGAATTTCATCATGAAAACTGTTTCTGCTTTCGAGAAATCGCCGCAGTCAAACCTCAGAAATCTCGCAAAAACCTGCGCCACCGCCGCCATGTGCCTGGCTTGCTGGCTGTTGGCCGCCGCCGCGCCAGCCGCCGATGCCGCGCGCAAACCGAACGTCGTTTTTGTCTTCGCCGACCAGTGGCGCGCACAGGCGATGGGATTTGCCGGCGACCCGAATGTCCACACGCCGACGCTCGACAAGCTCGCCGCGTGCAGCACCCGCTTCGGGATGGCGGTCTCCACTTGTCCGGTCTGCTCGCCGTATCGCGGTAGTTTGCTGACGGGGCAGTATCCGCTGACGCACGGCGTGTTCCTCAACGACGTTTGCCTCAACGACAACGCCGTCTCGCTGGCGCAGGCGTTTCACGGCGCGGGCTACCGGACCGGCTACATCGGCAAGTGGCACGTGGACGGCCACGGGCGGTCGAGTTACATCCCGCGCGAGCGCCGGCACGGGTTTGAGTTCTGGAAAGTGCTGGAATGCACGCACGACTACAACCATTCGCCCTACTACGCCGACGAGGACGTGAAGCTCCAGTGGGAGGGCTACGATGCCGCCGCGCAGACCCGCGAGGCGCAGCGCTACATCCGCGAGCAGGCGGGGCACGGGCCGTTCCTGCTGGTGCTCTCGTGGGGGCCGCCACACGATCCCTACCAGACCGCGCCGGAGCGTTATCAGGCGATGTATGACCCGGAGAAGTTGAAGCTGCGACCCAACGTGCCGGACGAAAACCTCGACAAGACGCGAAAGAAAATCGCCGGCTACTACGCGCACTGCTCGGCGCTCGACGATTGCATCGGCCAGCTCTGGGCCACGCTGCGCGAAACCGGCATCGAGCGCGACACGATCCTCGTCTTCACCGCCGACCACGGCGACATGCTCGGCTCGCACGGCCGGTTTAACAAACAGGTTCCCTACGACGAGTCCATCCACGTGCCGTTCTTCGTGCACTGGCCACAACTCGGCGGCAAGGAACACGTCGTGGCCAAGCCATTCGCGTCGCCGGACATCATGCCGACGCTGCTCGGCCTCTGCGGCGTGGAAATTCCGAAGACGGTCGAGGGACTCGATTTCTCCAAGCACCTGCGCGGCGGGCCGGCGCCCGGCGACGGCGCGGCGCTCATCGCCTGCTACGCGCCGTTCGGCCAGTGGACGCGCAAAGGCGGCGGCCGCGAATACCGCGGCGTGCGCACGGAGCGTTACACCTACGTTCGTTCGCTCGAAGGCCCGTGGCTGCTGTTCGACAACCAGAGCGATCCCTACCAGATGAAAAACCTCTGCGCCGACCCGCAATCGGCGGCGGTGCAGAAGGAACTCGACGCGCTGTTGCAGAAAAAGCTGCGCGACACGCACGACGATTTCCAGCCCGCCGCGACCTACATCGAGAAGTGGCACTACGTCACCGATGCCAGCGGCACGGTGCGGTATACGCAGTGAGGTGGACCAACGGTGGCGTTCACATGTGGCGCGATTTCGCGACGGAGCGTGAGGCGCTGTGTTCGGCATCCTCATCCCTGTCCTTCTCTGGGATGATCGTCGCAAGTTCCTTCTCTACGTCAAGGCCGTATCGGACAGCCAACTGCGCGATATGGATTCCGAATTCCCCTCGCATTTGCCCTAGTGCGTCCATGAAGACCCAGCTTGCCCAGTGGCCGTGCTGATTCGCGGAAGAAATGATCTCGCGATCTTTGCCTTGGACGCGATCTAGGAACTTCCGGCAAGCTGCACGCATCGCTCGCAGGTGTGCCGCCAGTGCATCCGACGTTTGTGTTCGACACAGCTCGGTTGTCAGAAAATGCCTAATCTCGATAACCGACTGAACGCAATGGCTTGGAACCTCAACTTCGCTTGGAGTAAATAGGACGCGGCGATCTTCAAGCGTTGTGACTATACGCCTCGCCGTCGTCACCTCCGGCTCGGGCGGATTCCAAGAGATACCAAAAATCGGGCAACTGATACCCGTAAGTCGCGAAGCGATTTCTTTGAACTTCATCCCGTCATCTCCTTGCAAACATTCTCATTCGCCAACAAGTCACAGGTTTTTGGAAAACGAGCCCGTTCAAACATCTTCAGCGGAAACTGTCACTACGGTGGCGGTGTGTCAAGCGCGCCGGCGAGGAGTTACGGCGAGTCTTTTTGTCCGGTTAATCGTCGGGGCAGCGAGGCGTGTGGAGGTGTTTAGCCGCGTCGCTGGTCAGGCGTGGCCGGCCATGTCCAATGCCACCGTCGGCAGTGGGGGCAGCGCTCGTAACGCTGGCTCCAGAAGTTGACGGCGAGCAGCGGCGGGTCGTAGTCCGCATGGCATTCGGGGCAGTGCCTGCGACCGTAAAACAACGGGCGCAGCGAGGGCCGGCCAAAGACGAAGTAAGCCAGCAAAGCCGCCGCCGCGAAGAAGTAGAACATCAGCCAGCACTGCACCGCGACACTCCAGAACGTCTTGCCGAGCTTGCCGACGTTCCACGCCATCAGCGAGATCGGAAAGTTGCCGAGCCAGTGCGCGGCCGCCGCTCCCGCAAAACCCAGCGCGAACCGCCGCCGCAAGCGCCAGAGCGCCACGGAGAGAAACGCGCTGTGAAACACGCACGTCATCAGCCGCTCGGTCACGTAGCCGCTGAACTGGTAGAACGGCAGCGCGGCGAGCTTTGGGTTGTGGGCCACGCGCCCGGCGACGAACCACATCTCGCCAATCGCAAAGCCGAGGCCGATGGCGAGCGCGTAGCGGACAAAGTTGTCGGCGCGGATGTCGCGGCGGATGACGGGAATCAGCAGCGGCAGGAGTTTGGCAGGTTCCTCGGTCAGCGGCGCGTAGAGCGATCTCAGCCAGGGCAGGAGCGCCGAGTGCGGGCCGAGTTGCGCGGCCAGCCAGTGATCCAGCGGCATGCGGACGCCATAGAAAACGAGCGGCTGGAGCGGCAACACCAAGGCAGCCGCCAGCCACAAGAGCCGCTCATTCGCGGGCATCTTCAGCTTGTGAATCAGCGGCCCGAAGATCCCAATCGCAAGGACGGTCGTGAGAACAGCCGTATAGTAAATGCCGGGCATTTTCAAAAACGCGCGCGATGCCTGTCAGGTGAGATGACCCGGATTGTTGACTGCGAACATCTGCTTCACCGACTCCCGCAACAACACAATGATCGTGAACACGCCGAGCACCGTGCCGAAGGGCATTAAAATGCACTCGACGCCCGCCATGACAAGGCAAAACAAATAATGCTTCCGCCGCGCCAAAAAACGGCCCGCCGTAAGAACGAGAGCCGCGAAGATCCAACCGACAGTGATGAACAACGCGCCGATAATGACAAACCCCCAACCGATGAAGGCGGGCGGTGGAGTTCCTTTGCCCGCGAATTTGTCCGGAGCGAGGACCAAGAACAATCCCACGACAAGATGGATGATTGGGAAGAGCGCAATAAAGCCACCCATCCCGCCCACCACGTAGTGAAAAATCGAGAGCAACTTCAGATGTTCCTCATCCTGCGTCATGTCTTCTCCCTTGGGCTGGCATTCGACTTCCCATTGACCGTTTTCACTTGTGAGACGGCGTAATTTGGACCCTGTCTGTTTTCGCGTCGAGAAGAATTCGCACTGGCGGCGGTGGGTGCGATGGCAGCGACAGACGTGATGGAAGCTTTTGTGGGAACCGGAGAATCGCGCCCGGAGGTCGCAATCCACCTCGTCAGAATGAGCGCGTTGCGCGTTGCGCGCGGCGGCGAACGGTGGCGAGGAAAACGACGAGGCCAAGACCCGTCAGCGCGGCGGCGGACGGTTCGGGGACGATGATGGACTGGACCCAGTCCTGGCGCGCGGAGATGCTGGTGGCGTAGAAACTGGAGGGAATGTTGGTGGTCTGCGGCGTGACGTAGTCCCAATTGGTGCCGTTCGGAGTGTAGAGACCGCCTTGGTCGAAGATGGCGGCGTCGAACCCGACGCCGGTGTTGGTGGTGTTGAAGGGGCCGTCCACAGCAAAGTTGACGCCGGCGAGCGACCAGACGGAGTTTTGCTGGATGAAGACGCCGCCGCCGGAGTCGCCAGACGCCAGCGTGGCTTCGTTAACGCCCGCGCCGTGGTCGAAGTTGGCGTAGAGCAGCGTGGAGCCGTTGTAGTTGATTGTTCCTGTCACAACGTTTTCTCCCCAGCGTTCCGCCGAGTAGCCGAACCACTGCCAGCCTTTCAACTGGCCGTCCACCAAGACCGCCGCCCCGGGGCCGTTGCCGGAGCCAAACACGACGAGCGGCGAGCCGGCTTCGTTGGCGGCGGTGTAGAGCGGCGCCCAAGAGGAGAAGGCCGTGCTCACTTTCCAGATGGCGAGGTCGGAACCGGGATCGTCATAAACGGCCGTGGTGGTGTAACTGGTGCCGTTCAACAAGAACGCGTCGCCGACACTCCCGCCGACATGCTGCCCGGTGATGAAAAAATTCGACGCGATGGGCGTGGCGAGGCAACCGGCCCAGTAGCCTTCGAATTGCCAACCGCTGTTGGCCAGCACACCGGTCGGCGCGGTGGTGTTGTAGGTCAGGTTGGTGGTGGAGTCGAAGATGATGGCGCGGCCGGGCGTGGCCGCGAACCCGAGCGCCAGGAACAAAACGGCAGCGATGTTCCTGAAGAACGCCGCGCGGTGGAAGCTGGCTACATTGTCTTTCACGTCGCCAATCGTTTTGCCTGCTAACGTCTGCTACGTCAAGCGGTCGCTTGCCTCCGCTTCGGCCAGCGCGGCGGGCACACGCGGCGGCAACGCGGCGTAAATGCAGCCCGCGAGCACGATCACGCAGCCGACCAGCCCGCGCACGCCGACTTTTTCGTGAAACATGAACAAACCGACAAAGACGTTGAACACCGGCGTCAGCGTGCCGAGCAACGCGCCTTCGGTGCCGCCGACGTGCTTGTAGGCATAGGTCATCTGCATCTGGCCCGCCACGGCGAACACGCTCAGCGCGATCAGCAGCGCCCAGCCCGTTGGTGAGATGGCGTAGCCTTCGCGCGCCGCCGGCACGCTCACAATGAGCCAGCCGAAGAACGCCTGCGAAAACAGGATTGCCACCGTCGAGTCGGTTTCGCGCAGTTTTTTCACCGACAGGACGGCGATGCCGGACAGCAGCCCGCCGCTGAGTGCCAGCAGGTCGAACCAACTCACGCCGGTGAAATGGCCCGGCGGCACAATGATGAGGTAGAGGCCGGCGAACACCACGAGGACGGTCGCCCACAATTCCTTGCCGATGCGGTCGCCAAGCAGCATCGGCGAAAGCAGACCGGCCCACATCGGACAGGTGTAAACGAGGATCGTCGCCTTGGCCACGCCGATGATGTTGATGGCAAAAAAGAAAAGCACCACCGCCAGCGCGCCGAAGATGCCGCGCGACACGAGCCAGGAACGGTTCACGAACCGCAGCGGCCGGCCCGTCACCACGCTCAGCACCACCACCGCCGCCATGCTGAAGAGGAAGCGGATTTCAGACGTCTTCCACGCGTCCAACCCGGCCACGTCGTGCGCCAGCCGCGCGAAAAGCGCCATCAAGCTGAACATCACCGTCGAGGCGATGGTCCAGAGCACACCGCTCAAGTGGTCGCGATTCATGTTCGAGGCGTGACTGTAGATGGATTCGGCTGAAGCAGGCCAGCGGAAATTCCGGCTCGCTCCGGTGGGCGGGAGCAGAAATGGCGCGCCGCGGCCGCGACGAACGCTACAGTTTCGCCGCTTCGACCAGTTGTTTGAGCCGGGTCAGGTATCGCGCGCCGAACGCGCCCTCGACGACGCGGCGGTCGCAGCCGAGCGAGAGCCGCACGATGTGGCGCGGCAGAATCGCGCCCGACACGACGACCGGTTCCTGGCGGATGGCGCCGATGGCAAGCACGGCCGTCTGGCCGGGCCAGATGACGGCATTGAAAACTTCCACGTCGAACATGCCGAGGTTGGTGATCGTGAAGTTGGCGTCAATGGCGTCGTGCGCATTGAGTTTGCCTTCGCGCGCCTTGGCGGCGAGGTCGGTCAGTTCGTCCGCAATCTGTTTCAGCGTTTTGCTTTGGCAGTTGTGCAGCACGGGCCACGCCATGCCGTGCGGGGTGTCCACGGCCACGGCAATGTTCGCGGATGTGTTGGGCCGCCAACTCCGGCCCAGGAAGGTCGCGTTGACTCGCGGATGGTCCACCAGCGCCTCGGCGCTGAGTTTGATCATGATGGCCGTGATGCGCGGCGCATCTTTGCGAGCCTTGCGCCAGGCGATCAGATGCGTCGCGTCGGCGACCACGGTGATGTTGTATTGCGGAATGTCCCGGTGCGCCTGCGACATGCGCTGCGCCAGCACTTGCTCGGCGGGACTGAGGGGAATCTGTTTGGTCGCCGTCCCGGCGGCTTCCGCGGGCGGCTCCGCAGGGCCGGTCTTCAGATGCGCAATCGCGTCCTCAACATCCCGCACAATGATTCGGCCGCCGGGACCGGTGCCGGATAATCCTTCAACCTGCACGCCACTGGCCATGGCGAGCCATCGCGCGCGGTCGGTGATGGGGATGCGCTTGGACGGCGCGGGTCCCGCCAGAGTTTCCTCAGCCGCCGCGGCTTCTTCCTCGGCGGCCTCATCGGGTTGTTCTTCGGCGGCTTCCTCCGCCTCGGGCTCGGGTTGGTCGTCTTCGATGATGCCGAGAACATCGGACACCGCGACCTCGGTGCCGGTATCACAGAGAATCTCGCCCAACATTCCCTCGACCTGGCTCTCGATTTCGAGGATCGACGTCGGCGTTTCAATCTCCAGGACGACCTCCGTCTTCTGGATGTAGTCCCCGATTTCTTTGTGCCACCGGCCGATGATCACCCGCTCGCCCGTTGGAACTCCTTCTGGAAGTGTTAACTCGTATCTCATGCAGCGCTCCACTCGCCAGCTTTCACTATACTTTACTACTCTACACCGGAAATCGCCATCTGCCCACCGAAATTTTTCTTCGGAAGGTTTTGGACGCGAGGATGCTACCAATCTCATCCTCCTCCATTGACTGTGAGACTTAAACACCGCGGGTGGATTTTGGTTGCGTCGCGCGAACGCAATCCTTGTGCGCCTCCAACAGAACGAATCTGGCCTTGCGCCACGGCCGTTACGGCGGTCCGAACAAACTCACGCCGGCAGGCGCCTGGCCGCCGCTGGTGTCCACGATGACCTTTCGCGCCTTCGCCAGGCATTGCTCCAGCGTTTCCAGGTACAGACGGTGGCGCGTGTCGGCGGGCGCGGTCTGGTATTTCGCAAAAACGTCCCGCACCCGTTGCGCGGCGCCGTTGGCGGTTTCGGTTTTCTCCTGCCGATAGGCTTCGGCGAGCCGCTCGACGCGATACGCTTCGCCTTCCGCTTTCGGGATGAGGTCGTTGGCGTAGCCGTGCGCCTCTTCCAACAGCCGGAACCGGTCGGCCTTGGCGCTGACCACGTCGTTGAACGCCGCGGCCACCTCCGGCGGCGGATAGACGCGCTGGATGTTCACCGAGTTGATGCTGACGCCGGCGCGATAACCGGCTGCCAGTTTCGCCAGCCGTTCCTGCACGCGTTGCTGGATCTCGACGCGCTTTTCGTAAAGCACTTCCTCGACCGGCATCCGGCCGACGACTTCGAGGAGCGCGTTCTTCGCCGCCGCTTTCAACAAATCCTCCGGCGCCACGCTGCCGAAAAGATAATCGCGCGGCTCGGCGATGTTGTATTGCACCACCAATTCGACGTTGACGATGTTCTGGTCGCCGCTGAGCAACTCGACCTCCGCCGGCGCCGGCGTCCAGCCGGTCACCTGTCCCGCCAGGGCGACGCCGAGGCCGAGCCGTTTCGTTTCGCGCGCCTTCAGCCGCGTCACCGACTCGCACGGCCACGGCAGCTTGACGTGGATGCCCGGCGGCACGCGGTCGTCCACGACGCGTCCGAACCGCACCAGCACGCCCTCTTCGTCGGTCGTGATCATGAAGACCGATGTCGCCAGCCAGCCGACGACCGCCAGCGTGAATATCCAGCGGAGCGGTTTCACTTCGTGTCCTTTGGCGCTGCGAGCGCGGCCGGGCGGTTGCCGAGCGCCTGCGAGCCTTCCGTCAGCAGCTTGAGAAAATCGCTTTCGCTGCCCAGCACCAGCGTCGTGTTTTCCTTCAACGTGTTGCGATACGCGTCGAGCGTTCGCAAAAAACGGTAGAACTCCGGGTCGAGGGCGATGGCCGAGTTGTAAATTTCAATCGCCTTCGCGTCGCCTTCGCCTTTGAGCGTCTCGGCTTTGCGGTTCGCTTCGGCGAGAATGGTTGTCTTTTGTTTGTCGGCCTCGGCGCGAATCTTCATCGCCTCCTCCTGGCCCTCGGCGCGGAATTGTTTCGCCTCGCGCTGCCGCTCCGCGCGCATCCGCTCGAACACCGCGTCGCGATTCTGCGCCGGGAAACCGAGCCGCTTGATCCGCACGTCCACCACCTCGATGCCGTAACGCTCCATCGCCGTCTCGCCGCACTTGGCGCGAAGGCCGCTCGAAAGCTCGTCCAGCTTCATTTCCTCCGGCTTCGTCGAAAGCAGCGCCGCCAGCGGCGTCACGCCGAGTTTCGAACTCAGTTCGCTCCAGAGCACGTCGCGCAACCGCATCTCCGCGCCGAGCGCGTCGCGCACGGCCAGAAGAAATTTTTGCGGCTGGGCGATTTTCCATGCCACGAAACTCTGCACGACGATGTTTTTCTTGTCCTGTGTCAGAAATTCCGACGGTGTCGCGTCGTAAAGCCGCACGCGTTTGTCGAACCGCAGGATGCCCTCCCACGGCCACTTCAATCCGAGGCCGGCGGCGTCGAGGGTGCGCACCGGTTTGCCGAACAGCGTGACGATGACGCTCTCGCTCTCGCGCACGGTGAAGAAACAGGTCCAGATCGCCACGACGACAACCGCGGCGATTTTCAGCCAGCAGAAAAATGTCAGTTTGCGTTTCATGTCACTCCTCGGGCATTGCCGGCCGGGCCGGCGCGGTCGCGGGCTGCGCGGCCGGACCCAACAGCGCCTTGAGCCGTTCGTTCAACAGATAGATCTGGCCCTTGCTGCGGCGGTCCACGACGTAAAGCTGCTGGCTCGGCAGAATCTCCTCCATCAACTCCAGATAGAGCCGTTCCGCGTGTGCCGCGCGCTGGTCGCCGAGCGGCTTCACCGTCGCCGCGAACCGCTCCGATTTGCCGCTGCTGTCGGCGATTTTCGCGTCGCGCGCCGCGGTGGCGGCCGTCACGGTGTTCGTTGCCGCGCCGCGCGCCAGCGGCAATTGTTCGTTGCGATAAGCCTCCGCTTCATTGATGACGCGGCTCCTTTCCTCGATCGCGCTCGCCACGTCGCGGTAGGCGTCCACCAGTTTGATCGGCGGATGCACGTCCTGCAACCGCACGCCTTGCACCTCGATGCCCGCGCCGCACGCGTCGAGCCGTCGCTGCAAATACTCGCGCACGCTCCGCTCGGTCGCCGCGCGGCCGGTCGTCAACATCTCCTCCGCCGTCGCGCGGCCCGCGGCGTTGCGTAGCGCCGCCTCCGCGAGCGCCTTCACCAGCGCCGGCGGATCCGTCGTCGCGAACAAATACGCCACCGGGTCCTTGTCCACGAAATGAATGACCATTGTCACCGCCACGAAATTTTCGTCGCCGACGACCGTGGTCGCTTCCTCCGGCACGAACTGGAAGCCGCCCTTATGTTCGTAGTTCCACTCGTAAGCCGTCGGCTCCGTCAGCAACGCGGCCGCTCCCGCCTGCGCCACCGGCCAGAGTTGCCACCACGGCCGCGCGACCGCCGCCGGCTCGACGGTGCGCAAACCGATTTGCACGCGCTGCACGCGGCCCGGCAACACGCGCGGCACTTCGTCGCACGGCCACGGCCAGACGTAATGCAATCCCGGCTCCAGCACCGCCTGCTTCTTTCCGAAATGCAGCCAGACGCCGACTTCGTCCGGTTGAATCACCGTCAACCCCGTCGCGAGCCAGCCGGCCGCCAGCAACGCCGCCGCCGCGCCGCGCACGCCGCTCGTGTGGTTGCGGCCAAACGCCACGATGGCATCCGCGAGTTGCCTCAGTTCTGCCGCTTCCCGTTTCCACGCCGCCGCAAGTTTCACGGTCCAGTCGCCGCTCCCGAGCAGTCGCAACGAGTTGCAGACGACGAGCAGCGACGCGATTTGATGCGTGATGGCCGCGCCAATCGGGCCGATCCAGCCTTGCGACGCCGCGAAGACCGCCGTGCCGTTGAAGCCGATGGCGAACCACCAGATGTTGCGATGAACGGTCGCAACGACGCGCCGGCTGAACTCAATGGCGAACGGGATTTGTTTCAGGCTGTCGCTCATCAGCACGACATCGGCGGCCTCGAGCGTGATGTCGGCGCCCAGCCCGCGCAACGCCACGCCCACGTCCGCCGCCGCCAGCGACGGCGCGTCGTTGATGCCGTCGCCGCACATCAGCGTTGGCAGGCCGCGCTGCTGGAGCGCGCGAATGCGGTCCACCTTGTCCGCGGGCAGCAATCCCGCGCCGACGTCAGCGATGCCGAGCCGCTCGCCGACGGCGCGGCCGACGCGCTCGTTGTCGCCGGTCAGCAACAGCACGTGCTCGACGCCGAGGCCGCGCAATCGCGCGATGGTTTCCTTCGCGTCGTCGCGCGGCGTGTCCATCATCGCGATGACGCCCGCGACCGTCCCGTTGGCCGCGACCAGCACAACGGTGTTGCCGGCTTCCTCCAGCCGCGCGAGTTGAGCATCAGCCTCCGCGGGGATCGCGATGCTGCGCTGCTGGAAAAGCTGGCGATTACCGATCGCAACGCGCCGGCCGTCGCACTCCGCGATCATGCCAAGACCCGGCACGGCTTCGAAATGTTCCGCTCGCTTCAGCACAATCCCGCGCCGCTTCGCCTCGGCGACGATGACCTGCGCCAGTGGATGCTCGGAGTGCGACTCGGCTGTCGCCGCCAGCGCGAGCAGTTCGCGCTCGTCGTGCGCGAACGCGACCACCTCGACCACCCGCGGTTTGCCGGCGGTAAGCGTGCCGGTCTTGTCAAAGACGACGGCGCGGACGCGGGCGAGTTGTTCGAGATAGACGCCGCCTTTGACCAGCACGCCGGCGCGGGCGAGCCGGCCAATGCCCGCCGCGATGCCCGTCGGCGTCGCCAGCACCAGCGCGCACGGGCAGGCGACGATCAGCACGCTGACGGCGCGAAGCAGCCGCGCGCCAAAATCGCCGCCGGAAAAAAGAAACGTCGCCAGACCCAGCACCAGCACCGTGGGCACAAACCAGACAGCCCACCGGTCGGCGCGCTGATGGACAACCGCTTTCTTTTCCTCCGCTTCCTCGACCAGATGGATGATCCGGCCGAGCGTCGAGTCCTCGCCGACGGCGGTCACGCGCACGTCGAGCGAGCCGACCTGGTTGATCGTGCCGGCGAAAACCTTGTCGCCGGTTGTTTTGCCGGCCGGGATGCTTTCGCCGGTAATGGCGCTTTGGTCCACCGCCGACGAACCGCCGGCTACTTCGCCGTCCACCGCGATGCGCTCGCCGGGTCGCACCTCCACGATGTCGCCGGGTCGGATGTCCGCGAGAGCGGTTTCCACCCATTCGCCACCGCGCCGGACGCGAGCCGAGCGCGGCGCCAGCCGGATGAGTTTCGCGATCGCGCCGCGCGTGCGGTCCACCGCCAGTTCTTCGAGCCAGCCGCCGACGAGCATGATGAAAATGACCTCGGCGGCGGCGAAATACTGGCCGATGGCCAGCGCGGCGCAGGCGGCGACGGCGATGGCGAGGTCGCTGGAGATTTCGCGGTGGAGCAGACGCCAGACGGCGTCGCCAAAAATCCGGTAGCCGCCAAGGAGCGCAACGAGCACGGCGATGTCGAACGGGCCGGCGTTTTTAATCCAGCCGAACCAGTAAAGCACGAGCAGCGCGCCGATGGCGGCGATGAAAAGCGGCTTGCTGAGTTGTTTCCACGACATGGGCATGGTTGACGTGCTGCGCTGTCTATATCAGAATGCCGCCACGGCTGCAAAGTTTCGTCCCATGCAACGCAATTTTATCACCGTCGTGACACTGCTGCTGATCGGGGCGGGCGTGTGGTTCGCCGCCCGCCAACGGCCGGCGGACTCCGCCATAGCCGCCGCGACACCGGAGGACGCCATCCACGCCATGCTCGACGCCAGCCGGCGCGGCGACGCGCGGGCTTATCTCGATTGTTTCACCGACGCGATGCGTCCGCAGCTCGACGCGACGCGGCAGCAGATGGGCGAGGCGCGATTCCGCGAATATCTGACGGAGTCGCAGGCGCCGGTGATGGGCGTGGCCACCACGAAACTGGCCGAGACGCGGCCGGACCTGGCGCGCTACGAGGTGGAATTTGTCTTGCGCGACAAGAACCAGCGCCAGACCGTCGAGTTGAAGAACGAAGGCGGCCGGTGGCGGATTGATTCGATGAGCCAGGCGGTTTATATGAAACCGGCGATTCCCTACGGGACGAAAGTTTTCGACGAACCGGCGGCGACCAACGCGCCGCCATCGCGCAAGGCAGGAACGGTCAACTAAGGAACTATCATGAGCAAATCGGATGGCGGACTTCGCAGGCTTCACGGCCGCGGTGCGTGTCTTCAAGGGAAAATCGTTATCGCCGGCCCATGCAGCGTGGAGTCGGAGCAGCAAGTCATGGAGACCGCGCTGAAACTCGGCAAGTTGGGCGTCAGCGCGTTGCGCGGCGGCATCTGGAAACCGCGGACCCGCCCCGGCTCGTTTCAGGGAGTCGGCGAGATCGGTTTGCCGTGGCTCAAGGCCGCCGGCAGGGCGGCGAAGCTGCCGGTGGCGTGCGAGGTGGCTTATCCGGCGCACGTGGACGCTTGTCTCACGCACGGGATTGACATCCTGTGGATCGGCGCGCGCACGACGGTCAATCCATTTTCCGTCCAGGCGCTGGCGGATCGTTTGCGCGGCGTGGATCTGCCGGTGATGGTGAAGAACCCCGTCAACCCGGACCTCGAACTGTGGCTTGGCGCCATCGAGCGGTTGCATCGCGCCGGCGTCACCAAGATCATCGCGGTGCATCGCGGCTTCTCGACGGCGCGCCAGACGATCTACCGCAACGAACCGATCTGGCGGATTCCGCTGGAGCTGCGCCGGCGGATGCCGCACGTGCCGCTCATTTGCGATCCCAGCCACATGGGCGGTACGCGGGAATTGCTCAAGCCGATCTCCCAAGAGGCGCTCGACCTTCTTTATGACGGACTCATGATCGAAGTGCATCCGCGTCCGGAAAAGGCGCAGAGCGACGCAAGCCAGCAAATCACTCCCAAGCGCCTTCGCAGCCTGCTGGCCGGCCTGATCCTGAAGAAGGAAAACACGCTGGTGCGGGATTACATCAGCCACATCGCCGCGCTCCGTAAGGAGGTGGACGGCCTCGATCACCAGCTTCTGGATTGTTTGGGCCAGCGGATGGAGATCGTGCGCCAGATGAGCCACTGCAAGGAGAAATACGGCGTCTCCTCCTTTCAGCCGCATCGTTGGAGCGACATCGTCAGAGACCGGACCCGCTACGGCTCGGCTCACGCGCTCGATCAGGATTTCGTCATGGAAATCTTCGACCATATCCACGAGGAAGCCATTCGACTGCAGGAGCGGGAAACGGACGTGATTCCGCCGGAGCCGGTGACGCACAAACACATCCGCCGCCCGCACAGAATCGTCGCCGCTGCCGAGCGGCGCTAGCCCGGTATTTCACACGTCCCGTAGCCGCCGACGTAAGTCGGTGGCGGGATCGCGCCCGGCAACGCGTCCGCCGACTGACGCCGGCGGCTACGGCCGGTCGGCGTTTCGCGTGTGAACGATGCGCCCTAGTCCGCCTTGTCCCACGCGGGGCGGTGGTGCGGGAACTCGGCCTTGAAATCGCCGAGGCTCGACCAGTGGAGATGTTTGTTGAGGTCCACCTCGGCGACGGCGACGGTACCCCACTTGTCCGCCTGCGCGGCAGTCAGGCCTTCGTGATCGAAGACGGCAGAGATCATCCACTTTGACGACGGGTCGGTATAGGTGCTGCTGACGACATACACGTGGTTCTCGCAAGCGCGCGCGGCGCCGAGCAGCGGGTTGCAGCCCCAGACCGGCCACGCGATCACCTCCGCGCCGCGGTTGCTCAACCGCCGCGCGACCTCCGGGAAAAATCCATCGTAGCAAACCATCATCGCGACCTTGCCGAAACGCGTGTCGAACACCGGATACTCGTGACCCGGCTGGACGCCCGCCTCGATCTCGCCGCGCGGGAGCGTCACCTTGCGGTATTTGCCGGTGAGCTTGCCGTCGGGGCCGATCAAGGCGGCGGTATTATAGATGAGGTGTCCCTCGCGCTCGACGAGCCCGGCGACGATGTAGAGGTTGTGCTGCTTCGCGAGTGTGCCGAAGTATTCCGTCGAGGGACCGGGCACCGGCTCGGCGGCGTCGGCCATTTTCAAACCGGTGTTGGCATAGGTGAGCGTTTCGCCGAGCACGACGAGGTCGGCTTTTTGTCGCGCGGCTTCCTCGATCATCGGCGCATACAGCCGGCAGTTTTCCGCCGGCGTCTTGCCGCCGCGCGGCCGGAAATGCACCGTCGCCAGCCGCACGATGCGCGGCGCGGGCGCGGCGGCCTCGGTCAACGACACGTCGCTCCACTCCACTTTGGCGCGCGCGGCCCAACGCAGATGCAGTTCCACGACGGCGCGCGTCGCCGCTTTTGGCGCGTGGTAGATGTCGGAAACTTCCGTCCAACCATGCGCGTCGGTCGCCTTGTCGGCCGGATACTCCGGCTCGGAGCGCGTCGGTTTGCCGGCCTGGAAACCGCGCGTCTCCGGCGCGTCGAGCAACGCGGGCTTGCCCTTATCGTCGAGCCAGATCACGCGGGCCACCACGCTGCGGCGCGGCACGGGGACGTTCGTGATCTTGCGCAGCACGCAGAAGCGGTAGCACTGGCCGCCCTTGACCGGGAAGGTTTTCTGCCACCAGCCCGCAAGACCTTCGCGCGCGTCGGCCTGGATGGTGAAGCTGCCGGTGTGATCCGGCCCGCCTTTCGGGTTGAACCCGAACGCCGGCTGGATTTCCTCGCGCGGCGAGGCCGTAGCCCAGCCGTCCGGCACGGCCGTGGCGGCGTGGAGCAGAGCGGCTGGCGCGAGCACGCCGAAGAGGATGAGAAGCAGGTTGCGCAAGAGTTTCATAGCAAAGCCCTAGTTGAGTTCGGCGCATCAAAACACCGAAGCGCGTGAGATGTCAAACCCCGCCTCGCCTGGGTGCGCGGGCACCCTGCCCGCCGGCGTCCGGCGGTGCGGCGTTGACGCGGGCGGGCGCATCGCGCACCATCGCCGCAATGTTTGGACGCGAACAAATCGGCTACGTGCTGGCGCTGCTCATGGACATGTGCATGATGGCGACGCTGTTCTTTGCCGTGCCGCGGCGCGCGGCGGACGCCGGGATGGACGCGGTGCATCTGGGATGGCTCAGCGGCGTGTTCTTCGTCGTTTACGGCATCGTGTCGCCGCTGGCGGGCAAACTCTCGGACCGGTTCGGGCGGATGCCGTTCATGGTGGCGGGACTGGTCGTGGCGGGCGCGATGATGTGGGCGTGCGCGTATGAAACGCGGTATGCGGCGCTGCTGGTGCTGTGCGGCGCGGCGGGGGCGTCGGCGGCGGTGTTCTGGCCGCCGCTGATCGCGTGGTTCAGCGAGGGCCGGCGCGGCGCGACGCTGGTGAAGGTGCTGGGGATTTACTGCATCTGCTGGAACATCGGGCTGGGCGCCGGCTCGGTGGGCAGCGGCAAACTTTACGAAGTGGACCCGTGGTGGTCGTTCGCGGTGTTCGGTACGATCACGCTCGCGGCGCCGCTGCTGTTCCTGTTGCGCACGCGCGCGGCGTCGGGCGAGGACAACGCCATGCCCGTGCCCGTGAACCATGCGACGGCGCAGCATTTCATGTGGGCGGGATGGCTGGCGAACCTGACGGTGCTGGTGGGCTTCGGCGCGGTGCAGGCGATGTTCCCGCAACTGGCGACGCACCTGGGCGTGCGTCCCTCGCTGCACGGGCAAATGTTCGGCGCGTCGCGCATGGCGGCGGTGGCGGCGTTTCTGGTAATGGGCTGGTCGCACTGGTGGCATCACCGGACGTGGCCGCTGGTGGCGGGCTACGCCGCGGGCGTGGCGGGCGCGCTGGTCATCGCGCTCACGTCGAGCGTGCCATTGTTCTTTATCGGCTTCGTCGTGCTGGGATTCATCAACGGCGCGGTGTATCTGGCGAGCATCTTCTACGCGCTGGAGGCGTTCGAAGGCAAAGCGGCGGGCGCGGGCTGGACGGAAATGGTGCTGGGCGCGGGCAGTTTTCTCGGACCGGTGGCGGCGGGATTTGTTGGCGAGGCGTGGGGCTTGCGCGCGCCGTATTTTTTTGCGGCGATCCTGTTCGTGGGTGGAGTGATCGCGCAAGTCGGGGTAATGGGTCGGTCAAAGCGAGCGAGAACCATTGGGTAAGGCGAGGCGTCCCGCCGAGCCGCCACACGAGACTGATCCGTTGCAAGTCGGGCTGGATTTTGCAGGCTGGCAGAGGTAACAAGGCAGAAGTTAGGAGTCAGGAGTCAGAAGGCGGAAGGCGGAAAGCAGAAGGCAGGATGCAATTATGGCAAACAACCCTTTTTCAATTCAAGAACGCGACGCGGCGCACGGGCCGGAGATCGTGCTCGGCGACGCGCAGGCGAAAACCACCGCCGTCGTGCTGCCGCGCGCGGGCTTCAACTGCTCTCGTTTCACCCTCGCCACCGGCGAAGGCGCGCCGGTGGAGTTCATCGCCGGCCCGGCCGACCCGGAGCAACTCAAGACCGGCGGCAGCGGCTTTGGCTGGCCGATCCTGTTTCCGTTTCCGAACCGCATCGCACGGGGCGAGTTCACGTTCGGCGGCAAGACGTACCGCGTGCCGGTGAAATCGAAAACCTCCAACGCCATCCACGGCTTTGTCCTGAACCGCCCGTGGCGCGTGAAGACGACGAGCGCGGACGCGGCGGGCGCCGCCGTCACCGGCGTCATCAGCAACGAGTTTGACGACGCGCTCAAGGAGCACTGGCCGTGGCCGTGCCGGCTCACCGTCACCTACCGGCTGCAAGGCCTCGCGCTCGCCATGGAAGCGGTCGCGGAAAACCTCGGCAGCGAGCCGATGCCGTTCGGGTTCGGCGTGCATCCGTATCATCCGTTGCCGCTGACGCCGGCCGGAACGCGCGGCCGTTGCCAGGTCCAGGTGCCGTGCCGCGAGCGGATGGAACTGACGCCCGATTGTCTGCCCACCGGCAAATGCGAGCCGGCCACGTGGCAAAAAATGCGTCCGCTGGGCGACACGAACCTCGACGACGTCTTCACCTCGACGCAACTCGACGCGCGCGGCTCGGCCTGCGTGCTGCACGATCCCGATTCGAAATACGAAGTGGTGCTGCACGCCGACACCGCTTTCCGGCACTGGGTCGTCTATGCGCCGAAACGCCCCGTCATTTGCTTCGAGCCTTACACCTGCCTCACCGACGCGTTCAATCTCCACGCGCGCGGCGTGGCCGACACCGGCTTCGCGGTGCTGGAGCCGGGCAAACCGTGGCGCGGCGTCGTCACGATGCGCGTGAAACCGTTGTGACCAAGATGGACTGGACTCCTTACGGCCCGCACGCGGCACTGGTGCGTTTCGCGGACAAGGCGGGCAACGAAGCGTTCGCGCAAGCCGTCGCGATCCGCGCGGCGCTCGAGCGCAATCCGCCGGAGGGATTGCTGGAGTTCGTGCCGGCCTACACGACGGTGTTGCTGGAGTTCAGCGCGCGCGAAGTGCCGAACCTCACCGACGCGATGCCGGACATTCTCGAACAGCTCCAAATGGCCGCGACCCTCACACTGCCGCCGGCGCCGGTGAAGGAAATTCCCGTCATCTACGACGGCCCGGACCTCGAACGCGTCGCCCGCGCGCACGACCTGACGACGGCGGAGGTTTGCCGGCTGCACGCGGAGCCGATTTACAAGGTTCATCTGCTCGGCTTCGCGCCGGGTTTTCCGTATCTCAACGGTCTGGACGCGCGACTGCACACGCCGCGGCTGGCGACGCCGCGCACGCGCGTGCCGGCCGGCTCGGTGGCCATCGGAGGCGGGCACACCGGCATCTACACCGTGGACACTCCCGGCGGCTGGAACATCATCGGGCACACGCCGGTGAAAATTTTCGACCCGACCCGCCGGTCGCCCGACGGCGGCGAGGAAGCGATGTTCCTGCTCAAGCAAGGCGACCGCGTGAAGTTTGTGAAAAGCAACGGAGGGAATCAGTGAACAGTTGTCAGTGGACAGTGGACAGTAACCAGTGGTCAGTTGTGAGGAACCTGTTGCGAATCGCTTCCCGCTTCCCACTGTTCACTGTCCACTGTCCACTGTCCCCTACCCTCTACCCACTGACATGAGCGCCCATCTACTTGAAGTTCTCGACCCGGGACTCGGCGCGACGTTCCAGGACCGCGGCCGCGTCGGCTGGCGGCGGTTCGGCGTGCCGCCGGGCGGCGCGATGGACGATCACGCAGCAAGCTGGGCGAATGTGCTGCTCGACAATCCACCGGACGCGCCGGTGGTGGAGTTGCTTCTGCAAGGCGCGCGGTTCCTGGCGTTGCACGATTGCTGGATCGCCGTCTGCGGCGCCGACGCCGAAGCCAGCGTGCCCACATGGCGCGCGGTGCGGCTGCGCGCGGATGATGAGGTCCGGTTTCCGCACAACCGCAGCGGCGTCTGGACGTATCTGGCGGTGGAAGGCGGTTTCGACGCGCCGCGGCTGCTCGGCAGCGCGAGCGTTTACACGCGAGGCCGGCTGGGCACGCCGCTGGTTCGCGGCGATATTTTGCTGAACACGCCGGGCGCGCCGTTCCAACTGCCGGCGTACGTCGCGGGGCGCAGCCTGGCGTGGGAGGAACGACGCAACTACGACGCCACGCCGCTGCTGCGCGTGTGGCCGGGACCGCAGTGGAGCCAGTTCAGCGAGGCCGACCGCGCCGCGTTCCTCGACCAAACGTGGACCGTGACGCCGCAGAGCGACCGCGTCGGATACCGGCTGTCGGGCCAACCGCTCACGCCGGGCCGATGGCAGATGATCAGCGAGCCGTTGCGCGTCGGCACGGTGCAGGTTCCCGACGACGGCCGGCCGATCGTGATGATGCGCGACGGGCCGACGGTGGGCGGTTATCCCAAACTCGGCGTTGTGGACGCGCACGACGTGGCCCGCCTGGCGCAATGCCGGCCGGGACGGGGCTTGAAGTTTCGGATGGCCGTGTGATTGGGGATTTGTAACTCGCAACTCGTAACTCGTAACTCGTAATTCGTGATTCGTGATTCGTAATTCGTGATTGGTAATTGGTAATTGGTAATTGGTAATTGGTGATTCGTACAGGACACATCTTCAGGGCGCGTTGCCCAAATGTTCTGTTTAGCTTAAAACTACGCCGGTTCTGGCGGAGAGCGCCGGAGGCGCGCCAGAAAATAGCCCACGGCGCAAGCCGTGGGATTCATGACCCGAAAAACATTAGCCCCGTCAGGGGCGGCAGAAAACGCGCACCGATAAATGATTTCTTTCGCCCCTGCCGGGGCTTGCTTTCCTCGTCACGAATCCCACGGCTTGCGCCGTGGGCTATTATCTAACGCCGCTCCGCGGCTGGAACGGATTGGGCAACACGCGCCCTTCACACGTGCCGTGATCAAGTTCCAGAGGCAGAACGAAGCATCCCCGCTGAACCGTAACCGCTCACGTTCCAAGGGGCCGCGACTCGCCCTACCGGGTGGATGCGCATGCTTGAATGCGACCGGCCCTCTCACCGCCCTCCGCAAAGGATTGACGAATCCCGATTCACCGATTACGAATCACGTCTCACGAATCACGACTTCCGAGCATGAAACTCGATCTCAACTGCGATCTCGGCGAAGGCGAGGCGTTGGTGCGCACGCGGGCACTGATGCGCTGGATCACGTCCGCGAACGTGGCGTGCGGCGGTCATGCCGGCGATCTCGGCACGATGAAGGCGTGTGTGGCGATGGCTTCGCAATTCTGCGTGAAGCTCGGCGCGCATCCGGGACCGTTGAGCCGCGGCGATTTCGGCCGGACGCCCGTCAAGATCACGCCGGACGAAATGGAACTGCTGCTGATCCAGCAGGTCGGCGCGCTGGAGCGCCTGGCGCGCGCCGAGGGCGTGAAGCTCCATCACGTGAAACTCCACGGCGCGCTCTATCACGCGAGCGAAACCGACGGCGCGGTCGCGCGGCGCTACGTCGAGACCGTGAAACGCTGGTGGCCGGGCGCGAAGATCTACGCGAAGGCCGGCAAGCGCGTGGCGGCGCTGGCGCGGCGCGCGGGCGTGACGGTGTGGGAGGAGGCTTACATTGACCGCGGCTATCGCAACGACGGCTTCCTGGTGCCGCGCGGCGAACGCGGCGCGCTCTGGACCGACATTGACGGCGTGGTGGAGCGCGTCTGCCTGTTGCTGGCCAGCGGCGTGATCGCCACCGAATCCGGCCAGCGGTTGCCGTGCCGTCCGCGAACCCTCTGCGTCCACTCCGACACGCCGAACGCCGCCTTCCTCGCCCGCGCCGTGGCCCGCCTGCTGCATCGCTGCGAGCGGTGATGACAAGACGGCGTTGAACCGCTGTCTAAATCATTAGCAACGTGTGCGGCAACCGGCAGCGCTGGTGTCCCGGCTTCAGCCGGCGTTTTTATTATGACAGTCCACCGCCTGGAGGCGGGACGCCAACTCTGGCGGCGGGAACGCTGACACCTTTCACTTCTTTAACGATCCCTCTTTCAGCACTGCCCACACATGGAATGAAGACAGTATTTGTCGTTTCTCCTCCTCCGTAAACCGCCAAGGTTGACGGCAACAGTAGATTCGTGGTGTGGACAAGGCTCGACTGTGGATGCAGAACTGCCATCCCCTGCCATTATCAATCACGGAATATTCAACTGAATCAGCATACTGTGAGCGTGGAATGTCTGGAATATATGCCGTCACTAGTTGCGAGAGGTTCGTGGCGGGTGAGTGATGGTCGTCCTCGTATTTGCACAATGCAGCCACCACGGGAAAATATGCGTCGTGTATTGCGTCCTCAATAAGCAATTGGTTGACTCTTGGATAAACACACAAAGCAACCGACACAATCAACCCACTCAGACAGATGCCTCCAATAGCCAATCCCCGCCCCAAAAGTTGCCCCTGGTGTGAGCGGATAATGCAAAGCGCAACGATCCCTATGATGATGGATGCTGGAAAAGACACAAAAGCGCCATACACGATGACGTGACCAATGGCCCCGGCTACCGCTTCAGGCTCTGCCACCCCCTGCAAGAAGCCGAGGAGAACGAGGAGTATTGGCACCCATGCTCCCAAGACAAGACTCGCCATTGCCAATTTCGATCTGCGTGGCTTGGACAACTGTGAATTGTCCGGTGGTGGGGTCATGGCGTTGGGGGTCACTTCTTCTCCTGCGGCTGGCCGATAGGCATGTTCGTCCCTTGTCTTTTTCCTGGTTCTTTGTAGTCCTGCATATCGACTCCTTGAATGGCGGCCGATCATACGCTTTGGGGCTGCGGTTGCCAGAGCAAACGGTTCAAAGGGGGCGTCCTGCAATCGTTGCGCCGGCATGGGGAGGCGGCGCGGGCGAGAGCGACCTACCAAAAAATAAGCAAATTTCTCTTGCCGTATAGAGAAAATTCATATATTCTGCGCCCGACATTGAATTCGCGCCGGGAGGCGAAAGGCAGATGAAGTTGGGATATAGGGAGACGGCCATGAGAGAAGGCGCAACGGGCTGCCCATGCCGTAGCGCAGGTTTCCAACCTGCCGTGTCGCGGATTTCCAATCCGCAGGTCTCCTGCCAACGAAACGCAGATTGTCGTGCGCGGGCACTGCCGGCTGGAAGCCGGCGGTATTCACCACGTTTCACGTGGCGAGGGTTGGAAACCTGCGCTACACACCAGCTCACCGACCCAATCCAGTTCGATCCGACCAGATCCGACCAGATCCGACTGGAACCGACCAAAACCGACTGAATCCGACCGTATGAAACCCGTTGTGGATTGCAATTGCACGAGGGCTGGAGCGGCAAGGTGGATCGACTGCATCGGGAGGTTTACGGAAAGACGAATGGCTGCGCTGGATGAACGATTCCGCCTATCCATGAACCTGTCAGCCAGAGCTGCGTCAAGAGATGTTCCTGTCCTACGCTGTAGTGGAAGACACAAACGACATTGTTTCTGGCACTTCAAATGAAGCCGAAGGCTCTGGACTGCTGTAGGAACTACAGCTTTTGCCGCTGGCGCCGTTGGTGGGCTGACAGCGAAAGCTGCGATGCTCGCAGCAGTCCAGAGCCTTCGGCTTCATGTTTAGCGTGCGGGACAACCAAGTTCATGGCCCGGACGTGCCAACGCCGGGTTGGTGAAGTTCTCCTTACGTCGGCGGCTACAGCCGTCGGCCGCTTCAGTCCGGGAAATGAAGTTGGGCCGGCAAGGGTGCCGGCGCTACAAGAGATGTGCAAAACGAACCCAAATGACGGCCGCGTCCAGAACCAAAAAACATCGTTTTTCCAAAGGAATGCGAACATTTCGATTCCAATCCAGCCTCCGTGAAAACCATGTTTTTGCGAAACGAACCCAAATCGAGAAGATCGCAATTCTGCGCCAACAGACTGCGAACTCGTGATTTATGTAAAAAATTCGTGGCAATTGTTGACGATGCCCAAAGCGAAACGAACCCAAATGCGAGGGTTCAACCCAAAGACCGAAGTCGGTAGGGACTGCGCAACGCCCTCCGCCAAAGGTGGATGCGGACAGCGCAGCGCGCTGTCTTTGCCTCGACGGTTTGAATCCGTCCCCTGCCCCGGAAACTCAGCCGGAACGATGCAGTCACCATCTCTGGACGACACCCCTCACCTTGGCCCTCTCCCCTCGCCAGCGAGAGGAGAGGGAAATCTACCGCACTCGCCTTCGTGCATACCGAACGGTTTACCCGCGCTCCCGGTGGAGAATCTCTCCCTCGCCCCGCGTCAGCGGGGAGAGGGCCGGGGTGAGGGGCCGCAGCAACTGAATCGTTCCGGCTCAGGGTTCCGAAAAACCGTAGCGCTTCCAGTTCCGCGTCACCTTGTCCTGAATCTCCTTGGGCCAGAGGTGGCGGAAGGAACTGCGCCGGGGCAACCGGTCGGGCGGACAGTCCGCCGACGGCAAACAGTTGTAGATGACCCTGGCGCCGCGTCCGGCTTTTCGCTCATCGTCGGTAAGGAACGCGACCAGCGGCAGCAGCTTCTGGTCGTGGAAAAGAAACTGGCCGCGCTCGGGATGATTGCGGGTGGCGAAGGCCCAGAGGAGTTCGTCGAGGTTGGCAGGGTCAATGTCCTCGTCCATCAGCAGCACCTTGGGCACGAACGACCCGGCACGGGACAGCGACAGGATTCGCGCCAGCTCATGGACCAGTTCCTCTCCACGGCCGCCGGCGGACGCGGAGCGTTTCACCGTGACGACCAGCCAGTGGGCGGCGCTTTGAAAAGGGATGAAGCACGAGGCCACCGGGAAATGCTGCTGGCGCAGCTCCCAAAGAATCTGCGCGCTCACGGCCAAGCCCCAGCAGGTGTGGTTTTCCTCGACCGGTTCGCCCGCGGCCACGACCGGCAGAATCGGCTGGTCGCGGAACGTCATGGCGGAAACCTGGAAGACCGGGCTGGGCATGCCGCCCTTGGGAGAGAGATAGCCGGAGTATTCGCCCATCGGCCCTTCCCAGACGGTTTCGGTGGCGGACAAAGTTCCCTCGAGCACGATCTCGGAAGTGGCGGGCACCTGCAGGTCCACGGTTTCGCAATCCACCACGTCCACCGGCTCGCCGAGGTAGCCGCCGATGAAGTCCGCCTCATTGACGTTGTCGTCCAGCGGCATCCCGGCGACAAACGGAATCACCGGCTCGGTGCCCATGGCCAGCGCGAACGGCATCGCGCGGCCGAGCGCCTTCCATTGGGCGTAAATCATGCCGAGATGCTGCCGCGGGATGACGCCGCCGGCCATCGTGTCCCGGCCGGTGACCATGATGCGGGTGATGGACCAGTTGGTCCAGCGCCCGTCCGGCGTGCGGACGATGATCGTGCCCCACGTGTTGAGGTAGCGGCCGCCGTCGCCCTCGTGGATCAACGGCGCGGGCAAGCGCGCCAGGTTCACGTCGGCGCCGAGGCATTTGTGCTCCTTGCAAGGGCTGGTCGCGATCCGGCGAGGAGGAATGGGCGGCTTCCCGTGCGCGGCGGCGAGAGTTTCGATCATGTCGCATACGGCGGTTGTCGCGGGCAGGCCAAGCGACAGCGCCACGCGGGCGAGTCCGTTCCGCCGGCTCAGGCCCGCCGGCGCGCCCAGCACGCGGAAGCCCGGTTCGATGCCCTTGATGCGATTGAACAGAGGGGCGGGCGCCTGGAGTTCGCAGCAGCGGCGGATGATGGCGCCCATCTCCAGATTCCAGTCCACTTCGACATCAATCTCCTGGATTTCGCCGAGGGTTTTCAACCGGGCGATGTATTCGGGCAGGGACTTGAGGCGCGTCATGGGCGCATTCTCCCCTCGCGAAAGCAAATGGCAAGCAATGGTTTTGTTGACGGCGGGCGGGCCAGTCGGTATGGTTCCGACGCTTTTTCCGCAGCCACGGGCGGGAATGGGTGGTCGTTGGGTGGCAAGGTAGCTCAGTTGGTAGAGCAGCGGACTGAAAATCCGCGTGTCGTCGGTTCGATTCCGACCCTTGCCACCATTTTCTTTATTGCCACTCAGGACAAGAACAGTCTGCGCGCGCCATTTATATTCACAATTGCACAGATACTCATGAACCCATTCACTCTTCAGTCAACCGTTTCATTTTCAATGCTGGTGGCAGCCTGGCTCGCCGGTAACGCCGGAGCCGATGACTGGCCGCAGTGGCAGGGTCCGCTGCGAAATGGAATATCCAGCGAAACCAGCTTGAATTGGTCCTGGCCCACCGACGGTCCCAAAGTCTTGTGGAAGGCTTCTCTGGGGAAAGGCTTCTCTTCTTTCGCCGTCGCCAAAGGGCGGGTTTACACGATGGGCAACCGTGACAATGTTGACACCGTTGTCTGTCTGGACGCCGAAACGGGCAAGGAGATCTGGAAACATTCCTATCCATGCGACCTCTATCCCAAGGCGTATGAAGGCGGTCCGCTGGCCACACCGGCAATTGATGGCAACCGGGTCTATACGATCAGCAAATTCGGCGACTGCTTCTGTATGGATGCACAGACCGGACGGGTGGTGTGGTCGAAGAAGTTCGAGCCGCCAACCGCAACCAAGGCGGATTATCGGGTGTGGTGGGGATTTGCAGGTTCGATCGCTGTGACAAATGACCGGCTGATTTTGGCGGTGGGCACGGCGGGTGTTGCCGTGGACAAGCTGACGGGCAAGATGATCTGGGACAACGGTCCGGGATATTCAGGGTATTCCTCGCCAACCCTCTTCAACATTGGGCCACAACAGTGTCTTGCTTGCGTCAGTGGACACGACGTTGTGGCCGCTGATGTGAACAGCGGCCAGGTTCTTTGGAGAATCCCCTGGAAAACAACTTGGGATCAAAACGCCTCGGATGTGATCGTGCACGAGGGAAAGCTTTTCGTCACAAGCGGCCACGACGTGGGCTGTGCCCTTTTTGATGTTTCATCAGGGAAGCCAGTTCAAATCTGGCGAAACAAGAACATGCGGACCTTCCTCGGTAACTGCATCCTCTGGAAAGGATGCCTCTACGGGTTCGATGACAAACAGACCAATCAAATATGTTGCTTGGACTGGCAAACGGGTGAAGTGCGATGGACGGCATCCGACCTGAGCTTGGGAACATTGATCCTGGCGGACGGGAAACTGATTGCCCTTCAGGAAGACGGGACACTCCTGGTTGCCGAAGCAAGAAGTGATGCCTACAAGCCCTTGGTCAAGGCACGAGTCCTCACGGGTCGCTGTTGGACAGTTCCAGCCTTGTCGGACGGGCGGTTGTTTCTACGCAACGCTGCTGGTGATGCGATATGTTTGAGCGTTCGCAAATAGGAAGTCTGACATTGTTTTCATGGCTTCAGAAGCAGCGCCGCGTGGGGGATTTCAAGCTTGCATGTCAAGGGCTGAAACCTACACTGCCGACGACAGCCGAGCGAGCCATGGAGGCGCCAATGACGTCCACTAATCCCTTGACGGGGAAACAGAATGACATCGGAGACCGGAGCCAGGGCAAGCGGCTTGTGGTCGTCGCCGGCAAAGTGCAGCGCTTGTCAGGCATGAACAGGATCGCTTTGTGGATCGGCGCTTGGGGCGCCGGCTTGATCTTCCTTGCCGCCGGAACATTTCCCGCAGCCGGGGACACCTATCAGGATGCCATCACGCGCGCCAGCCAGTTCACGACCCTGCCGTGGGATGCCCAGTTGTTGAGTTCTTCCGACGCCAACATAGTCAACATCGGCGGCACGAACTATCTGGACACGGTCAGTCTGATGAGCAGCTTTGTTTGGACGAGTTTTTACCAGCCCCATCAAGGAGGCTTGATGGCCAACTCGGCGGGTAATGAAGCGTGGATCACTTTCCAGCCGGAATTGAAACAATACTTGAACGCCCGGACAAACGAGTTTTCACCCGATTTGACCAGCATCACCATGCGGGGGGAAATGGCGCTGGGCATGACCAACAAGGGCTCACATGTCATGGCCGTGGAGCTTTTGGTGCCGGCGAGTTCTCTTTTCCGTCCAGCGGTTAATTGGACCCTGAGCGGCACCTGGACGGACACCAGTTGGTCCGGCCACGATACCAATGGACCGTCCTGGTTTGAGGCGACTTACAGCGAAAGTTATTATCAATGGTTCACCAACCGGCAGGCCACGATTTATCTAGGCGGCAATGCCTTCCCCTGGACAGGGCTGGGCTACAGCTATGATTGGTATTACCCGACCAACAGCTCCGGCATCGTCGGTTTGTCCGAATTTGTCGTGGGCGCCGGGCAAGGCTTCTACGTGGCGGGTGCCACCCCCATGGACCAGTTTGTTCCCGAACCGGACACGACCTGGCTGGTTCTCGCCGGAAGCGGCGTGGTCTTTTTCTTCTATTATCGGCGGCGCCGAGTGACGCATCCCGCTGGATCGAAGTCCCGGGGGCTGTCAGTGAAATTGTCAACGAAATCGCACCGCGACGGCCACTGCCTTGGCGGAAAACCCGTATTCGCGCGGAATATCGACTGAGCCGCATTCGTTTCCCGCACCTCATTGCAACAGAAAAAGAGCAAACCACCCAAAGAAGGCCGCCTTTGACCTCTCCCAAGGGGGTGCGATTTGCCTGTCCTTTCCCATTTTTCAGCAAGATTCCGCTTGCGCAGGTGGTAATGGTTGCCTATATGCTGGCAGGTGATAAGCGCTGACGGTTAACCGGCACCGTAATGGTGGGTGGCCGCGGCAGGCGTGACCCGGGCGGTGAGCTTGGAGCTGTTCCTCCAGGACCGCATGGAACGCCCGATGGAAATAATGGCAGGAGAGCAAACAACGAATGAACGAAGCTGTTCAGGAGGTGGCTTATAGCCACCTTCGTTAGGATTAACAACCGCATCCGGGCCCGTGAGGTGCGGTTGATCGACGATGACGGGAAACATTTGGGTGTGATGCCGTTGCGCGATGCGCTGGCACTTGCCCAACAGCGTGGCCTCGATGTGGTCGAGGTTTCACCGAACGCGACTCCGTCGGTCTGCAAGTTGCTCGAATACGGAAAATTCCGTTACGAACAGACCAAGCAGGAACGCGAAGCCAGAAAGCACTCGACGGCGTGGCGGATCAAGCAGGTGAAGTTCCACGTCAACATCAGCGAGCATGATTACCAGATCAAGGTCCGGCACGTGCTGGACTTCCTGGAGAAACACATGAAGACGAAGGTGTCGCTGATGTTCCGCGGACGCGAGATGGCGCACCAGGAGCTGGGCATGCAGATCATGCAACGCCTGGCGAAGGAAGTCGTGACGCATGGCGTGGTTGAGTCGGCGCCGAAGATGATTGGCCGAAGCATTCACATGGTCATCAGCCCGTTGAGCAGCAAAGTCAAGCCGCCCCCGGGGTCCGAAGGTGCCGTCGCCGGACAACCGGAAAACGGCGGTCGCGTGATGGCTGTCGAAGTGAAAGCCGCGTCGAGTTCCGTGCCGCCGCCCGCGCCGGCCCATAGTCCGAGTCCGGCCGGTCGCGCGCCATTGTCACCGATGGAAATTGCTTTTAATCGGGCGCAGAGTCAGAAAACATCATAACGTACGCGAGATTCGCAGCCGCGGCGAGGCGAACAGGCTGAGCGGGCTGCGGATTTCATTTTGAAAGAGAGAAAACAGTGCCAAGATTCAAACCACCTAAAACGAAGAAGTCCGTGGCGAAGCGGTTCAAGATCAGCGCCAACGGAAAAGTCATGCGCCATCACGCCGGCAAGCGCCATTTGGCGGGCAGCAAGAACGCCAAGCGCCTGCGCCGGCTCGGCCAAGAGGTCGTCATTGACAAGACCGACACGCACCGCGTGTTGCAGGCCATGCCCTATTCACATCGCGGTTAAGGAGAACACACACCATGCCACGCGCAACCAACGCACCCGCTTCCCGGCAGCGCCGCAAGCGCCGCATCAAGATGGCCAGTGGCTATCGCGGCAACCGCAGCAAGCTGTTCCGCTACGCCAAGGAATCCGTCAACCACGGCCTCGTCTACGCCTTCCGCGACCGCAAGACCAAGAAGCGCGCTTTCCGCGGCCTGTGGATCATCCGGCTCAACGCCGCCTGCCGCAGCCAGGGCATTTCCTACAGCAGCTTCATGAACGGCTTGAAGAAGGCCAAAGTGGCTCTCGACCGCAAGGTCCTCGCCGACATCGCCGTGCGCGATGGCGGCGCGTTTACCCAGCTTGTGGAACTGGCGAAGAAGAAACTGAAAGCCGCGCCCGCCGCGGCCTAGGCATCCAAACTTGATCCGAGGCGAGGCGGGCGGGTCACTCCGTCCGCCTCGTTCACGATGAGCGATCCCCGCCAACAACTGGAACAGATCAAGGCCGACGGCCTCGCGGAGATCGCCGCCGCCGCCGACCTTGCCGCGCTCGAAGCGGTCCGCGTCAAATACCTCGGCCGCAAAGGCGCCGTGCAAACGGCGTTTGAAAAATTGCCGACGTTGGCGAAGGAGGAGAGGCCCGCTTTCGGGGCGCTCGCCAACCAGACGCGCGACGCGCTGACGGCGGCGTTGCAGGAGCGCAAAGCCGCGTTCGAGAGCACCGGCGGCCAGCGTGGACCGAAGCTCGACCTGACGCTGCCCGGCCGCGCGCCGGCAGTTGGCCGGCCGCATCCGATCACGCAGGTCACCGACGAGATCGTGCGCATCTTCCGGCGGATGGGTTTTTCCGTGGCTGACGGGCCAGACATCGAGACGGAATACTACAACTTCGACGCGCTGAACACGCCCGCCGATCATCCGGCGCGCGACGTGCAGGACACCTTCTACATTGAGCGCGAAAAGGGCGTCCTGCTGCGGACGCACACATCGCCCGTGCAAGTCCACGTCATGGAGAAGCAGCAACCGCCGGTGCGCGTCGTCGTGCCGGGCCGTTGTTACCGCCGCGACGAAATCGACGCGACGCACCATGCCAACTTCCACCAGGTCGAAGGCCTCTACGTGGACCGCAACGTCTCCGTCGCCAACCTCATGGGCGACTGCGAATTTTTCTTCAAGCAACTGCTCGGTCCCGAGACGCGCGTGCGGTTTCGTCCGCACTTCTTCCCGTTCACCGAGCCGAGCTACGAAATCGACCTGAACTCGCCGGCGTTGCGGATGGCCGGCAGGGAGTGGCTGGAGATCGCCGGCTGTGGCATGGTCAACCCGCGCGTGTTCGAGTCGGTCGGCTACGATCCCGAACAGTGGACCGGCTACGCGTTTGGCATGGGCGTCGAGCGCATCGCGATGATCCTCTACGGCATTGATGACATCCGCCTCTTCTACGAAAACGACCTGCGCTTCCTGCGGCAGTTCTGAGCGACGGCACGCGCGTTCGTTCATTCGACAGCGGGACGGCGCAGACAAGGAATGAGAACGCTGTGAAACTGAACGATTGCGTCGGCCGCATTTACGAACATCGTTTCCGCGGCACGCAGGACCGGAAACACGCGGTCTGGGCGGTGATTTGCCAGCAGGCGCTGCAACCGTGGATTGCCAGGGACGCCCGCGTGCTGGACCTGGGCGGCGGCTACGGCGAATTCGTGCGGCACATCCAGGCGGCCCGGAAATACGTGGTGGACATCAATCCCGCGACGATGGAGATCGTGCGGCCCCATGCCGAAGGACTGCCGGGCACGCTGGAAAACTTCGAAGCCCGGCTGACCGGCAACGTGGACGTGATTTTTTGCAGCAATTTTTTGGAGCACCTGCCGACCAAGGACGTCCTCGTGGAAACGGTGGAATGTTGCCGCCGGATTCTCGCGCCGGGCGGGCGGTTGATTGTGCTCGGCCCCAACATCCGTTTTCTGGCCGGCGAATACTGGGATTTCCTTGACCATCACCTGCCGCTCTCGGACCGGACGATGGATGAATTGCTGGCGGTCACCGGCTTCCGCGTCGTTCATCGCCGGGCGGCGTTTTTGCCCTACACGTTCCGGCAGCGGCTGCCGGCGTCGCCGTGGCTGGTGTCGCTCTACCTGAGACTGCCGCTGGCGCAATGGCTGCTGGGCAAACAATATTTCTTCGTCGCCGAGAAATCCGCGTGAGCGCCGCCGACACAACCCCGAGCCGCCGGTGGCTGCTGGCGGTGCTGCTGCTGGCGCTGGCCACCGGCAGTTACTGCATCGGCACATCCCTGGGTTCCAGCTTCCGCGAATGCCAGACGGCGATGGTCACGCGCAACCTCTGGCGCGACGGGCCGGTCGGGCTGTTCTATTCACGGATTGACTGGTTCGGCAGCGCGCCGGGTTACATGATGCTGGAGTTCCCGCTGTATAACGCGGCGGTCGCCGTGGTGTATGCCGTGGCCGGGCCGCACGACTGGCTGGGGCGAATCGTGTCCGTGTTGTGTTCGCTCGGCGCGATCGCGCTGCTTTACGGAATCGTCCGAAGGCTCGACAACGAACGGACGGCTCTGGTGGCGGCGGCGTTGATGGCGTTGACGCCGTTGCAGCAAAGCATCGGCCAGTCCTTTTTGCCGGAACCGATGTTGATGCTTTGCCTGCTCGCGTCGCTTTACGCGATGGTGCGTTACGCGGAAGGCGGCCCGGGCGGCTGGCTGGCGCTGGCGGCGGCGCTGGCATGCGCGGCGACCTTGGTGAAATCACCGGCCGGCCTGGCATTATTCGGGCCGCTGCTGTTTCTGGCTTGGACGCGGTTCGGTTGGAACGCGCTGCTCCGGCCATCGCTGTGGCTGGCGGCGGCGTTTGCGCTGGGTGTCTATTTCTTTTGGCAACGGCACGCCGATCACATCAACGCGCAACATTATCCTTTCATCCTCAGCACAAGCCCCGACCAACGACTGTGGGTGTTCGGCACGCTGGCAATGCGTTGGGACTGGCATTTCTACGCGCAGGTCGCGGGCCGGCTGGCCGTCTATCTCTCGCCGGTGATCGTGGCGGCGGCGGCGGTGGCGTTGTTCAAACGCCCCGCCCATTCGCGCGCGTGGCTCTGGCATGCGTGGCTGGCCGCGAACGCGGGCTATGTATTGCTGTGCGCCAATCTGCATTTCCGTCACAAGCATTATCAGATCGTGTTCGTGCCGATCCTCGCCGTGCTGGCGGCGCGGACGGTGATCGCATGGTGGCCGCGCCGTCGGCTGGTGGTGGCGGCCGCCGCCGCGTTGCTGGTGGTTTACGACGCGCAGATCGGCTGGCAATTGTGGCGCGAACAACGGGACCCGCTGGTGGAACGGGCTTGCGCGGCGCTTCGGGAAGTGTCCGCGCCGCAAGACCTGGTCGTCGTGGCGGTGTTTGACGGCCCGGGCGGGCTGACGGCCAACCACCACAACAATCCGGTCTGGCTTTACCACGCGGACCGCCGGGGTTGGAACGCGCCGATGTATGGGCAGTTTGACGCGGCGGCGGTGGAACGCTACCAGCAGCAAGGCGCGCGTTGGCTGCTGCTCAATCTGGTGACGCAGCCCGATGACGGGACAAACGGCGCTTCCCACAAAACCACCACCGGCTGGCGTCGGACCGGCGCCTTGTTCGGCATGGCGGAGCAGCCGCCGGCGCGTCCCGATGAACGGCTGGCGTCGTTGGCGAAAGAACTGGCTGGCCGCTACCGGTGCGCAAGCCCCGCGGGTGAGGCGTTCGCTGTTTTTGATCTGCGCGGTCTCTGAACCTCCGGCGGATGCCGCGGGGAATCAGAACCGGTGCTTGCGAAACAACAGCGCCCACACATACCAGCGCAGGTAATTGCGGGCGACCTTGAAGACCTTGAAGGAGGACCTGCCTTTGGTGCGCGCCCGCCACGTGGTGGGCACTTCGCAGATCTTGCAGTTCTTGAGGAAGGCCTTGACGATGATCTCCAGCGACGAAGCAAAACCGGCATCCTCGATGGTCATGTGGGTCAGCACCTCCCGCCGATACATCTTGAATGCGTTGCTCGCGTCGCAAGTCGGCAGCCCGATGAATCTGTGAAGCGACCAGCCGACGAATTGTGAAAACCACGACTGTAGCGCCGGCCCGCCATGCTTGCAGCCACCGGCCATGTAGCGGCTGCCGCAACAGACATCAAAACCGGCTTCGATTCTTTCCAGCATCGCCGGCACCGTGGCGGGGTCGTCGCAAAGATCGGCCATCATCGTGACCACCACCGGCGTGGTCGCCGAGTGCCAGCCGGTTTGGAGCGTGCGGCAGATGCCGCGCTCGCCGGTGTTCTGGACGAGCCGGAGATTGGGGAACTCGCGTGCGAGCCGCCCGACAATATCGGGCGTATGGTCCTGCGAGTGGTCGTTCACCACGATGATCTGGTGCGGAATGGCCAGCTTCCTCCCGATGTCGCGAAGAGTGTCTTCGATCACCGCCTCCTCGTTGTAAGCCGGGATGACTATAGTCAGATCCATCACAATGTCGTTGAAACTATCAAACGCTCCCGGCAGGGGCAAGAAACGTTCTGGCGCCCGCAAAAGACGCGGGGAGGCATTCCGTTTGACTTTTTGCTTCGGCGGAGCGTTAAGTGTTCTCACGCCAACGGTGTATCCAGCGGCCAGACACGACGCGCCGACATGCCGCGGTTTGGCGGGCCTTGGGGCGCGTTGGACGCAGCCAAAACCGTTCTGCCCATAATGGGACCGACAATCCCCATCGTCACGCCGTCGTTCAACGATTATTGCCGTGGTGTTGCGGGTCGTTTACAATGAGCGCATTGACTACAATGGTTTGGCTTGAAATGCTTTTTTTGCGGAATCGCCCGGTCGCGGAAGGACAAGGGCTGTGATAATGCTGTCGGTCTGTATTCCGGCCTACAATCGGCCGCAGGAATTGTCCCTGCTCCTCGATTCGATTCTGAGTCAGGATTACCCGGACTACGAGGTGGTCGTCAGCGACGACAACTCGCCCAAGGCGGCGGAAATTGCCCGGGTGGTCGAAGAGCACATTCGGAAGCATCCGGAGCGCCGGATTCGATACTCCAAAAACGAACAGACGTTGGGATTCGACCGACACCTGCGGGAGATCCTTCACAAAGCCGAAGGCCAATACTGCATTTACATGGGCGACGACGACCTCCTGGCCCCAGGATCGCTGCAGAAGATAGCCCGCGCGGTGACGGAGAATCAGCACATCGGGATCGTCTTGAGAAGCTGGGCGTCGGTGGATCGAACGACGGAACAGATGACTCACACCTTCAAATATTTTGACACGGATCGTTTTTTCCCGGCCGGCGTGGATACAATCGCCACGTTCTTCAGGCGGTCGCTGTTTATTTCGGGCATTGTCGTGCATCGCGAAGCGGCGATTCAGGCGGCGACGGACCAGTTCGATGGCACGCTGCTCTATCAACTCTATTTGGTGGGGAATCTCCTGGCGCGAATGAACGGATTTTACGTGGCGGACGTGCTGGCGCTGAACCGCACCTCCGGAGTCCATTTTTTTGGGACGAGCGAGAAGGAAAAGAGCCGGTTTGCGCCGGGGCTCCTATTGCCTGAACATTCGCTGAATTTTGTGAAAGGGATGCTGGAGGTGGCGCGGGGTGTCGAACAACGATCGGGGGTCAAGGTTTACGACAGAATCCTTCGTGACATCGGCAATTATTCCTACACCATCCTGCGCGTGCAAGCGGAACACTTTTCGGGATATTTAAGGTATTCCTATGGTCTGGCGAAGCTGGGGCTTTGGAAAAATCCGCTGTTCGTATTGTTTTTCCTGTCGCTTCTGTGCCTGGGCCCCAAGTTGAATGACAGGATCATCAAGCACGTAAAGCAAAACCTGGGCCATACGCCGGTGATCGGCAAGCTCTACACGGGTGTAAAAAGTTAGCCGGGGCAAGACGTGAAAGAACCAAGGATATCCGTCTCAACGCCGTCGTTCAACCAGGCACCCTACATCGAGCAGTGCATTCGGAGCGTGCAGGAACAGGATTATCCGGATGTCGAACACATCATTTTTGACGGCGGCTCGACCGATGGCACGCTGGATGTCCTGCGCCGCTACGACGGCGTCGTGCGCTGGAAAAGCGAGCCGGACAAAGGCCAGAGCGACGCGATCAACAAAGGCTTCCGCGCGGCCACGGGGGACATCGTCGGGTGGATCAATTCCGACGACTGGTATTGCCGCGGCGCGTTTCGGGCCGTGGCGGATTACTTCGCGACGCACCCGGAGACGGATTTCGTGTATGGGAACAATCTTTTCACCGACGCGGATGGCCAGGTGCTGAGGCGGTATCGGACGATGCCCTATCGGTGGGAGTGGTTGTTGTGGACCGGCCTGCTGATTCCACAACCCGGTTTTTTCGTCCGCCGCTCGGTGCTGGCCGATTGCGGACTGGTGGATGTTGCGTTGCACAATGTCATGGACTTCGAGTGGTGGCTGCGAATCGCCCGCAAGCATCCACCGCATTTCATTGATCGCTATCTGGCATTTTTCCGCGTCCATGCCAACAGCCTCAGCGGCAGCGGTCGTTTGGATCATCGCTGGCACTCCGAGCGGTGGACGTCGCAACAAAAGCACGCCGGCAGGCCGCTGACACCCTGGGGCGCGCGCGTTGCCCGAACATCCGCCTCTGTCAGCAAGACCCTGCTGCGGTTGGCGCGCGAACTGACCGGGCCGCGCGATTTTGGCCTGCATTGCGTGCCATGTGTGGTGGTGCTGAAGGATGAGTTGGAGCCTTCGGACGTGGAACGGTTTAACGCACTGCATGCCGTTCACAATCTTGAAATTCAAGTCTGGTCACAGGCGTCGCTGGCAGGGGCGAATAAACCCGCCTGGCTGGCAGGCGCGCGGTTCGCCTGCCGCTCGCTGGCCGATGCGCGCATGTGGATGGCGGGCCGTAGTTTCAAGCGCCGGCGATTTACCGAGGCCCGGGGAAGTTTTTGGCGCCGGTTGTGGCTGGAACGGCCCGACGCGGTGGTGCTCGCTCGTGGCAGCGGCGGTGCCGGGTGGGCGACCCTTTATCGCGCTGTTTGTGGCGCGCCATTGATCGAATGGGACGGTCGGGGCACAGCCGACGGACTGCTGAATGCAATCTTGGATGGATTGCGCAAGCGCCGCGGCGCAATAGGCAATTCATGAGCCTGCCGCTCACACCCACAGGCATACGGGCGCCGACACAAACGGTTCGGCCCCGGCAAGCGCCTGACAACCGCAGGGGCAAATGCTGTTTTGGAGAGCGGTTGGCGAGCGCGCAGGCGTGTCCGTGGTCATTGGCACAGGAGACGGCATGAAAGTGCTTCAATTGCACAACCTTTATCGCATCGCCGGCGGCGAAGACGCCGTCGTCCAACGCGAACGGTTGCTGCTGCAACAACACGGCCACCGCGTGATCACCCTGGAGCGAAGCAATGCCGAGACCGATCACTGGCCGGCGTGGCGGCGGGCGCGATTGGTGCCGCAAACATTTGTTTCAACCGAGTCCTACCGGCTGGTGCGCGACATCTGCCGGCGCGAACGGCCGGACGTGGCGCACGTGCACAACGTTTTTTTCCTCCTGTCGCCGTCGGTGTATTACGCGCTGGATCGCGAGGGCGTGCCGATTGTCCAGACCTGTCATAATTTTCGGTTGTTGTGCGCCAACGCCTTGTTCTACGTCGAGGGCGAAGTGTGCGAGCGGTGCAAAGGAGGCAACTACGCCCACGCGGTCATTCATCGCTGCTACCACGACAGCCGGATGCAAAGCCTGGCGCTGGCGGCCACGCTGGCGTGCCATCGTTACATCGGCCACTGGTGGGATCGCATTGACGCGTTTATCGCCTTGAGCGATTTCTCCCGCCGGAAACTGATCGAGGGCGGTCTGCCGGAAGACCGTATCTTTTTGAAACCCAATTTTATGGATCGCGCCCTGACGCCGTCCTACGAAAGCGAGGATTACGCGGTCGTCATGGGCCGGCTGCACGCGGAGAAGGACGTGCAGACGGCGGTCGAGGCGTTTCAGCATCTGCCGCGTCTCCGGTTGCTGGTGCTTGGCGAGGGACCGTTGCTGGAGCCGCTGAAGGCGCTCGCGCAGCGGCTCGGCCTGAGCCATGTCGAGTTTCGCGGCTTCGTCGGCGGCGAAGCGCGATTTGAAATCCTGCGTCGCGCGAAACTGCTGGTGCTGCCATCGCGCTGTTACGAAAACTTCTCGGTCTCGGTGTTGGAGGCTTACGCCTTGGGCAAGCCGGTCGTCGCGTCGCGCATCGGGGCCATCGCCGAAATGGTCGAGGAAGGCGTCACCGGGCTGCTCTTCGAGCCGGGACAACCAGCCGACTTGGCGCAAAAAATCCGCCAGTTGACCGACACGCCGGAACGCGCCGTCCAAATGGGCCGGGCAGCACGCGCGCGCTTCGAGCAGCGCTTCACGGCGGATATCAACTACCAACAACTGATGGACATCTACGCCGGAGCCCGCCGCCGGCGCGAATCGCGGCGGCCTGTCTCCGGCGCGATGCCGGCAAAGCAAGATTGAAATGGGCAGCCGCAGACTCTAGAAAACCGGATGTCATGACCGATTGCCACTACGTCCTCGGCACCAAAGTGAGCCTGGTCCAGATTCCCGACGCGATTGCGGAGATGGAGCGATGGATCGAGGAATCGCGCGGACACGGGCCGGCGCGCTACGTCGCGCTGACGAACATCAATTGCGTGATGAGCGCCCGGCGCGACCCGGCGTATCGCCGCGTCCTCAACCGCGCGGACCTGGCAGTCGCCGACGGCATGTCGCTGGTCTGGGTCACGCGCGCGCTCGGCGCGAAGCAGATGCGTCGGCGTTGTTACGGGCCGGACTTGCTTCTGGCGTTCTGCGAACGCGCGCGGCAGCGCGGGTGGCGGTTCTATTTTTACGGGGGCGCGCCCGGCGTCCCGGAAAAACTGGCGGAACAATTGCGCGCCAAATTTCCCGGGCTGCAAATCGCCGGCGTGGAGTCGCCTCCATTCCGGCCGCTGACGCCGGCGGAGGATGCCGCCGCGTGCGAGCGGATCAACGCCAGCGGCGCCGATGTTGTGTGGGTCGGCCTCGGCTCGCCGAAGCAGGACCTCTGGATGAGCGACCACGCGTCGCGTTTGCGCGTGCCGGCGCTGGTCGGCGTGGGCGCGGCATTCGACTTTTTTACCGGCCGCGTGCGGCAGGCGCCGCGCTGGATGCGTGAGAACGGACTGGAGTGGCTCTTCCGGCTGGTCGCGGAGCCGCGCCGGCTTTGGTTTCGTTATCTGGTTTATAACCCGTGGTTCGTCGCGTGTTGGCTGCTGGAACTGACCGGCCTGAAAAAGTTTCCCCGCGACTGAGTTTCCGGTATGTTGTTGGTGAGATGAAACGCGCGACTGTTGCCGTCCTGAAGACCAAGCCCGCCACCGTGCTCGACGATTACGCGCGGCTGGCGGAACTGGCGGGAATGCGCGCCGCGCTCGCGCCAGGCAAGACCACGATTCTCAAGGACAACATCTCGTGGCATCTCCCCTTCCTCAGTTCCAACACTTCGCCGTGGCAATTGGAAGGCGCCATTCGCGCGTTGCGGGCGGCGGGTTTGAACGACCTCGTGGCGGTCCACAACGACACCGTCGTCACCGACCCGGACCGCGGGCAAAAGTTCAACAAGCTGGAGCCGCTTTATCGCCGTTACGGCATCACGGAGCGTTTCAACTGCAAACCCAACGACCTGAAATGGGTGACGTATGCGCCGAAGGCGCGGATGCGCGTGCTGTCGCGGATTTTCCCCGAAGGCATCGAGGTGCCGGAGTTTTTCGCCGGCAAGAACATCGTCCACCTGCCGACGGTCAAGTGCCATGTGTACACCACGACCACGGGCGCGATGAAGAACGCGTTCGGCGGGCTGCTGCACACGCGCCGGCATTACACGCACTCGTGGATTCACGAAACGCTCGTGGACCTGCTCGCCATCCAGAAGGAACTGCACCCCGGCCTGTTCGCGTTCATGGACGGCACGATCTGCGGCAACGGCCCCGGCCCGCGCACGCTGATTCCCGTGGAGAAGGATTACATCCTCGCCAGCGCCGACCAGGTCGCCATAGACGCCGTCGCCGCGAAGATGATGGGATTCGATCCGCTTCGCATCGGGTACATCCGCATGGCGCACGACGACGGCCTTGGCTGCGGCGATCCGCGCGACATCGAGGTGGTGGGCGAGGACATCTCGAACGTCAACTTCCACTTCCACGTCGGCAACAACCTGGCCAGCCTCGTCGGCGACGCGTGCTGGTTCGGCCCGCTCAAAGGCATCCAGAAACTGCTGTTTCGCACGCCGCTGGTTTATCTGTTTGTGTTCGCCTCGTATTTCTATCACGATTACCTCTGGTGGCCGCTGAAAGGAAAGCGCGTCCAGCAAGCGCTGGCCAAAACCAGCCAGTGGGCGAAGCTTTTTGCCGAATACGACGGCGACGCCAAAACCTGAAACCCAAAATCTGGAGCTGACAATGAACCGCGTTGGCATCGGTTACGACGTGCATCAATTCAAGGAAGGCCGCAAGCTCGTCATCGGCGGCGTCACCATTCCCCACGACAAGGGTCTCGAGGGCCACAGCGACGCCGACGTCCTCGCGCACGCCATCGCCGACGCGCTGCTCGGCGCCATCGGCGAGTCCGACATCGGCAAGCATTTCCCCGTCAACGACCCACGCTGGGATGGCATCGACTCGATGATCATCCTGGAAAACGTCGCCAAGATCGTTCGGCGCGACGGTGCCAACATCATCAACGTGGACTCCACCATCATCGCGCAGGAGCCGAAGATGGCGTCGCACATTCCGATCATGAAGGCGCGCATGGCGGAGGCGTTGCACGTGCGGCCCTACCAGATCGGCATCAAGGCCACCACCAACGAAGGCATGGGCTTCATCGGCCGCGGCGAAGGCATTGCCGCGATGGCGGTCGTCAGCGTGTTGATGGCGGGCGCCGGAAGATCGCCGCGGGTGAAACTGGAGCCATAAAGCCAAGCGTAATTGGTGATTTGTAATTGGTAATTGGCGACAAGAACAGACGCCCGACCGATTACCAATCTCCAATCACCGATTACCAATCTCCAATCACCGATTACCAATCACCAATCGCAAACACCGATGTCCCTGAAATTTTTCAACACCCTCACGCACCGTCTCGAAGAATTCCATCCGCTCGATCCCGCCGGCAAGCGCGTCGGCATCTACACCTGCGGGCCGACGGTCTACGACTTCGCGCACATCGGCAATTTCCGCGCGTTCACCTTCGAGGACCTCGCGCGCCGCTACCTCGCCTGCAAGGGCTACGACGTCGTCCACGTCATGAACATCACCGACGTCGAGGACAAGATCATCCGCAAAGTGCGTGAGACGCGCGAGCCGCTCCAGCAACTGACCGGCCGTTATACCGCCGCGTTTCTCGACGACTGCCGCGCGTTGAACCTTCTGCCGCCGCACCATGTCCCGCGCGCCACCGATCACATCCCGGAGATGCTGGCGCTCATCGGCGCGTTGATGGACAAAGGCGTCGCCTACCAGGCGCCGGATAAATCGGTTTATTTCTCCATCGCCAAGTTCGCGCGCTACGGCCAGCTCAAGAAAATTGACGCCGACCAGATGCGTCCCGGCGAACGCGTGAAGCTCGACGAATACGAAAAGGAATCGCTCGGAGATTTCGCGCTCTGGAAAGCCTGGGACGAGGCCGACGGCGACATCGGCTGGGACTCGCCGTGGGGCCGCGGCCGGCCGGGCTGGCACATCGAGTGCAGCGCGATGAGCATGAAGTATCTCGGCGAGAGCTTTGACCTTCACTGCGGCGGCGAAGACCTCGTCTTTCCGCACCACGAGGACGAGATCGCGCAAAGCGAGGCGGCCACCGGCAAACAGTTCGCCCGGGTCTGGCTGCACTGCGCCTACCTGCTCGTCAACGGCCAGAAGATGAGCAAGCGGTCCGGGAACTTCTTCACGTTGCGCGATCTTTTCGCCAAAGGCTACACCGGCCGCGAGCTGCGCTACACGCTGATCGCCGAGCATTACCGACGGCAGCTCAACTTCACTTTCGAAGGCGTGGACGCCGCGCGCGCGTCGCTGGCGCGCATAGACGAGTTTCTCATGAAACTGCAGGACATAGCAAAGCACGCTACGCCTGCCGATGCGAATGCTGTAAGACCGCTTACGACAGAGAGCGTAATTGAATTAACGCAACAGAATGCGCTCACAAGTAGGGTTAAAACTGCATTTGAAAAAGCGCTTGATGACGATCTCAACATCAGCAGCGCGCTGGGTGCATTATTCGATTTTATTCGAGACACCAACAAAGTTCTTTCGGAAGGAGTGCTTCTTTCATCACCGCGTGCGGCGATGGAGATATTAGACACCTGGCGTCGGTTCGACACCGTCCTCGGATTCGGCATGCCGCAGGCGCAGGAAGCTCCCGCCGACATCGCCGCGCTCGCCGACCTGCGGCTGGCCGCGCGCAAGGCGAAGGATTTCAAACGCGCCGACCAGATCCGCGACGAACTCAAGGCCAAAGGCTGGGTCATCGAGGACACACCAAAAGGGCCGAAGTTGAAGAAACTGTAGAGCGACAGGTGGTTCGTGATTCGCAACTCGTGGAGCGGGAATGCCCCGCAACCGTCGACGCTGCCCCCGTAGCCGCCGACGTAAGTCGGTGGCCTCCCGTGTCAGTCGGCGGACACGTCGCGCATCTCGACGCGCCCGCCTTTCCATGAACCTTTCGATGCAGTCGAGCCGCGAGGTGGATCGCGTTCTCCGAACGCGATTGCGGTTGAGAAGCGAAAACACAGTGTCTGGTTCGAGCCTTTCACGTTCCAGACGCGACTTCTTTCGCTTGTCTGCGGCCATCGCGTTCGGAGAACGCGATCCACCTTCGGTAGTGCCGCCGTCGCTCGGGTTCATGGCCCGGACGCGCCCGCCTCCTTACGTCGGCGGCTACAGTTGGTTGACGTTTCGTGCCGCGCGTGAAATGTCCCCGTCAAAGGAATGTTGCCCCCTGACGAATCCCGAGTTACAAATTACGAATTACAAATCACGACACCCGACACCCGAGCCACCCATGAGCGACACCGGCAAACCCTTCGGTCCGTTTGAACTATTCGACGTCATCGCCGACACGCCGCTCGGCATCGTCTATCACGCGCTGCGGACGGCCGACGGCCAGGCGGTCGAGGTGTTTCAACTCGATCGTCGCATCCCGACCGACGCGGATTATCTGGAGCGATTCTTTCGCCGGGCGGAAGCCGCCGGGCAAATCTCTCATCCAAATCTCACGGCGGTGTCCGGCGCCGGCGAGTTCGGCGGCCGGTATTATCTCGCCACCGAAGCGACCGGAGGCGGCACGGTCGGCGACCAGATGCGGGCGACGGGGCCGCTGCCGGAGTCGAAGGCCGTCGGGATCGCGCGCGACTGCGCTCTGGCGCTGCGAACCATATGGAGCGCCGCGCAGTTGACGCATGGCGCTCTCAGCGTCGAGGAAATCCGGCTTCAACCCGGCGGCGTCGTGAAACTGGCCGGCTGGGCGCTGGCGCGATCCCCCGAAGGCTCGCTCGTCGGTGACATGCAGGCGCTCGGCGGCGCGCTTTACCAGATGCTCGTGAACGAACCGCCGCCGCCACTGGATCGGAGCATCGCCGACCTCGCCGAGAAACAACCGGGCATCGGGCCGTTCGTCACCGAGGTCATAGACAAGATGCGGCAATCGGCGGCATGGAACTACACCGGCTACGACCCGCTGATTGAAGACCTCGAAGCGCTGCTCGACCAGCGCCAGCCGAGGAACACCCAGGTCGCCCTGTCGCTGGGCGCCGCCTCCGCGCCGCGGGAAGCCGCGGCATCGGCGGGCTATTGGAACGTCACGACGCCACCGCCGCCGGGCGGCCCGCGAAGGCGCGCCGCCTCGGGTCTGGGTTCGCTGCTCAAATCCGCCCTCATCCTGCTGGTCGCCGGCGGCATCGGCTGGGGGGCGTGGGAATATTTCCATCGCGCGGGTGCGGACCTGTTGCCGTTGCCGCCCGCGCCGGCGACGCCGCGCGAGCCGATCACGCTCGCGTCCGCCGGGCCGAAAACCCCGCCGGCCTTTGCGGAGATCGCCGACCCGATCGAGCGTGGCCGCGCGGTGGCAAAGAGCGTTGGCGCACCCCGGCTCCAGCCGCAATTTGGCGGCGCGCTCAACGTGCAAGGCGACGGGCAGGTGAAATGGAGCTACGCCTTTCGCAAAAAGGCGGAACTGAACGACTTCTCCGAAGGCGCGTCACTGCTGCCCGGAGGCGCTCTGTGCCTGCAACGGTCGCGCGTAGAGTTCAAGTGCCCGCTCTGCAGCGACCTCACCCTGACCGTCGAAGGCCGAGTCGTGGAGGCGGACCCGAACACGCCGTGGCGGGCGCTCGGCATCGCGTGGCACCAAAGCGCCAAGAGCGAGCGAGGTTTTGTTCTCACGGGCGCGGCGGCAGAACTTTACGAAACCGTCGCCGGCCAGCGCGTTGTGCTCGACACCAAGCCGTTCGAGTTGAAGCCGGGAACGCCGGTGCACTATTACATCACCCAACGCGGCAAGGAGGGCGTCATCAAGCTCCGCGACGGGCCGTTGTTGATGGGCACGTTCACACAGCCGGCCGAAGGCGCGCTGCGGCTCGTCAGCGACGGTTGCGTCTCCGCCTACACCCTGCTGGAAATCACCGGCACCGTCCCCGCCGGCCGCCTGCCCCAAGCCGAACCGTAGCGAAGTCCGAATGTAACTTTCTGCATAAGCCCGCAACTTGACCCGCGGCTCTCGTTTTCATAGACTCGATCTATGCCTCTCTCCTGGAACGAAATCCGCCACAACGCCATCCGATTCTCCCGCGAGTGGACCGGCGAGAAACGCGAGGCTGCCGAGAAGCAGACTTTCTGGAACGAGTTCTTCGAAGTCTTCGGCGTCCGCCGCCGCGTGGTTGCCAGCTTCGAGGAGCCCGTCAAAGAAATCTCAGGGCACTACGGGTTCATTGATCTCTTTTGGCCCGGCATCGTTCTGGTCGAACACAAGAGCGCCGGGGCCGACCTCGGCAAGGCCGGCTCCCAAGCCTTCCGCTACATTCAAGACCTCGCCCGCGAAGGACGCCTCAAGGAAATTCCCCGATACGTCATCGTTTCCGACTTCGCGCGCGTCGCCCTCCACGACTTGGAGCCGGAGGACCAGCAAGGGTTGCCGCTCTTCGACAACCGCCGCGTTGCCACCTTCGAGTTCCCCCTCGCCGAATTCCACCGCTTCATTCACGCCTTTGCCTTCATTCCCGGCTACAAGCAGCACAAATTTGAGGAACAAGACCCGATCAACATCCAGGCCGTGGAAATCCTCGGCGACCTCCACGATGCGCTGGAGGCCGGCGGCTACAGCGGTCACGCGCTGGAGCGTTTCCTTGTCCGCATCCTGTTCTGCCTCTTTGCGGAGGACACGAGCCTCTTTGAGCGCGAATCGTTCAAGCTCTTTCTTCTCAACCGCACCGCCGACGATGGCTCCGACCTCGGCCTGCATCTGGCGCATCTCTTCGACGTGTTGAACACGCCGCCCGCCAAGCGCCAGAAAAACCTCGACGAAAGCCTCGCCGTCTTTCCTTACGTCAACGGCGAACTCTTCGCGGAAAATCTCGGCTTCGCCGACTTCAACCGCGGCATGCGCAACGCCCTGCTGGCCTGCACTACGTTCGACTGGTCGCGAATCTCGCCCGCTATCTTCGGCTCGCTCTTCCAGGCCGTCATGGAGCCGAAGGAGCGCCGCCAGATCGGCGGCCACTACACCAGCGAGCGCGACATCCTCAAGGTCATCCGCTCCCTTTTCCTCGACGACCTTCGCGCCGAGTTCGAGGGCATCAAGGCCGACCGCTCCACCCGCCGCACCGCGCGGCTGGAGGAGTTCCACGCCAAACTCTGCTGCCTCCGCTTCCTCGACCCCGCCTGCGGCTGCGGCAACTTCCTCGTCATCACTTACCGCGAACTGCGCCAACTGGAATTGGAAACGCTTGAGGAGATTCTAACTGCAACCCATACGGGTGTCGGGAGGCTACAGCGCGAGATGAGCCTTGACGAAATCAACCGCCTCTCTCAGGTGGACGTTCACCAGTTCTACGGCATCGAGATCGGCGAATGGCCCGCCCGCATCGCCGAGGTCGCCCTCTGGCTCATGGACCACCAGATGAACCTCAAGGTCTCCGAAGCCTTCGGCCAGCTCTACCAGCGCCTGCCGCTGAAAAAGTCGCCGCACATTCACTGCGGCAATGCCCTGCGCCTCGACTGGAAACAAATCCTTCCGCCCGAACAATGCGCCTTCATCCTCGGCAATCCGCCTTTCGTCGGTGCCAAATTGCAGAATGATGAACAACGAGCCGACATGGACGCGGTTGCTGGCGATATCGAGAATAGCGGATTGCTCGATTACGTCAGCGGCTGGTATTTCAAAGCAGCGGAATATGTTAAAGCCACACGAATCGTCGTTGGGTTTGTCTCGACCAATTCCGTTAGCCAAGGAGAGCAAGTTGGCGTGCTGTGGAATCCACTCTTCCAGCATTTTGGTCTGAAGATTCACTTCGGCCATCGCACGTTCGCGTGGCAGAGCGAAGCGCGTGGTAAAGCCCACGTTCACGTTGTCATCATCGGTTTTGCCAACTTCGACGCGACCAACAAACGCATCTACGACTACGAATCGGAGAGCGACAACGTGATGGTGACGACTCCGAAGAACATCAGTCCTTATCTTGTGGAAGGCCCCGACCGCGCCATAGTCAATCGCGGCAAGCCGCTCAACGATGTGCCGGAGATCGGCATCGGCAACAAACCGATTGATGACGGGAACTATTTGTTCACGACCGAGGAAAAGGAAGCGTTTCTCAAGGCGGAACCGGGAGCCAAGGAATTGATACAGCCTTTTCTAGGTGCCGAGGATTTCATTCATGGCCAACAACGCTGGTGCTTGTGGCTCGGCGATTGCCCTCCTGATCGACTCAGGAAGTTGCCGGAGGTCTTGAAGCGAATAGAGGCTGTCCGTAAGTTTCGCCTCGCAAGCAAGAGCGCGCCGACGCGCAAGCTTGCCGAGTCGCCAACACGATTTCACGTCGAGAACATGCCAAAGCGAGATTACTTGCTCATTCCGCGACACAGCTCAGAGGACAGGAAGTATATTCCGTTCGGCTATGTTTCCTCGAAGATAATCGCTGGCGACAGTTGTCTGATAATTGCGGACGCGTCGCTTTATCATTTTGGCGTGCTCTCCTCCACGATGCACATGGCGTGGGTGCATCAGGTCTGCGGGCGGTTGGAGTCGCGTTACCGCTACTCGGCCAAACTCGTTTACAACAACTACCCGTGGCCTGATTCAGCAACGGACAAGCAGCGTGCGGCGGTGGAGACGGCGGCGGCGGCGGTGTTGGAGGCGCGGAAGGAATTTCCGAACGCGACGCTGGCGGACCTCTACGATCCGCTGGCGATGCCGCCGTCGCTGGCCAAGGCGCACACGGCGCTGGACCGCGCCGTGGACCTCTGCTACCGCTCCGACCCGTTCACAAGCGAGCGCCAACGCGTGGAATACCTCTTCGCCCTCTATGAAAAGCTCACCGCCCCGCTGGTGGCGGCAGCGAAGGCGAAGAAGCGGAAATAGTAGCAAATTTCTCTTGACATAATAGAGAAATTGTTATATTCTTTGCCCGACGATGAAAGACGCCAGAGCGGGAAATGGCAGAAGGCGGCGAAGCGGTGCGCGAAACTGCGCAGCCAATCCGGTTCGATCCGACTGTCTCCGACTAGATCCGACCCAATCCGACCCGACCCGACTCAATCCGACCGTATGAAACCCGTTGTGGATTGCAATTGCACGATGGCTGAAGTAGCCGCGTCACTCCGTGACGCGATCCCTTGTCATCACCGACTCGCGTCACGGAGTGACGCGGCTACTTTGCAAAACGAACCCAAATGATGGCCGCAACCGGAACCGGAAAAAATCGTTTTTCTGCGGGAATCCGAACATTTCGATCCGCTTGGGAGCCGGTGAAAAAACATGTTTTTGCGAAACGAACCCAAATAGAGAAAATGCGAATCTGCATCAACGGACTGCAAACCCGTGACTTACATGAAAACTTCATGGCACCGATTGACGCCGCTCGAAGCAAAACGAACCCAAATGCGACGGTCCGATGACGACATTGGACATCCCAACAATCGCTGCGCCGCTTTGCGGCTTGACTGGCGCGCGGCGCTTTGTTACCGGCTGTAGCGTCACAGGAGACACTATGAAATTCTATCGCCCATTGCTCGCAGTCGCCGCCGCCGCGCTCGCGGCGGTTTCCACCGTTTCAGCCGCCGACAACGAACTCACCGATCAGGAAAAAGCCGGCGGCTACTGCCTGCTCTTCAACGGCAAAGACCTCACCGGCTGGACTTGCCGGCCTGAGTTCTGGTGCGCCAAGGACGGCACCATCTGCGGCAAGACCACCGTGGGTTGCATCCCGGAGAAGAATACGTTCTGCATCTACAAGGGCGGCGAGTTCGGTGACTTCGAGTTGCACGCGAAGTTCAAACTCACGCCCGGCGACGAGAAGGGCTTTGCCAATTCCGGCATCCAGTATCGCAGCAAAGTGGCTGACCCGGACTACTGCGTCGTCGGTGGCTATCAGGCCGACATGGAAGCGGGCAAGGGCTACACCGGCATCCTTTACGAAGAGCGCGGCCGCGGCATCCTCGCCAAACGCGGTGAAAAAGTGGTCATCCACGAGGGCAAGGATCCGAAGAACCCGAAGAAGGCGAACATCGAAGTCACCGGCTCTGTCGGCGACTCGAACGAGATCGAGGCCGGCGTCAAGCACGGCGACTGGAACGATTACGTCATCATCGCCAAGGGCAACCATCTCCAGCAGTTCGTCAACGGCAAACAGACCGTGGACGTGACCGACGAGACCGCCGTCGGCGCGAAGACGGGCATCATCGCCCTCCAAATCCACCGCGGCCCGCCGATGAACGTGTGGTTCAAGGACATCAAGATCAAGAAACTCGCCCCGTAGTTCCTTCCAGCGAGAGAGACGCGATGAATTTATATCTGCTCCGCCACGCCGACGCCGAGCCGGCGGCCGGCCCCGGCGGCGACCGCGAGCGGCCGCTCAGCGCCAAGGGCGAGGCGCAGAGCCAGCGCGTCGGCAAGGCGTTGAAGGCGCTGGAGATTGACTTCCACGCCATTCTCACCAGTCCCCTGCTCCGCGCGCGGCAAACCGCGCAGATCGTCGCCCGCAGCCTGAGCGCCACCGCGCGACTGCGCACCTGTGAGGCGCTGGCTTCCGGCGGCGCTACGCGGCAACTGATCGCCGAACTAAAGCGCCTCGGCGAGGCGGAGAACATCCTCATGGTTGGCCACGAGCCGGATATGAGCGGGCTGATCTCCCTGTTGCTGGCGGGCGAGCCGCCCGTGGACGTGGAGATGAAGAAGGCGGGCCTTTGTTACCTCGAATTACGACAACCGATTGGCGGCCGATGCGCCACGTTGAAGTGGCTCGTGCCGCCGAAGCTCTTCAATCTATAGCGGCGGCGGGCGCTCGCCTACGCCGGCACCTGCCGCCGGTTCCTGAACGTGACCAGCCGCGCGTCTTTATGCTTCGCCAGCAGGCTTTCCACCTCATCGAACTTCAGCGCCACGGCGTCCGGTGTGTGCGCGTCGGAGTTGACGATCAGCGGGATGCCCAGAGCCACCGCCTCGACAATGATCGTCCGCGTGGGATAGGTGTCCGGCCGCGACAGTTCGGGATGGCGATAGCCGGAGGTGTTCACCTCCAGCGCGAGGCCGGCTTGGGCGATTTCCTTCAGCGTGCGGGTGATGTCGCCCGCCTCGTGCTCGGTATGCGCGCGGCCGGAACGTCTCGGCACGTCGAAATGCGCGACGATGTCGCAGAGGCCGCTATTCACCATCTTCCGCACCAGCTCGAAGTAGCGCCCGTAAAGCTGCGCGGTCTCGCCGGCGAAGTTCTTCGGCCACGAAATCTGCCGGCACTCGGCGTCGAGATAATGGATCGAGCCGATGATGTAGTCCCACGGATGGCGGGCGATTTGTTTTTCGAGATAAGCTTCGAGGCCCTCCACGTAATCCATCTCCAGCCCCAACAGCACCTCGATCCGCCCCTCATACCGCCGCCGCAGGTCGAGCACGCTCTTCACGTAGCCGTCCAGTTCCGCCTCCTCCATGCGCACGTTGGCGCCGAGGCCGTTCGGCAACGGGTTGTGGTCGGCAAAACCGATGGCCTTCAACCCGCGATCGATGGCGCTCTCGACAAAAGCCTCCATGGTGCCGCTCGCGTGCCGGCAACGGGTCGTGTGTATATGATGGTCCGAAATGATTCGCATAAGAAACCGTCCACTCTATCGGCAACCGCCCCTGTGCGCAATGCCAAGCCGATTTGCTTTGCGACGAAGGTGAAGCCCAATCATAATGTTGAGCATCACCACAAGGAGTCTCGCAATGGCCAACGAATCCGACATCGCAGCAGAGGTCGAGCATCTCAAAAGGCAGCAGGCACTGATCGTTCGAGCGGTTCAGATTTCGCTATCGCTTATTCTCCTGACGCTTGCGGGCACATGCGTTCGAGCCGCGCTCGTCGTTCCGGCGATGACCGATATCTTTCGGGACTTGACGCCCGACATGGCTCTGCCGCTGGTCACGCAGTGGGTGATGGGGCACCCACGAGTTTTTCTCATGACGGCCGTCCTGCTGGCTGCGCTGGGTTTGGGCCTGCTGTTTTTCGCGCGTGCGAAGGGCCGCGGCATTGTCGCGGCGACCGTTATCATCGTGATTCTGTTTGTGCAATGGCAGGTCGTTGTGTTCGCGATGCAGTCGCCATTCATGCAGATTCTCAGTCGGCTTGGAGGGTCGCCAAAGTGATGTCTCACAAACGCGCCAGGAAATGAATCAAGAATCGTGCTGACATGGCCAAGGATTCTCCCAATGTGCCCAAGGTTCGAGCTGACTTTAACGGTTTGTTTGGAGAACTGCTTTGTCTCTCACATAACGACACGTGTGTTGACGAGTCTGGAGCCGTGATTCAGTTGCGCGAAGGCATGGTCGTCACCGCTTACGATGAGGATGCAAACGAGCATGGAGTGCGTGATGATTTGATTGCGACTGGCACCGTTGAGTCTTCGCCGGATTGGCTGCAATGTAATGGCTCGAAGTGGGCGCTGAGAATCAACAAGGATGGGGTGCGAAACGAGTCAGATTTGCCAAGTGCCACCTAACAAGTGAACCCAGTGAACCCCGCTCCGCTTCTCCGCTCAACTTTGACTGAGGCGTTTCTGCGGCTCGTCGAACATCATGGCGTGAGCTTCGTCGAGGATGGCGGGGATGCCCGGCTCAATCTCCCCTCTCCCAACTTCCATCTGTTATCTGCCCATTGTCCGCCGCTGATCGCCATTTTGTCGCTCGACAATCGCCGGAGCCAGTTTCAGAATTCGAATCCGACGCCACCGCTTTGATAGGCGGCGCAAGGAAAGCTCAAGAAGGATTTCAGGCAGATGAGCATATTCTCGATATTTCCATGGACCCGTGCTTACAGGGCCAAGAAGATCGCATGGGAGAGTGATTTCGGAAGGCGATACGGCTGGTTCGTAGAAAGGGACGGGAAGCGAATCGGCGAGTTGGATTATATCCAATTTGATGGCCAACCCTGGCATGAGTATTCCATCAAGTGGATGAACGAAGAAGAGAGCCGAATCGAGGCCGATCAAGAAGCGTGGGTTCTGAATAAGATTGTTCTGCGCAACAGACGCTATCCGGATGTTGTGATGTCAACTTTCCTAACGTCACCCGTAACCAAAGGCGTCATTGCGGTGCGGACTGCGTTCGTCCCGGTGAAACGATTTGAAAGGGATAAGACAATCTAGCAGTCGCACTCTAACTAATCGTCACCGCATTTACCGCTCAACTTTGACTGAGGCGTTTCTGCGGCTCGTCGTACATCATGGCGTGGGCTTCGTCGAGGATGGCGGGGATGCGGTCGGCGAAGGGGCTGCGGGCGAGCGCGGGGCGGAGGTCCACTCCGGCGTGTTTGCCGGGCTGGGCGCCGGGGAACCAGTGCTCGGCGTTGCCGAGAAGGTTGTAGCGCATCCGGCCCCACTCGACGAGGTCGAGGGACTTGGCGTAGGTCCAGAGCCGGACGATCTCCAGCACGTTGACGTGGTTCGGCGTTTCCGGCCAGTCGGGCAGGCCCTCATGCCAGCGGCGGCACCAATCCTCGCCAAGCACGCGCGCCATCTCGGCGCGAAGCCGTTGCTCGATCGGCGCGACGACTTCGGCGGCGCGGTCGTAGTGGTCGAGGGCGGCGATGTGTTCGTCGAAGTCGGACGGTTTGGCGACACCCATGCTGAGGGTGTGGACCTGGGGGCGAGCGAGGCAGAAGAGGTCGTTGAACTGCATCGGCGGCAGCGGACGGCAGAGGTCCACGAGCTTCGGCGGCGGGGTGTAGAGTTTGCCGCCCTTGTCGTTGGGGCTGATGATGAAGACGCCCATGTCGCGCCGTGTGGCCGCCTCAATGGCGCGCCAGTTCAGTTCGTTGACGAAATACCAGTGGAGGTTGACGTAGTCAAACTCGCCAGACTCGATGGCCTTGACAATGACATCGGTCGGGCCGTGGGTGGAGAAGCCGATGAAGCGGCAGCGGCCCTCGCGCTGGAGGCGGCGGGCGGCGTCGAGGGAGCCGTCTTTGCGGAGCGACCAGTCCAGAAGCTGTGCGTTGTTGATGCCGTGGAGCGAGAGCAGATCCACGTGGTCAAGCCCCAGATAACGCATGGAGGTCTCGAAGGTGTCGAAGAATTCCTTCTGCGTGGCGAAGGGGAAGACCTTGGTCTGGACGATGATCTTCTCGCGCGGGAGCGTGGGCAGCACGTTGCCGAGCTGCATTTCGCTGGTGCCGTAGCCGCGCGCGGTCTCGATGTGGTTGATGCCGAGTTCCAACGCGCGGTGGATGCAGGCTTCGAGGTTGGCCTGGCCGTCGGCGGGAATCTCGCCCGGCGGCACATCCTGCCATTTGTGTTGGTAGCGCATCCCGCCACAGGTAATGACGGGCATCTGGATGTTGGTGCGGCCGAAGCGGCGGTATTTCATGAGAGTCATGCGTTAATGCGCGATGCGCGAGGTCACAACGTTCCCGCGCATCAGGCTTCGTCAATACGCGCTGGATGCCGGGAAATCAAATATTTCTTGCAGGAATCTTGTAGCTGTTCACCCAAGGCCATTTGTCACGGACGTGCGTGTGATTGCACCGCAGCGCAAAACCTCAACCGTAACAACTGCGACGTGCGCCGTAATCGCTGCGACACCTCTCCGGGCGCACAAGGGTATAAGGAGGATGGCAGTTCAACCAATGCAAAGCGAAACCGGAAAGAGCACGACCATGAATACCAATCCGTCACAGACCAATCCCCCATGGACCCGGAGGAATTTCATCAAGACCAGTGGCGCTGTCGCCGCGGGACTGGCCGCAGCCCGCCTCGCCCCAATGCAGACGCTGGCGGCGGAAGGCGGCCCGAAAACCGTGACGTTTTCGCCGCAAAAGATCTCCGCGCTCACGCGCTGGCCGCGCTACGGCGCCGCAGAGCGGAACCGGCTGCACGAGCTGATCGACAGCAACAAGTTTTACGATGAGCTGCCGCTGTTCGAAAAGGAATGGCAGGACTACACCGGCGCGGCATTCGTGAAGAGCCACGTCAACGGCTCCGCCGCGCTGACCAGCATGTATTTCGCGCTCGACCTGCCGGCGGGCAGCGAGGTGATGGTGCCGAGTTACACCTTTTTCTCGGCGTGCCTGGCGATGCGCTTCTCCAACCTTGTGCCGGTCTTCGTTGATGTTGATCCAAAGACCGCGTGCTTCGACTTGGAGGACGCCAAACGCAAACTGACGCCGCGCGTGAAAGCGGTCGAGGCGATGCATTCCTGGGGCCTGCCGAGTGAGATGGACCTCATCTGCGACTGGGCAAACGAGAAGGGTCTCGTGCCGCTGGAAGACTGCGCGCACGCCCACGGCGCCTCGATGAAGGGCAAGAAGATGGGCACGTGGGGCCAGATGGCGATCTACAGCTTCCAGGCCAGCAAAGTAATGCCGGCCGTCGAAGGCGGCATGGGCCTGTATGCAACGCGCGAATACTACGAGCGCGGCTTCGCGTTCGGCCACTACGAGGCCCCGGCGAAGTTTCCGAAGGACAGCCCGGTGCGCGCCTACGAGGGAACGGGCTTCGGCCAGAAATACCGGATGCATCCCTTCGCCGCCGCCGTGGCACGGATGCAACTCAAGGAGTTGGACGCCCGCAACGCGCTCGTGGAGAAAAACGTGCGCGCGCTCAACGACCGGCTGGTCCAGTTGCCGGGCATCAAGGAACCGCGCTGCCGGCCCGACCAGAAGCGCGCGTATTACAGCGCCAACATGCTGATGATGGACTTCAAAAAGCTCGGCTTCTCACGCGCCGCGCTGGTGAAGGCGTTGAAAGCCGAGGGTGTCAGCGCCAGCTTCTGGGATTATCCGCAGCAGCACACGCTGAAGATCTATTCCGAGCCGAAGTGGTGGCACCACACGCCGAAAATCCCGGAGAAGATGCCCGGCTGCGAATACGTCAACGCCAACCACATCTTCGTGCCGCTGTTCTACGGTGAAGCCCCGGAGTTGATCGATCAATACGCGCAGGCGTTCGAAAAGGTCTGGGCGCATCGCGACACGCTGGCGAAGGCGTAGCCGGCGATCACGAAATTGGGGCGAGTTTCCAAACTCGCCCGTCGTGGCGAAGGCGAGGCTTGCAGCGCGAGCTTGGAAGCTCGCGCTACTTGAGCGCGCGGTTTCGCTGTTGACTGCAAATGCGATTTCGGCGAAACGTTCAACGTTTCGACCATGGAAACCGTGTCATCGAAAGGAGATCGCGCCATGCAACAGCCACCCGACCACCGTGTATCCCGCCGCGAGTTCATTCAGACCAGCGCCGCCGTCGCGGCTGGCGTTGCCGTCGGGTTGAAACCAACCTACACCATCGCCGCCGGCAACCCCACTGGCGCCGACACCAGCAAGATCCTCAACTACAGCGCCGACATGGAATACCGCCTCTGCGGCAAGACTGGCTGGATGATCAGCGCGGTCTGTCTCGGTGGCCACTGGAAACGAGTGGATCAGATGGTGCCCGGCATCTTCGGCAAGGGCAGTTGGCTCAGCGCGGATTTGAACAACGCCGATTTTCAGAAGAATCGCCACGACGTCGTCACGCGCTGCATCGAACGCGGCATCAACTACATTGACGCCTGCACCCACGCCGAGATCACGGCCTACAGCAAGGCCCTCCAAGGCCGCCGCGACAAGATGCATCTGGGCTGGTCGTGGTATGAGCACGAGGCGCGCCGGCAGGAATTCCGCAAGGCGGAGAAGCTCCTTGAGACGCTCGACGCCAGTTTCAAGGAAACCGGCGAGCAATACGTGGACCTTTGGCGCATTACTTGCATTTCCGACGCGCGCAAAGGCCCCAACGGCGAGCCGCTCATGGCGCACACCGAGGAGGAATCCGCGGAAATCGCCAGGGCGCTCGAAATCGCCAAGAAATCCGGCAAGGCTCGATGCACCGGCATCTCGTCGCACGACCGGCGCTGGCTCGAATACATGATCAAGACCTTCCCCAAACAGATGGACGCGGTGGTGACACCATACACCGCCAAGACGAAGGTGCTGGAGCGGGACAGCTTTTTCGACACCGTCCAGCAATGCAACGCCGGTTTCTTCGGCATCAAACCGTTTGCCGGCACGTCGCTGTTCAAGGGCAACAGCGCGCCGGCTAGCCCGACCGCGGAAGAGGACAACCGGCTTGCCCGCCTCGCCATCCGCTACATCCTCTGCAACCCCGCCATCACGGCGCCCATCCCCGGCATGATCAACGCGCAGCAGGTGGACAATGTCGCGCTCGCCGTCAAGGAACGTCGCGAACTCGACGCAAAAGAGAAGGCCGAGTTGAACAACGCAATGGACCTCGCTTGGTCAAGGCTTTCGCCGCACTACCAGTGGTTGAAGGACTGGGAATATGTGTGATCGCGGAGTGCGGAGATCGGATTGCGGAAAGAAGAAGGCGAGAGGCGTGATTCGTGACCCGTGAACGTGGGTGGGACCTCAACGCCCCGTTTTTCTGCAATGAAACCAACCAAGGTATTCACATCCGCAGCGATTGCCGTGTTTGCACTGGCTGCGTTCGCCGCCGCGCCGCCGTTGACCGTGGACAAGTCCGCGCCGTTGCTGCTCGACGACACGCCCGCCAAAGCGACGCCGGCGTTGCCGCGGCTCATCTGCTACGACTGCCACGGCAACTTCCGCGAAGAGCCGCTCGCAGCCAGGCACGCGAAGAACAAAGTCACCTGCGTGACCTGCCACGGCGATTCGTCGGCCCACGCCAGCGACGAAGGCAACACCACGCCGCCGGATGTAATGTATGCGCGCGACGCCATCGCCCTGAAATGCCGCCAATGCCACAAGGAGCACATCGCATCCGCCGACGCCGTCGCCGCCCGCCGTCGGGAGCGCGGCTTGGAGAAGGTGGAAGCCAAGGACCTCGTCTGCACCGATTGCCACGGCAAACACCACATGAACGTGCGTGCGATCCAGTGGGACAAGAAAACCGGCAAGCTGATCGGCGGCGGAAAGAAGCGCTCGGAGTAGCCGTTCGCAGTGCCGGCATCCTTCGTAGCGCCGGCATCCTTGCCGGCGCCGTGTTTCACTTCCGTCTCTTCGCCGCTGAAAAAATTCGACGCCGTTCCGCGGCTCATGTATGAATCAGCGCATGAATCCGAAGAACCTGCTGACGGAACTCGCCGCCCGTCCCCTGCTCTGCGACGGCGCCATGGGCACCCAACTGATCGCCGCCGGCCTCGCGCCCGGCGACTGCGGCATGTTGTGGTGCGTGGAGAAACCCGAAGCCGTCGAGAGCGTCCACCGCCGTTACCGCGCCGCCGGTTGTGACCTGATCACCAGCAACTCTTTCGGCGGGTGCGTCACCAATCTCGCGCACCACAACCTCCAGCCGCGCGCCGACGAACTCAACCGCGCCGCCGTGCAGGTCGCGCGCCGCGCTGCCGGCGAAAGCGCGTGGGTGCTCGCCGACATCGGGCCTTTCGGCGGATTTCTGGAACCGCTGGGCGAAATGACCGCGGACGAATTGCTGGCGCTGTTCGCCCAACAAGCGGCGGCGCTCAAGTCCGGCGGCGCGGACGCGGCGCTCATCGAGACGATGACCGACCCCGCGGAGCTCGCCATTGCCGTGCGCGCCGCCAAGAAGGCCGCCGGCTGGCCCGTCATCGCCACCTGCGCGTTCGACCGCGGCGACGGCAAGAATTACCGGACGATGATGGGCGCCACCGTCGAGGTGGCGATGAAGGAAGCCATCGCCGCCGGAGCGGACGTCGTCGGCGCCAACTGCGGCACCGCGATGAACCTCGACGATTACGCGCGGCTCGCCGAACAGATGGTTCGCGCCGCCGGCAAGACGCCCGTGATCATTCAGCCGAACGCCGGCGCGCCGCATAACGTCGGCGGCAAAGACGTTTATCCGGCGACGCCCGCCGAGATGGCCGCGCTCGTGCCACAACTGCTCGCCGCCGGCGTGCGGATCATCGGCGGCTGCTGCGGCACGTCGCCCGACCATCTGCGCGCCATGGGCGAAGCATTGCGGAACAAATCGTAGGCTGGACATTCATGTCCGACCGCTATCCGCAAGTGCCAGCGGCCGGACGGAATGGCTGGGTTGACAGAAGCGTGATATGAACAACAACATTTCTCGACGCCATTTCATCCGAACCACCTCCGCCGGTCTCACCACGTTCGCCATCGGCCGCGACGGCTTTGCCGCCAACGAGAAGCTCAGCCACGCCTGCATCGGCGGCGGCGGCATGGGGTGGAACGACCTCAATAATTTCAAGTCGCATCCGAAACTGGAGATCGTCGCCATTTGCGACGTGGACAGCGCGCATCTGGACAAGGCCGCCGCGTTGCTGCCCAACGCCCGCCGTTACAACGACTGGCGCGAGTTGCTGGCGAAAGAGGGCGACAAGATTGACTCCATCAACGCCGCCGTGCCCGATCACATGCACGCGCCGATCACGATGACGGCGTTGCGCGCGAAGAAACACGTTTATTGCCAAAAGCCGCTCTGCCACGACGTCGCCGAGTGCCGTGCCGTCGCCATGGCCGCTAAAACCGCTCGCGTCGTTACGCAGCTCGGCACGCAGTTTGCCTCCGGCATGGGCGACCGGATGACGGTGCGACTTCTGCGCGAAGGCGTTCTCGGCAAGGTCAGCCGCGTCGTGCTCTGCTCGAACCGCGCGGGCGCGGTCGAGAGCTACCGCCTCAAAGGCCCGCGTCCGGCCCAAGGCGAGCCGCCACCTGCGACCCTCGCGTGGGACCTCTGGCTCGGCAGCGCGCCGGAGCGGCCATTCGCGCCGGGCATCTATCATCCGGTGAAGTGGCGCGCGTGGCAGGATTTCGGCACCGGTTGGTCCGGCGACATCGGCTGCCACGTCTTCGATGCTGTCTGGAAAGGGCTCGGCCTTGCCGCGCCGAAGTCGGTTGTCGCCGACGTCCAGAAATCGTGGGAACAATCGCCGGAGCGGCGCGCCGACAACTGGCCGCAATGCCAGCACATCACCTGGATGTTTCCCGGCAGCAAGCTCACCGGCAGCCAGGAACTGACGGTGGAGTGGTTCGATGGCGAAATGCTACCGCCCGCCGACGTGCAGAAGATCGCCAGTTTGGAAAAATACCCGGAGGAATCGGCGATGGTCATCGGCAGCGAAGGCGCTCTTCTGCTGCAACTCGGCACCGGGCCGTTGCTGTATCCTCGCGAGAAATTCAAAAACCTCCCCCGTCCGAAGATGCCGCCGCGAAATCATTATCATCACTTCGCAGACGCGTGCCTCGGCGGTGAGATGACCGAGTCGCACTTTGGCCAGACCGGCCCGATGGCCGAGGCGATCTTGCTCGGCACCGTCGCCATCCGTGTGCCCGGTACGCTGTTGAAGTGGAATGCCATCAGCATGAAGATTCCCAATGCGCCGGAGGCGGAGCGGTTCCTGCGCCGCACTTATCGCGAAGGCTGGAAAGTCAAAGGGTTGTAGACGCACACCGCTCCGTTGCGGCTGCTAAGATCGAAACCACCATGAATGGTAAGAACTTATTGCGGTGCGCATTGATGTTGCTCGGAGCGGTGCTGGCCTCGGCTCAAGAGGCAAACTGGGAGGCCATTCCTGCCGAGGCAAAAGCCGCACTCGGTTGCGATCCACAGGCGAAAGAAAGTTTCGTCACAATCTGGGAACGGCCGCCGGTGAAATCGGCCAAGCCTCCCGCCGATCCGGCGCGCGCCATCAAACGCGTCGCGCTCGCCAATTCCGGCGGCAATCGGTTCGTCTGGCGTGTGGATTTCCTCGCACCGTATCCGGTGGAAAACTCCAGTCTGTTGCTTTACCTCGACGCGGACGACAATCCCGCCACCGGCCGCGAAGGCCACGGTTGCGAGTTCATGTTGCACTGCGCCGGGGGTGCGCCGGGCATCACCGCTTACACGCCGGACGGCAAGACGCGCCTCGCGCCCGCGCCGCGCGTAGTGGTGGCCGGCGGCAGCGCGTTCGTCAGCTACGACGTGGACCTCGCGCAACGCGACGGCACGTCACGGTTTCGGCTCAACGTGCTGTCGGAAACCGGCCAGCCGCATCGCGGCGTGGACGGCACGGGTTACTTCGAGGCGAAAGGGCCGCCGATCAGCGACCGGCCGAAGCTGCGGCTCGATACCGACCTTACGTTGAGCGTCGGCGTCGAGCAGACGTGGGGTTTGGATCGCATCAACGCGCTCGTAGACGACCCGAACAACGTCCCGATCTGGATTCGTGACTGCAAGCTCGACGGCTTCCGGTTCGATCGCAGCGAGTATCGCGCCGATTGCGCGTTGCGCAGGCAGGGCACGGGTATCATCACCGCAACCGTGCCGGCGGGCGCTTCGGGCCGGTTCCACGTCGGCTTCATCTTCTACGATGGTGCGGGCTGCGAGCGGATCGCCATCCACGTCAACGGCAAACGCCGCGGCATCGCAGTGGCCGACCTCGACGACAACAACCAGCATCTCTTTTTCCTCACGGAGCCGGTCGAGTTGAAACCCGGCGACAGCATCCAACTCCGCGCGCTCGGCGCCGAAGGCGCGTATCGCACCGAAGACCTGTTGTTGTTGCGCGAGAAACCGAAGGCGCGCCCGCCGCTCTACGAGTTCCGCGAAGTTGCGACGACGGAAAACCGGCTGACGTGGATCACAACGTGGGCCGCGCTATGCACCGTCGAGTGCGGTGATGGCCAAAAGATCGTCGAGCCGCTGGCGACGCAGAATCATCGCGTGGCGTTGCCCGGCATAAAACCCGGCGATTCGAAACGCTATCGCATTACGGCGGTGACGCGCGACGGACGCGACGTCGCCACCGGTTGGCGCAAACTGACGTGGAAGCCATTCGCCGGGCCGCGGACGACGCAAAGCGGCCGCGTAACGCTGCGTGTCGAACCGCCGACAGAACTCGCGGACAAACTTCGCGACTGGCCGGTGACTAGCGGCGTGCCGTTCCCAAAGGGGGCGCTCGGCTCGACAGACAACGTCCAGTTGCTCGACGCGAAAGGCGCGGCGGTGCCGTTGCAGGCGGCGGTGACGGGCCGGTGGGCCGACGGCAGCGTAAAGTGGGTGTTGCTCGATTTTCGACACAGTGGTGGCGCAGCGGATTACACGCTGGAGTTCGGGCCGAAAGTCGCGCGTGCCGAGCCGGAACGAGAAGCAACCCTGCCGGATTGCGGCGAACTCGTTCTCACCGACGCGGACGGCAAGGAACACAAAGCGGCTGTCGCCGGCCTCGCGCCGGAGGATGGCGGCGGTTTGCGTCGCGGTCTGCGCGTCGCAGGAAGAATCGGCGCGTCGCCATTCGCCTACGAGGCGCGTGTGCATGTCTATCCCGGCCTGCCGTGGGTGCGTGTGCTGCTGACGTTCGGCCACGCGGAATCAACGAACGAGTTCACCACGATCCGCAGCCTCGCATGGCGGATGCCGAACCTCCGAGGCCCGCATCATTTCGTGCAACAGCACACGGACAACGGCTACGAGTCTTCCGAGGGCAACGGCAAACGGTTCAGCGGGCCGGTTGGTTCTCTCTTTGTGCGCGACTTCTGGCAGAACTATCCGAAGGACCTTGAAGTCGGACCGGCCGGCGCGACGTTTTGGCTGATGCCGCCGTTGAAGGCCAATGAGTATGATTTGTCGAACAAGAAGAGCCACGACTGGCACAAGCTCTACTTCTGGTTTGACCCGGCCGGCGTGGGGAATGTGTGCGGCGGCTACAAGCTGCGCCAGGGCATGACCAAGACGCACGAGGTCTGGTTCGGCTTCGACGGCAGCGCGCCGCCGCTGGACCGCCCGCTGTTCGCCGCCGCTCCGCCGCGCTGGTATGCCGACTCGGGCGCGTTCGGCGAGATTGCCGTCGCGGATCCGCAGCGCGTCGTCGTGCGCGATTACGACAAGAAGGTTTCCGAAACACTCGGCGCTTATCTCGCCGACCGCGACAAGATTCACGAATACGGCATGTTGAACTTTGGCGACTGGTGGGGCGAGCGCATCATCAACTGGGGCAACATCGAATATGACACACAGCACGCGTTCTTTCTCCAGTTCGCGCGCAGCGGCGACCGGAGATTTTTGCAAGCTGGCGATGAGGCTGAGACACACAACCGCGACGTGGACACGGTCCACTACCACGCCAAAGCCGAGCGCGTCGGCTGCGTTTATCTGCACTGCATCGGCCACGTCGGCGATTATCTGGCGACAAGTCCGATGCCCGGCAAGAACCAGGGCATCGCGCGCGGCGGTTTCACCGTGTCGCACACGTGGTGCGAGGGGCACATGGATCATTATTTTCTGACTGGCGACCGCCGCTCGCTGGAAACGGGGCTGGCCATCGCCAATCATTACGACACGTGGAAGATGGCGGGCTACGATTTCAGCAATTGCCGCGACTCCGGTTGGCACCTGATCCTGACCATGGCGGTCTATCGCGCGACGGGCGACCCGTTCTATCGCAACGCCGCCCGGATCATCGTCGAGCGCGTGCTGGAGCGGCAAACACCGAAACCGAAATTCAACACCCAAGGCGGCGGCTGGCGGCGGATGATGGTGCCGGGCCATTGTTTGTGCGAGCCGGCGCACTACGGTAACGCCGGCTTCATGGTCGGAGTGCTGATGACCGGGCTGACGTGGTATCACCTCGAAACCGGCGACCCTCGCGTCGCAAAGAGCATCATCATGGGCGCAAACTTTCTCGTGGACGACATGTGGGAGGAGAGCATCGGCGGATTCCGCTACACGAGCTGCCCCGTCTCGTCGAAAGGTCCGTGGTCGAACTTCCTGCTCTTCGACGGCATCGGCTACGCGTACCGGCTCACGCAACGTGCCGGTCGTCCCGACGCGAAGCTGGAGCACGTGTTGCAGAAAGGCACCGACCCTGCCATTGCTGCGATGAACGGCATGGGCAAGAGCTTCACCCAATTCATCCGTGTCGCGCCGCACTTTATCGGCCTGCTCTCCGACTTGCGGGAGAAACTGCCGTCGTCGGAATCGGACCGTAACCCGCCCCTCTCTACGTCATCCAAACGCGTGCCGTAGCGCCGCGGAGCGGACACGCGCTGCTGCGTTGCAGCTACAGCAAGACCAAACCCTCTTTCAAACTCGGATAGGCCAATTTCGGCGCCAGATCTCTTTTCATCCGCGTCGTGTCGGCCACGTAGGACGCCATGCCGATCTTGATGAAATCCCGAGTCAACGGCGACGCCGTGCCGGCGACCGCGGCAAATGTTTCACAACACGCGCCGGCAACGTGGAATGTCCATCGTGGGAAACGCCACGGCTTGCCGCATTGCCAGTGAGCGGCCGCTGTGTCGAGAAACTCTTGAAGCGTCATCGGCTGGTCGTCGCCGAGATTGTAGATTCCAGAAACCTGTTCGCCTTGAATCGCCGCCGTCACGCAGTCCAGGAAATCAGGCAGCGCCAGCAAGTGAATCCAAGTCGGTTGCTTCCAAACCGCTAGCAACCGGCGCGCGAGCAGCCACCGCGCCGCATCCACCATCAGAATGCCGCGGCCGTAAACCATGCCGGCCCTCAATGACACCGGTGCTGTCGGCTTGCCGCGACACGCTTCAAAGAGATGTTGTTCCGCCGCCAGGCGCGTCAGCGCGTGAACGGAAGTCGGGGCGCCGTCGAGACGGTCCGTTGCGGGATGATCGGGCGACGTTTCCCCCTCCACATGCGGAAAACTGATGAGGATGATCTTGCGCACGCCGGCCGCCAACGCCGCGGCCACCAGGTTCCGCACGTAATCCACATTCGTCTGCCACAGAAACTTCTCCGGCCCCGGCGCGAAGAGCACGCCGGCGAAGTGGACGACGCAGTCCGCGCCAGCGCAGACCTCGGTCAGCGTGCGCGGCTCTCCGAGGTCCGCCCTGCACACGGAAACATTGGAGTAAGGAGCGGTGTCGAATGGCATCTCCTTCCGGTGAATGACCAATCGCAATTCCAGCGGGCCGCCAAGCAAATGCCGCGCCAGATTCGACCCCAGGTTTCCCGCCGCGCCCGTGATGAGAACTTTCATTGGTTTCCGGCTGACAATTCCGAACGCAGAGTAGGCGGTCGCGGGACGAAAACCAAGATCAAGCGATTGCACGCGGACGCCTCTCCCGCTACGCTGCGGCCGTGCGACTGATTGCCCTACTACTGACCGCGCTGGCACTGCGGCTCGGATTTGTTTTTGCGGTGCTGCCCGCCATCGAGCCGCGCGTGGCGCTGCGCTTCGATGCCGACAACTACACCGCCATCGCGCAAGGCATCTGGCGCGGCGAGTGGCGCGATGTGGAGCGCGGGCCGGTCTATCCGCTGTTCGTGGCCGCGTGCGGCGGATCGTTGACGACGGTGCGGGTGGCGCAGACGCTGATGGATTGCGGCACGGTCTGGCTGGTGTTTTTGCTGAGCCGGCGATGGTGGGGCGAAAAGCCCGCGCTGGCCGCCGCGTGGCTTTACGCGGTGTATCCGCTGGCGTGGTGGCGCGTCGCGTTCGTGAACAAGGAGATCGCGCTGACTCTGTTGCTGGCGGCGACCCTGTGGTGCTGGCAACGGCCCGTCATTTCCGGCGTCGGTCTGGGTCTGGTCAACCTCTGCAAGCCCAGCTATCTGCTGTTGCCGCTGCTGCGGCGCTGGTGGTCGCCGCAACGCGGGGTTTATATAGTGACGCTGGCCGTGATGCTCGCCGTCATCGCGCCGTGGACAGTCCGCAACTATGCGCTTACCGACGAACTGTTGCCGGTGGCGACCGAGCGCGGTGGATTCACCACCTACGTCAACAACTGGTGGCCGACGCGCGGCGATTGGGAAACCAACAAACCTTTGTGGCAGGCCGAGCTTGATCGCATCCGCCGCGAGCACGCCGATTTGAATCCCATCCAACTTGACCGGTTGTTCTACCGGCTCGCGCTGCAAAACATCCTCGCCGAGCCGGGCCACACGTTGCTGATGGCCGCGCGCAAGGCCGTGATGTTCTGGTTCGTCAACGCGTCGGGCCGTCTGTGGTGGGCGGTGGCGCTGGTGCAACTGGTTTACCTCGGCCTCGCCGTGGCCGGCGCGGTTCGGCGACGGCCACCACCCGAACTGCTCACGGTCGTGCTCTACACGTGGGCGCTCCACGCGCTTGTCATCGCCGACGTGCGCTTCGCGTTGCCGGTGATGCCGTATGTCTGCGTGATGGCCGCCGCGGCATTTCGTTATGAAAACAAGAGACTGGCTTAGCCTGATCGCCATCGCCGCCATCGGCCTGGCGCTCGGCCTCGCGGGCATCGGCTGGGGCCTGCCGTCGGCAAGGCGCGTGGCGCTGCTCGGCGAAAGCGTGTCACAAGCCCGCGCCGAACTCAGCGCGCGGACTTCGCGCGAACTGGAAACGCGCCGCGGTCACGCCGCCATCCTCGCGGCGCAGCCCGCCGAGGAGCAGGTGGACTTACCGCGACTGGTGCGGCGCTACCTGCTCTTCTCCGATTCGCCGGACGAGCCACTCACGCTGATGGCGCTGGCGAACATGCGGCCGCGCCAGCTCGACTTCAATCCGCGCATGGTCGAATACGGCGGCCTGCACGTTTATGGCACCGGCGCAGCGATGACGCTGGCGCACGCGCTCGGCCTCGGACGCATTACTGGCGATGTCACGCATTACGCCGACCATCCCGAACACATCGCCGGCCTTTACGTCGCCGGCCGTTTGCTGATGGTGCTGTATAACGTCGGCATCGCGATCCTGCTTTATCTTTTCGGTCGTTCCGTAGCGGCAGTATGTGGCCGCGAGAATCCGGCCGATGACGCGGAACAGCCGGCGGTCATAGACCGCCGCTACAGAACGGAGATTCTCTGCGGCTGGGCCGCGGCGATGATGTGGCTGCTATCGCAACCATCGCTCGCCTTCTCGCACATCATCAATCCGCACCTTCCATCGGCGTTCTACGGAACGCTGGTGGCGTGGCTCGCTTGGCGAACTGCCGTTGCATCCACTCCGCGTTGCTGGTTCGGCGCGGCGGCGGCCGGCGGCGCGGCGGCGGCGTGCGCGCTGAGCGCGGGGTTGAGTTTCCTCGTGCTGCCTGCGGTGGCATTTTTCGCTGCACACGCGTTGGAAAACAGGCTGAAGCCTGAGCCCCAACAGGCCGGCGGTTGGAGTTCAGACTTCAGCCTGATCAGGAAGCTCTGCCTTGTCGTGGCGCGCCCGCTGGGACTCGCGTTGTTGATGGCGGTGGCGTTTTACATGGCTTTCAATCCGTATGTCTTGGCCAACCTCGACGTATTGCGCGAAGAGTTTGCACGTTTTCGCCAGTTTCGCGAACCCCAGGCAGCCGCAGGGAGCGTCATCGCGTTCTGTCTGGCAACGCTGCCCAGCGCCGTCGGCCTGGCCGGTGTCGTCGCTTCGGTGTTCGGTGCGGTGACGTTGTGGAAAAACGCCGCGGCAGCAAGCCGCGCGATGGTGAGCTACGCCGGGGTTGCGTTGGTGCTGTCCGCTTGGCTCGCCGGCACCGAGGCAGGCGAAGCGCTGACTGTGCGCTTTGCGATGTTCCTGTTGCCGATGCTGTGCGTGTTCGCGGCGGTGGCGCTGACGGGTCTGTGGCCGCGCGTGGCGCGCGTCGCCGCCGCGGCGTGGATCTCGTCGGGATTGGTGAGCGCGACGGCAGTCCATCTGGCGAGCTTCATGCAAGCGCCGCGTGACGATGCAGGCGAGTTTATCAACCGTACATTGCCGGCGGGTGTCGTCGTGATGACGCCGAAGTCGCCCGGTCCCTACAAGACGCCGGCTTTCGACTTCAGCCGGCTGCGGCTGGTCAGCGATCCGATGGAGCCGCATGAGTTTGCGGTGCAGGTGGAAGACCGCCGATCACCGACGACGCCCGCCGGGTTTAAATTGATGGCGGATTTTCCGAAGGAGCTAAAACTGCCGCCGACGTCGCTGTCATTTTCAGGCCGGCTCGTGCGGATTTACCGCAAAGAGTAGCCGCGTCCTACCAATAGCCCCACTTGCCGCTGGCCAGAATATAGCAAGCCAGCAGCAGGTTCGTGACGGCATGGGCGACGATGCAGACCCACAGCGACTTGGTGCGGTAGAGAATCCAGTTGTAGAGCGCGCCGGTAATCATGCCGACGTGCCAGAGCTCGCCGTGCTCAATGCCGAACATCACAACCGTCAGGCCGAACGATTCCCACGTGAACGCCCCGATCGGCACGCTGCGGAAATCCGGTTTCACCAGCCAGCGAATCATCCAGCCGCGCCAGAAGAGCTCTTCCATGATCGGCACCACCAGCACCGCGCCGGCGACGCGCGCGATCACGGCCAGCGTGGAGCGCGGAGCGTCGAGCGTGGTCGGGTTGAAACCGCCGACGGTGAAATCGGTCCTGGTGATCTTGAGAAGCTCCGGCCCGATCCAGATGCCGAGCGCGAGAACGCCGACCAGCGCGCCGAAGAGCAACCCGCGCCGCTCCCGCAAATCGTCGCGCACGCCACGCCACGCCCAAACGAGCGTTGCCGCGACGGCTACCGTTTTCAACGGGTAGAGCACGAACACCGACGCGACACCGGCCTGTTGCGCCGCAAGAAACACCAGATAAACCACAAACGGCGCGACGTAAGCCGCCGCCGGATGTCGGAGTAGGTTGTGCGTAGTCACATTTTCCTTGCCCGGCATTGTAGCGGCGCCGGTAACAAAAGAACGCCAAAAGTTGAGGATACTTGGATGCTTCAGCCGCCAGTCCCGCGCCGACCGCACCCCGTCCGGGCTTGCGTGCGCGCCGTGGTCTGAGCTACAAACGCGGCGTCGGCAAGACCGACAAACTCAAGGAAGCCATGCCGGAACTCATCGGTCAGAAGCTTGGCGATTACGAAATCCTTTCCGAACTCGGTCGCGGCGCGATGGGCGTCGTCTACAAGGCCCGACAGTATTCGCTCGACCGCCTCGTGGCGCTGAAAGTCCTCGCGCCGGAACTGGCCCGCGACACCGCCTACATCGAGCGGTTCAAGCGCGAAGCCATCATCGCCGCCACGGTCACTCATCCCAACGTCGTCTCCGTCTATGAGGCTGGAACGCATCTGGACCTCGGCACCGGCGAGCGGCTGCATTATTTCGCCATGGAATACGTCGAAGGCGAGACGGTGCAGCATCGTCTCGCACGCCAAGACCGTATTCCGGCTGATGAGGTGGCGGCCATCGGCGTCCGCATTGCCGAAGGCTTGGAGTCGGCGTGGAAAAAAGCGCGCATCATCCACCGCGACATCAAGCCCAGTAACATCTTCCTCTCGCGCGACGGCGATGTGAAGATCGGCGACCTCGGTTTGGCGCGAATTGCCGGCGACGCGCAAGCCAGCCTCACCGCGACGGGCGCGATCATCGGGACCGCGTACTACATGAGTCCGGAGCAGGCGCGCGGCGAGAGCAACGTGGATTTTCGGAGCGACATCTACAGCCTCGGATGCACGCTGTATCGAATGTTGAGCGGCAAACATCTCTACGAAGGCGCGTTTGCCAGCATCATGGTCAAGCACCTGACCGAGCCTCCGCCGAGCCTCCGGATGATCATGCCGGACTGTCCGGTCGCCATCGTTAACGTGATCGAGAAAATGTTGACCAAACATCCCAACGACCGTCAACAAAGCTATCAGGAACTGATCGACGACCTGCGGCGGGCGCACGAGCGGATCATGGGAGGCGACTCGGAAGAAGAAGTTGAAGCGGAAACCACCGCGCCTGCCTCGCGCTGGCCGACTGCGTTGGCAATGGCTGGCATTGCCGTCGTTGTCGCGGTCGCGGCGTTTTTGTGGTGGACGCCGTGGGGACAAAGCAGGTCAGACGTCTCGCCTGGCTCACTAGCAACGGACGGACAGGCGGGACGCCTTTCCCACTCAGCGTCCCAGAAGCCTGCAGAGGAAAAAACATCGCCGGCCAATACCGCTACGGTTTCCAAGGCTCGCGCCAAGCCGGTTGCGAAGGTCGCCACCGTTGCCGTGTCGAGCGCCACCACGAATCCGCCGACGGCGGGCGGGACACCTGCGCACCCGGCGACGCCCGCAGCCAGGACCGCGCCCGTCGCCACCGATCCGTTCTCGAAGGAAGTCGCGACACTGCCGCCGGAACAACAGGTCGCGCGCGTCGCGGCGAAACTGAAGGAACTCAACCCGGGCTTCGACGGCAAGGAGACACACAAGATCGAGAACGGCGCGGTGACGGAACTGGCATTGTCCACCGTGGGCGTGGCGGACATCGGACCGCTGAAGGCGCTGCCGTGGCTGAAAACACTGACGCTTGCGCCCCCGACGGCGTCGCAAAAGGGCGCACTCTCCGACCTCTCACCCCTCAAAGCCCTGCTGCTGACGGCGCTCTACTGCCCAAACAATCCGATCAGCGACCTCTCGCCGATCCGCGACATGCCCTTGACGACGCTGAGTGTCGGCGGGACGCAAGTGAACGATCTCTCACCACTGACCGACATGAAGCTCACCGTGTTAAGCTTCAACGACACGATGGTAAGTGACCTATCGCCGCTCGCCGGAATGCCGCTGACGGTTTTGTGGTGCAACAACACGAGCGTGACCGATCTCTCGTCCCTTCTAGACACGCCATTGCAGGAAGTGAAATGCGACTTCGTCCCCGCCCGCGATGCCGCCATCCTCCGCAGTATCCAGTCGCTCGCAAAAATCAACGACCAGACCGCGGAGACATTTTGGGACCGGGTCGGAAAAGTTGAGACACCGCCTGCCGTTTCACCTCCGGGGATGAAAACCGGCATGGAGTTGCCGCCGCCGGAAATTGAGGAAGACTTCGCTTTCACCGACACTTCCAAACCGTATGCGCTCAAAGGCACCTTCGTGGTGAAGCAAGGGGGAGGGCGCAAACAGATTACCGTGGGCGCAGGGGTGGAAATTCGAGGCGGGAGAATTTATCTGAACAAGGAAGGAGAGTTGATCATCGCCGGCACGCCGCAAAAACCGGCTGTTTTGCGTGGTGTGACGATCGGCCAGGATCTCACAAACTTCGGTCTGAAAGCTCGATGGGTCATATTCGACAAGTGTCGCTTCGCAAAAGTCGGCGGGTGGTACAGTTACAACTCCACCAAGTGGATTTGCGACTATTGCCTGTTCTACAAGTGCGCCTTCACCAAACTGACGGGTGTGGATTACGGTTTCAAGCTGACGCACTGCGCTTTCGTGTCGATGAAGTTTCCTGAAATCATTCACAGCCGGCCAAAAGAGGGAAAGTTCGATCACATGAAATCTCTGCGTAAAGGCTGGAACACCCTTGCAAACTGTCAGTTTGTTGATGCCGAAGTCCCGCCCACGGTTGCCTGGTGCGCCTCGGAGTCCAATTTCATGGGATGCAGGTTTGTTTCCGGCGAAACCTTTGAATCGGATACGCCAACGGAGGTTGTCGCCTTTGTTGCCGACACGACGAGCAGCCCGCCTGACAAAGTCTGGGATAGCAATGCCGCACGAGCCGCCCTGAAGGTGTCTTACACAAGCGAGCCGTTCTCCACCGTCACGTTCCCAAGCCTGGCGGTGCCGCTGAACAATCCGATATCCATCCTCAACAAAGACAAGAAACTGAAAGGCTGGCTGTCATCCAAACCCGCTGCCTCCGGAACCGGCATCGTCAAAGAAACAGCCGCGACGCCTGAGCCGTCAGGTCAACCCGAAACGGCTTTGCAAGCCGATGGAGACTTTACCGGCACATGGAAAATCAAATTCGATGACAACACCACGCGGACCTATCAAATAGACATGAGGGGCGCGGTGTTGTTTGTGGGGGAAAATCGCAGGGGCCAGCTCGCTCGCGGGGCCGCGGGCGGCGGCTTGATGCTCGACTTTGGGGACGGCAAGGTGGAACGGCTGCGGTTTGCGGGGAACGCGGTAAGCGTTGAACACTTCGCGCCCAAAACAACTTTCCCAAACCAGCCACCAGCGCTTCTGGGCCGTGGCACCAGAGATGCAGCCGCGACGCCGGTGGAAAGCAAACCCCCGCCGCCCGCGTTTGCGACCGCTGGCAACCAGGCACATCAACTGTTGATAACCTCCATCGGCATCGAGTTGGTTTCCGTCCCGTCGGGCGAATTCATGCTCGGCAGCACGCCGGAAGAGCGCGAGTGGGCAACGAGCACGGATGGAAGACGGGCGAACGCCGCCTTCGTCCAGGCCGAAGGCGGGCAACCGCGCAAGACGATGATCCAACAAAAATTCTGGCTCGGCCGAACGGAAGTGACCGTGGGCCAGTGGAAACAATTCGTGAAAGCGACGCGTTACGTGACCAGCGGAGAAACCGCCGGTGCGTCGTTTGCGCCAACCGGTCTGCGCACGTGGAAACATGTGGAAGGCGCGAACTGGCGCGACCCGCATTTCGGTCCCAAACCGAAGGACGATGATCCGGTCTGCTGCATCAGTTGGGACGACGCGATGGCGTTCTGCGCATGGCTGGACAAACAGGACAAAGGGCGGCTGCCGGCCGGCTGCCAAATTCGTCTCCCGACAGAAGCGGAGTGGGAATACGCTTGTCGCGCCGGGGCCCAAACAAAATTTTGGTGGGGTGACGCCCCCTCGGACGGTGAAGGCCGGTTGAACTGGAGTTTGGGCATGAAAGAGCAGGGGTTTGTGACATCCGCGGACCACTACGGGGCGCGCGGACGGAATGCATTCGGGCTGGCCGACATGCTCGGCAACTTGTGGGAATGGTGCCTCGACGGCTACGATGACCGCGGTGCGCACGAGCAGCAGTGGATCAGCAAGGACCATTTGCATGTGATACGCGGCGGAGCCTTCGGCGGCGGTCCTGGCCTGCCGCGATGCGCCTTGCGCGAACCGCGCCTTGCGATATTTTCATCGGCAACCTGCGGCTTCCGCGTCGCGTGCGGCGTGCCGCCGGTGGAAATGTCAACAAGGACTGAGGCGAAGCGGCATCGCTGACAACTGGCAGCAGCGGCGCGAAGAGTCAGCGCATTTTCTGCTGCCTTTCGCGCCTCACAGCGGCTACAACTCCGGCGTCATGAGCGCGCCGACCTTTCCGATCCGCGAGTGTTATTGTCCCGCCCACTTTGGCAACGCCTACGAGGCGATGTGGCCGCGCGAGATGGCGGCGTATCTCGGCGAGTTGAAATGGTGGGGCTTCAACCGCTACGGCGACTGGATCACCACCACCGACGTTTGCAATCCCTACACCTCCGACGCATTCTGGGACCTCGCCAAGGAGCAGCTCGACCGGAAGAAGAAGGCGTTTCGCGCCGCGCAGGATTTGGGGCTGAAGTTGAACCTCATCGTCACACCCAACCACGTTTATCTGGACCAGCTCCGCCCGCACTACGCGGCGAAGAAAGGGCCGCGCATCCAGGGCCAGCTCATCTGCCCCAGCCACGACGAGGCGCACAAGGTCATCCGCGAGAACTTCGAGCATTGGTTCGGCGACTTCGCCGCCAGCGGCATCCGGCTGAGCGCGTTCACGGCGTTCGCCTACGACTACGGCGGCTGCGGTTGCGAGAAGTGCAAGCCGTGGATTCTCACCTTCGCACGATTGATGAAAGAAATCCACGCCATCGCGGAGCGGCATCATCCGGGCATCGAGCCGTGGTTCTGCTCGTGGTGGTGGACGCCGGAGGAGCACGCGCTGATCAACGAGTGGGCCGCGAAGGACGCGGCCGGCTGGTTGAAAGCGATGACGCTGCACATCGAATACGGCCAGACTAAATTCAAGGATGTCGTGGTGCCGGCGGGCTGTAGTAAGCTGGCGTTCATCCACGACGGCTACGGCGACAACAAGGACGTGCGCGACATTTACGCGAAGTGGGGGCCGGTCGTCGCGCCCGCGCGGCTGCCGGCGACGCTTGCGGGCATCGCGGCGCAGGGCGCGGACGGATTCCAAGTTTACAGCGAGGGCGTGTTCGACGACTGCAACAAGGCGCTGCTGGCCGGGCTGGCGAGCGGGAAGTTTCAGGAACCGGCGCCCGTGCTGCGGGACTACGCGCAGCGTTACTTCGGCGCGGCGCCGAATGAAGCTGTCCGTTGGGCGCAGTGGATGACGCCGTGGGGCGATCGAACGAAGGTGGACCTCGGCGCGGCGCGCGAACAGTGGAATGAGCTTTCCCGCAACGCGAAGCCGTCGTGGCGGCTGGATCACTGGCAAAGCAAGCTGGAACTGGAATCGCTCGACCGCCAGATCGGCCGGCCGCCTGCGGATGACTCAAAATTCTGGACGCCGGAGAAGCTCGCGCTGGTGGACAAGTTCTGGGCGGAACAGGAGAACCTGCACCGCAACATCTACAAGCTCGGGCCGGTGCGGCACGTCTTCACGCCAAAGTTTCAACCACCGTTCTGGTATGACTCTTGGCAGCGGAAAGTGCAGAGCGCGCCGCAGCAGCAACGGATGCAGAAGGAAGCGTAGGTGGAAAAATCGGAAGCGAACGGAAGTTGCCCGCTAAACAATTTTTGAAGGGGCCGTAAAATCCAAGCACCGGCACGCGAACTCTCAGCCGTTTTCTTTCGCGCTTTTCGCGAAGTCTAACAGGCCAAAAAACTTCGTTCCTCGCTCAGGCGGCCATCACCTTCATCGCCACGTCCACGCCGCTGGCGGCGTCGGGTGCGTAGGCGTTGGCGCCGATCTCGTCGGCAAACTGCTGCGTGATGGGCGCGCCGCCAATGATGATCTTGACGGTGTTGAGGCCCGCGCCGCGGAGGGCTTTGACGGTGTCCTTCATCGCCGGCATGGTCGTGGTAAGCAACGCGGAGAGGCCGACAATTTGCGCGTTGTGCTGCTTGACGGCGGCAACGAATTTGTCGGCCGAGACGTTGGAACCGAGGTCCACGACGCCGATGTTGGCGCCTTTCCACATCATGCCCACGAGGTTCTTGCCGATGTCGTGGAGGTCGCCCTGCACGGTGCCAAGTACGGCGGTGTATTTCGGCTTGATGCCGGCCTTGGCGAGCAACGGCTCCAGCATCGCCATCGCCTCCTTCATGGCGCGCGCGGCGATGAGCATCTCCGGGACAAAATACTCGTTGCGCTTGAACCGCTCGCCGACCTCGGCCATGCCGGGCACAAGCCCTTTCTCGACGATTTCCATCGGCACCACATTCTTGTCCAGCAACGCCTGTGTGAGCTGCTTGGCTTTGTTGCGGTCGCCCTTGATAACGGCTTGTGTCAGTTCTTGCATCTCGCTCATGGTTGTCTCCGGTAAAATGCTGCTCTGAGTTGCCGCGGATAGTACCGGGAATCCGGGCGTTGTCACTAGAAAATTTTCTCAGTCGGCGAACCAACCGCCCTTCCGCCACCGCGCTACTTTCCGGTCATCGGGAAAAGGTTTGCGAAATCATCCCCGCTGCTTCAGGAGGCTTCCGGTCTTGCCGCCTTGACCGTCGCGAGCAGCGCCTCGGCGATCTTTTCAAGATCGGTCCGGCTCAATCCGCTGACAATCGAGTGACACCGGTGATCTTTCATGACGATGAGGATTTCAAGCGCCACAAAAAACTGATCCGTAATCACCACCTGGTCAATCTGCGCTGGACACAGCCGAAACTCCGATCGTTTCGGGCGCGTCGTTTGGACGCAGATTTCCTGCGGCGAACAACGCATCTCCGTGACCAGACGAGCCGCCCGCCGGGACCAATTCAATATGATGACGCCTATACCACAGATTCCAAATCCAAACAGAAGCGGAATGAAAGCCAAGGATCGTTTCAGAACATCGAAATTGCCGGCGGCCAGCACGCCCGCCCCTCCCACGACAAAGAAGCCGGCGAGCAATGCCAAAATTCCGAGCACAAAGAGTTTTTGCGCGCCCGGTGATCGGGCGTAGCCTGGCGCCTGGGTTTTGATCAGTACGGTTCCGTTTTCGGCGGTGATGTCCACCACCGCGCCCGCCGGCCCCGCATCGGCGCCGGCCAACAGTCGCCGATCCAATCGATGCGCCAAGTCCGTCACCCAGTGGCGAGGAATCAGAGGAATCATAAACACCTCACGGTATGAGAAATTTTATCGCGCAAGTTGACACCACTCAACGCAAAACCTGCCGGCCACGCGGCTGCGACTCAAGACGGCTTGTTTTCATTGGGCGTATCGGCTGAAGACCGCCCGCTCGATTGCGTTGTCCGGCGAGTCCTCAGCCGGAAATAAACAATGGACATGGCGGCCAGCGCGTAGAGAACTGCGCCGGCCAAGCAGGCGTCACCTACCAGTCTTTTTCTTTCCTCCGCCGCGATCCATTCCGGCGTTGCGGCCGTCAGACTTTGAAGGATAGTAACGAAAGGCAGCAGAAGCACGACCAGCAAGAACGCGAAATAGACAAAGAGAATACCCCAGGAACACGTCGAGAAGAAAAGCCACCGCGGCAAGGCCATATCGGGACGCCGGGGCAAACAAACCAGCAAAGTTCCCATCAGCCAATGCGTTGTCGCTAGAAACAGGCAAACCGAGTACAGACGGTTTGCATTCTCGAAATGATGGATGGAACAAATCCATTCCGTAATCAACGGGAGTGGTTTCCCATTCAACATCCCCCGGTAAAGTTCCGTTTCCACAAATCCCACAACGCCGGAAATAAAGAGGAACCACGCTGCAATTGCGACGGATTGCAGCAGAATCAATGCGGACCACGCCTTCGGTGACATGCTGTTACTCCGTTGTCATGGGCGCTTCCATCGCTGTACCGCCTTCTGGCCTTCAGGGGCGGGCATGAACATGTCGGCGCGCGTCAGGCCGAGTTCCTTCGCCATCGCGATGGAATAATCCAGCAGGCCCATCTTTGGATAGCGGCCATTGGAGCCGAAGGAAAACTTCACGCCGGCCGCCTTGGCGATTTTCAGGAACGGCAGTTTCGGCAGTTTGTAGCTGCTGCTGATCTCCAGCGCGACGCGATGTTGCACCGCCGCGTCCGCGACCTTCCGAACTCGCGCCGGGGTCCAAAGCGAATCGTAGCCGTCGGCGAGTGTCTTGGGCAGCCAGGAGGTGTTGGCGAGAATGTCTATGGGCTGCTCCGAGAGGATTTTCACGTGCCAGTCCACGAAGCGGTCCATGAACGCCTCCTTGTCGGTCATGTCCACGAACGATTCCACGTCCGGTTCCCAGAGTTTCTTGCGCCGGCCGTCCTTGCCGGGGAACGTCATCGCGTCGGTGAGTGTGTAGTCGAGTTGCGCCAGCGCCGCCGTGGAGAAACCGCTCCACCAATCACTCCATTCCGCCTGCACGCCGCGGAAGACCGGCTTGCCGGCGAGCATGTCGAGCTGGCGTTTGAGTTCCTCGTCGTTGCTGAGCACGACGGGATATACGTTTTCCTTGGTGCCGGCGTGCTCGACAATGCCGAACTTGATGTTGCGCGCCTGCGGCAACGCCAGCGCCGCGTCAATCGTGCTGTGGTCGAGGTGAACGTGGAAATCCACCAGCGGAAAATCGAGGCCCGCGGCGGCAGCCGACGGCGCCGCTTTTTCCTCCGCGCCCAGCCACGACGCCGCGCACGCGGCCGATGTGGCGCTGATGAAAGTCCGTCGTGTCATTGGGTTCATAATCTGTTTCCTCATTTGCCTGCCGTGAACGCGCTCAGATACGCCTCGCGAAATTCCTGCGCGGCCTTCGCGCTCGTGATGCAGCGGTCCCAATCCAACGCGGGCCGCGGGCCAAGCTTCGCTGGCGCAATCTCGTGTCCGCCAAATTGCGCGACCAGTTTCTGAAACTCCGCGCCCCAAGCTTTGAGCTTGCCGTCCACGGTCAGCAGGCCGGTGAGCTGGCTGCAATCGTTGGCCTGCGGATGATCGTAGAAGCCCCAGTTGAGCCAGCCGCACGCGAGGCCCGCCGTCGTCTCCACTGCGCGCCGGCACCAACGCGCCTGTTGCTCCTCGGAGCCGGGCGCGGACATCTTTCCGTTCCTGAGCCGCAACGCGCCGCCGCCATACCAGCCGAATTCCGCCAACACCACCGGTTTGCCCGGCGCGGCGACCTCGTGGACGATGTTTTCGAGGCAGGCGAGGTTGCGCTGCTCATCCTCCGGCTTCGTGTAATCGTAGAGGCCGCGAGTGTTCGGATAATAATGAACCTCCATGAAGTCGAGGAACTTCGCCTGTCGCGCCGGCCGGAACGCCGGATAATGCACGCCGCCCGATGACGACGGCACCGACGACTGAAGCAAACCGACGGTCACCAGCGCGTTCGGGTCAGCGGCCTTGATCGCCGCCACCTGACGCCGCGTCCAATCGTCGGCGCGCTCCTCGCGGAAATGCTGGTAGTCGAGCAACAGCCCGCTGCCCGGCGCGTCCTGCTTCGGCGGCACGGCAACATCGCCCCATTTGATCGCCGCCACGCCCACGCCCCACGCCTTCGCGGCGTCGGCGGACGAAGCGTAGCGTTGCTTCAGCCACGCGTTCCAGCGCGAGCGCATGTCGGCGCTGTCCCAACCGACCGACGGCTCGTTCTGGAGATCATAGGCGAAGATGACGCTGCGGCCGCGATAGCGCGCCGCGAACAGCCGCCAGAAATCCTCCAGCGAGCGAAGGAACGTTTCGTTGGCGAAGTGATCCGCCCTCGCCCACTCCGGCAAACTTTCCCAATGATCCGGCCCGGTCGGATGCACATAAACGCCGGCTTCCTCGGCGATGGTGAGGAATTGGTCGAACTTCTTCAGTCCCTCCTCGTCGAGCGCGCCGGGCGTCGAGTAAAACGAGCCAAAGCTGATGAAGACCCGGACGCAGTTGGCGCCCAGCTCGCGCAGCCGGGTAAAATCGCGCCGGGTCGCCTCCGCATCGAATTGCTTCCAGAGTTGCGGCGCCCAACCGGTGCCGGGGCGGTAGTAGTTCACGCCGAGCGGCACGAACGGCTTGCCCGATTCGGCGGCAAACGTCCGGCCGCCGGCAGCGACGCGGATTTTGGGGAGTTTCGCCGCCTGGGCGTCGGCGGCCTGGAGTGGAGCCGACAACGTCGTGACGAACGCGGCAAGCAGCGCAGCGCGCCGCAGGAAGATCCGTTGGGTTGTTGTCATAATCGGGTCCGCAGAGCACACGATAAAGGGCCAAAGAAGCCGAGGCAAGATTCATCCGTCGTGGCCTCAAAAGGCACTGTTACCCAGATAGCGGGGCCGGAACGCCACCCCCGCTTTGATCAAGTGCGTGACACTTCAACCCATCAGAGGTTAGAATGACGCTGAACCTGAATAGCGTAAATTTTAAATCATTTGCCATGAACTCTGACATCATCAAAAAAGGTTTTGAACGCGCGCCGCACCGCTCGCTGCTGCGCGCCACCGGCTCCATCGAATCCGAGGCGGATTGGGGCAAGCCGTTTATCGCCATTTGCAACAGCTACACCGACTGCATCCCCGGCCACGCCCACCTCAACGAGGTTGGCGCGCTCGTGAAGCGCCTCGTGCGCGAGGCGGGCGGCGTGCCGTTCATCTTTAACACCATCGGCGTGGATGACGGCATCGCGATGGGCCACAGCGGCATGCTCTACTCGCTGCCGTCGCGCGAACTGATCGCCGATTGCGTCGAGACGATGCTGCGGGCGCATTGCTTCGACGGCATGGTCTGCATCCCGAACTGCGACAAAATCGTCCCCGGCATGTTGATGGCCGCCATGCGCGTCAACATCCCGACCGTGTTCGTCAGCGGCGGGCCGATGGCGGCGGGCATCGCCGAGCGGAAGGCGACGCACGAGGACCTCGCGGCGCATCTCCAGCCCGCGTCCGGCGCGTCGGACCTCATCTCGGTTTTCAAAGGCGTCGGCGAACTTCAGGCCGGCAAGATCACTGAGGCCGACCTGACGAAACTCGAACAGACCGCCTGCCCGACGTGCGGCTCGTGCTCCGGCATGTTCACGGCCAACTCGATGAACTGCCTCTGCGAAGCGCTCGGCATGGCGTTGCCCGGCAACGGCACCGTGCTCGCCGTCTCCAAGGAACGCGAGGCCCTCTACGAACGCGCCGCGCGCGCCATCGTCAAGCTCGTCGAGCACGACCTCAAGCCGCGCGACATCGCCACGCTGGAGGCGTTCGACAACTCCATCATGCTCGACGTCGCCATGGGCGGCTCGACCAACACCGTCCTCCACACGCTCGCCATCGCGCGCGAGGCCGGCATCGCCTACGACATCGCCCGCATTGACGAAATCTCCCGCCGCATTCCGTGCCTTTGCAAGGTGTCGCCGTCGTCGGCCTACCACGTGCAGGACGTGCATCGCGCCGGCGGCATCCACACGATTCTCGGCGAGCTCAAGCGCATGGGCGCGCTCAACGTGTCGTGCAAGACCGTCACCGGCAAGACCATCGGCGAGAACATTGATGAGTGGGACGTGCGCTCCGAAAAATGCACGTCATGGGCGAAGGCCGTGCGCATTTCCGGCGCATCGGCGCTTGTGGTGGACCCGAACGACAAGCTCGGCTCCACCGCCCGCACCGCCGCCGGCAACCTGGTGCCAAAGCCGATGATGTTTTTCCCCGGCGACCCGCGCTCGATCACGCTCTGGCGTCTCGCGGCGGCGGGCAATGTCGGCGACGCCGCCACGGCCGCGGAATTGTACGCGGACGACGCCGTCGTGAAGGTGGACGAGACGACCACCTGGACCGGCAAGGCCGCCATTGAGGCGGGACTGAAAGCCGCGTTCGCCGAGTCCAAGGGTCTCGTGCGCGCGGAACTGGGCCAGCTCAAAGGCACGCCCGTCATCGTGCTCTGGCGCTATGCCAAGGGCGGCGAGAAGACGATGGGATGCGTGTTGCGTGTGTCGAAATATCGCAAGGGCTGGCTGATCAGCAAGGCGTATCACGACTCCAGTCCCGCCACGCTCAAACAGGTCTCGCCCGCCGGCCTTATGCCCTACGACGCGGCGTTCATGTTCAACGCGCAGGATTGCATCCGCACCAAGGCCACGGCCTACTCGCCCGACGGCGGCCTCGCGATTCTTTACGGCCAGCTCGCGCCCGCCGGCAGCGTCGTCAAGACCGCCGGCATCAGCGAGACGTTCAAGAAGAACTGCGGCCCCGGCTTCGTGTTCGAGGGACCGTGCGTCATCTTCGAAAGCCAGGACGACGCCTGCGCCGGCATCCTTGCCGGCAAGGTCAAGGCCGGCGACGTGGTCATCATCCGCAACGAAGGCCCGCGCGGCGGTCCCGGCATGCAGGAGATGCTCTCGCCCACCAGCTACATCGTCGGCATGGGTCTCGGCGACAAGGTCGCGCTCGTCACCGATGGCCGTTTCAGCGGCGGCACCGCCGGCGCGTGCATCGGCCACGTCTCGCCCGAAGCCGAGGAAGGCGGCCCCATCGGTCTCTTGAAGGAAGGCGACCGCATCCGCATTGATTTCCCGAACCGCCGCATAGACATCGTCGTCCCCGAAGCCGAACTGGCCGAGCGCAAGAAGACGTGGAAGCCCGTGAAGCACGACCTCGGCGGCTGGCTCGCCCGCTACCAGAAGCTCGTCACCAACGCGAGCCAGGGCGGGATTCTGGGATAAGACGCCATGCCTGAACTCTGTCGCTTTTACGGCATCATCGTCCGGATGTTCTCCGGCGACCATCCGCCGCCGCACTTTCATGCGGTTTATCAAGGCGAAGAAGTGCAGGTAAATCTTCTGACATTGGAGATTCTTCGCGGCGGTCTGCCCCGGCGGGCATTGGCGCTGGTGCTGGAATGGGCCGCGTTGCATCGCAACGAACTGCAAGGGGCATGGGATGCGACGAGCCGCAACATCGAGCCTGCCAAAATCAAACCGTTGGAGTAGATTCAGTCATGATTCGGATTGTTGAGGTCAAAGCACTCGAAGGACACCGACTGTGGGTCCGATTCAACGACGGGCTGGAGGGCGTTTATGCGGTTGACCCGGCAAGGCGCGGCGGCGTGTTTCAGTCGCTGCTGAATCCGGTTCTGTTCAAAGCCGTCTCCATCAACGATGATTTTGGCTGCGTGGAGTGGCCCGGCGGCGCGGACCTTTGCCCAACTTCGATGCACGAAGAACTCGCCGCCGAAGAACGACGGCACGATGCAGAACCGATGATGGTCAGGGAAACTCCGCCAGCGAAAGAGTGATGCCTTTGAAGCGCGACCTCGGCGGTCTGCCCCGAACACATGCGCGGCTGGCTCGCCCGCTACCAGAAGCTCGTCACCAACGCCAGCCAGGGCGGCATTCTTGGTTGAGGTCACACACAAGTTTCCGAGACTGACGCTGCAACGATAAATCCGTTCAGGAAGTCATCCCGGTGCTTGCTGTCCCCGGCTTGCGCTGTTCTCTTGAAAAGCCGCGGCGGCGTGGTGCAGAGCGGCAATCCAGTTTGGGACTTGACGCGGCTGTGGCTCGGATTAGCCTTGGCGCCATGAACACAAGCCAGGAGCGCCGCTCATTGAACGCATCGGGTCCAGTGGTTCCACAAAGCCCGATCCAGATTTCACGCAGAGGATTCCTCGAAACTGCGGCAGGAACCGTGGGCGCGGCTTCCCTGGGCTGGGCCAGTGCAGCCGCACAAGCTCCGGCGACTCAAGGCGGGAAGGACAAAAGCATCCGGGTCGGGATGCTGACGATGCCGTTGACCAAGGAGCCGTTTGACCAGGTGCTCGACATGGCCAAGCGATGCGGCATTGCCGCGCTGGAGGTCGTGTCGCATCCCGGCAGCAAACACATTGACCCGATGACGTTCGGCCCGGCGGACGCCGAGAACATCAAGAAGATGCTGGCGGAGCGCGGGCTGGAGATCAGCAGCCTGTCGAACTACACAAACCCGATGGCTCCGGGAAAGACCGAGGAATTCCAGAACGCCATGAAGAAGCTGGTGGATGCCGCTGTGTTGCTGGGTGTGCCAACCCTCTGCGCAATGACGGGTGTCCCGCAGGAGAAGGACAAAGCGAACAAGATCGGGTTGCTCAAGAAGGTCGTGCCGAAGATTTTCCGGCCGATCCTCGACTACGCGAAGGACAAGGGGATCAAGATCGCGATCGAGAACTGGTTTGCCACCTGCCTCCAGGGGCTGGACACGTTCGACTGCCTGTTTGAGGCCATTCCCGACGAACATTTCGGGCTGAACTACGATCCCTCGCATCTGGTTCACCAGCAGTGCGACTATCTGGTGCCGGTGGCAAAGTTCAGCAAGCGGATCTTCCACACCCACGCGAAGGATTGTCTCGTGGATGTTCAGAAACGGAGCTACGTGGGTGTGTTGGGCAACGGCTGGTGGCGGTATGTGATTCCCGGCTACGGCGACATCAAGTGGGCCGAATACATCAGCCTGTTGCGCGATGTCGGTTACAAAGGCGTTCTTAGCATTGAGCACGAGGACCGGACGTTCGCGCCGGAGGACGGTTTCCGGCACGGCGCGCATTATCTGAATCAGTTCTGCTGACCCGCTGCCAACAACTCGCCACCCACGCGAGCCAGGGCGGGATCTTGATCCGAAAAGGATTTGATCCCATGAACCGGAGTTTTGCCGGCGAGGATGGCGGCGCTGAGGGCAACTCCGGTTCTCCGTCGAGGGGAGTTCCCGCTTGCCAGAAAATGGGTGCGCGCTACGATGCCGCACGAAGCTCGACAAGACCATGAACAACGTCACCTTGGCGCCACTTGGCAGTCCATTTCAAAGTATCGCGCCGCCCAAAAGATTTTTCATGAAGTCTTCGTGTGCCGTTGTGGGTGGACAAGAAAGCGGTCCGCAGCAAGATCAACGGCCGCGCCGCCACGCCGTTCTGGAATGGCCAGTATGCGGTCTTCGACCCGGTCAAAGGCGGCGACACGTTGACGATGGAGTTCCCCGTGGTCGAGTCCACCGAGACCTACACCCTCAAATGGAACCAGTCGGATTGCTGGTTTGAGTCCAACTGGGCGCAAAAGGGATGGGAGACGGCCAATCAAAAGTATATCTGCCACTTCAAAGGCAACACGCTCGTGGAAATCACCCCCGTCCCCGCGACCGTCACCGACGGCCTTGGCTACGCGCTCTATCAGCGGGACTACATGAAGGCAGACAAAGCGCCCCTGAAGACCGTCAAGCGGTTTGTCGGAGCGGCGGAGTAGTGGAGTGGTGGAGTAATGGAGTAATGCGGTGTTGGAAAGGGGCGACCTGAAAACTTCCAGCCGCAATGGGTCGAATCGCCCGAAAACGCTGCTGTCCCAGCACTCCCAAAACTCCAATAATCCGCGCTCCAGCACTCCAGCGTTCCAGCGCCCCATTACTCCATCGCTCCAACACTCCATTCCTCCTCGCCGCTTCGTTCCTTTTCCGGCTTTTTCTGCTATGTTCAAAAATGAAGAAGGGACGCGATGTGGTGGCGGCGGTCTTCAAGGCCGGCCCTTCATGGATGCACTGGCTGATGCTGGCGCTGGTGGGCGCATTGGTCTGGGCGGTGGGGACGTTTGTGGATTTGACCCCGCACGTGGACGAGGATTTTTTCTTCTCGGCGAAGGACCCGCAGTTCCGGCAAACCAAGGAGATCGAGCAACTCTTTCCCTCCCCGTCGCAGATCATCATCAGCGTTTCGTCACCTGACATCGCCGGCCAAGAGTACTACGAGCACATCAAGGCCCTGACGGAAAAGATCAAGAATCTCGACACCGTGATTGCCGTGAGGAGCCTTGCGGCCGGGCCGAAGAATTTTGCCGACGCCAAGGAAAGCCCGCTGTGGCGGCGGCTCCTGATCGCTGAAAACCAGCATTCGTCCAACATCATCGTGTTGATCGGGGGCAAGGAGGCGTCGAAGCTCGTCGTAAAACTGGAGAAGGTCGCCAAGGAGTTCGACGCGGAGGACTTTCGCATCCGGCTGGCGGGAGCGCCGTATGTCGTCGCCATGATCCAGCGCAATCTGGTGCATGACTTCGCGTGGTTCAGCATCACGGCGGTGATTTTGTTTGGCGGGGCCATGCTGCCGATCTTCCGGTCGTTTCGGATTCTGACCGGCATGCTGGCCACGTGCATCAGCGCAATCCTGCTGTCGCTGACGATCCAGGTGTTGTTGGGGATGAAGATCGGCATTCTCACCGCCAACCTCAGCACCATCGTCTTCGTGCTGACGTTCTCCCACCTGGTGTTCATGACCTCGAACTGGCGGAACATCGCCTGCAAGCGGGGCCGGCAGGAGGATCTCGCGTGCGATGCGTATTGCATGACATTGCCGCCGTCCTTCTGGTGCATGATCTGCACGTCGCTGGGTTTTGCCACGCTGTTGCTGGTCCCGGCCAAACCGCTGCGCGAGCTGGGGTTTGGCGGTACGATCGGGACGGTCGTGGCCTTCCTCTGCGCCTACACGATTTATCCGTGGTTCCTGCGATGGGCGGTGCCGCCCAAGAGCATCGTGGCCGGCACCAAACGCTACTCGCCGTTTGGCGCGCGTCGCTTCGTCCCGCCGGTGCTGCTTCTCCTGGCGCTCACCTTCGGCCTGGGGTTGGGCATGGGGAGGCTGAACACCGACCCGAGCCTGCTGGACTATTTCAAACCGCAACAGACTTTGCGCGACGGGCTGGAATACGTGGATCACCATGGCGGCAGCAGCCCGCTGGACCTGGTCATCGCAGACGCTCAGGGCCGCAAGCTGAACACGGACGACGCCTACCAACGAATGTGGAAGCTCCAGGAAGCGCTGGAAAACCACGCAGCGGTCGGCACGGTGATTTCCCTTCCGGTGCTCATGGCGGAAGGGGACCGGTCACCGCTGGCATTCTTCCTCACCTGGGATCACCTCGTCCGCATCATGGAACGGCCGGAACACGACCAGGTTGCCAAGAGTTTCATCACGGAAGATCACAAGGAAGCCATGTTCCTGCTGCGGATGGTCGAATCCGGCCGCAAGGGCTACCGCGCCGGCATCGTTGACGAACTCCGCTCCATCGTGCGCGAGCATGGGTTTGAACCCGTTTTGGTCGGCGACATCTACCAACTGCAGGGACAACTGGCCAAGCTGGTTGAGGCCAGCATGATTGAAGGGCTTGAATGGTTGTTCGGGATATTTTTCTTCGTCGCGCTGATCATCACGAGATCGGTGCGCACGCCGTTGGCCATGATCATCAGTTTGAGCTTGTGCCGTTTTTGCATGTTGGGGACCGCCGGGTATCTGAACGTGCCAGTGGACATCATATCGGCGCCGGCAGCCAACGTGTGCATCGGCATGGCCGTGGACGCGATGGTCCATCTGGTTTTCGCCGTGCGGCGCAACCGCGCTGTGGAAACGGACGTGTGGAAAGCATGGGTGGCCGCGCGCGATGAGCAATGGAGGGCGGTGATCGGCTCCGCGACAATCATTGCCACCGGCTTTGCCATTTTTACCCTGTCCAATTTTCCGCCCACACAGCGTTTCGGCCTCGTGGTGGTCTTCGGCACCATGATTGATATCGCGGCGACGTTGCTGGTGCTGCCGCTGCTCAGCGCCGGGTTTTGGACCTCAGCTTTTGGCCGTTTCCGCGCGCTTCGCCGCCGGCTGGGTTGAACGCTCTTGGAGTTAGCCTGCCGCTTCACCTTGCCAGCGGGAAACGGCACAGGGGCATTACTTCGAATCTATCTGGAGCGTGAAGGTCATGGCGGGCGGGACGTTTTTTTCCCAGGCTCGATGGTAGATGATCTGCAGCGTTGTCCGGCCTTTGCCGACGATGTTGAACGCATAATGCTGGACACCGCCGGAGCCGGGCTTCTGCGGTTGGTTGGGAACGTATTGACCGCCGGCGATCTGGACGATGGCCCCGTCATAGGGGGCGACATCCCACGAAAAACCGGTCGTGTAGTTGCCTTTCAGTTGGACGTCGAACGCAGCGCCGGGCGATGTCTTGAATGTTTTACCCGCATCGGCTTCGGTGAAAGTTCCGCTGCTCTTGCAGCCCACTATGACGCACGCGAAGGAACAAGCCACCAGAGCGGTCGCGAGTATTTTTGCCAGTATTCTCCTGTTCATGTTCGATCTCCTTGGGTTGGATTTCTTCCGCTCCATTTTCATGGTGCGAACAAGACTCTAAACTAGCGGTCTTTGCGGATAAAGACGATTAAGCAGGTGTCGAAGGACGGCGTTTGCAGCTTCAGCGTGCCGTTCGCGCGATCCACAATAGCAGCGGTTTCTTTCAAGGGAACGCCGGCTGCGTCGGCGTTCATCTCCGGCGTGACATAGCTGGCTTGCACGTCGTGTCCGCGCCATGAATCGGGGAGGCGGATGGTGGTCGTGATGGACGGCGCGGAGCGGAGGGTATCGGTCTCGACGGCGAGATCGCAGTTGTTGAGGTCGAGCGTCAGCAACGGGCCGGCCTTGTCGGCGCCGAGGTTGAGGTTGACGCCCACGGTGGCGGGCGCGTCGGTTTCGATGCGCGGCCGGAACTCCGGCCAGTCGAGCAACTCCGCCATGCGGCGCGCGGCGGCAGCGTCCCGCTCCTTGCGCCAGTAGGCCGCGCCCGGCTTGTCGGCGATGATGCGCCCGCCGGATGAACTTACAGAGCCTTCATGCGCCATCCCTTGCCCCCTCACCCCTGCCCTCTCCCCCGCGGCGGGGGCGAGGGAGGTGTCTGCAGCGCCGGTGAAATACGAGGGCGTGGCTGGCTTCGAGCCGGGTGCGGGTGTTTCAGGGGCGGGGTTTCCATCACTGGTGCCGCGTTTTCCCTCTCCCCCGACGAGGGGGAGAGGGTTAGGGTGAGGGGGTGCGGGGAGTGCAGAGTTTCCGAAGAGTTTAATCAGCGAGAAGCTTTTCTCGCGCGGCGCGAGGTAACGCTCCGGGCCGTAGCGCGTGCCGGTCTGGCCGGTGGCGACGACGCGACCGCCGGACTCGACGTAGCGGCGCAGTTCGCGGAGTTGCGCGTCGGTGAGCGCCAGCACCGACGGCAGCACGACGACCGGATAACGCGCGAGGTTCTTCGCGGTCAGGTCCTGCTCCAGCACCACATCCCATTGGCGGTGCGTGTCGCCCAGGAACTCGCACCAGCCGGAGTATTCATCCACGAACATGTCCATCACGGGATTGAAGACGTTCATCGAAGCGATCTCCGACCACGCCGAGTGGACGAGCGCGACGTCGGCGAGATAGCGGCGGTGGCTCAGGCGCGGTGCCTGCGCGCGGATGAAACGGTTGACGAAACCGGCGCTCTGCGGCGTGCCGGGCGAGTAGCCGTCGAGATACGCATGGCCGAAATCGAGCAGCCCGCGGTTGACGAGACAATCGAACGCGAGGACCTTGTGCAGGTTCTCGTGGCCCGCGCCGGACTTGTCCTTGTTGACGTAGATGCTCGGCCAGCAGAACGGCGCGTCGGAGATGGCCGCGCCGAGCCGCGTGACGTAGCCGACGCGGCCCTTCGGCGGCAGGCCCATCGGCCTCATGCCCCACCAGCCCTGCACCGAACTCCACTCGAAGTGCGCGATGTCGCACGCGCCCTTGAGCAGCGCGCCGCCGAGCGGGAATGGAATGGTGTTGCCGAAAACGGCGCAGTCGAGCTTCTCCTGCCGCGCCGACTTCTTCGCCGCCGCGTAAAACCCGCGGTGATACGCCTGCGCCTGCTCGGCCAGGTTGATGCGGTAACAGCACCAGAGCGGGTCATCGGCCCACTTGCGATTCATGATGTGCCACGGTTTACCGCGCGACTCGAACGGTTTGTCGCGGATATAGGCGGCGATGTCGAACGTCGCGATGTCCGCGATGCCCATCCGCTCCATCTCGGCGCGCGTGAAATGGCGGCGCATGTAATCGCGGAACGACTGTTGCGACCAGAGGCCGAACGCGCACTGGTTGGCGTGGCCGAGGTTGTTGTCGCCAAAGTTGTCAGCGTGGATGCCGTCGGGATGCAGCTTGGTGATGATGTGCTCGATCTCGCCGCAGACGTAATCACGGAGTTGCGGGTTGGCAAAATCCAGACTGACGAGGCGCACGATCTGCCAGCCGGTCTTGCCCTGCACTTCGGCGCGATCGCTTTGCTTGCCGCTGATGGCCGCCAGCCCGCTGCGCTCGGCGATGTCGTCGGTGATGCCCAGGTTGCTGGAGTAATCGAATTTCCACTTCCCGTCGAGGCCGCGCCGCGTCAGCACGGCGTAGAGATCGTCGGCGGGTTTGCCGTCGGGCGTCGTGAACGGTTTCAGATGATAAGTCTTCGCGGCCGGAAACGGCGCCCACGGCACATCGCGCATGAACGCATCGAGGCCGAACCATCGGGCCGTGAGCGGCTCGTTGCTCTTCCACCACGACAGCGACCAGCCGGTCTGTTTCATCTTTCCGTCGGCGGTGAAGAAGCCCGCGTAATCGCCGACTTCGCCGAGGTCGTAATAAACGATGCGTTTGATGCCGGCCCGTTGGAGTTTTTCGCGGCCGGCGTTGATGGTGCCGTATTGCTCCTGCGCGTCGAGGAACCAGAATCCATACCAGCCGAGCGTGCTGACGCCGCGCACCGCGCCGGGCTGGATCGTCTCCACTCCCTCCGCGCGCAGGCCGACGCTGGCGCCCGGCGTGTATTCGTGCCACCAGGGTTCGGCGGCGGTGAGCGCACAGGCCGAAGCCAGCCAGAGGACTGCGGCAAACAGTGTGTGTTTTCGAGAAAACAGCATCCGGGCTTATTTCACCGGCTTCACGATCTTCGGCACGCCCGCGATGTCGAGCACGGCGACGGTGGCGATCGGGTCGGACGCGATGGCGGGCATAACCACGACGACGCCGTTTTCGCCGGCCGTCGCGTCAAGCCGCCTGCCGCCGTCGAGGAGGCGCGCTTTCAACGGCCTGTTCGTGAGGCCGGGAAGGACGATCTTGCTGTCCTTCGGCCAGTCGAACACATGCAGGTAAAGCCGCGTGTTGCCGCCGGCGAGTTTTTTCTGCGTGCAGCGGCCCCACGCGAGCGACGCGAACGGGCTGGCCTGCGTCCCGTAGATGGACTCGCCGTTTTTCTTCATCCACGCGCCGATGGCGTGCAACGACTTGACGCTCTCCTCCGGCACACTGCCATCGCCTTTCGGGCCGATGTTGAGCAGGTAATTACCGCCCTTGCTGGCGATGTCCACGAGGTTGCGAATGAGCGTCTCGTCGGATTTCCACGCGTGATCGTGCTCGCTGTAGCCCCACGTGGTGTTCAGCGTCATGCACGTCTCCCAATCCACGCCCGGCATGCCGGTCGCCGGGATGTGCTGCTCCGGCGTGATGAAGTCGCCGTATTTCGGGTCGAGCGTCGGGATGTAACCTTCCGTGCCCATGCCCGACCAGCCCGCCTCGGGGCTGCGGAAGAGGCGGTTGTTCATGATGATCGCCGGCTGCTTGGCGCGCACCATGTTCATCAGGTCGAACGCGCGCCAAGCCTCCTGGCCTTGGAAATCCTGCGCGCTGTAGTCCCACCAGAGCACGTCCACCGGCCCGTAGTTGGAAACCAGCTCGTTGACCTGCTTATGGAGGTAGTCCACGTATTTCGAATGGTCGCGCTCGCCGTTGGGATACGGCTTGCCCTTGAGGGGATGCGGGAGCTGTTTCGACTTCGCGTAGGCATACTGGTCGTGATGCCAGTCAATGACCGAGTGATAAAACCCGACGCGCAACCCCTCGGCGCGGCAGGCCTCGACGATTTCCTTCACCAGATCGCGATGCAGCTTCGCGCCGGCGTTGTAGTCGCCCGCCTTCGAGTCGAACAGCCCGAAGCCCTCGTGATGCTTTGTCGTGAAGACGAGGTAGCGGCAGCCGGCCTCCTTTGCGAGCCGCGCCCATTTGCGCGCAAAACCCGGCGTCGGCTTGAACTTCGGCAGCGCCGCCGCCGCGTAGGTGTCGGTGTCCGCCTTCACGCGCTGCTGGATCCACTCCATGCCGCCGGTCTTGCCGACGGGCTTGCCTTCCCACGTGCCGGCGAGGCCGGAGTAAAGCCCCCAATGCACGAACATGCCGAACCGCGCCTCGCGCCACCATGCCATCCGCGCGTCGCGTTGCGCGGGCGATTCTGGTTTCGATGGCGCGCCGGAGGTTTTCAACGACGGCGCGGTGGTCTGGCAGCCGAGGAGGGACATCAGTCCGAGAAGAAGTATGGTTTGGCGCATAAGGTTTCCTTTTTTTCCAAGCGCGGCCAGACTACCGCATCTCGCGCGGCTGACAACGAGAAAAACACGGGATTAGAGATCGTCGGCCAATGTGGGAACCGTTCCTGAAGAAAAAAAAGGAGATTCACCGCAGAGACGCAGAGAACGCGGAGAAAAACGGACACGGAGGAAACCACGGAATGCACGAATTGCACGAAATTAAAAACTCGCCGCGAATGACGCGAAACAACGCGAATAATGGGCTTCCCGCCTGTCGCCTTGGCTCATGATGTGATGAACGACTCCATCGTATTCGATCCTCGGTATCCGTGGCATGGCCGCGCTTTTACTGCGGCCACCTCAAATCTGCCAATGCTGTGATTATCGGACTGACCCGTTTCTCCAAGGACGAAGAAGAGCCCCAGGCAACAAAACATGGCTAGAATCGACATTAACACCACGCCACCGCAGTAGATTAACTATCCCGACCCCCCAAACGCATAATACCTCATCCTCTGTACCTGCAAACACGCCGTTTCTCTTGCACTGGTTGCCATGACCTCGAATTATAAGGTCGATACATTCAGCCACACTAATACCATCAACATTCATGGCAATTTTTAGGGCGGACGAATACCCGCGAAAATCCCAGTTTTCACGACACTCACAACACTTTTGGAAATCTAAGACCAATTTTACAGCGTCTTCAGCCCCCAACACACAGCCCTTCAAGGCATAACCAAACGCAAGGTCAAACGGATGGTCATGCTCCGATTCTATCGTTGGTCGGCCACCTAGTTTTTGAGCCAACTTGATCGCAGTTTCGTCATCAAAAGCTGCAAGGGCATCAAGAAGCGCTTGATATCCTCCTGTCATGGCGACATACGACACAGAAATCTGCTCACCAGCTTCATACCGGTCCAGCAGTCCCAATCGGCAGCGTGCGCTCAGAGACAGTTCCTGTTGAAAAGCAGCTACGTTACGATGCACAACATATTCTGCTACACCTATAAATCGGTGTGCTTGCCCCAGAATATTTGAGCAACTACCACGAACATCCGGCTTCTTCACATTCGCCTCAAGGGAAGGAAGCATGCGCCGCCTCTCTTCTAGCAATCCAGGAAGACGTTCTAATAGTTTCATAGTTAAACTTTCAAAAAGGGGAAAAGGTGTCAGTCCTATAATTTTTGCATTTTATCAAGCAACCTCCGTGTCCGTGTGGACCACCCAGCCTGCCTTATCACGGGCTTGGGCCTGCGCTGACTGGAAAAGCTTGCGGTTGTCGTCATCCATGAAAATGGCTTCCCGACTGTCAGTGCGGCGTGTTGCGAGGGCCGAAGTTCCGGTGGTCGTTCTGGCCGGGTTCATGATGTCGTCCAGAGTCTCCTTTCGCTTGTGGCGAGCGTACTCCTTCAGGTGCGTTTTGGCATCTGAAAAACGCCTCTCAAGCCGTCCGACCCTGCGGGCAGGGGGCCGGGATGGATGATTGAACCAAGGACGCGAAAAGGAATGTTTGGACAGGATGAACAGGATTTGCAGGATGGCGCGTATTGCACTGCTCCTCAACTCCTCGTTCTGCCCATCCTGTTCATCCTGTCTTGTTTTCTTTCGGAATGGGTGCCAGAAAAAAAACGGCATATTTCTCTTGACATTGTAGAGAAAATATCTATATTCTGCGCCCGACGATGAAAGACGACAGACGACAGTGGCCAGAAGTCAGAAAACAGAAGCGGCAGGCAGTTGGCTGTTAACAAAAAGGGGATGTCAGACGGACAACAAGCAGGCAACCATGATAAGAAAGACGGAGGAGAGGCAAAAGCATGGTCTTGTGTTCGATGATTCCGCCCAAGTCGTGATGCCAGAACTGGTTTTGCTGACGCTACGGCCAATGTGCAAAACGAACCCAAATGATGCTCGTGGTCAAAACCGAAAAACTTCGTTTTTCCCCTGGAAAATGAACATTTCGAGTTGGAGATGTCCCGGTGAGAAAACATGTTTTTACGAAACGAACCCAAATCGAGAATTATAACATACGTGGCGGCATGGCTTTGTGAAAAACGCGATGTTGAGACGAAACAAAACGAAGCCAAATGAGCCAAAGTGAACCCGACTTCCCCCAATATTCGGCCAAATCCGACCAAATCCGACTCGATCCGGCCGTGGGAGAAAAGGCGGAGCTATGGGAAATTTGGTGGTAGTGAGCAGGCAAGGTCAAAGCGTCCCATGTGCGGCACAAGGGCCATGCAATCACTCCGCCTCCTCACGTCGGCGGCTACGTTCAGAGGCCCAAGGCCACGAAGCCAGTTCCCGGAGCTTCGCCAAAACGACGCCGTTGCAACCATGGACGGCACCCCTCACCCTGACCCTCTCCCCTCGCCAGCGAGGGGAGAGGGAAATCGGACGCGTCTGCCTTCGCGCGCACGCAACGGTTCGCTTGCGCTTCAGGCAGAGAATCTCTCCCTCTCCCCGCGTCAGCGGGGAGAGGGCCGGAGTGAGGGGCTGCGGCCATTGCATCGTTCCGGCCTCGTGGCAATCCGGCCTGATCCGACCCGATCCGACCAAATCCAAGTGAACTCGACCCGATGAAGCCCGTTGAAGATTGCAAATGCACGGTTTCTCTAGCGGCGGTTGTGGCAAGGCGCGACCGCCGGGCGCACCGTATCGTTGTTTCGGCCGGCCCGGGGCGGCTTGCCACGTTTCACGTGGTCCGGCCCTGCCTTTCGGCGGTCATCCCCGAAAGCTCTCGGGGTGCAGACCATCGCTACGATTCTCCACATGGTGGGGCGAGACTCCGTCGAGCCTTCGATTGTCGCGAACACGGCGCATCCCAAAAAGAGGCTCGACGGAGTCTCGCTCCACCTTATTGGATTGCGGCTCCGCCGCGCTGGGTTCATCCGTGGCTCTTTCTTCCTCATCTGTTCCACGGCGGACTCCCGCTTTCGGACCGATCACACCTCCGGCAGCTTCCAGTCGCCGCGGAAGGTCCGCGGCTGGAGCATGGCGTTGGCCGCGTCATCGTTGGTGAATCGTTCCGCCTGCGGGTCCCAACGGAGCTTGCGGCCCTGTTTCACGGCGATGAGCGCGAGCTGGCAGAGCGAGTCGGAACGCACGGCGGTTTCGATGTCGCAGATGGCGCGGGTGCCGTTCTTGATCGCGTCGAGGAAATTGCGGGTGTGATTGTTGCTGACCGGCAGCTTGACGGGCATGGTGTCGTATTTGTTCTGCGGATCGCGCAGGAACGCCTCGTCCGCCGCCCCGATCGCGCCGCGCACGACGTGGACCCAGCCGGCGTCGCCAATGAAGCGGATGCCGTGATGAAAATCCGGCGTGCCATCGCACACAAACGTCACCGGCGCGGCGTTGGCAAACTCGAACCGCACCTTCCACCGCTGGATCGCGTCGAAGCCGCCCGCCGCCGGAAACTCGCCGGTGCCCTCGATGGAGCACGGGCCGGTCGCGTCGGTGCCGTTGCCCCATTGCGCGATGTCGAGGTGATGGATGCCCCAGCAGGAAATCATGCCGAGCGAGAAGTTGGTGATGTTCTCGTGGTTGTCGCGCTTGAGTTTCTCTTCGTTGAACGGCGTCATCGGCGCCGGGCCGACCCATCGGTTCCAGTCCACGTAATCCGGCACCGGCTGCTCCGCAAACGCCGGGCCGCTCTTGCCGCCGGGCGCGCTGACGCGGATCTCCTTGATCTTTCCCAACCGGCCGTTGAGCGCCAGCTCGCACGCCCAGCGGAATTTCGTGTCGGACCGCTGCTGGGTGCCGAACTGGAAGACCACGCGCTTCTTCCGCACCGCTTCGCGCACGCGCCGCGCCTCCCCGAACGACAACGCCATCGGTTTTTCATGAAAGATATGTTTGCCATGCAGGATCGCATCCAGCGCCGGCACGCTGTGCCAATGCACCGGCAACGCCATCAGCACCGCGTCAATCGAAGCGTCCGCGTTCAGTTCGCGGAAGTCAGCAAGCACTTTCACGTCGGCGCTGCCGTAGGCTTTCGCAATGCGGTCACGCGCGCTCGCGATGCGCCGTTGGTTCACGTCGCAGATCGCCGTCACGCGCACGTCGTCCTGGGACAGAAAATTGGTCATGTCGTTCTGGCCCTGCGAGCCAACGCCAATGACGCCGACGGTGATTTTGTTCGAGGGCGTCGTCTGTCTGTTCGCGCCGAGCACGTGCGCCGGCACGAACCACGGCGCGGCGCCTGTCGCGAGCATGGATTTGAGAAAGGACCTGCGGGTCGGTTTGAATGTTCTCATGGAATTACCTCTTTGATTTTTGTGCCGCTACTTGCCCAGCGTAAACGCCGGCAACCCGACGATCTTGCCGCCGGCGAGCGCGGACTGATGCGCGCAGAGGCCGACGCAAGTCCAGTTGGCCGATTGGACGGCGTTGGGAAACGGAGCGCGGTCCTCCACCAGCGCCATCGCAAACTCGTTCGCCAGATGCGGATGGCTGCCGCCGTGGCCGCCGCCTTGCGTGAAACTCAGGTGCGTCTTCTTGCTCGCGTCATAAACGCCGTGCGTCGTGTATTTGGCGATGCTCTTCGGCAGCCGGCGCGCAAAATCGGGACACTTCACGAACTGCGGGATTTTGGGTTCGGGCCGCTTCGCCGTGTGGAGCACGAGCGGCTGATGTTCGACGAGCGGCCACTCGACGGCCTTCTTCGTGCCATACACATCAATGCTCTCGCGATACTGGCGCGCGGTGTCGAAGAGGCTGCGGATGATGCGCGCGCTCACGTCGCTGCCGCGGAACTTGATGTGCGCGGTCTCGACGGCGAACGGCGAGCCATAACACTTGATGAGTTCCTTGCGGACGGTGCCGGACCCGAAGCAGCTCACGTATTCCGCCGGCCGCCCGATGAGGCCGGCGACGGGGCCGACGCAATGCGTGGCATACCACATCGGCGGCAGGCCGGGCCAGTAGTTGGGCCAGCCGTCCATGTCCTGCTGGTGGCTCGCCTGGACGAACTGGAGTTTGCCCAGATCGCCCTTGTCGAGCAGTTCCTTCATGAACAAATACTCGCGCGAATAAACCACCGTCTCCATCATCATGTAGCTGAGGCCGGTGCGCTTCGCGAGGTCCACGATCTTGCGGCAATCGGCGATGTTGGTGGCCATCGGCACGGTGCAGGCGACGTGTTTGCCGGCCTTGAGCGCCGCGAGGCTCATCCACGCGTGGTCGGGAATCGGCGAGTTGATGTGCACCACATCCACGTCGCGGTCTTTGAGCAACGCGCCGAAATCCGAATAGCGCCGCTCGACGCCGAAATAGTCGCCGACGGCATTGAGTTTCTCTTTATTACGCTGGCAAATGGCGTGGCAGCGGGTGTGCGGGTGCTTCTGCCACAGGGGAATGAACTCGGCTCCAAAACCGAGGCCGACGATGGCGACGTTGATTTTTTTCATGGCGCTCTCCGGGGTTCTCGTCTTCAGATTCTTGCTTCAGGGTTCGGTTCGCATGCTATCGCGGTCGCTGTGCCAAGTCCACTCAACAGCAGCATCGCCGTTTTGAAAACTGTAGCGGCGGTCTCTGACCGCCGGTTCTGCTCTTTCCAAGTGAGACAGGTAGGGCGAAGCGTCCCGCTGAGCCGCATCCCGTCGCAGGATGTGAACACCGCGGCTCGCCAAGGACGGCTCGCCCTACCAAGGGTTGGCGCATTCTGTTGCATCCTCAATTACGAATCACCAATCACCAATCACCAGTTACCAATCACCAATCACGAGTCCTCCAATCACCTCTCCCAACTTTTTGCCGTTGCGCGTCTAACGCCTGCCGCTACACTCGCGGACGGAGCATTTATGGAACGCCACGAAATTGTCCGCCGCGCCATCACTTTTCAAAAACCGCCCCGGCTGCCGTTCTGGCAGCACTGGAACCACAAGATGGCCGGCTTCCCCGACGACGTGTGCAACATCTGGGAGATGGATCGCGCCGAGGCCGGCTGGTTCTTCGACCGCGCCGCGCCCGACGACTGGGGTTGCCGGTGGAGCGCCACCGACCTGAAAAACATCGGCCAGGTCACGGACAATCCGCTGGCGTCGTGGGAGGCGCTGGACCATTACCGGCCGCCCGATCCGCTCAACCCGTTTTACTACGACCGCCTCGAACCGCTCATCGCCGCGGCGGGCGACCGCTACGTGGCGCTCACCGCGCACAACCTGCTGTTCTCCCGGCTGCACAAGCTCCGCGGGTTCGCCGCGACGATGGAGGATTTTTACGCCGAGCCGGAACGGGTCGCCAAGGTGCTGGACATGATCGTGGACTTCAAGGTGCGCCAGTGCGGCGAACTGCGCCGGCGCTTCGGCGACCGCATCCACGGCCTTTTCGTCGCCGACGACTGGGGCACGCAGGCAGGGCCGTTCATCGGCCAGAACCTTTTCGACGAATTTTTCGTGCCGCGCTACCGGACGATCTTCGACGCCATCCACGCCTGCGGCTGGCACGTGATCCTGCACAGTTGCGGGCGGATCAACCCGTTCGTGCCCTCGTTCCTCGCGCTCGGTGTGGACGTGCTGAACATGCAGCAATCGCGCAACTACGGCCTCGTCGAGTTCGGCGAACAATACCGCGGCCGCGTCTGTTTCCTGGCCACGGTGGACATCCAGACCACGATGCCGCGCGGCGTCGAGGAGGAGATTCGCGAGGAGGCGCGGCTGTTGTGGCGGCACTGGGGCGCAGCCGACGGCGGACTGATCGTGTTCGACTACGGCGCGTGGGAAGCTGTGGGCGTCCGCCCCGAAGCACCGGAGATCATGTTCGATGAGTTCGCGAAGCTGATGAATGCGACGGAGCGGGGATGATGGGCAAAGTCAAACCGGGTGGCGGCGTGGGACCAACATTTCGGCGCATATTGTTTGTTCTGTCTTCTACTTCACTGGTTTGTCGTGTCCGCCTTGACCCTTCGTTTCCTCGAACTCTGCCTTGGTGAACCAACGCAGCTCCGAGAAGGACGAATCCTCAGCAATGATATCCTGAAATGTCTCGCATACCTTGCGATGGGTAGAATCGTCGCTGACTCCTAACAGACGCTTCAAGAGACCGCCACACCGATCCGTAATCAAAAGCCACGGCTCACAGAACTGGATCAAGCACCATATCCGACAGGAGGGCGCAACGATTTCGAAGCACCAGCCGTAATCTTCGTGCTGCTTAATCTCAGAAACCGAGAATCCTCGACGAGCCAAGCCATCGTGCAGACGCCCCAGGATGTTCCGACCGCCGGGAATAACGATCTCGCCGTCCTTTTCCTGCTGGTCGTCAGGAAGAGAACTGGTGAATGTGGCATATGTACGCAACATGGCAATCATGCCGACCAAAGTCACTGAAAATTACCCAAACTGCCCAACGGACTAGCGGAGGCGACGGTTCTCTGCTGCGCCCAGATTAGCCGGTCAACTCGACAAACTGAATTCGTAACTGAGAGTCCGTGGAAACTGAAATCCAATGTCCAGCAAACAAATCGCCATCCGCATACCACAACTCAATCTCTCCCTCGGAATGAACCGCGATTGATGAGAGTGTGATACGTCGTGCGAACTCGGCGGCATCAATTCTCTCGCCCTGACTCCACTGGTCGTTGTAAAGCGCAAGCTTCTCAAAAGCCGCTGCCAGCCGGAGTGAAGCCTCCTGCTTCTGCACCTGAGGAAATATCTGCCGAGCACATTCAATCGCTACACTGGGATCAACTCCCTCTACTGAAACACACAACTCGACTCGAAACCCCGGCGAAAACTCCACCCGTCCCCGATACCATCGGACACTCTCGTCGTAGGCGAGTGTGCCAAACAACTCATCATGGATGATCTCGCTCATGAGGTGACGTGCTCTTGCAGGCCAACAGGTATTCGACATCCTAGTTGCCGTCTTTCAAAACGACAGAGCGAACTTTCGCGCTGGCTTTTTACCGTGTCCAGCACATTTTACGCGGTTCCAGAAGCTATCCAAATTTCGCCGAGCGATTGATTTGAGAGAGGTGGAACGCGTTCTCCGAACGCGTTCAATCGCGCGGGAAAAAGATCGCGTTCGGAGAACGCGATCCACGTTGTGCAGCTTGGCATTCGGCGGGCGTTGGCGGTAAGCTGCGAAGCCGCGATGGAGAACGATGCGCAACTGGAATTGATGGGCCGGGAAAGCCGCCGGCCCGCGCCGCCGTTCGACACGCTGGCGGAGCGGGTGAAGCGGTGGGCGGAGCGCGGCGTGTATTTTGGCACGTCGTCGTGGAGATACGAGGGCTGGCTTGGCCAGGTTTATTCGCGCGAGCGCTACACGGCGCGCGGACGGTTCTCCAAGGCGCGCTTCGAGCGCGAGTGCCTCGCGGAATACGCCGGGACGTTTCCAACGGTCTGCGGCGATTTTTCGTTTTATCAATTCTATCCGCAGACGTTTTGGGACCGGCTGTTCGCGCAGACGCCGGCGACCTTCCAGTTCGGCTTCAAGGCGCCGGAGATCATCACCTCGCCGCGCTTCGCCGACCTGGAGCGTCACGGCACGCGGCGCGGCGGAGTGAACGAGAGTTTCCTCGACGCGGACCGGCTGAAGGCGGAGTTTCTCGACCGGCTCGCGCCGCATCGGGCGCAGGTAGGCTACGTGGCGTTCGAGTTTCCGCAATTCCACGGCGCGACGGCGGCGGGCAACGCGAAGTTTCTGGAGCAACTCGACCGGTTTCTCGGCCGGCTCCCCGGCACGTTCCGCTACGGCGTGGAGGTGCGCACGCCGGGCCTGCTGGGGGCGGACTACTTCGCCTGCCTGCGCCGGCATCGCGTGGCCCACGTCTTCAACTCATGGACGCGGATGCCGGCCATCGGCGAGCAACTCAAGCTCGCGGGGGCGTTCACGACAGACTTCACGGTGACGCGCGCGCTGCTGCGGCCCGGCCGCGTCTACGCGGAGGCGGTGCGGCTGTTCCAGCCCTACGATCAAGTGCGCGATCCATTTCCCGAAGGCGTGTCCGACATGGCCGCCGTCATCCGCGCCGCCCTCGCGTGGTCACCGAAGGCGAAGGCGTTCATCGCCGTAAACAACCGTTTCGCCGGCAACGCGCCGGTGGTTATCGGGGAAGTGCTGGACGAGCTGGAGGGGAAGGAGTGATGGGTGACTGGAGATTGGTAATTGGTGACTGGTGACTGGTTATCGGTGATGCGTGACTGCCAATTGATTACCAATTTCCAATCACCAATTTCCAATCACCAATTTCCAATCACCAATTACCAGTTACCAATTACCAGTTACCAATTACCAGTTACCAATTACCAGTTACCAATTACTGATGACTGACGACAGAAAAGTGAGAGAGCAATGAAGAAACCGAGTGTGATCATGAGCGTGGTCGGCGTCATCGCGTGGCTCGTCGCTGTCGCCGCGCCGGCGGAGGAGGCGTTTCGCTGGGCCGAACAGGAGGACGGCAAACTGGCGTTGACGGAGAACAGCCAGCTGGTGCTGGTGTTCAATTACGGCCTTCAACTCAAGGATGGTGTGAAGGAGCAGTTCCGCCGCGCCGATTATTTCCACCCGGTTTACGACCTCGACGGCGTCGTTCTCACCGACGATTTCCCGAAAGACCATTTTCATCATCGCGGCCTGTTCTGGGGATGGCCGGAGGTGACGATCGGCGGCAAAACTTACGATCCGTGGGGATGCGTCGGGATGCAGCAACGGTTCAAGCGGTGGCTCGTGCGCGAGACCAAGCCCGACTGCGCCGTGCTCGGCGTCGAGAACGGCTGGTTCATCGGCGACCGCTCCGTCATGCGCGAGACGGTGGAAGCGCGCATTCATCGGCGCACTGAGACGGGCCGCGCGATGGATGTGACCGTGACGCTGGAAGCGGAGCAAGAACCGGTGACCTTGAGCGGACGCCACGAGGCCAACAAAGGCTACGGCGGTTTCACGTTGCGGTTCGCGCCCCGCCGCGACGCCTCCATCTGGCTTTCGACGGGCAAGACCGACAAGGACGCGGTGCAGGTGCGGTCGCCGTGGGCCGATTACTCCGGCAAGTTCGGCGCGGGCGACGCGGTCAGCGGCGTCGCGATCTTCGATCATCCCAAAAACCCGACGTATCCGACGACGTGGCTGACGCGGTTCTACGGCGTCTTGAATCCGACCTGGCCGGCGCTGGAGTCGGTCACGCTGCGAGCCGGCAAGCCCGTCACGCTGCGCTACCGACTCTGGATTCATCGCAACGACTGCACCGCCGGCAAAGTCGCGGAGGCTTATACGAAATGGACAACGGATGTTGCGAAGTGAAATCCGGCGCGGCTTGATTGAAAAAAAACGGAAAGAATCGCAAACTCAAAACCTCAACGAAAGAAGCTGGCATGAAGACCACCTCTCATCGCAGAACTCTCATCATGGTCATGGTTGCGCTCGCCGCGGCGGCGGCGTTCCCGGCGTGCGCGGCTGAAAACGCTGCTGGTTCGCTCGCGGCCCCGCCGCGCATTTATCCCGAGCGGTGGGTTTACGTCTCGCTCAATTTAAACAAAGACGCCGACGTGGAGGAGATCCGTCGCATCGCGCAGACGGCGGCCGAGCACGGGCTGAACGGCATGTTGCTCACCGGCGGCTTCGACGTGATTGATTTACAGAAGCCGGATTACTTCCGACGGCTCGACGCGGTGAAACAGATTTGCGCGGAACGGCACATCGAGATCATCCCGGCCATCTTCTCGGCCGGCTACGGCAGCGCGGTGTTGCACCGCGACCCGAATCTCGCCGAGGGCCTGCCGGTGGAGAACGCGCCGTTCGTCGCGCGCGGCGGCGAGGCGCGCATCGAGCCGGACCCGGCCGCGCGCATCGCCAACGGCGGCTTCGAGGAGTCCGAGCGCAACCGCTTCAAGGGCTTCCGCTTCTCCGACGAGCCGGGCCGCATCACGTTTCAGGACACGGAGGTTTTCAAGGAAGGCCGCGCCTCGCTCCGCATCGAGAACGCCGGCAAGTTCAACCCCGAACACGGCCACGGCCGCATCATGCAGGAGGTGGCCGTCACGCCGCGCCGCTGCTACCGGCTGAGCGTCTGGGTGAAAACCGAGGGGCTGAAGCCGGAGAGAGCCTTCATGCTGCAAGTGCTGGCTGAAAAACGCTCGCTCGCGCCGTTCGAGCCAAATGTGCAGTCCACCGGCGACTGGCGGAAGTTTACGCTGCTGTTCAACAGCCTCCAGTTCGACCACGTGAAGATTTACGCCGGCCTCTGGGGCGGCAAGGAAGGCAAGGTCTGGCTTGACGATCTGCGGCTCGAAGAAGTCGGCCCCGTCAACGTCCTGCGCCGCCCCGGCGCGCCGGTGGTCGTGCGCAGCGAGGATGGAAAGACGGTTTTCGAAGAAGGCAAGGATTACGCGCCGCTGAGCGAGCCAAAACTTCGCCTGACGCGGCCCGATCACGACGCGCCGGCGCTGCAACTGTTGCCGGGCGGTCGCATCCGCGACGGCGAACGGCTGCGCGTGAGTTGGTATCACGCCGTCGCCATCAACGCCGGGCAGGTGACGATCTGCATGTCCGAGCCGAAGGTTTATGAAATCTGGCGCGCGGTGGCGAAATCGCTGGCGCAGCATGTCGGCGCGAAAAAATATCTCCTCAGCATGGACGAGGTGCGCGCCGGCGGCTCGTGCGCGGCGTGCAAAGCGCGGCACCTGACAATGGGCGAAATTCTCGGCGACTGCATCACCAAGCAGGCGGCGATCCTGCGCGAAGCCAGCCCCGGCGCGGACGTCTGGTGCTGGTCGGACATGCTCGATCCGAACCACAACGCGCACGGCGACTACTTCATGGTGGACGGCGATTTCACCGGCTCGTGGCAGCACGTGCCGAAGGACCTCGGCATCGTTTGCTGGTATTACAAGCAGCGCGAGCCGAGCCTGAAGTTTTTCTCCGGCCTCGGCTTCCGCACGCTGGCCGGCGCGTATTACGATGCCGACACGCTGGAGAACCCGCGCGGCTGGCTGGAGGCGCTCGACCGCACGCCGAACGCGGTGGGCATCATGTATACGACGTGGCAGAACAAATACGGCCTGCTTGCGCCCTTCGGCGATCTCGTGAACCGCCGGGTCAGTCCGTGAGGATGTGTTGCCCAAATCGTTTTAGCCACGGAGCGGCACCAGATCGTAGCCCACGGCGCGAGCCGTGGGTCTCGCGACGCAAGAAGAAGATCGTAGCCCACGGCTTGCGGGCCTGTTGCCCAAACGCATGATTAGAGGCAGTGGCGGGAATGGCGGCGGCCAGCGGCTGGGAAGCGGTTGGCCGCCAATGTATGACCCGTTGGGCGGGTGCGACGACGCAAAAGCCATCGAGGCCCACTCCAAGAAAT
>CAIQCK010000120.1 GCA_903870275.1 uncultured bacterium | reverse complement strand
TTGGCCAGCACCTGATTCTTGGTCTGTTTGTCCATGTCGGGATGCATCCGGTTTGGGTAACACCCTTTTTGAGGCAACGACCAGATTCCTCATCCAGTTCCCCCCCCGCTTCGGTAACAATCTTTTTGAGGCAAAGCGCGCCGCCGTCCCGCCATCGCTTTTGCATTGGCACAGGACGCGCATTCGCGGCAACATCACGGTCGTTCGTTTTAACCGGAAGGAGTGTTATGCGACGGCTGATCTTGCTGGCTTTGCTCTGCGTGGCGGCTGCACCGGACTGGAACCGCGTTCCGTTCGGCGGCAAGACGCTCTTGCTGCACCCGCAGTGCGAGCCGCTGCCGTCGGCGTGGCTTGGCCCCTTCGCGAAACGCAGCGACGGCGCGGTGCTCGCGGTGGACGATCAACGCGTGCTCGTCAGCCGCGACGACGGCAAAACGTGGACGCCGCGCCCGCTCTTCGCCGAACCGGGGAAATTCCAATGCCGAGGCGAGCGAGTGCTGTTGCGGACTCGCGAGGGCACGCTTCTCATCGCCTTCCTCAACGTCAAGGAGATGGTCTTCCACTGGGACCAGGCCAAAGGCGGCCCGCAGCCCGGCACGCGATTGCCTGTCTACGTGACGCGCAGCACCGACGACGGCGAGACATGGGAAACGCCGAGGCTCCTGCAGGAGGATTACTGCGGCGCGTTGCGGACCATGATCCAGTTGCGCAGCGGCCGCGTCGTGCTCGGCTGTCAGGCGGCGGCGAGCAATCCCGGCCGCCATGTCTGTTTCAGCTACGCCTCCGACGACGAAGGCAAGACCTGGAAGAAAAGCAGCATTATTGACCTCGGCGATTACGGCGGCTACGGCGACCACGGCGGCGGCATCGAGCCGACGCTGGCCCAACTCAAGGACGGCCGGCTCTGGATGCTCATCCGCACGTATCGCGGCTGTTTCACCGAGGCGTTCTCGCGCGACGAAGGTCTGACGTGGACCGACATCCATCCCTCGAAGATCGAGGCGAGCGGCTCGCCCGGCCAGTTGCTCCGCCTCCAAAGCGGCCGGCTCGCGCTCTTCTGGAACCGCTTCATGGACAAGCAGAAGCAGACCGGCCGCCGCGAACAGCTCTCGATGGCGTTCACCGAGGATGACGGCGCCACGTGGACCGAGCCGGTCGTCGTCGCCTACGACCCGATGCAGCCCGGCGACAAGGAACCTGCCCACCGTCTCTCCTATCCCTACGTCTATGAACACATCCCCGGCGAACTCTGGGTCACCACCTTCCAGGGGCCGCTCCGCATCCGGTTGCACGAGGACGATTTCTTGCCGCGCCGCATCAGCCCGCAAACCTACCGCGTCCGCTGGCAGCCGTCGGCGGGCATCACCCTCAACGGTCGCGCCGATTCGCCCGCGTGGGCCGGGGCCGCCGCCGAGACGCATTTCATTTTTCCGTGGAAACCAACCGCCGCGCCGACAACGGAGTTCCGCGCGCTGTGCGACGAGACGCACCTTTACTTCACCTTCCGCGTCCACGACGAGGACATCGTCGTGCTCGACCGCCTCGGCAGCAAACAGGAGGAGGTTTTCGAGGATCGCGTCGAGGTTTACCTCTGCCTCGATGACCGGATGCACGATTACTTCTGCTTCGAGGTGGACTCGCGCGGGCGCGCCTTCACCTATCGCGGCACTTACTACCGCCGATACGATACATCCTGGAGTTTGCCCGGCCTCGAAACCCAAGCTTCCCCCCTGCCCCAAGGCTACATCGTCGAGGGACGCATGCCGCTGGCGAGTCTGGAGGCGCTGGGCTTTCCCCGGCTGCGGCCCGGCGCAAAGATTCGTTGCGGACTCTTCCGTGCCGAGTTCGACCACGACCGCAGCGGCCGGCCCGTCGTCCAGCGCCCCAGCATCCACAACGGCGGCCTGCGTTTCGACGGCCCGCCGCCCATCGAGAACTGGATGAGCTGGGTGGACCCGCGCACCGTGGAACCCGACTTCCACGTCCCCACCGCCTTCGGCTGGCTGGAGATTGTTAAGTAACGCGGCGCTGCCACTCTGACGAACCATCGCGCCGATTATTGCGTTGTGGTGGCCGGCCGTTGTTGCTAAACACCCATCGCCGTTTTGCAAACCGAACATTGGAGACACCGCATGAACAGAGCCGTTTCCGCACTTATCGCCGTGCTGGCGCTTGCGCCGGCATTCCTTAACTGCCTCGCCGCCAGCGCCGCTGAACCCGGTCGGCGTGACATCGTTTCGCCGGAGGTCCGGGCCGACCGCACCGTCACGTTCCGGCTCCTCGCGCCAAAGGTCACCCAGGTCGCCCTTAACGGCGAGTTTGGAGGGCGCCAGCCGATGACCAAGGACGACAGCGGACTCTGGAGCGTCACCGTCGGGCCGCTCGACCCGGATATTTATTCCTACACGTTCGACGTGGATGGCGTGGCCACCGTGGACCCGCGCAACGGTTACGTGAAGACCGGCCGCTCCACCTCCAGCCTCGTCCAGGTGCCCGCCGAGTCGCCGACGTTCTACGATGCGCGCGAGGTCCCCCACGGCGCGGTCGCGGTGCAGTGGTATCCATCGAAGTCACTCGGCGCGCTGCGCAGGATGCACGTCTATACGCCGCCCGGTTACGACGCGGCGGCGAAGACCAAATATCCCGTCGTCTATCTCCTGCACGGCTCGGGCGACGACGACAGCGGCTGGACGTGGATCGGCCGCGCGAACTTCATCGCCGACAACCTCATCGCCGCGCACAAGGCCAAGCCCATGATCATCGTTATGCCGGCGGGCCACGCCCTCCCGCAGCCCAAGCCCGGCGAAGGCGCGGAACACTACATCCGCAATGCCACCGCGTTTCAGGACGACCTGCTCAAGGACGTGATCCCCTTTGTCGAAAAACACTATCGCGTGAACGCCGAAGCTGGCCAGCGCGCCATCGTCGGCCTCTCCATGGGCGGCGGCCAATCGCTGGCAGTCGGCCTGACCCATCTCGACCAGTTCGCGTGGATCGGCGCCTTCAGTTCCGGCGGCAATCTCCGCGGCAAAACCGACGATTTGTTGGCCGATGCCAAGGCAACGAACAAGAAGCTGCATTTGCTCTGGATCGCCTGCGGCAAGCAGGACTTTCTCTTCAAGATCAACCAGGACTTCGACGCCCTGCTCACCAGCCGTCAGATCACGCACGAGTTTCACGCCACCGAAGGCACCCACACTTGGCGGCTCTGGCGTCCGTATCTGCGCGATTTCCTGCAGCGTCTCTTCACGCCCGCCTCCAGCGACAGCGCGAAGGCTGCTCGCTAAGCACGCTAAAGGACGCGAAAAGATCGTCTGAATACCGACCAAGTAAACAAAACACATCGAAAACATGGTCGTCATTCCTAAAGAAACCTTTGCAAAGGCCGTCGGCCACGCTGTAGCGGCGGTCTCTGACCGCCGACTTATTTGGATTCTACAATCACTCGGCGGTCAGAGACCGCCGCTACAGTGATTTTGCAAAGATCTCCGAAAGCGTTGACCGCACACAAATCAATGTCATGAACAAGACCCTCCATCCGACGCTGTTATTGAGCATCGCTCTGGCCGTTTCATGCCTCCTCGCCACCACCGCCCCGGCACACGATTGGCCGCAATGGTGCGGCAGCGACGGCAAGAACATGGTCGCCAACGAGAAGGGTTTGCCGGAGTCGTTCGCGCCGGGCGAGAAGGACCCGCAGGGCGGCGGCATCATGATGGAGACCACCAAGAACGTGAAGTGGGCCATCAAGACCGGCCAGCATTCTTGCGGCACACCCGTCATCGCAGGCGGCAAGGTCTTCGTCGGCTGCTTGCAGAACAAGGAAGGCGTGTTCCGCTGCCTCGATGAGAAAACCGGCCGCCAGCTCTGGCAGTGGCAAGCCCCGCTGCGCGACAAGATCAAGATCGACGGCTGGAAATGGGAGATCAGCATCAATTTCATCCCCGCGTCGCTCGGCGTCTGTTCCTCGCCCGTCGTGGACGGCGACCGGCTTTATTTTGTCACTCATCGTTTCGAGGTGATCTGTCTCGACGTGAACGGCGCGACCGGCGCGGACGCCGGCCAGCCGCGCGTGCTCTGGACTTATGACATGTGGAAGGAACTGCACGTCCTGCCTTCCGACGCCTGCAACGGCTCGGCCGTCTTGGACGGCGATTTCCTCTACGTCTCCACCTCCAACGGCGTGGACCGCGCCCCGAACGAGCCAGACCAGGAGATTCACAAGACGCCGTTCCCGGACGCGCCGAACGTGATCGTGCTCGACAAGAAAACCGGCCGCCTCCTCGCGCGCGACGAAGCGCCCATCGCGGCCCACATGCTCCACGGCCAGTGGTCGTCGGTCTCGCTCGGCAACGTGAACGGCCGCAAGCTGGTCTTCTTCGGCGGCGGCGACGGCGTCTGCTACGCGTTCGAGGCGCTGACCGCGAAGCCGCCCGCGCCGGTCAAGCTCAAGACCGTCTGGTGGTATGACTGTGTGCCACCGGAATACAAGGAGTTCGGCGGGCTGGACTGGGCCAACCATTATTTCCTCGGCGACAAACGCAACAAGAAGGCGTTCAACAAAAGCAACGACGGCACCTTCGCCGGCGAGAGCGAGATCATCGCCACGCCGGTCTTCCTGAACAACCGCGTTTACATCCCCATCGGGCGCGACCCGGAGCACGGGCGCGGCCGGGGCGCGATGCACTGCATTGACGCCACCCAGACCGGCGACATCACCAAGAGCGGGCGCATCTGGTGTTACCAGGGACTCGACCGCTCTCTCGCCACCGTCTCCATCGCGGACGGCCTGCTCTACGTCGGCGACGTCGCGGGCCGGCTGCATTGTCTGGACGTGGCGACCGGCCAGTGCCAGTGGGTTCACGACGGACACGCCCGCACCTTTTCCTCAACGCTGCTGGCCGACGGCAAGCTTTACTATCCCACCGAAAAGAACCTCTGGGTGCTCGCCGCAGGCAAGGAACTGAAGGTGCTCGACAAACTCAGTCTCGGCGCGCCGATCTGGACCTCGCCCGTCGCCGCCAACGGCACCCTCTACATCGCCTCCAAAAACTACCTCTGGGCCGTGCAGAAGCGGGACAAGCCGTGAGGTCGGCGGTCGGATCTGGTCGGATTCAGTCGGATTGACTTGGTCTGAGTCCGATTCCGTCTGGGTAGGCCGCCACTTCATGGGGGAAACATCCCGCAGTCCCGCCGGCTATTGGCGATTTTTGGCCACCTCACTGTGCAACGCCAATATGAAATCTCTGCAAAAGTCCTGTAGCGGCGGTCTCTGACCGCCGGCCGGTGTTATAGAAATCATTTCGGCGGTCAGAGACCGCCGCTACAGTATGGACAACGACTTTTGCAAAGATTTCCAATATGGAGTGGTCTTCACGCGGCCAGCTCCAGGCGGAGTGAGACAAAAGTAGTCGGACTCAGTCGGATTGAGCCGGATCGAATGAGAACTAGCCGGAACCAACCAGCTCAGGTCGGATTGGGTCGGATTGGGTCGGATTCCGGCTTGTCATGTTCCCATCGCAACCCAAACCCCATGGGAACGCGCCAGCGGCAAAATCCAAGAGTAGAACGGGCTGCTATGAGTAGTGTCAAGGGTGGATGAGCGCCTGGTTGGATTTGTTGTGTCGTTCCTTTCGAGCTGTCGGGTCGAGGCAGGACGTTCGGCCGGCTCAGAGCGGCTTTCCAGCGTCGCTCAAACTGCTAT
>CAIQCK010000119.1 GCA_903870275.1 uncultured bacterium | reverse complement strand
GATTCCGCGTGGCAATCTGATCGGTGACCCGATGGTCGAGCAAGATGACGCAATCGGACACGTATTCCTCCAGCCCGTGGCGCGTCAGTTGTTCGCGCCCGCGCTCGGCCGTGATGACGGCGGTCACGCCCTTGTCCTTGAGCCAGCGGAAGAGCCGCCGCAACTCGGCGCGCAGGATGGCCTCGTTGGGCAGGCTGGCGAACAGCGCTTCCAGCGAGTCCAGCACCACGCGCTTGGCGCCGATGGAATCAATCGCGTGATTCAGCCGGACGAACAACCCTTCCAAGTCATACTCGCCGCTCTCCTGGATTTCACTGCGCTCGATGTGGACGTAGTCGAGCATGAGTTTTTTGCGCCGAACCAAGCCCGCCAGATCAAATCCGAGCGACGCGACGTTGGCCTTCAACTCGGCTTCCGTCTCCTCGAAGGCCATGAACACGCCCGGCTCGCCAAACTGCATCGCGCCGCGCACGAGGAATTCCGCGGCCAACAATGTCTTGCCGCACCCCGCGCCGCCGCAGACGAGTGTGGGCCGCCCCAGCGGCAACCCGCCGCCGGTAATTTCGTCGAGACCCTGGATGCCCGTGGGGCACTTGGGTAAACTGGTTGCCGAGGAAGTGGATTTGGAACCGTTATTTTTCATCTAAGAGCGTTCTTTCATTAATCCCCGCGCGCGCGAGCCGTTGCCGAGCGGAATCTGCGCCTGGATGGTGGTGCCGTGGCCCGGGGCGGATTTCACCATGAACTTGCCGCCGATCATCTCCACCCGCTCTCTCATGCCGAGAAGCCCCAGGCGTTTGTTCTTCTTGGCGTGCAACACCTGTTCCACGTCGAAGGATATGCCGTTGTCTTTGATTTCCATGCCAACGGCATTCGGGAGTTTCCGGAGGCTCATTTCCACCCGGTTGGCTTGCGCATGGCGGGCGACGTTGGTCAGTGCTTCCAGGGCGACGCGATAGAGCATCGTGCGCTTGGTGCCGTCCAGCTTTTCCACCTCCGCAAACGCCGTCAAACTCACATGGATGCCCGTCTTTTTCGTAAAGCTTTTCAAGAACGAATGCAGAGCGGGAATCAACCCCAGGTCGTCCAACACCGCCGGGCGCAACTCGCGGGCGAACCGATGCACGATGTCCACCGACCTTTCCACCAGTCGTTGCGTGCGCGAGATCTTCTGGGTGAGACCCTTGGTGTCAAGCGCAGCATCCGTTTTCAAGGTCGCCAACTGGACATTGATGCCCGTCAGGACTTGAGCGATGACATCATGCAGTTCGCGGCTGATCTTCTTCCGCTCTTCCTCCTGCGCCGACAGAATCTCGTGTGTCAGGTGCCGCAATTGTTCCTGCAGGTGCTGCGACTGCTCCAATAACCGGCTGGAGTGCTGTTCGCTCTGCCGGAGGCTTCCCTCCACGACTTGGCGCTGGGCCTTTTCCTTCTTCAGCTTGCGGTTGGAGGCGGCCAACTCCACGGTGCGCCGGCTCAGCGTCCGGTTCAACTGGCTCAAATGAGCGTTGGCTTCCAGCGCCGAGCGGTGCGTTTCCTCCATCGGGACAATGGCCTCGGCAAAAAACATCCTCGCCCGCTTGAGCATCCGGTCTCGGACAGACGGCGAGCAACCCAGCAGCACCTGGGTAATCAATGCCTGCTCATGAACCAGGGCCAGATCCAGCGTTCCCAGCCCCAGAACCACCGCGTGGCGTCCCACTTTTTCCGCTGGCCGCAAACTCGCCGACGGGCCTTGCTTGAGGGTATTGGCGCAACTCCGCCTGATAGCGGCGCGACAGCCTGCTCAGTTTACGTTTCATGACGGAGGCTGAATTCATGAGCAAATCGGTTGATTGTTTTGATAGATTGTTCCACCAACCGTTGCGTGCTGGCGATCTCTTTTTTGAGGCCTTTTGTGTTGGCCTTGGCTGTGTTTTTCAAGGTCAATAGCCGGACATTGATGCCCAGCAAGGTCTGGGCAATTTCATCATGGAGTTGGTGGCTGATCTTGTGCCGTTCATCCTCCTGCACCGACAGAATCTCATGCGTCAGATGCCGCAAGTGCTCCCGCAGACGACGTGATTCTACCAGCAGTTTGTCGTGCTGTTTCCCGCTTCTCTTGAGGGCTTGATCCGACGCATGGCGCTGCACGATGCCCTGCTTCAAGTGCCGGGTCGAGGCAGACGATTCCACCGTGCGTTGGCGCAACGTCCGGTTCAGTTGATTCACACGCACGTCAGCCTCCAGCGCGGCGCGATGAGTGTTCTCGATCGGAGCGATGGCTTCCAGAAAAAAGGCCTTCGCCCGTTTGATCATCCTCTCTCTGGATGTGGATGATCCGTCGGGCAATACCAAGACCGTCAAGGTCTGCGCGTGAATCCTGGCCAAGTCCAACGTCTCCAGCCCAAGGGCCACCGCATGGCGTCCCAGTTGGATGGCCGGCTGCAAGCTAGTCCCGACACCTGGCTTCAGATGCTTGCGCAACGCCGCCAGATACTGCTTTGACAACTTGTTCAAATTCGCTTTCATCGAATTCCGCGATTCGCGTTCTGCCGTTCCGCCGCCCCAAGGTTGTTGCATCCTGCCATCAGATGCCGCTAGTTCACCCACGACAGGCCCAACCTATTTACTAACAATAATGTCACTTTCCACCGCTTGCTTTCATCTGTCTATGGGGTAAACACCCCATAGCGTCCGCAATGCCTCGCCGTCTATCGTGCGGCGATGAGAAGAAAAAGGCTCGTTTCAAATGCGAAGCGGCCAGAGCCGACTGCGGGCCTCAACCCAGGTTGACGGCTCGGTTCCTCTCAAAGTGGTTTTTGACCTATGACAGCTCGTTCACAATTGCCGAAGGCCGGCACGGAACTCAAAGCCGCCACGGCCCAACTGGAAGCCGGGCCGCCGGGCAGTGAATGCCTGGTGAAAATCGGGGGCGATTGGCGGTTGAGCGAGCCGGTTCCTTTATGGACCGGTGTGCTGGGCAAGAGAACCGCAGGGAGTGTGCGGGTGGTGCCGGAGGATTTGGGAAAGTGGGACACCTCGTTGGTGCTGTTCCTCGTGCATGGCCGAGCCTGGTGTGCGAAGTCGAAGAACGATTTTCATGCCGAAGCGTTACCCAAGAATTTGCAGGCGCTGCTGCAACAAGTCGCGGGGACGGGCGAGCCAAAGCCCCTAGCCAAGGCGGATGCCAAGTCGGGCTGGGTGTTGGCAGGAGACATGGCAAAGATGTGGGCGAGCCATGCAACGGAGATCGTTTCGTTTATTGGGGAGTGCACTCTCGGTTTCATGGGTGCGGCAAAGAAACCGCGACGGTTCCGTTGGACGGATTGTCTGGTCGAAATGCAGCAGTGCTGGGCGACGTCGTTGCCGATTGTGAGCGTGGTCAGTTTTCTGGTGGGTGTGATTCTGGCCTTTCAAGCGGCGATTCAGTTGCGGCAATTCGGCGCGGCCGTCTATGTGGCGGACTTGGTCGGGCTGGCCGTGGTGCGGGAGATGGGACCTATGATGGCGTCCATGATCGTGGCCGGCGGCACCGGGGCGGGGTTTGCCGCCCAGCTCGGCAACATGAAAGTGGGCGAGGAGATTGACGCCCTGGAAACCCTGGGCGTTTCGGCGGTGGATTTTTTGGCGCTGCCCCGGTTGCTGGCGGTGACGCTGATGATGCCCGTCCTCGCGGCGTATGCGAATGTCCTCGGCGTCCTGGGCGGCATGTTTGTATCGGTAAACGTGCTGGATATTCCTGCGGCGGCCTATTGGGTCGAAACGCAGAATTCCGTGGGTGTTTTGGATGTGACCACCGGGTTGATCAAGAGCATCTTCTTCGGCTTGGCCGTGGGCTTCGCCGGGTGTCTGCGGGGAATGAAGTGCGAGCGGAGTGCTGCCGGCGTCGGCACGGCGACATCCTCGGCCGTGGTGACCGGCGTCATACTGATTGTTCTGGCCGACGCTTTGTTCGGCACGATTTTCAACGTGCTGAGAATCTAACCGCCCATGAAAAACGACACCCCAACGACCGTGATCGAAGTCAAGAACCTGGCCTGCGGCTACGGCGAAACCGTGGTGCTGCAGAAGGTGTCCTTTTCGGTTCATCCCCAAGAACTGCTTTTTGTCATCGGTGGAAGCGGCTGCGGCAAGAGCACGCTGCTCCGGTGCATGATCGGATTGCTGAAACCGGTGCATGGAGACGTCGCCTATTTCGGAAAGAGCTTCACTGCGGCGGATACTGTGCAGCGTCGGGACATTTTAAAAACGTTCGGCGTGCTCTACCAAAACAGTGCGCTGTGGAGTTCCATGACGCTGGCGGAAAATGTATCCCTGCCGCTGGAAGAGCACACGTCTCTGACGCGAGAGGATCGCCGGGAGATCACCGCGCTGAAACTGGCCCAAGTGGGTTTGTCCGGGTCTGAGGAGCTTTATCCGTCGGAGCTTAGCGGTGGCATGAAGAAACGGGCGGCCCTGGCCCGGGCGCTGGCGTTGGACCCGGCGATCGTGTTTTTCGACGAGCCTTCGACGGGCTTGGACCCCATCACCTCGCGCGAGATGGATGAGCTGATCCTGCAAGTGCGCGACACTTTGGGGACAACCATGGTTATTGTGTCCCACCAACTTTCCAGCATTTTCAGACTCGCCGACCGGGTCATTATGCTGGATCGCGAATCCAAGGGAATCATTGCCGAAGGCGCTCCCCGCGACCTGGCCGCCAAGAGCACCAACCCGCGCGTGCGAGAGTTTCTGAAACAGGACGAAGAGTTCTCAAAGCAAACGAACCACGCTTCAGCCAAGAAACCTGTCTCTATTTCAAAGTGAAAAACAAACTCAACCCAGCCTTGGCCGGCATGTTCGTGCTCGGCGCCCTTCTGCTGATTGTCGCGGCGCTCCTTTCATTCCGCTCCATCCACCTCTTTTCCAAACCAGGACGTTTCGTGGCTTACTTCGACGAGCCGGTGCAGGGATTGGACGTAGGGGGCGCGGTGAAACTGCGCGGAGTCCTGGTGGGCCGGGTCGTGGCCATCCGGGTTCGATACGACGCGAAAACATGGCCGGCACCGGTGGCCGTCGTCGGCGAGGTGGACAACAATGCCATCACCGATGCGGCGAACCAGACGATCAAGCTCACCGACCGCGCCACTTTGCAACGGCTGGTCGAAGAAGGCTTGCGCGCCAAGTTGGACCTGGTGGGCATCACCGGCCAGCAGTTCGTGCAGTTGGATTTTCTCGATCCCCGGAAGTCCCCGGCGCCGCCGGCCATCCGCGATGCCGAATACACCGTGGTGCCGACGGTGGCATCCCAGATTCACGAACTGATGGCGAACTTCTCCAAGCTCGTCGGTGATTTGCAGAAGGCGGGTTTCGCGGAGGAAGCGGTCAAAACACTTCAGCAGGTCAAGGAGACGGCCGAGTCGCTGCAACAGTTTGCCGACTTTCTGGAACGAAACCCCAATGCGTTGATCACGGGAAAAAAGCGCCCCAACAAGGAACCGTAATATGCAAACAACCCGACCCACCAAATCCTTGGCTATTGGAATTCCGCACACATTCTCCAGGGCGATGAGCCGTTCGTTCGTTCTGCTGTTGTGCGCATTCGTTTCCTGTGCTCTGAGCGGATGTTCTTTATTGCAGTCGCACGCCGACCCTACGCGATTCTATGCGCTGACCGTTAAGAGTGCCCCGCCCGAACAAGCCGCTGAAGACGGGATCAAGCGGTGGAAAGTGGGGTTGAAGCCAGTGGAAGTGCCGGCCTATTTGCACAGCAAGGCTATGGTTGTCCGAACGGGCGCAAATGAAATTCATTTTGAGGATTTTGACCAGTGGGCGGAGCCGCTCGACCAGGGAATCGGTCGCGTGATGAAAGAAACTCTCAGTTCCGCCCGAAACGTGGAGAAGGTTGCGTTGAATTCGCGCGGAGACGACACGCTGGATTATGAAGTAACGGTCCGTATCCTGGCCTGCGAGGGTGTGAGGGTTGAAAACGGAAACGGTTCAATTCGTTTCTCCTTGGCGTGGGAAGCGCGGTCGGTCGGGAAGAACTCGACGGCGACCCAACGCGGCGTGTTCACCGCGGACCCGGTGGCTTGGAACGGGAAAGACTATGGACAGTTGGCCGAGCGGCTCAGCGAGGCCATAGCCAGTGCGAGCAAAGCGGTTGCAGCGGCCTTGCCGATGGAATCCAAGGCACGTGGTGTAACAACCACGGAAAAAGCCAAACCATAAGAAACGCGGGAGGGGGATGGTTTGCGCGGGCTGACCTCGAATTCTTTCATCTTCGAGGGGGCTGTGTCTGTCACCAACACGGTAGGGTTACGCCCCATAGGGATATACCCCATAGATAATGACCAGCCCACAGCGTAGCGTCTCCTCGTATAGAAGAACGATAACAGTCAATAGAAAGAACGAAGCAGAATGAAAGTCAAAGATCCAACCATTATCTATCCGGCGGTGTTCATAATCGCCGCCGCTCTGGTGGGCACGGGCGTGTGGGCGTTCGCTTCCGACACGGATGGCCGCATTGAGTCATCCGCCAGGCAATCGTATGTTTTCAAGACCTACCTCAAGGACGATGCGATAAACATCCAGTCCAAGGATGGCGTGGCCACCTTGACCGGAACTGTCGCCGAAGACTCCCACAAAGCATTGGCCCGGGAAACCGTGGCCAACCTTCCCGGAGTGAAGAGCGTGAATAACCAGATCGAGTCCAAAGCCGCGCACGCCGCCGATAACTCGGATGTTTGGATCAGCGCGAAAGTGAAAGCCACGCTGCTGTTCCACCGCAACGTGAGCGCCTCCAAGACGCAGGTTGAAGTTCAAAACGGCATCGTGACCCTGCGAGGCGAGGCCGCCAGCCAGGCGCAGAAGGAACTGACCACCGAATACGCCGCGGACGCTGAAGGCGTCAAGGGCGTCAAGAACGAGATCAGGGTGGTTGAGAATCCGGAAAAGCCCGGTGAAACGTTTGGCGAAACGATGGATAACGCTTCGATTACGGCCCAGGTGAAGATGACGTTGTTGTTCCATCGCTCGACCAGCATGTTGAACACCACAGTGGACACGAAGGATGGCGTGGTCATCTTGGGCGGCAAGGCCAAGAACGCCGCCGAAAAGGACCTGGTTACCAAACTCGTCACCGACATCACCGGTGTGAAGAACGTGATCAACAACATGACCGTCGAGGTGGTGACTGTATCCAAGAACAACTGAATGTGTGAATCGCTGTTGGCTGGCGCCTGAGGGCGCCTGCCAGCAAGGGTTCCAAGGCAAATTGAAAGACGAATTATATGTTATACACGATTGCAGTAATACTGGTGATTCTGTGGCTGCTGGGATTGGTGAGCAGTTACACGATGGGAGGGTTTATTCACGTCCTGCTGGTGATCGCTGTCGTCGTCGTGCTGCTCAACATCATCCAAGGCCGACGAGCAGTCTAGGAAACTACTGACTGAAGAAAACAGATTGGAGAATTCACAATGAATACAAAAACCATCGTTGCAGTTATCCTGGTCGCGCTAGGCGTCGTGGTGCTCGCTTACTCGGGCATCACTTTCTCGACCCCGGGAAAGCCCGTCGAGTTCCTCGGAATGCGCTTCGAGACCACGAACAACCATTTCATCCCGCCAGCCGTTGGAGCGCTCGCGCTCGTCGGCGGGATCGTGTTGCTGGTGGTGAACCCCAAGCAGACCTGAGCGTGCATGAAAGGGTGTCTTGAGTTCACCAGTTCAAATTTACTGGCATCTTGCCGCAGTGATCCGCGCCCTCGCGCGGGGTCACTGCCCCGTTCGAATCGCCTGGCACTGGCAAGGCATCCTGAGGGCGATTCACATCAAGTGAAATAATATGAATATGTCCAAAGATATCGGAATACTGCTGCCGGCCATTTTTCTGGTCACGGCGGGGCTGATTGGAGCATGTGGCATCAGGCGCAGCCAACTTAGGATTCTAGTGCCAATACTCGCCATTGTGACGTGTGTCTTGGTTTATATCGGCAACTAGAAGCGGACGCGGTCGCTGGAAACGACAAACGAGGCGGTCACAGAAGATTGGGAACAGCCAATATCGGAAAGCAAGAAAGCCAATGAGAACGAAACAGACAGTGAAGAATTGGATGGGACTGGCGGTGTGCCTGGGTCTGGCGGCGGTCGTGCGAATGCCGGTCCCGTCGGAAGCGGCGCCGCCGCCCCGCGTCTATGAAACCACCGAATCAGGCCGGACGTATCAGCCTGTCGTGGTGGGCCGCGTGTATCATATCGAAGGCGAGTTGCTGCGTTATGTCCCGGCCGCAAAAGACTGGGTGGCCACAGTAAACGACGCGCCTTTCGGCGTGGAGGACACACTGTTTTCCGGCAAGCAAGGCATGGCGGAACTGATTGTGCCCAACGGAACCTGTATCCGCGTTGGATACAGCACCCAAATCCAGTTTATCGCGCTTCAGGGCGATCTGACCGAGGTGGACGTGGCTTCGGGCGTGGCGCGGTTTTACAACAAAAGCCCCAATGCCGTCATCAAGGCAACAAGTTCCTTCGGATACGTCCTGGCTGATCCCGGCGCCGCCTTCGACTTTTACGTGGGCGATAACTCTGTCGAGGTGATCCCGATCAATGGCAAAGTGACCTTTATCCATGCAGGAACCGAAGCGAAATACGATGTGGCAGCAGGTGCACCTTCGATTCTTGCCGACTCCAAGCAGGTGGCATCGGGTGACGGCACCGTCGAACCGGTCTGGAATAACTGGAACGCCACGCGTGAGGCATTTTGGGCGGACAAAAACAACGTCAGAGGCCGGTCGGTTGAGTATCTTCCGCCGAGCCTGCATAGCGAAGCCTATGTTCTCGAAGAAAACGGGCAGTGGGACAGAATTAATTATGAGGGACGCGAACGGATGTTCTGGCGTCCCACGCACGTGGCGGTGGGATGGTCGCCTTACACGGTGGGACGATGGACCGACTGGTATGGCGATCAGACCTGGATTCCGGCCGAACCTTTCGGTTACATGACCCATCATTACGGGAACTGGGTCTATGTCGGAGACGCTTGGTGCTGGGCGCCGCCGGTGGTGAGTGCGGGGATTGAATTGCCGTTCCTCGACGTGGGCTTTTTCTGGAATCCCGGCAGGGTGTCGTGGATTTACTCAGGGGGTTATGTGGGTTGGGTGCCGCTGGCTTACGGTGAGATGTATTACGGCCACCGGTCTTGGGGCGGTCCCCACTCGCGGGTTATGAGCGGCGTGAGCATCAATCTGCGCATAGGCGGCTTCGCCTATGCCAGCCACGCGGTTGTTGTCAATCAGAGGGACTTTTACGGTGTCAGCGACTACGGGAGGGTTCGGGTCAGCAACATCAGCAATGCCACCATCATTAAAAACTACCATGCCTCGCCCGTCGTCAACAACACGGTGATCAACAACTACTCGACCAACAAGCAACGGTATAACTACACCAACGTCGCGGTGAACGAGAAGCCCCACGCCACGGTGACCGCACGCATTCAGCAAAACAACACGGTCATCCGCAAGGGGAAACATGAAAACGCCGCTGTGGTCCAGCAGCACGCGAGCACCCTCCGCCAAGGCCAGATCAGCAGCGAAGCCCGGATCGCGCAGCCCAGGATAACGAACAACATTGTCGCGGCGCGCGACGTGAACAAGCCAAAGTCGGCGGTGAAGTTTCAGCAGACGGCACTGAAGGGAAGAAGCGGAGAGCCCGCAGCGGCAGTCGCGTTATCTCCTGGCGGCCGGGAAACCAGAGCGACCTCAGCCACTCCGGCTCAACCTGAACTGAGTCCGGCGCGAGTGAAGCCAGCCGCGGAGGTCGTCGGAACCAAGCCCGCTCAGTCCGGCGCAAAACCTGAGAAGATTCAGTCACCAAGGGGCAGTCAGTCGGAACAGACAGTTCAGCCTGCTGCAAGAACTGAGAAGGTCCAATCGCCAAGAGGCGGTCAACCCGATTCGGGGGCTCAGAAAGTCATGTCGCCGAAAGGCGGTCAGCAAGAACAGGCAGTTCAGCCCGCTGCAACGTCTGGGAAGGTTCAATCGCCGAGAGATGGTCGGCAGGAACAGACAACTCAGCCCGTTGCAAGAACCGAGAAAATCCAGTCGACGAAAGGCAGTCAAACCGGCTCAGAAACTCAGAAGGTTCTGTCACCGAAAGCCGGTCAGCAGGAACAATCCCGCCAACCGAGCCAGCCTGCCGCAGGTGCGGACCGGGTGAAGCATCCAAATCAGCCGGCCAAGGCAAGCCCCCCAGCCAGCGGGTCCAAAACTGAGAAACCGAAGGGCGAGCAGCCCAACCAGCCGGCTCAGCCGGGGCCGTCAGGTCAGGAAGAGAAGAGCAAGGAAAACAGAAAACAGTAGTCAGTCAAACAACAGACGAACATGGAGAGAACAAGAAGATGAAAACATATTTGCAAATTATTTGTATCGCATCACTGGCCGGATTGGCGTCCTTGCCATGCGGAGCCGATGACAACCTGCCGCCCGCATTGCCGCCACAGGTGCTGGCGGACATGCGTAGCGCCGCCCACGACGCGGCAATCAACTGTAGCCATTTATACGACCACGCCCGTGGGTTGCAGGTCCGTAACCTGGAAATGGGCAAAGCGCTCGCCGCGACCTTGCGCCTGCGCGACTCGGTGCGGAAATACCAGGATGCGGTTTCCTCCGACTACTGGCCGCGGCCAGACTGGTTGAAGGTGTGCAGCGAGAACTTGCTCAACGCCTGGATCAACGTGGAGGTGTCGTTCCCGCAGTTGGAGCCGACGCCGCCAGTCGTGGGTTGGTGGGACCGATCCCAACAAAGTCTCGTGAATCTGTATCGCGCCTCTTCGCCATACATCGGCCGGCCCACAGGTCCGTTGCCGTCAATCTTGGGCGTAAGGGTGAGCGAAACCCGGTAACCGACAAATGACAACCGGAAGCAAAATGACATGAAAACATATTGGAAAATCCTTTGTATCGCATCGCTGGCCCTCGCAGGTTGCGCGACGCAATCGGACGTTCGGCCTGGCTCCTCCACCGGGGCGTTGTCTCCGCAGCAGGTGCTCGCCAACATGCGTGGCGCTTCCCACGAAGCAGCGATCAACTGCAGTCATTTCTACGATCACTCGCGCCAGTTGCAGATTCGCAGCTCGGATATGGGCAGGTCGCTCGCCGCGATCCTGCGGCTGCGAGACGCGGTGCGGAAATACCAGGATGCGGTGTTCTCGGAAGATATGCCCAGACGGGACTGGCTGCGGGAGTGCAGCGAGAACCTGCTCGACGCCTGGATCAAAGTGGAGGTGTCGTTCCCGCAGTTGGAGCCGACGCCGCCGGTTGTGGGCTGGTGGAACCGCTCGCAGGACAGCCTGGTCGCAATGTATCAAGCCTCCTCGCCATATATCGGCCGGCCGTCAGCGTCTGGCCCGTTGCCGACAGCCTTGGCCAACCACAGTCGTTCCGACGACCCGGCGCTGGTGGTTCGCGCGCAGCCAGTCAGATGAGAGGAAGTGGACAGTCGGGACCCTGCCATGAAAGGATCGGGGTCAAATTGTCTCCCCGATTCTTACATTCACTTCTTTTGAGAGCAACAAACGGTTGAGTGAATGTTCCGGCAACGGGGGGAGATTAGTCTGGACGCCGACATCCAGATTCGACATACACCTGTTAGCGGACTCTGATCGTTATCGACGGATTTCCCCCTTACGCAGAAGTTTTGACATTTGACACGCCCAAAGTGGACAACTACTCAGCGAACGTACAAACTGTAAGTTCGCGAAGAAGTTGTCCACTTTGGGCGTGTCAAATGTCAAAAAACAGTGGCCGGTGGCCGAAATCCTGTCTTTTGGCAGAGACTGATACATGAGGTGGCTCGAAATACCGAAATCACGTCAAGCGCAAGCTTGATTACCTAGATTGGGCAAGAAATGTGGCAGACGGCTGCCGTGGTTGCAACGAGCCCCTTGAACAGCTTTTCGCTGCTGTGTTGAAAAGCAGGCGGAACTTACTTGAGCGAAGCGCTTGATACGCGTGTGCCCATTCCGGATGAAATGGCACCCTACCACGGTGAGCGCCAGAAACGATTCGAGCCAAGACCAGGGAAAAGTATGGAACGCCAACAAGCGCCTCGAACGCTTCGCTCCACCGGCGTGATTCAGGCGCATCCCTCGACAAACAATTAAGATATTCGTCGGGGTCGTTTGGGTCGCTTCCTGATTCTTGAAGAATTCATTGTCGATTAGGATGAGATGAGGATTGTGGCATGTGGTACCCTGAAGAAATGAGGGTTTTACTATGGAAGACTACGACGTGGATGCGGCGTTTGCGCGGCGGCGGTGAGGAAACCGATTCCGTGGCCGGCAGGTCTGATGACGCCTCACCAATCCACTACCGAACCGTCGTCGGGATCGTAGGCTTCGGGATCGCACCAGTTGTGGTCTATCTTGGCGGCCAGCGCATTCTCGTCCAACTCGATGCCCAGGCCCGGCCCGGTCGGTATCGCGATGTAGCCCTTCTCGACGCGGAACGGATTTTTGATGTAGCCCTCGCCGAGCGACGACTGCTCCTCGCAGAGGAAGTTCGGAATCGAAGCGGCCAGTTGCAGCCCGGCGGCCAGCGAGATCGGCCCGAGCGGATTGTGCGGCGCAATCGGCACGTAGTAAGCCTCGGCCATGCCCGCGATGAGCCGGCATTCGGTGATGCCGCCCGCGTGGCAAAGGTCCGGCTGGAGGATGCTGACCGCGCGCTTTTCCAGAAGCTCGCGGAAACCCCACTTGGTGAAGATGCGCTCGCCGGCGGCGATCGGCAGGTGTGTGCCGCGCGCGATGTCGGCCATGATGTCCACGTTCTGGCACTGGACCGGCTCCTCAATGAAGAACGGCTGATACGGCTCCAGCGCCTTGATCAACAGCTTCGAGGTCTGCGGCTGGATGGCGCCGTGAAAATCAATCGCAATGTCCGCGCCGGGGCCGGCCGCCTCGCGCTTGGCCGCGAACAGCGCGACGGCGCGGTCCACGACCTCCTTGCTGGCGATGTATTTGACGCCGCGCCCGATGCCGAGGCCGGTCTTGAACGTCGTGAAGCCGAGCGCCTTCTTTTTGATGATGTCCTCCGGACTGCCCGCGCCGGCATAGACGCGCACGCGGTCGCGCGTCGGCCCGCCGAGCAGTTCGTGGACGGGCACGCTGAGGGCCTTGCCTTTGATGTCCCACAACGCCTGGTCAATCCCGCTCAAGGCGCTGGTGAGGATCGGCCCGCCCCGGTAGAACGCGTGCCGGTAGATGGCCTGCCAGTGGTGCACAACCCGGCGCGGGTCTTTGCCGATGAGGTAGGGCGCGATCTCCTCGACGGCCGCCTTGCACGTCAGCGCGCGGCCTTCGAGAATCGGCTCGCCAAGTCCGACGATGCCGGCGTTGGTGTGGATCTTGAGGAAGAGCCAGCGCGGCTTGACCAGAAAGGTCTCCAGCTTCGTGATCTTCAGCGCATCGCGCGCCGCGACCGGGGCGTCCTGGGCGTGAGCTTGTTCCGCGGCTTCCAATCGCGAGAACAGCATCCCCAGACCAACAGCGCCAAACATCTTCCCTGCCGCCTCGCGGCGTGACAGACACGACTTGGTTTTCGTCTTCATTTCTTGTCAGCCTCTTGGTTCATGCTCTTGATCTTGGTGACGAGCGCGTCGGCGATGCGCCGGCCGGCTTCGCGGTATATCTCGCGCGTCATGACGGTTTTCCGGATGAGGCCATACGGCGTCTCGAATGAGACACCGGGGATTTTCATGTCCTCCTGGCAGAAGCCGCCGAATCGCGGTGTGTTCCAGCGCGAGGCGTAGTCGCCGGAGCGCGTGAACTTCGCCGCCGCGAACTCCGGCCCCAACGCTTCGCCCATCGCGGCGGCCCACTCCGTCGCCCGCTTCGCCACGTCCGAGAGTTTTTCCGACGCATGCACGAAGGCGTAGATGCCCTCGGACTCGCTCGCTCCCGGCGAATGAAAGTCGAAACCCGCCACCGGCCTGCAGCGTTGCGCCCAGCGGCGCATGTCCTGCTGGAACACCAGCGTCTCGTGGCGCATCGGCGGATTACCCCAGGCGCGGTTCACGTCGTAGGGGAAATTGTCCTTGCCGTAGTCGCCTTGCTCGACGCCGTCTATGTTCCCGAACGGCACCGCCCACACCAACGGCGCGGCGTCGCCCAATTCCGCAAACCGCCGCAGCACGCCGTCGAGCACCCACGAGCCGCTGACCTCGCCGGAATGCTGGCGCGTCATGAGATACAACCCCGGCCGGTTGCCTTTCGCGCGGCCGTAATCGTTGCTCAGCCGCAGCAACGGCCGGCCGCCCTGGCTGACGCCAATCGTGTCCACATGCCAATAACGCCCGGTTTGCCTGACCAGTTGCTCCACGTCGTCGCGTCCGTAGGGAAACGCAAGGGCGAAGTCCAGCGACGGCGTCGCCGCGTCGAGCGTCCACGCCGCCTGCCGCCGGCCATCGGGAAGCTCGATCAGTTCCGGCGCGCCGGTCCGTTCCCAATCGCCGCCCGCGGGACGAAACACCGGACGAAAGTCGGCCGGCTTGCCGCCGCCGAGCATCGTCTCCGGACATTCGAGCACGAGCCGCACCTGGCCCAACGCGCCGCCGCCCGAATCCGGCCGGCACACGCGGAAACAAAACCACAAACATTCCGGCCCGCCGTGCGGGTCCGGCGTGAATCGCACCTCCGTCACCGCCCTGTCCTGCTGCACGCGCACGTTTGCGGCGTTACCGAAGGGGATGTCGGTCCTGACGATGACGCCGGGAGTTGCCGCGAGCGCGGTCGTGGCGCTCAGGACCGCAACGAGAGTGAGGATTAGTATTGGGTTCATGTGTTCTCCTTTGCGCGGGCTAATACTTCTTTCCAACGAAATAACCGCAAGCGTCAAACTCGAGCGCGAGCTTCCCGGCGGCGGCGCCGGGCTTGGCGCCGTCGGACACCAACGCGTTGAACTTTCCCGGCAACTCGACCGACACCTTGAGCTTGCGGTTGGAGAGGTTTGCGACGGTGACAATCTCCCCGCTGCCGGCGCGGCGGAGGAACGAAAGCACGGCGTCGGGCTGGTCGTTGTCGAGCCAGACAACTTCGCCGCTGGTCAGCGCCGGCTCGGTGTGGCGCAACTGGCAGAGCTTCTGGTGGAACACAAATTTCGCCTTCGCTTTCGGCAGACAGGCGGCTTCCCATTGCACCGGCCAGCGGGCGTAGATGCTCTGCAACGACGTGTCGCCGATCTCCTGGCCGTTGTAGAGCATCGGCACGCCGTCGAGAGTGAAATGGACGGCGGCCAGGGCCGCCGCGCCGCGTTCGCCGAGGACCACTTCCGCGCGCAGCAGGTCGTTGACGATGTCGTGGTTCTCCGTGTAGCGAATGAACCGCGCGCCGCGCGGACGCTCGTCGCTCATCTTCTGCCAGAGCGCGCGCAACGACGACGCCGGTTCGCCGCGGCTGAAGACGGCATGGACCGCGTTGAGCCACGAGAAACTGTAACTGAGGTCGAATGCCTTGAGCTGCTCGCGCTTTGCCTGGCCCTCGGCGAGCATGACAAGGTCGGGCCTGAGCGGTTCGAGCCGCGCGCGGGCTTCCTCCCAGAAATCCAGCGGCACGGCGTCGGCCACGTCGCAGCGGAAGCCATCCACGTCGAAGTCCTTCACCCAATGCGCCATGTTCGCCCAGAGATGCTCGCGAAGTTGGGGATTGTTGAAATCAAGGACGGGAAAGTGCCACTCGCCGGTCGAAATTTTTCCCGAAGCATCGTGTTTGAAGAACTCGGAGTGTTTCATCAACACCGACGTCGGCCCGCAGTGGAAATAGACAAGGTCCATCAACACGCGCAGGCCGAGCTTGTGCGCCGTGGCGACGAACGCGCGCAGGTCGGCCTCGCTGCCATACTCCGGATCCACGCGGTTGTAGTCCTTGATGCGATACGGGTTCCGCGGATTGTTGGTGCCCGAAGCCATCTGGCGTTTGCTCCAGAACTCCTGCCGCATGTCGTCGTCCTGGAGGCAGACGGGACCGAGGTAGAGGATGTTCGCGCCGAGTTCCGCCACCGACGGCAGACGCTTCGTCGCCGCGCGCAGCGTCCCCTCCGGCGTGAACCCGCGCAGCCAGACCTGATACATCACGCCGCGCGTCAGCCACTCCGGCGACGGGCGGGCTTGGAGTGAAGCGGGATTCGTCGCCGGCTCGGCGGCTTGTAAGGTCGCGAGCAATGCGAATGACAGCGTGAATAAGCAGATCGCAGAACCGGATGACAGGTGGAGTGTTTTCATGGAGTCGAAATACAGTTGATGCCAAGTCTTACGGGCGGAACGGCAGCAATGCCTTCTCTGCAATCAGCACCGGCGCGTCGTAGAGGGGAATGTTTTTGAAAATGGTGAACCCGCCTGCGTTCAGGATGCGGTCCGCCGGGATTTCGTAAATCCGCCCGGAGACCAGGTCCACCCAAACCGGCTCCTGGATCGCGAGGCCCTTCACCACGACCTGCGCCGGCCGCGTCACAAACGCATCGTCCGGAGTTCCCGAGTTGTCCCACAACGCCACAAGAGCCTGTCCTGTCTTTTTGTTCCGGTAGGCGAAGCTCGCCGTTGCCTTGTCATACATCACGCCGACCACCGGCTCCTTCACGCGCTCCAGCGCGTCGTCGAACACCGCCACGCAGTTCTGGACCGCATAGTAGGCGGGTTTGATCTTCTCCACTTTCTTGTCCGCCGTGGCCCGGAGCAGGCCCTTGCGGTTGATCTCGCGCCCCGTGTGGTTGAAATCGCAGATCGTGAAGACCGCCGACTCCACGTCGTGCCCCAGGTCGCCGAGCATCCGCCGCAAATCCCACTTGGCCTGGCTGGACTCCGTCCACGGATGGTTGGGGAGCGCGAACTTCGTTGTCGTTTCCGACGGGCAACCGTTCTCGCCCTGCCGCATCTTCGCCTTCGTCGAGTATTTGGCCAGCGTCGCCTTCAACTCCTCGACGTTTTGATAGGACCTGTCCGGGTTGAACTCGTAGCCGTGGTAAATGAACCAGTGGAAAAGGTCCACCTTCCCCTTCTCGGCCAGTGCCTTTAGGCAGTTCTCCAGCAACTTGGGGCTGGAACTGGCCAGCGAGAGGCCGGCGATGCGCGCGTCGGGAATCACGCGCTTGATGATCTCCGCCGTGCGGATGTTGAACGCGGCAATGTTCTCCGGTTTGTGCTGCTTGTTGTTGTCCGGCTCGTTCCACATGGCCCAGTCGCGGACTTTGCCTTTGTAGCGCGTGGCCATGGTCTCCACCCAGCGGTCCCAAGCCGCCAATCCCTCCTCGGAGGTTGGAAAGCCGCCCGACAGGTCCGTGCCGCCGCCGCCCTGGTAGGCCGCGTTGCCGTAGCCGGTTTCCAAAAGGATGTTCAGGCCTCGCCCGCGGGCATCGTCAAGGATCGTGTCCAGCCAGGTGAAATCATAGGTTCCCTTCACCTTCTCGGTCTTGGCCCAGCCGCCCTGCAACCGGATGGTCCTGATGCCGAGCGGGACGAGGTATTCCTTGTATTGCTGATAATCCGCGAAGTCACGGTCGAGCGTCTCGCATCCTAGCGTCCAGTTCGACCCCGAAATCTCGTTCACGCCGCGCGGCTGGATCGTGCCGATTTGCTTCAGTCCCGGATTTAGATCCGTCTTCGCCCGATCGGGCGACGTGTCAATCTTCGGCCCCGCCACCGCCACGCACCATGCGGCACAGCACACTGTCACTGCCATGACCCATTGCGAACCTGTTCGTGTTTTCATCAATAGAGCTTTCCCCATGGAGGCATGCCCCGACTAGCCCAGACATCGTATTCCACCAACATATTAAATCGATCCAACACAATGAGAGTGAAGACCAATACTCCCCAAATTCCCAGTATCACCCATCCGATATTTCTTCTCAAATAACGAGGTGCCGCAATCGATCCTGAAGTTCCAATCGCGACCGCCCAAATCCAATACGGTTGAAATCCCGTGTGGTTCGATGGGTAGTCATGATAGATTATCAGAACCAAGAAGACCCATATCGCTGCATTTATACAAGCGCCACCATAAAGATAAATTCGCCGTAATTGCGCAGTGTTCATTCAGTTGTTTTTTCTGGCGGTGGTGGCGGTGTGTCTGGCTTATACGCGCTCAAATCCAGCCGCAGCCTATGCTTCCGCCTCGGACGGTCAACCAAAAACGCCTCCTTTTCGGGATGGGCTTGACCACTGTGAAAGGTCATTTCCCTCTCGCATACTCAGCCAGACATTTGCGACAAAACGCGCCATGAAACATCTGTTTACGCTCTGCGCCTGCCTTGTTGCTGTTCTTCCCGTCCGCGCGGCCGAAACGGAGGGCGGGATGCTTCAGAATATCCCGGCACGCATGGAAAACTTCGTCCGAAAACAAATCGCCAGTTTGATGGAATCGGAGTTGGGATTCCCTCCGACGCCGGCGCAGGTTGAGAAGCGCATGAGGAGCCATAAACGCTATGTCTGGCTGCTGAACACATCCGGCGAAGTGCAGGAAGGGTATGCATACATCCGTTTCCTCCGCGACCTTGTTGTCGAGGTGAATAATCGCATGGGGAACGTCGAAGATCGGCCGTTAACGGCTCGTCAGATCGCGTCCATAGACGTTTTTGCAGAGGTGAAGATTGTACAGAACACGGCTACATTGTTCCATGGTCGCAAGTGTCAACCGGATGTAACGCTTGCGAAGTGGAGGTGAAAATAAAACTTTATCACCAGGTGTTGAAAAACCTCGTCATGTCCGTCGGCAAAAACCTCGAGGCGTGGGACGCGAGGACCGTCCGGTTATGGAGCTTGAAGTTCGACAAGGCTTCTAAGCTTATCGAGAAAGTCGTGCCGATCCTCGAAAGCAATATGCCTTTTTCAACGGGTGTGGAGTTGCCCAGATAAGAACAGGCAGCCGGCTAGAGCCGGAACTCCGAACGGTGATCGGTTCCAAGCCCTTTCGTCGTTGTTCGGAGTTCCGGTTTCAGCCGGTTCGGAAGAACAACGGACAGCAAGGTCCGTTTGACTACGTGTATTTCACCACTTCCTCGAGCGAGGTTTCGCCGTCGAGGATGCGCCGGATGCCGTCCTGGCGCATGGTGCGCATGCCAAGCTCCATGGCCTTGTCCCGGAGCACCAGGCCGGCCACGCGCTCGTTGATGAGGGTGCGGATGGGATCGGACACGCGCATCAATTCGCAGAGCACGGTGCGGCCTTTGTAGCCGCTGTCGTTGCACTCCGAGCAGCCCTTGCCGAAGTAAAACGATTTGCCCACCACTTCGGACGGCTTGAGACCGAGCAGAGTCAGGTCCTGTTCGGTCGGCTCGTAGGCGGTGCGGCAGACCTTGCAAATCTTGCGCACCAGCCGCTGGCCGAGCACCGCTTCGAGCGTGGAGCTGACCAGGAACGGCTCGACGCCCATGTCGAGCAGACGGGTGATGGCGCCGGCGGCGTCATTGGTGTGCAGCGTCGAGAAAACCAAGTGGCCGGTCAGCGACGACTGGATGGCGATCTGCGCCGTTTCCAAGTCGCGCATCTCGCCCACAAGGATGATGTCGGGGTCCTGGCGCAGGAACGCGCGCAACGCCCGGCCGAACGTCAGTCCGACGGCGGGGTTGATCGGCACCTGCATGATGCCTTCGATTTCGTATTCGACGGGGTCCTCGGCGGTGAGCAGTTTGGAATCAATGGTGTTGATGCGGCCGAGGCAGGAATACAGCGTGGTGGTCTTGCCGGAGCCGGTCGGGCCGGTGACGATGAAGATGCCATTGGGCCGGCTGATGATTTCGCAGACGTCGTCAAAGGCCTGCTTGGGCATGCCGAGCGTGGCGAGGTCGAGGTTGACGACAGAGCGGTCCAGCACGCGAAGCACCACGCTTTCGCCGAACTGCGTTGGCAGCGTCGAGACGCGCAGATCCACGGGCCGGCCGGCAATGGACATCTGGATGCGGCCGTCCTGCGGGATGCGCCGCTCGGCGATGTTGAGGTTGGCCATGACCTTGATACGGCTGGTGACGGGCAGCGCCAGGTGCTTCGGCGGCGGCGCCATTTCGTAGAGCGCGCCGTCCACGCGGTAACGAATCTTGAACTCCTCCTCAAACGGCTCGAAGTGAATGTCGCTCGCCCTGTCGCGGATGGCCTGAAAAAGCACGAGGTTCACGAAGCGGATGACGGGCGCCTCGCCGGCCATCGCCGCGATGTTCTCCACCGTCATGATCTCCGGCGCGGCGACCTCGGTGACGTTGGTCAAGCCCTCGATCTGTGAGATGAGATCGTCCACCGACTCGGACCCCTCCTCGCCGTAGAGCTGTTTGACCATCGCCTCGATTTCGTCGGGATCGCCGACCAGGATGTGGATGTCGCGGTCCAGGATGAAACGCAGTTCCTCGACGACGGAGGCGTTGAGCGGGTCGTTGACGACGACGTGAAGCGTATTGCCTTCAAGCTTGATCGGGATGACGCAGTAAGCGCGGGCCTGCGCCGCCGGAATCAGTTTCAGAATATCCTTGGACAGTTCCTGGTCCTTGATGCTGATCTGCTCGGTGCCGAGATGCTGCGCCACGACGCTGAGAATCTGTTCGCGCGTCAGGACGTCCGTGTCCATGAGCACCTGCGCGACGCTTTTGCCGGAGCGCTTGCTTTCGGACTCGGCCTCGGCCAGTTGCTCGGAGGGCAGCAGTTGATGTTCTTTCAGAATGCCCAGCAAAACGTTGGATTCAGCTTCAAACATATTACTTCATGCCCAGTTGTTGCATCATGGTTTCGGGGTCTTGCGCGGTCGTCAGCAGTTCGCCGTAGTCAATAATGCCCTTCTGGTAAAGCTCCACCAGATGGCTGTCGAGCGTGAACATGCCGTGTTTCGCGCCGGTCTGAATATCGCTCTGGATGCGAAACGTCTTGTTGTCGCGGATGAGCGCCTGGATGGATTGCGTGGTGATCATCACCTCGAACACCGCCACGCGCCCCTTGCCGTCCTTCTTCGGCAGCAGCAACTGCGAGATGACGGCCTTGATCGAGCTGGCGAGCTGCGTGCGAATCTGCTCCTGTTGCGCCGTCGGGAACGCGTCCACGATGCGGTCCACCGTGCGCGCCGCGCCGGTGGTGTGCAGCGTGGCAAAGACCAAGTGGCCGGTTTCCGCCGCGGCGATGGCCGCTTCCATGGTCTCCAAGTCGCGCATTTCACCGACGAGAATCACATCGGGGTCCTGGCGCAGCGCGCGGCGCAGCGCCTCGGAGAACGAGGTCACGTCCACGCCGATCTCGCGCTGGGTGACGATGCTCTTTTTGTTCGCGTGGTAATACTCGATCGGGTCTTCGACGGTGATGATGTGGACGTCGCGATCCTCGTTGACGATGTTCAACATCGAGGCCAGCGTTGTGGTCTTGCCGGAGCCGGTCGGGCCGACGACCAGGATCAAACCCCGGGGGAGGTAAAGCAGGTCCTTAATGCTGGGCGGCAGACCGATCTGCTCCAGCGTCATCATCTTCGTCGGAATCTGCCGCATCACCAGCGCGAAATTGCCGCGTTCCTTGAAAATGCTGACGCGAAACCGCGCCTTGTCCTGATACGAAAATCCGAAGTCACTGCCGCCGACCTCGCGCGTGCGGCGCAGATGCTCCTCGCTGGTGATGGATTTGACCAGCCGCTCGGAGTCCTCTTGCGTCAGCGGCGGCACCTGCGTCAACGTCACCAACGAGCCGTGCAGGCGCACCACCGGCGGCAGGCCCACGCGGAGGTGCAGGTCGGAGCAGTTCTCCGTCACGACCAACTCCAGCAACTGGTCCATTTGGACTTTCATAGCGTTTCCTCTAAAATCGTTTTGGCCGGCGGCGATTCTCGCGGGGCCTAGTCAACGTCGGCCACCGTGGTCTTCATCACTTCCTCCGGTGTCGTGATGCCGGCGACCGCCTTGCGCACGCCGTCCTCGCGCAGCGTTCGCATGCCCAGTTCGCGCGCCGACTTGCGCAGGACGTGCGCCGACACGCGCTCGTATATCAGTTTCTGAACATCTTCGTTGATGACAAAGATCTCATAGATACCCAGCCGGCCGCGGAAACCGCTCCGGTTGCATTCGTTGCAACCGCGGCCTTTGTAAAATGTCGTAGCCGCAGCCTGCTCCGCCGCCAACCCCATGAACCGCCGCTCGGCGTCGGTCGGCATGTAAGGCTCCTTACAGTGCTCGCAGATTCTCCGGACCAGCCGTTGGGCCATGATCGCGCGGATGGAGGACGCGGCCAGGAACGGCTTCACGCCGATGTCCAGCAACCGCGTGATGGCGCTGGGCGCGTCGTTGGTGTGCAGCGTGGAGAAGACAAGGTGGCCGGTCAGTGACGCGTTGATGGCGATTTCCGCCGTTTCCAAGTCGCGAATTTCACCGATCATAATCACGTTCGGCGCCTGGCGCAGGATCGAGCGCAACGCCGCCGCGAACGTCATGCCGACTTCCTCCCGCACCTCCACCTGGTTCACGCCCGACAGCACATACTCCACCGGGTCTTCCACCGTGATCAGTTTCTTGTCGGGACGGTTGATGAAATTCAGACAGGAGTTCAGCGTGGTGGTCTTGCCGCTGCCGGTCGGGCCGGTCACCAGCAGGATGCCGTCGGGCAGCGTGATCAGCCGCTCGAACGTCGCCTGGTCGTCGCTGAAAAATCCGAGCTGCGGCAGGCCGACGAGCATGCTTTTCTTGTCGAGAATACGCATGACGATGCTCTCGCCGTGCGCCGTCGGGATGTCGCTCACGCGCAAGTCGAACTGCCGCTCGGCCACGGCGATGCGGATGCGGCCATCCTGCGGGATGCGTTTCTCGGCGATGGACATGTTCGACATGATCTTCAGGCGCGAGATGATGGACGCCTGCAACCGTTTCGGTGGGTTTTCGATCTCGTGGAGGTAGCCGTCAATCCGGTAACGCACGCGCAGCTTCTTCTCCAACGGCTCGACGTGAATGTCGCTCGCCCGCATCTTCACCGCCTGCACGATCATTGCCGTCACCAGCTTGATGATCGGCGCGTCGCCTTCGCTGACCGGGCCAGTCTCCTCTTCCCCGCCGCGCAACGAAATTTCCTCGTCGGTCACCTCGTGGCCGATCTTGCCCATGATCGTCTCGATGGCGTCGTCGGCGCTGCCGTAGTATTGGGTGAGAGCCTTGTCGATTTCGGACTGCGTGGCCACCATGCCCTCGACGTTGCACTTGAGGATGTAGCGCAAGCTGTCGAGCGTATCCACGTCCATCGGGTTGGAAAGCGCCACGGTGATCGTGTTCTCGTGTTTGAACACTGGCACGATCTTGTAGCGGCGGGCCACGTGCGCCGGCACGGACTGGATGACATCGTCGGCCACCTTGTGTTCGGACAAGGTGATGATGTCCATGCCGAACTGGTTGGCGAGCGCCTGCGTCACCTGCAGCTCGTTGACGACGCCCTTTTTGATCAAGGCGTCCACGATGCCCTTGGTTTTGGGGTCGCTGCCGATGAGCGGCGTCGCTTGCTCGATGTCCTCCTGGGTCACCAGTCCCAGGTCGCGCAAGATGTCCACTACATATTGGTCGTTGGATGCCACAAAAAGCGTCCGCTAACTGTTACCCGTTCGGTCCGGCGGTGAAAAACCGCCCGTTACAAAACCATTTTTTACCGGAAGTCCGGCGCATTAGCCAGACAACTTTCCGCGCAACGCGTCCCGCACTGCCTGCGGGTTCGCCTTGCCTTTGGAGAGCTTCATCACCTGGCCGGTCAGCGCGTTCAGCGCCGCTTCCTTGCCGGCCTTGAAATCCGCCACAATCTTCGGATTCGCGGCGATCACCTCGTCGCAGAATTTCCCGATCGCGCCGGTGTCGCTGACCTGGACCAGGCCTTTCTCCGCCACGATGGCCGCTGGCGCCCTGCCGGTCTTGAACATCTCCACAAAAACGTCCTTGGCAATCTTCGACGAAATTTTGCCGCTGTCCACCAATTCCACCAGCTCCGCAATGTGCGGCGGTTTCACCGGCGACTGCCCGATGGCCAGCTTTGCTTCCGCCAGGTCGCGCAACAAATCGTTCGTCACCCAGTTCACGACGGACTTCGGGTTCTTCGACGCCTGCGCCGCCGCCTCGAAGTAATCCGCCAGCGCCGCGTCCGCAGCCAGCACGCCGGCGTCGTAGGGCGGGATGCCGTAGCGTCCGACCATCCGCTTGCGTTTCGCGCTCGGCAGCTCCGGCACCAGCTTGCGCACTTCCGCGAGCCATGCCTCGTTCAGCGACACCGGCAGCAGGTCCGGTTCCGGGAAGTAGCGGTAATCGTGGGCGTGTTCCTTCGTGCGCATGCTCTCGGTAACGCCGGCCATGTCATCCCAACGCCGCGTCTCTTGCACGAGCCGGCCGCCGCGGTTGAGCGTCTCGATCTGCCGCTGCGCTTCGTAGTCCACCGCGTGCCGCACGCCGGAGAAGGTGTTCATGTTCTTGATCTCGACCTTCTGGCCGAGTTCCTTCTGGCCGCGCGGCCGGACGGAAATGTTCACATCGCAGCGGACCTGGCCCTTCTCCATGTCGCAATCGCTGATGCCGCCGTAAATCAGGATTTCCTTCAGCGCCGTCAGGTAGGCGAACGCCTCGTCCGACGACGACAGGTCCGGCTCGCTGACGATCTCCATCAACGGCGTACCGGCGCGGTTGAAATCCACGCCGCTGGTGCGCTCGAAGTGGAAGTTCTTGCCAACGTCTTCCTCCAGATGGATGCGCGTGAGCCGGCAGACTTTGGTCTCGCCGAGCCGCTTTTTGTCCACGACGCCGAAGTCGTATTCGACCGTGCCGCCGATGACCAGCGGCAGGTCGTATTGGGAAATCTGGTAGTTCTTCGGCATGTCCGGGTAGAAATAATTCTTCCGGTCGAACTTCGAGTGATGCGCGATCTTCGCCCCGACGAGCATCCCCGCCAGCACCGTCTTGCGGATGGCCACCTCGTTGATCACCGGCAGGCTGCCGGGATAACCGAGGCAGACGGGGCAGACGTTGGTGTTCGGCTCCGCGCCAAACTCCGTCGGGCAGGCGCAGAACACCTTCGTGCGGGTTTTCACCTGCACGTGCGTCTCAAGACCGATGCAAATCTCGTAGTCCATTTTACTTCGTAGCCGCGGACGTAAGTCCGTGGCGCGGGGCAGCCACCGACTTATGTCGACGGCTACGATTCAAATTTTGGGTTTTTCTTTATGCCATTCCGTCGCCTGCTCATAAGCATGCGCCACCTTCAAAATCGTTGCCTCGCCAAACGGCTTGCCGAGTACTTGCAACCCGATCGGCAGCTTCGGCTGCTTTGTGAATCCGCACGGCACGCTCACGCCGCAGATGCCGGCCAGATTCACGTTCACCGTGAAAATATCGCTCAGATACATCGTCAGCGGGTCTTCGGCTTTCTCGCCGATCTTGAACGCCGCGGAGGGCGTTGTCGGCGTCAGGATTGCGTCACACTTTTGGAACGCCTCCATGAAATCGCGCCGGATCAGCGTCCGGACTTTCTGCGCACGCAGGTAGTAGGCGTCGTAGTAACCGCTGCTGAGCACATAGGTGCCGAGGATAATCCGCCGCGTCACTTCCGGCCCGAAGCCCGCGCCGCGCGTGCGGCCATACATGTCGAGCGGGTCCTTCGCGTCCTTCGCGCGGGAGCCGTAGCGCACGCCGTCGAACCGCGCAAGGTTCGCCGACGCCTCCGCCGTGGCGATGATGTAATAAACCGCCAGCCCGTAGTCGCTGTGCGGCAGTGAAATCTCGATGATCTCCGCGCCAAGCGACACGAGCTTGTCCACCGCCGCGCGCACGGCCGCGTCCACTTCCTTGTCCATGCCGGGGATGAAATATTCCTTCGGCAAACCGAGCTTCAGGCCCTTCACATCGCCGGTCAGCGCCTTGGTGTAATCCGGCACCGGCTCCGGCACGCTGGTGGAATCGTTCGGATCGCGGCCGCTGATCGCGCCGAGCACCAGCGCCGCATCAGTCACGTCCTTTGCAAACGGGCCAATCTGGTCGAGCGACGACGCGAATGCCACCAGCCCGAACCGCGACACGCGGCCGTAGGTTGGTTTCATCCCGACGACGCCGCAGAGCGACGCCGGCTGGCGGATGCTGCCGCCCGTGTCGCTGCCGAGCGCCGCCGGCACTTCGGCCGCCGCCACCGCCGCCGCGCTGCCGCCGCTGGAGCCGCCCGGAATCCGTTCCAGGTCCCACGGATTGTGCGTCACGCCGAACGCCGAGTTCTCCGTCGAGCTGCCCATTGCAAACTCGTCCATGTTCAGCCGCCCGAACGGAATCACGCCCGCCGCGCGCAGCTTCGCGACCACCGTCGCGTCGTAGGGCGCGACATAGCCCTGCAAAATCTTCGACCCGCACCGGCAACTGTGCCCCTGGACGTTCAACACGTCCTTGATGCCGACCGGAATTCCCGCCAGTGGTCCCAGCACCTCGCCGCGCGCCCGCCGCTCGTCCATGTCGCGCGCCGCCGTCAGCAACTCCCCGCCGTTCCACTCCAGAAACGCGTGCAGCTTCGGCTCCATCGCTTCCGTCCGCGCCACGACATCGCGCGCCAGGTCGGCGGCGGCGATCTCTTTCTTCGCCAGCCGGCCGGCCAGTTCGTGGATGGTTAAGTCGTTGAGGCCCATTTCAAATTACAAATTACTAATTTCAAATCACGGCATTATTCGACAATCTTCGGCACCACGAACAGGTTGTTGGCCTGCTGCGGCGCGTTCTTCAGGAACGGCGCGGGGTCGCCCGGCGGCGTCCGCGGCTCGTCCGCCCGGAAAACGTTGGTGATCGGCGTCGCGTGCGCCGTCGGCTCGATGCCCTCGACGTTGACCTCCTTGAGTTTTTCGACGTAGGCGACGATCTGCTGGAGTTGCGCGCCAAACTTCTCCACCTGCTCCGCGTTGAGCGAGATGCGCGCGAGCTGCGCCAGATACGGCACATCCATCTTGGGCGTCTTCGGGTCCAAACTCATAAGCGGGGAAGTGAAACGAAAGGGACGGAGGCTTTCAAGGAAATTGTCCGCGCGTGGCGGGGGCGTGAATGCCGCGTCACAACTCGCCGCCAAGGATGCCGCCGAGTCGGCTGAGGTCGTCGTCGTTGTAATACTCGATGCGGATGAAGCCGCCGATGGTTTGCGGATGGACGGTGACCTTGGTGCCGAGCTTGCGGCACATGTCGTTTTCGACGGCGAGGAGGTGCGGCGCCTTCTCGGCGTCGGCACTGCGTTTGCGGCGGACCGGTTGGCGCCGGCCGGTGGTGGCCTTGATGTGCTCGATGAGTTTCTCGGTGTCGCGGACGTTGAGGCTGTCGCGCAACACGCGCTCGGCGACGATCGTCATCTCGTCGGTGATCGTGAGGCCGAGGATGACCTTGGCGTGGCCGACGGAGAGCTGGCCGTCGCGGACCCACGCCTGCACCTGCTCCGGCAGGCCGAGCAGGCGTAGCGAGTTCGCCACGGTGGCGCGGTTCTTGCCGACTTGCTGGGCCACCTGTTCCTGCGTCAGCCCGAACTTCTCCATCAACTGCTGGTAGCCGTGTGATTCCTCGATGGGGTTGAGGTCCTGACGCTGGAGGTTTTCGATGAGCGCCAGCTCCAGCGAAACGCGGTCGTCCGCGGCGCGGACGATGATCGGCACGGTGGCCAGCCCGGCTTCGCGCGAGGCGCGCAGGCGGCGCTCGCCGGCGATGAGTTCGTAGCCCTGCCCGTCGGCGGCGCGGCGGACGATGAGCGGCGAGACGACGCCGTGCTCGCGGATGGAAGCGACGAGTTCCTCCAGCGCTTCATGCTCGAACTTGGTGCGCGGTTGAAACGGATTGGCGCGAATGCTGCCGATCTCCGCCTGCGCGACGGAATCGGCCGAAGGCGCGGCTGGCGGCGCGGGTGCGACGGCCACGGCGGCCGGCGGTGGCGCTAGCGGCGCGGCTGCCGGCGGCGTTACCGTGGGTGCGGTTGCGGACCTCGACAACCCGCGCTGGATGAGCGCATCCAGCCCTTTACCAAGCGCTTTCTTGTGGGTCATTGGCGGGCTGTTTACATCGGCGCGCCGCCAAAGTCAAAGAGGATGTTGCTGGCCGGGCCGGCAACGCGCTACGCCCAGTGGACGAGGCGCATGTCGAGCGGCTCGCTCAGGTCGGGATGGTGCGGCAGAATGCGGACGGCGTAGCCGAATCGACCGCTGGCGCCGCACGTAATCTTGCCCGTGAAACGATGCGCGTTGCCCGATTCGGACGAGACGAGTTTCATCGGCATGGTCTGCACGCGCTGGAGACTGCCGTCGGCCTCGATGGAACCGAAGACAATTTGTGCATTGATGTCGTCCGGCGTCAGCCCGTCGAGTGAAACGGTGACGCTGACGGAAAGTTCCTGGCCTGCGAGGAGTTCGGCGGCGCCGGCGTCCTGCGCGGGCGAGAGCCGGATGCCACCCCACTTGGCGGCAAGGCGCTGTTTCCAGGCGGCAAGCTGGCGGCCGGCCTTGACTTTGTCGGCGGTGAGGCGCGCGAACCGCCCGGCGCACGGCAGGTAGAACTGCTCGGCGTAGTCGCGGACCATGCGGTTGCTGTTGAAGAACGGGCCGATGGTCTGGATGGATGTTTTCATCCGCTGAATCCAGCGGCGCGGCAGTCCGTCGGGGCCGCGTTCGTAGAAGAGCGGCACGACCTCCTTCTCCAGCAGGTCGAAGAGATTGCCGCACTCGACTTTGTCCTGGTAGTCGGTGTCCTGGTATTCCTCGCCGCCGCCGATGGTCCATCCGTTGTCGAGGCTGGCGGCCTCGGCCCACCAACCGTCGAGGGTGCTGAGGTTGATGGCGCCGTTGATGGTGGCCTTCATGCCGCTGGTGCCGCTGGCTTCCAGGGGCCGGCGCGGGTTGTTGAGCCACACGTCACTGCCCTGCACCATGAAGTGCGCGATGTTCACGTCGTAGTTTTCAATGAAGATGATCCGCCGGCGCAGTTCGGGGTCGCGGATGGCGTGGACCCACTGGCGGATCATCTCCTTGCCCTGATTGTCCTCCGGATGGGCCTTGCCGCAGAAAATGAATTGCACGGGCCGGTCCGCATTGGTCACCAGCCGCTTCAATCGCGCCATATCCCTCAGCAGCAGCGCCGGCCGTTTGTAGGTTGCGAAGCGCCGCGCGAAGCCAATCGTCAGCACGCGCGGGTCCAGCACCTCCTCGGCGTCGGCCAGTTCCGCCGCCGTGCCGCCGCGCCGCGTCAGCTCCCAACGCAGGTGCCGCCGGGCGTGCGCCACGAGCCGCTCGCGCTGCCGCTCGTGCGTGCGCCACAACTCGGCGTCGGGGATTTCGCGAATGCCTTCCCAGACGCTTTCGTCCGCCGGCTCTTCCTTCATGCGGTTGCCGAGATAGGTCTCGAACAGGAACGCCATTTCGTTGGAGAGCCACGAGTGCGTGTGAACGCCGTTGGTGATGTGCGAGATGGGCACCTCCGGCTCCGTCAAGTCCGGCCAGAGCGACCGCCACATCCGGCGCGAGACCGAGCCGTGGAGTTTGCTGACGGCGTTGCGTTTCGCGGAGGTGCGCAGCGCGAGGATGGCCATGTTGAAACCTTCGCCGTTGTCGCCCGGATTGGCGCGGCCGATCGCCAGGAACTGGTCGCGGTTCAGGCCCAGCTCCTGCTGGAAGCCGCCGAAGTAATGCCCGACCAGGTCCGGCTGAAACACATCAATGCCCGCCGGCACCGGCGTGTGGGTGGTGAACACCGTGCCCGCTTCCACCGCTTCGCGCGCCTCGGCGAAATTCAGCCCCTGCTCTTTCATCATCGTCCGGATGCGCTCCAGCGCCAGAAACGCCGCGTGGCCCTCGTTCATGTGGCAGACCAGCGGGTTGCAGCCCAGCGCGCGCAATGCGCGGAAGCCGCCGACGCCGAGCAGGATTTCCTGCCGGATGCGCATGTCCTTGTCGCCGCCGTAAAGCGTGGAGGTGATGCCGCGGTCGGCGGGCGGATTCTCCTGAAGGTTCGTGTCGAGCAGATAGAGCGGCACGCGGCCCACCTGCGCCCGCCAGATTTGCGCCGCGACCCGCCGGCCCGGCAGGTCCACGGTGACTTTCAACCGCTCGCCCTTGGGGCCGGTCGCCGGCGAAATCGGCATGTTGTAAAAATCATTATCGGGATACGCTTCGAGCTGCCAGCCGTCAGCGTTGAGTTGCTGCTCAAAAAAACCGTTCCGATACAACAGGCCGACGCCCACCAGCGGCAGGCCGAGGTCGCTCGCGCTCTTCAGGTGATCGCCCGCCAGCACGCCAAGGCCGCCGGAGTAAATCGGCAGACATTCGTGAATGCCGAACTCCAGCGAGAAGTAAGCCATGTCCGACTTCGCCGTGCCGTCGTGCGCTTTTTGGAACCAGGTCGGCTCGCTCATGTAGCGCTCCATCCGCGCCAGCACGCGTCGCATGTGCGCCATGAACCCGCTGTCCGCCTTCAACGTCTGAAGCCGGCTCTGGTCCATCTGGCCGAGCAGCCGCACGGGGTTGTGATAACAGGCGCGCCATATCTCCCGGTCGAGCCGCCGGAACAGTTCGATGGCCTCGGCGTCCCACGACCACCAGAGGTTGAAGGCCAGCGTGCGCAGTCCGCTCAGTTCTTCGGGAAGGTTGGCGACAACGTTGAAAGCGCGAATGTTTTTCATGGCTCGGATGAAGTTGACGCGACGCGGTCAGCCCGCGAAGCGCTCTTTTTAATAACTGACCTCCCCGTTTTTTCCAAGCGTTTCCGTCCGCCGGCGGTCACGGGGGGCGCTTGCTGACATCCGCGCGCCACACCGCGGGTTTCCAAGCGGATGGCTCGCGGCCACCGTCATCGTGCATTTGCAATGTTCAACCGGCTTCATTCGTTCGGCAATGCCCGGGGTTGAGTCGGATTGAGTCGGATTTACCCGGATTGACCCGGACCGGTCGGTCCAGTCAGCTCCGATCGGATTGAGTCGGATTGGGTCGGATCGAGTCGGATATTTTTTCCGGGTCCGTGTCATTTCGGCTCACCTGGCTTCGTTTCGACAAAACCATCCTCTCCCGCGCAAAGCCGTCACGTCACGCCGCGACCACTTCGCCGGGCTGGAAGCTGTCTGCCTTTTTTCCTTTTGTTTCCTGTCTTCTTTCTTGCCGCACCGGAAGTCTGCGTTGGCGTCCCGGCGCGTTTCAGCGTCGGCGCAAACTATAGTGATAATCTCTTATTGTCAAGATATTTTTGCTTAATTTTTGCTGCCGAACGTTGAGGTCACTCGCGCATCCGTTGGGCAGGGCGGGCCGTTCCCGGCGGGCCGCAGCCTTTGGAATGCGAGCGGTTCCGGTTCCGCGGGGAGCGCCGGAGGCGCGGCAGATCGTAGCCCACGGCGCCAGCCGTGGGAATAACGTGTCGAAAGACCAAAGCCCCGTCAGGGGCGGTAGAAAACGCGCGCCAACGATGAATGATTTCTTCCGCCCCTGCCGGGGCTTGCGTCTCTTGTTACGAGTCCCCACGGCTGGCGCCGTGGGCTATTTTCTGCCGCCGCTCCGCGGCTCAAACGATACGCGCATCACGCCCCCCTCACTGCTCCCGCCTTCCCCTCTTCGCGTTTCGCGTTCCGCCTTTCCCGTTCACCCTTTCCGCCTTCCGCCCTTCGCCTTCTTCCCCTTGGCTTTCTGCCACTCCGCTTCCATCTCCTCGAGCGTGGACTCGTGCGGCTGTTTGCCGCGCGCGGCCAGCGCGGCCTCAACCTTGCGGAACCGGGCGGCAAACTTCTTCGTGCATTGGTTCAACAGGTCCTCCGCTTGGAACTTCTGGAACCGCGCGAGATTCACCAGTGCGAACATCAGGTCGCCAAGTTCCTCCGCCATTTTCCGGCGGTCACCGCGCCGGATCTCATGGCGCAGCTCGCGGATTTCCTCCTCGACCTTGTCGAGCACCTCGCCGGCGCGGCTCCAGTCGAACCCGACGCGGGCGACTTTTTTCTGCACCTCCTGCGCGCGCATCAGCGCCGGCAGATGCCGCGGCACGCCGTCGGTGACGGACGGACGGCGGTGTTGTTTCTCGGCGTGCTTGAGCTTGTGCCATTGGTCGAGCACCTGGCCGGCGGTGCGCAGCTTGCGGTTGCCGAAGACGTGCGGATGCCGCGACACGAGCTTGTCGGCGATGGCCCGCGCCACGTCCTCGAAATCGAAGCGCTTCTTTTCCTTCGCCATCTGCGCGTGGAACGTCACCTGCAACAGCAGATCGCCGAGTTCCTCGCGCAAGTCCGCGTCGTTGCGCGACTCGATGGCATCCAGAACCTCGTAGGCTTCCTCGATGAGATTGAGTTTGATGGACGCGTGCGTTTGCTGGCGGTCCCAAGGGCAGCCGCCCGGCGCGCGCAGCCGGGCCATGATGCCGAGCAGCCGCGTGATCTGCGAAGTTTGTCGGGGCATGGAGCCAGTGTAGGCGCGGAAGCTCAAACTGCAAGAATTCGCATGCCTCGCAACGCGTTTTCAACTGGCCGGTATGTCGCGGCAACTGGCCGCAACGGCACTGATTGCTGGCCTGTTTCCGAAACCTCAAATCACCGCCGCCTCAGGGCCGGCAAACACTAAACTACCTTCTGTCGCCATCCTACCGGCGGTCGTGGTCGCGATCATGGCCGTGGTCATGGCCGAAGTCGCGGTCGTGGCCGCGAACCTCTTCCACCCGGATGCGCTCGACTTCGCGGCCGCGCACGGCCATGATGCGATCGGGATGAATGCCGCCGTGGACAAAGACCGTTTCATGGTAGATGCGCCGCATTTCCTCCTCGCGGAAGGGACGGCCGTGGAACGGCGAGCCCATGTCCCTCACGAAGCAGAAGTTGAAATGGCCCCACTCCAGGCCGAAATCGAACCCGACTTCAACGCGCCGGCCATGGAACAGATACACACCGGCAACGGCGTCAAATCCCGCGTGCGGCGGCATCGGCGCCCAGCCGCAGTATTCGCCGCCGTTGCGCCAGACGACCCATCCCGGCCCCCAAACGCGGTCGGGGAACCAAACCCAGCCGTGCCGCGGATGCAGATGCCATCGCCCGTAGTGAAACGCCGCCCGGCCCCACGGATAATCCGACGCCCAATACCAGCCGGCATCGGAGTAAACCCAGTGGCCGCCGTCCCAATACGGCCGCCACGCCGGGTTGGAGGCCGCGATGGTCGGCTGCCAATACGATTGGCCGTCCTCAAGTTGCATCCAGCGACCGTGCGGACCGAGGTCCTGCTGGAAATAGGCGACGTCGGGGTTGGAAGCGGGCGGCGTCGCGGCCATCGGTTGCATGACGGGCTGCGGCGATGGCGCTGTCATCGGAGCAGACGGCATTACTTGCGGCACGGGCGCGGGCGGAGGTGCCATCGGAGCGGATGTCACGGGGGCCGATGTCACCGGGGCCGGCACGCCTCCACCGCTGGCGAGCATGGCGTTCAACACCGCCGCCGGAATGCCGCGCTGCTTTAGCGAAATGGCCTCATCAGCCGAGATGTCGTAGTTGATGTTCTTGCCTTTGATATACGAAACGACGGTATCTTCCGCGAAGCCGGCGTTTTGCAGCTTGATGACTTCGTTGATGGCGGTGTCGTTCATGGCTTGAACACCGCCGACGCCGGCCATGCAGGCGGCGGCCAGCAAACTCAAATATCCAGTTTTCACAGTTTTATTTTCTTTTCGTTGTTCGGACTGCGTTGCGGCCTTAGACAAACCACAACCCGTTTTTATTCAGCAAACGTTTTACAAGCATGGGGACCCGGAAAAAGTTTTTCCAGAACAAAGCGACGGGCGGGCGGTTTTCGGCGCGCGTTGTCCCGGATATCTCGCAGCAGCCGCGTGGAGGCGAAAAGGCCGTGATCGGAGAACGTTCCGCCTCCATGCGTTCGTGGCCACAATTTGTCGGCGCTGCCTACGCGTGTGTACGCTATTGAGCCGGTTTTTCGGCAAAATCATGAATGGCAAAATCATGATTTTGCCATTCATGATTTTGCCCGTTCCCCATTTTTCCATTGGACTACGACCTGGCCGCGCCGTGAAGCGTCTCGGCCGGCAGGCCGCGCGGCTTCCCCGTCCCTTCACATTGATCTTGGAGCGTGCAAAACATGGTTGAACTTTGAGCGCCGGTCTTTAGGATGCGCGCGTGCCAACCCAAACGTTTGCGTTCGCCAACCAGAAAGGCGGCGTCGGCAAGACGACGACCGTCCTGAGCCTCGCCGCGTGCCTCGCCGACGCGGGCCAGCGCGTGCTCGTCATTGATTTCGACCCGCAAGCCAACGCCACCAGCGGCCTGGGGCAGGAGAAGTTGGAGGGCCACAGCGTTTATGACGCGCTGCTCCACGGCCAGCCGCTGGCCACGCTCATCCGGCAGACGGAATTTCCCAACCTCGACCTCATTCCCAGCGAGGAGGACCTCGCCGCGGCGGAGGTGGACGTGCCGCGCGCGGAGCGATACCTGGAGCGGTTCAAGATGGCGATCGAGCCGATCAAGGCGGCGGGGACCTACGATTTTATTTTTGTGGATTGCCCGCCGTCGCTCGGCATCCTCACGATGAACGCGTTGGTCGGCGTGGAGCGCATCGTCATTGCGCTGCAATGCGAATACTACGCCCTGGAAGGGCTGACGGTGATCCTGCGGGTGGTGGAGCATCTGCGCAGCAGCGGCGCGAATCCGACGCTTGACGTCGAGGGCATTGTGATGACGATGTTCGACAGCCGCACCAACCTCGCGCATCAGGTGGTTGAGGAAGTCCACAAGCATTTCGCCGACAAGGTTTTCAAGACCATCATCCCGCGCACCGTGCGGCTGAGCGAAGCGCCGAGCTTCGGCAAACCGATCATTCACTATGACAGACATTCCGCCGGCGCAACCGCCTACATGGCGCTGGCGAAGGAATTCCTCAAGCGGCAGCGCGCGGAACAAGCAGCCGCTGTCGTCGTCGCGGAGCCGGCGGTTCCCCCGGCCGTCGCTCCCGCCGCGCCCGCCGCGCCTGAGCCGCCCAGTCCTCCGGTGGCATAAGTCTTTTGTTTTTCTTTATACCAACACGTGCCATGTTTTGGTGAGGCCAGAAATGAAGACAACTTTGAGAACCTGGTATCTGTGGATCATCGCGCTGGCGCTGGCCGCCGCACCGCTGCGGGCGGAAACCCTGCAAAAGTCCGTGGACCAGGCGCTCGTGGTGATCAAGGAGTTCAAGCAAATCCCGGAGGAGTCCATTCCGGTGGAAGTCCTCCGCGACGCCAAAGGGATTGCGGTGCTGACGGTGGTGAAGGCGGGCTTCATCTTCAGCGCGCGCGGCGGCCAGGGCGTGGTGCTGGCGCGGACGCCGTCCGGTTGGTCGGGTCCGTCGGCCGTCGGCACGGGCGGCGCGGGCTTCGGTCTGCAAATCGGATTGCAGGCCACGGAGTTTGTGATGGTGCTGAACACGCCGGCGGCAGTGAGGGCGTTCGCGCAGGGCGGCAACTTCGAGTTGGGCGCCGACCTCAGCGTTGCGGCTGGTCCGGTGGGCCGGCACATGGCCGCGGGCGTGCTGCCGACGGCGGCGGTCTATACCTACAGCCGGAGTCAGGGTGCTTTCGCAGGCATTTCGCTGGAGGGCACGGTGATCATCACGAAAAAAGAACGTAATGCCGAATATTACGGCCGCCCGGTGGAAGCCGGCGACATTCTCAGCGGCAAAGTTCCGCCGCCAGCCGGCGCGCTGGCGTTGATCAGAGAACTGGTGGCTTCATCCGCCGGAGAGATGCCGCCGGTGCGCGCCCTGCCGGTGACCAACGCGCCCGCGCCAACGCCCGCAGCGCCGTCAACCGTCAAGGCATTGCCGGCCCAATAACCGTTGCGCTACGCCGGCCGGCGGGATCGGGATAAAGCCGAAACTGGATTTCGGGACGAAGCAGGAGTTGCGCGTCTTCGTGCGTTCTGATAGTATGACAATGCAAGTCGAGGTTTGCTTCTCCGAGAGGTGAACGCGTTTATGGACAACGGCAACAAATCAGACAAAGGCATGCAAGCCACGCCGGACGAGTGGGTCAAACAAACTTCGTTGTATAAAGAATTCATCGCCGAGCGCGAGGAGATCCTCCGGCACAAGTGGCTGGAAAGCGAAAAGGCGGGGCACGATATCGGTTTCGAGCGCGCGCTGGTGGACTGGGTGGCCAAGTATCGAACGGCTTGGCGGCGGTGGCGTCAGGAATCCACCACCAAATCAGCCGGTGGTGCGTAGCGCCGCGGGAGCGGTGGCGGTTTCGGGGGAGGCAAATTCAGCCCGGACAGTTCGCGCTTGGAGCGGACGCTAGGCTCTTGCGGGGTTTCCTCCTGGCTTTCTTGCGAAAGCCGTTTCTCAAAAACATGCGTCGTTTCCTCCCGTGTGTTGCGGCAGGAAGCGACTCCGCCCTCTTGGCTCGCTTCCTGCCGCCTCCTCAGGCGATACACAGCTGCCTCATCCTGGCGGCAGCGACTCCCCCCGCACGGCGCTGCCACCGCCCGCCAGACGAGACACCAAAACCGCGGAAACATCGCTCGCGTTTCCATCAACCGTCCGCGTTCGATTTTCAAGATTGAGACTGGGCAACAAGTGGACGGCGCGCAATGAGGAAAAACCTGATTTTGCCGTAAGCAAAACCCTTAGATCGTGGACTGCACTTTTTCAGACGGCGAGGCGGGCCATCGGTGAAACAGGCCGAACCGCCGGCGCGATTCAGTGTCCGCTGGCGTTCCACTGACAGGCGTATCGCACCAGTTCCACCGCGTTTTTCAGCTTCAGCTTTCGGAGAATGTTCGCGCGGTGCGTTTCGACGGTCTTGGGGCTGAGGTGCAGGCCGGCGGCGATCTCGCGCGGGCTTTTGCCCTGGCCAAAAAGCTGAAACATTTCAAGCTCGCGGTCGCTCAGGACGCGGACTGGCGACTGTAACAACCCGGTGCGGTTTCCGCCGGCCTTCTTCAGCAGCCAGTTGGTCATTTGTTCGCTGAGATAGATGTCGCCGCCCAGGATGCGGCGGATGGCGACGAGGATGGACTCGGTCGGCTCCTGTTTGGTGAGGTAGCCAAGCGCACCGGCTTGCAACGACCGTTCGGCGAAAAACGACTCCTCGTGCATGGAGAACACCAGGACCGGCACGCCTGCCGACTGCGCTTTGATGTTTTTCACCAGTTCGATGCCGCTGGAGTCCCGCAACGAGACATCCACGATGGCCAGATCGGGTTTGTCGATGCCGATCAGTTCCAATGCCGCTCCCGCGCTGTCGGTCTGCCAGCACACGGCCAGATCCGGTTCCTCGTTGATGAGTTGCGCCAAGCCCTGGCGCGCGATCGGATGGTCGTCCACGATGAGGATGCGCGCTTTGCTTTTTGGCGATGGCTTTTGTTTTTTTGGCATGGGGGGTCCTCCGGTCAAGGGGCAGTGGTCAGCGGGAACGAGCACGTCAGGATCGTCCCGCCTTCGGGCGCGCGGCGGATGTCGAGCACGCCGTTGATCATCCGCGCGCGATGGTGCATGATGTCCAAGCCGATGCCGCGGCGGGCGGGCAGCGGGTCGGGCAGGCCTTGGCCGTCATCGCGCACGGTGAGCGTGACGCGACCGTCGGCTTGGGCGAGCGTGATGCCGATGCGCCTGGCTTTGCCATGGCGCAGGGCGTTGTTCATTGCTTCCTGCGCGATACGGTAGAGATGGATCGCCGCGTCGTTGTTTGCCAGGAGCACCGGCGGATCGCAGTGGAACACGCATTGGATATGGAAGAGGCTCTCGGCGTTGGCAGCCAGGGCCTGCAACGCGGCCATGATGCCGTTGGTTTCCATCTTCACCGGATAAAGTCCGCTGGCGGTCGCGCGCGCGTCGGCGATGGCCTGGCGGATCAGGTCGGCCAATGTCCGGGCGTCCGCCGCCTCGGCGCGACCGGCGCCGTCCAGTTTTTTGGCCAGCGCCTTGCTCATGTAGCCGACGCCCGCCAGATGCTGGCAGAGGCCGTCGTGGAGGTCCTGACCGATGCGGCGCTGCTCGCGTTCGCTGATCTCCAGTAATTGGCGCTCCAGTCGTTTGCGCTCGGTGATGTCTTCGACAACGCCGTCAGTCCAATCCACTTTGCCGTCGGGGTCGTAATGCGCCTTGGCGGTGATGGCGCAGAAGATGGTGTTGCCGTCTTTCTTCTTCAGACGCACCTCGTGGTTTGTCACCGCGCCCGTTTTCAACAAGGTGTCGAGAAGAATCCGCCGATCAGCCGGATTTTCGTAGAGGTCCACGACTCTCTTATTTGCGAACTCGTCCACGGAATCATAGCCGTGCATCCGGACCAGCGCGGGATTGGCCTGAAGAAAGCGTCCGTCGGCTTCCGCCGTGCTCCGATACACGCCGACATTGAGATTATCCACGAGCGAACGGTATCGCTCTTCGCTTTCGGTCAGCGCCACCTCGGCGCGCTTGCGCTCGGTGATGTCTTCGATCGTGGCCAGGGTGCGCACGGGCTGGCCGGCAGCGTCCCGGATGACGGTCATGTTCACATTCACCCAGGCCACCGTGCCGTCTTTGCGCACGTAACGCTTCTCCACGTGGTAGCTGGTCGCCTTGCCGCGCACGACGCGCTGGAACATCGCCCAGTCGCGCTCCCGGTCGTCCGGGTGCGTGATGTCAGGCACGCTCCGTGCCAACAATTCTATCTCCGAGTAACCGGTGATCGCGCACAGTTTCTGGTTCACGCGCAGGAATCGCCCGGTCTGCGGATCGCCCTGCCCTATGCCGACCGAGGCCGTTTCGAATACGGCGCGAAATTGTTTCTCGCTTTGTCGCAGCGCGTCTTCGGCGCGCTTACGCTCGGTGATGTCGCTCAACAATCCCTCCGTGGAGGTTAGCCGGCCCGACTCGTAAACAGGCATCCAGCGATCCTCGATGCACTTCAAGCTCCCGTCTTTGCAGCGCCACCACTCTTCGTCGCGGAAGGCCGTGCCTTCCTCCGGCTGCGATTTCAACCGTTCCAGCCGGCGCGCCTGTTCGTTGGGATTCAAAGCCACTTGCTCGGTGATTCGATTCAAAAAGGCGACACGGCCTCCCATGTTTTGGATGTCTTCCTCGGTGTATCCGAGCATCTTCTCGAAGGCCGGGCTCAGGTAGCGGAACTCCCGCGTCTCGACATCCACGCTGTAAAGCACATCCTGAATGTGCGCGGCGATCCGCCGGAATTTTTCCTCGCTCTGGCGCAGCGCTTCCTCGGCGTGCCTGCGTTCGGTGATGTCACGGCACAGCGACAGTATCTTTGCGCCGTCACCCTTGCCCACGACCGTCGCGTTGATCTCGACGGGGGTGATTTGCCGTTTCCGGTCCACATAATCAACTTCCAGATTCCGGATGAAACCCCGCTCAAAACACTTCTTTACCTCGTCGGCGTTCCGCTTCAGGTCATGGGGAGCCGTCCATTCCACAACATTGCGGCCGCGAATCTCCTCCAACTGGTCATGGCCCGTGAGCCGGACATATTCCGCATTGGCATCCAGGATTCTTCCTGCGGCATCCAAAACAACGAAGCCGGTGTCGGTTGTCTCGATTAACACCCGGTATTGCTCTTCGCTCAGGCGCAACGCTTCCTCGGCTTCTTTGCGGTCGGTAACGTCTTCAACCAAGCCCACCAGATTCCGGCGTCCCTGCCGGTTGATGAAATGCTGGCCGCTGGCTCGAATCCAGCGGACCTCGCCGTCCGCGCGGCGGATGCGGCACTCAAAACTCCACGGTGTTTGCCGCCGCACCGCTTCCTCAAACAGCCCGTCCACCTTCTTGCGGTCGCCAGGCAGGACATGATCCATGAACATCTCATAAGTCCACTGCGGCAGCATTTCTTTGTAGCCAAAAATTTCATCGTGCCGCAAAGACCGCGTGGCCGTGTGGTCTTTCAGGTCCAAATCCCATGCGCCCGCCTGGATGCTGTCGAGGGCAAACCGCAGTTGTTCCTCACGGGTGCGCAGCGACGCCTCGGAGCGCTCCAGTTCCTGCGCCTGCTGCTTCCACGCGGCGGTGCGTTCGGCCACGCGCCGCTCGAGCGCTTCGTTGAGCGCCTTCAGCGCCTCCTCCGCCCGCCGGAGTTCGGTGATGTCCACGTTCGTGCCGATCATGCGGGCCGGCCGGCCGGCATCGTCGCGGAAAATCCGGGCGCGCGACGCGATCCAACGCACTTCCCCGGTGGGATGGGTGATTCGGTATTCCCATTCGCCATGGTCGCGTGTGGAGGCTTGCCACTCGGCAAACATGGTTTCCAAGCGCGGCAAATCGTCGGGATGCACGTGTCTGGCCCAACTCGCATAGTTGCCCTCGAATCCGCCCGGCGGCAAACCGAAGATTTCCTCCAACTCCGGCGTCCAGATGGCGCTCTGTGTCCGCAAGTCCCAGTCGAACACGCCGACACGCCCCGCGCGCTGTGCCAATTGCAGACGTTGTTCCGCGCGTTTGCGCTCGGTGATGTCGCGCGAGATGCCCAGCACGGCCCAAACGCCGCCGTCCGGCGAGCGCAGCGGCGTCAGCCATGTGCCAATCGAAACTCCACCCTGCGCGACGGGCAGTTCGTCCTCGACGTAAACGGCCTGGCCGTCGGCAAAGACCTTCTGCAAGTTTCGCTGCTGGTGTTCGGCTGTCTGTGGCGGGAACAAGTCGGACCGCGGCTGGCCGATGATCTGCTCCGGCGGCCGGTTCAGTTGTCGGGCGGCGAAACTGTTGACGTAACGGACGCGGTCGTTGCGATCCACGATGAAGATTATGTCGTGCGCGGCCTCGGCCAATACGCGGTATTGGTCTTCGCTGGCGCGCAATTCCGCTTCCGCCCGCTTGCGCTCGCTGATGTCCTGGGCGGTGCCCAAGAGACGGATGATCCGGCCGGCCTCGTTCTTCGCGGCGTAACCGATCTCGTGGAGGGTCTTCACGCTGCCGGACGGCGTGAGGATGCGGTATTCGACAGCGAAGGACTTGCCCTCGGCTTGAGCCTTCGCGTTGGCTTGCAGGACCGCCGCGCGATCCTCGGGGTGGATCCGGCTGAGGAAAGCTTCAAACGTATGGTCGAACCCGGTCTTGGGGATTTCAAAAATCAGGTGCAGTTCCTCCGACCACGTGACCCAGTTGGCGTCGATGTCAAAGCTCCAGCTCCCAATCTTGGCCACCCGCTGTGCCTCTGCGAGGTCCGCTGCGCTCCGGCGCAGTTCTTCCTCGGCCTGTTTGCGTTCGGTGATGTCGCGGGAGACGCCCACCCAATGCAGCAAGCGTGCATCCGCACCCTGGACGATGGTGAACCGGTCGGAGAGCCAACGGTATTCGCCGTTCTTGTGCCTGAACCGGTATTCGAGGATGCCGTCCATCATCCCAACCGTTTGAGCCTCGTACAGGGCTTTCTTGACGGATGCCAAATCGTTGGGATGGATTTCATCCAAAACCCCGTTCATGCCTTTTGCAAACAGCTCTTCATCCGAGTAACCGGTCAGGTCCTGGACCGCCTGGCTGAAGAAATCGTATTGACCGGTCTGTAGATTCAGTCGGTAGACGACGTCGCGAGAGCTGTTCAACACGATGCGGAGCCGGTCTTCGCTCTCGCGCAACGCCTCCTCGGCCCGCTTGCGGTCAGTGATGTCGAACGTGACGCCAACGATGTGGAGGGGTCGGCCGGCGTCGTCGTAGTTGCAGCGGCCCCGCGCGGCGAGCCATCTCACCGAGCCGTCAGTCTCGAGCACGCGCTTCTCGATGGCGTATTCCACATGATTCTCGATCGCCTCTCGCAACGCGGCCTGGACGCGCTCGCGGTCGTCTGGGTGGACAGCCTGTAGAAACCGTTCGTGGGTCATGACGGTGTCCGCCGGCAACCCGAAAAGGGCAAGGCATTGCGGCGACCATAAGACCTCGCCGGTGACGAGGTCCCAATGCCATGGTCCTATTTGCGCGGCGTCGATGGCAAGTTGCAGGCGGGCCTCGCTTTCGCGCAGCGCCTTGCCGATCCGGAGACGCGTCAGCGTATCGGTGATTTGTTCACCGATGGTCCGTAGCAGCCGCACGTCTTCGTCGCTCCAATTGCGCTCGGCCCGCACAGTGTCGCAGCCGATCAAGCCAACCAATTTGTTTGCCTGACGGATCGGCACCAGCGCCGAGGACAAGGTGCCTCCCGAATCCGAAAGCCGTCTTTCCGCCACCGCCTCTGCCGGCAGATCCGTCCTGCGCGGCAGCAGCAACGGATCGCCCGCGCGCAGCCGCTCCAGATACCACGGGACCGACGCCGTGGGCATGTTGCGCAGCTCGCCGATCTGCGACCGCACGCCGGGCGCGCACCACTCGTGGGTGTTGTCGGCGACAACCAGATCGTCGGAGACGCGAAAGAGGTAACAACGGTCCGTTTGCGTGAGCCGGCCGAGACCGGCCAGCACTTCCTGGACGGCGGTCTCCGCTTCCGGCGGCGCGGTGTTGGCGAGCCGGTGGGAAACGGACGCCACGAATTGTTCCGCCGCCAGCCGGCGTTGGAGGATTTCGTTGACCCGTCTGCGTTCGGTGACGTCATGAAAGACCGCCATCACATGCGGGCGCCCGCCCAGCGTCAATGTCCCGGCGTTGATGTCTGCGTAGAAGATCGTGCCATCTTTGCGCCGGACACGCGTTTCCGGCGACAGGCTGATCTCTCCACGGAGCATCCTTGCAAACATCTCCGTGAGCCGCGGCAAGTCCCCGGCTGGATGAATGTCCGGCAACGTCAGTTTCTGCATCTCATCGGCGCGGTAGCCGAGCATCTGACGCAATTGGGAATTGGACAGGACGAACCGCTGGGTCTCCGCATCCAGCAGCAGGAAACCATCCATCGCCTTTTCGAACGCGGCCTGGAGCCGTTCCTCGCTTTCCCGCAAGGCCTCGTTCACCTTGCGCAGTTCGACGACGCGTTCGGCCACGTGCTTCTCCAACCGGCTGTGCGACGCCCGCGAGCCGCTGTCGTGTTCCTGGATGATGGAAAGCATCCGGTTGAACGCTTCCGTCAAGACGCCGGTTTCGTCGTCGCCCAGCTTGGCCGCGCGCAGCGTGAAGTTCTTGTGTTCCGTGACGCCGCGCGCCACGCGGGCCAGTTCCAGTATGGGACGGGAGATGATCTGCTCCAGCCGGCGGGCGAAGATGAGCGCCACGAACATGGAGATGCCCATCACGACGGCGCCAACGCCAACGTAATGTTTGAGCCGCGTCCACACGATTTGCGTGTTGGCCCGCAGGCAGATCGTGCCCACCGGCACGCCGTCGTGTTGGACCCGGCGATACAACTCCAAACTGTCGCCGTCGAGGCTTTCCCCCGGCTCGTGAACCGGCGGCGGCGGCCGGGGCACCAGATCGCGCCGCGTGTAGCGCGCGAACAACTGGCCGGCGGCGTCGTAGAGAAAGGCGTCCTCGACGCTGGCCCGGGCCTCAAGATTGTTCAGCTGTTTCGCCGCCGCTGACGCGTTGCGGGCGGCCATCATGCCGGCGGAGTTGCCGCCGACGATCTCCGCCAGCGCGGCCGTTTCTTGGACCGTGAGATGCTGAAGGTGGAGGAATCCCGCCAGGAACAATGCCGGACCCAGAAGCATGAGCGTGATGACGCTGGTGAGCATCATCGCCAACATCAGCTTCCACTTGATTGGCATGTTCCGAAACCGCCACATTCTTTCGGCCCTTCCTTTTTGTCAACCGGTTGGAGGTTGTCGTTTGTCCCACCGGTCCTGGCTTCGCCCAGCCCGACATACCGCGCGCCTGTCTCTGGCGGAGAATAGCAATGGACGGCGGTGGCGACAATACAACGTTTTCGTTCAAACGGCTGCGGCCGCCGCTAGCGCCCGCGTGGCGAGCCTGTCTCCGGCAGCCGGGCCGGCGCCGACATGGGGGCGGGAGCCCCTTCTTCGTGAGACGAGGCGTCGGAAGGCGGCGCGGCAAACAGCATTTGTTCTTCCAAGCCGCGCCGGCCGGTGGACACAAACGCTCCTTCGTAAAAAAACAGGATGCACCAGCGCGTGCCGAAAACCAACGCCAGCACAAAAAACACCATCAAGATAAATCTGGAACTGTTCACTGAATTTCACCCTGAATCTTGCGGGCGTCCGCGGAGTCATGTCTATGGGTGAAATCCTGATTTTGCCATCAGGCGAAGCCTTAGAAGCCACGCCGGGCTGTGTTTTCGCCGTTGCGAAGCCGCGACCACCCCGTTTTTTTGGCGGGCGATTTTTGTGCTTGCGCGGTATCGCGACGTTGATAGCATGACAGCGAGGTTGGAGCAGGACATGGGACAAGGTGCCATGTCGCAGGATCCGGCGCGGTATCTGATATGCAACGCGGAAGGATTACTCCTTTTTGGAACTTCAATGGGTTTCTCAGCTTGTTTGGCTTCAAGCGTGCGTGATTTGCTTTCCTGTCCATGGAGCACCTCAAAAGGGCATAAACACATGAACTTGGCTTGTATTCTGCTCATCGGTCTCAGCCTGGCCATGAGCGCTTCGGTTGGGGTGGCGGCGAACGATCCCTCCCCCTCCGCCGCGACCTCTGCGGTGCCCGCGGCATCCCAGCCGGTTCCGCCGCCGGTTCCGCCGCCGGCTGCGCCGGCGAAGCTTGGCGCCGCCGAGTTGGAAAAACTCGTGGCACCGATCGCACTTTATCCCGATCCCCTGCTCTCGGTGCTGTTGCCCGCCTCGGCGTATCCGCTGGAGATTGTCCAAGCAGCGCGCTTTGTGAAGGACAGCAACAATGTGGCCCAGCTCGACCAGCAGCCCTGGGATGTGAACGTCAAGGCGGTGGCCCGGTTCCCATCGGTGATTCAGAAGATGGATGCGGACCTGTCGTGGACCATGGACCTCGGCCGCGCCTTCATGGACCAACAGACCGACGTGATGAACGCCATCCAGACGCTGCGCGCCAGGGCGCAGGCAGTTGGCACGCTGAAGGATAATGAGCAGCAGAAGGTTGTCGTCAACAGCGCCGTGGTGGAGAAGACCGTTCAGCAGCAGATTATTTATGTGACGAACACGGTGGTACAGATTCAACCGGCCAACCCGCAGGTGATCTACGTGCCGCAATACAACCCGACCGTTGTGTATGCCGCGCCGCCGCCGGATCCCATGGCGTCGCTTCTCACCTTCGGTGCCGGTATCGCCGTGGGCGCGCTCATCGCGAACAACTGCGACTGGCATGGTGGATGCGTTTATGTCTGGCACGGAGGTTGGGGGCCGCCGCCCCCGCCGCCCCCGCCGCCGCATCCGCCGGGGCCTCCCGGGCCGCACCCGCCAAGCCCGAATCCTCCGGGGCCGCATCCGCCGGGGCCGTCGCCGTCACCGGACCATCACTCTTCGGGCGTATCGCCGTCGGGCGGTCAGAGTCCCGGCACGACGGGTGCCGGCGGAACAGGCCAGCGATGGCAGCCAGACCCGAATCACAAGCAGAGTTTCGCCCCGTCCTCTTCGGCGTCCAGCGCCAGAACATTCGACGCGCGTGGTTGGGGATCGGGCGGCGGCAGCAACGCGACGCGACCAGCCACTCCGTCCTCCTTCGATCGTCATTCCACCGCTGAAACGGGGTTCACGCGTCCGGCGACATCAAGCCAGTCCTACACGCGTTCGTCCTCAACGTCGGGTTACTCGCACGAGAGTGCGTTTGGCGGAATGGGCAACGGGGCCGCCACACATGACTACAGCAATCGCGGCTCTTCCAGCCGTGGCGGCTCATACTCCGGCGGCACGCACGGCGGCGGCGGTGGAGGTTTCAGAGGAGGACGCCGGTGAGAGATACTACAGCACCTGATCCTCGAACTGACATGAAAACCCTGCAATCAAGCTTTGCGATGACCACACGGCGACCGGCAGTGCTGCTCGCCAGCACTCGCCTGCCCGGCCGCGTATGGCGCGGCTGGCTCCTCGTGGCGCTGATCCTGGGCGCCGCGCCCGCGCTCCAGGCGGCCGGGACGGCCCAAAACTTCAATTCGCCCGAAGAAGCGGTGGCGGCGTTGACGGCCGCTGTGAACGCGAAAGACACGGCCGCACTGCGCGTCATCTTCGGACCGGCTGGCGCGGACATTGAGAACCACGACCCTGTGCAAGCCGCCAACGAGCTTGCGGCGTTTGCGGCCGCGCTCAAGGAAACCAGCCGCATCGTGCGCCTGGGTGACACTCGGTGTGTTTTGGAAGCGGGCAAAGAATTCTGGCCTTTTCCGATCCCGATGGTGAAGGCCAATGGTCAGTGGCAGTTCGACGTTCGGGCCGGCAAAGAGGAGTTGTTGAACCGCCGGATCGGTCGCAATGAATTGCAGGCGATTCAGGTCGTGCGCGCCTACGTGGAGGCCCAGCGCGAATACGCCAGCCGCGACCGCGACGGCGGCGAAGTGCTGAAGTATGCCCAGCGCCTCCGCAGTTCTCCCGGCAAGAAGGATGGTCTCTACTGGCCGCAGGAGCTTGACGGCGAAATCAGCCCGTTCGGTCCTCTGGTGGCCGAGGCCCAGGTCCACGGCTATGAAATCAAACCGAATGACAAGAGCAGTGCGCCGCGCTCCTTCAACGGTTACTTCTTCAAGATCCTCACGCGCCAGGGTTCGCACGCCCCGGGAGGCCGATACGATTACATCATCAACGGCAACATGATTGGCGGCTTTGCCCTTGTGGCATGGCCGGCGGAATACGGCCGGTCCGGCATCATGACGTTCATCGTCAACCAGCAGGGCCGCGTCTATCAGAAGGATCTTGGCTCGAAAACCGTGTCATCGGTCAAAAGCCTGACGAGCTACGATCCCGACAAAACCTGGACGTTGAGCCGCGACTGATTTCGCATTTCAAGACAGGCAGGCGCGAAAAGAGAAAGTGCAAGATGAAATTTATGTCCCTTGATTCTTCGTGGCGACGAGTGTTCGTCTGGCTGCCGGCGATTGCCGGTTTGTTGACAGGCGTTTGTGCCGGCTGCAAGCCAAAGATCACACCGCCGGGACCGCCGGAGGTGCAGGTCGTCGCGGTGGTGCAGAAAGATGTTCCCTATTATAAGGAGTGGGTCGGATCATGCGACGGGTCCACTAACGCGGTGATTCGCGCGCAGATTACCGGCTATGTATGGAGGCGGGCCTATCAGGAGGGCCGCGACGTGAAGAAAGGCGACCTGTTGTTCGAGATTGATCCGCGCCCTTTTGAAGCCATCCTCAGCCAGGCCCAGGCCAACTTGGCCCAGGCCGAGGCGCAACAGGGCAAGACCGAACTCGACGTGAAACGCTACACGCCGTTGGCCAAGGAACAGGCCATCAGCCAGCAGGAACTGGACGATGCCATTCAAGCCAATCTCGCGGCCAAAGCCCAGGTGCTCTCGTCGAGAGCCGCCGTTCAACAGGCGCAACTGAACGTGGATTTCACGAAGTTGACCTCGCTCATCAGCGGCGTCGCCGGCATTTCCAAGGTGGATGTCGGCGATCTGGTGTCGCCCAGCAGCGGCGACCTGACGACCGTGTCCACGATGGATCCGATCAAGGTGAATTTCTTCCTGAGCGAACAGGAATACCTCTATGCGGTGAAATGGCCCGACGCCTCTGGCTGGCGCAAAGGTGCCAAAGGACCGGACCTCGAACTGGTGCTGTCCGATGAAAGCACCTATGATCATAAAGGTCTCATCAGCGCGGTGGACCGGCAGGTGGACGACAAAACCGGCACGATTCACCTCACGGGCTTGTTTCCCAATCCCGAGAAGATTCTCCGGCCCGGTTTGTTCGTGCGTGTGCGGGCGTTGGTGGAGACGCGCGCCAACGCGCTGCTGATTCCCCAGCGTGCGGTGAGCGAGTTGCAGGGCAAATATCTCGTGACCGTGGTGGGGAGCAATCACAAGGTTTCCATCAGGCCCGTGAAAGTTGGCGAGCGTATCGGTTCCAACTGGGTGATCGAGGAGGGTCTGCGACGCGGCGAACTGGTTGTCGTCGAAGGTGTGCAAAAGGTGCATGAGGGACTGACGGTGGTTCCGAAGCCATACGTCCCCGGCGCCGACCAGCCTCCTGCCGGAGCGACTCACGCGCCCGGCGTCAAACCCCAAAGCCACTAGGCCGTCATGGCCAAATTCTTCATCAACCGGCCGATTGTGGCCATGGTGATTTCGATCATCATGGTCATCGTCGGCTTGGTGGCCATGCTCGGTCTGCCGGTGGCCCAGTTCCCCAGCATTGTTCCGCCGGAGATCCAGGTCCAGACGACGTTCCTTGGCGCGGACGCGCTGACGGTGGAGGAAGCGGTGGCCACACCGTTGGAACAGCAGATCAACGGTGTGGACAACATGCTCTACATGTATTCCATCAACGCCAACAACGGCCAGATGACGTTGCGTGTGGCCTTCGACGTGGCCACCAACCCGAACGTGGACCAAGTGCTCACCCAGATGCGCCAATCGCAGGCGGCGATGCAGGTGCCCCAGAGCGTCCGGCGCTACGGCATCTCCAACCCGAAGTCGCTCAGCAGCCCGCTGATGCTGATCACGCTCTATTCGCCCAAGCGCACCTACGACGCGACGTTTCTGGCCAACTACGCCTATATCAATATCAACGACCCGCTCTCGCGCACGCCGGGTGTCGGCCAGGTGCAAATCTTCGGCGCGGGCCAGTATGCGATGCGGCTCTGGCTGCAGCCGGACAAGCTCGCCAAGCTCGGCATCACCGTTCCGGACATCGCCAACGCGCTCAACCAGCAAAACAAAGTCAATCCCGTCGGCCAGATCGGCGCGGAGCCGTCGCCGCCCGGACAGACGTTTACCCACACGCTGCGCGCACCAGGCCGGCTGGTGAGTGAGGAGGAATTCGAGAACATCGTTCTCCGCGCCACGCCGGACGGCTCCATCGTGCGCCTGAAGGATGTCGCGCGGGTCGAACTGGGCGCGCAGGTCTATAACATCATTGGCCGGATGAACGGCGCCCCCGCGGCGATCCTCGCGGTCTATCAGTTGCCCGGCTCCAACGCCATCGAGGCGGCGCGCGGCGTGCGCAAACTCATGGACGAGGTGAAACGGCGGTTTCCGGCGGACCTCGACTACCAGGTCTCGCTCGACACCACTCTCGCCGTCACGGAAGGTATCAAGGAGATTGCCGAAACGCTTTGGGAGGCCGTGCTGCTGGTCATTCTGGTGGTGTTTGTTTTCCTTCAAGGCTGGCGCGCGACGCTCATTCCGCTGATCGCCGTGCCCGTCTCGCTGATCGGCACCTTTGCGGTCTTTCCGCTCCTCGGGTTTTCCATCAACACGTTGTCGCTCTTCGGGCTGGTGCTCGCCATCGGCCTGGTGGTGGATGACGCCATCGTGGTCGTCGAGGCGGTGGAACATCACATCGAGGAGGGACTGTCTCCGCGCGACGCCACGATCAAGGCGATGGAGGAAGTTTCCGGGCCGGTGGTCGCCATCGCGTTGATCCTGTTTGCCGTCTTTGTGCCGACGGCGTTCATCCCCGGCATCACCGGCCGGCTTTACCAGCAATTCGCGGTCACCATCGCCGTCTCGATGCTGATCTCCGCTTTCAACGCGCTCTCGCTCAGCCCGGCGCTGGCGGCGATGCTGCTGCGCCCGCGCCAGGAGCCGCGCGGACTGGCCCGCTGGTTCTTCGGCGGGTTCAACCGGGGGTTCGCGCGCGCGCGGGACGGCTATGTGAACGTCTGCGGCCTGCTGATCCAGAAGGTGGGGCGAAGCCTGGTCTTTCTCATCGTGGTCGTCCTGGCGGCTGGCTTCCTTGGCGTGAAACTTCCGTCAGGTTTTCTGCCGGAAGAGGACCAGGGTTATTTCTATCTCGACATCCAGTTGCCCGAAGCAGCCTCGCTTCAGCGGCTGGACGCGGTCTGCAAGAAAGTCGAAGACATCCTGCGGCGGACGCCCGGCGTGGACGTGTTCAACACGATCGTCGGCTACAGCATCCTCAACCAGGTCAATACCACCTACAACGGCTATTTTTCCGTCACGCTCAAGCCGTGGCACGATCGTAAAAAGCCGGAGGAGAAATACGCCGCCATCGTCGCGCAACTGAACCGCGAGCTGGCCGAGCTACCCGACGCGCGGGCGTTCGCGTTCTCGCCGCCGGCCATTCCGGGCATCGGCGTTTCGGGCGGGCTGACGTTCATGCTGGAGGATCGCGGCGGCAAGGGGTTGGATTATCTCGCTGAAAACACAAAGAAATTCATCGCCGCCGTGCGGCAGCGGCCGGAGTTCGGATCGGTGACGACGTCGTTCTCCTCGGCGGTGCCGCAGGTTTTCGCGAGCGTGGATCGCGACAAAGTCGTCAAACAGGGGGTGAAGCTGGGTGACGTTTACGAAACGCTGCAGGCATTCATGGGCGGGCCGTTCGTGAACTACTTCAACCGTTTCGGCCGGCAGTGGCAGGTCTATGTGCTGGCCGACGGCGAGTATCGCACGCGGGCGGAGAACCTCGGACAATTTTACGTGCGCAACAAGACCGGTCAGATGGTGCCGTTGTCCGCGCTGGTCACCATTGAGCGCTCGACCGGGCCGGAGTTCACCGTCCGCTACAACGAGTATCGCGCGGCGCAGATCAACGTCATCCAGGCGCCCGATTACAGTTCCGGTCAGGCCATGGAGGCGCTCGAACAGGTGTTTCACGACACGATGCCGCCGGACATGGGCTACGACTACCTCGGCATGTCCTTCCAGCAGAAAGTCGCCGCCGAAGGGATTCCGCCAGCCGTCATCTTCAGCGTGTCGCTGCTGTTCGTGTTTCTGATTCTGGCGGCGCAATACGAAAGCTGGTCGCTGCCGTTCAGCGTCCTGCTCGGCACGCCGGTGGCCGTGTTCGGCGCGTTCGCGGCGCTGATGTGTCGCCAGATGGAAAACAACGTCTATGCGCAGATCGGACTCGTCATGCTAATCGGTCTGGCGGCGAAGAACGCGATTCTGATTGTCGAGTTTGCCAAATCGAGATTCGAGGCCGGCCGGCCGATAGCCGACGCCGCGCTGGAAGGCGCCCGGTTGCGCTTGAGGCCGATCCTGATGACCGCCTTTGCGTTCATCCTAGGCACCGTGCCGCTGGCCGTCGCGTCCGGTTCCGGCGCGATTTCGCGGCGGATTTTGGGAACAGTGGTGATCGGGGGCATGCTCGCGGCGACGTTGATCGCCGTGTTCCTCATCCCGGTGGCTTTTTATGTGGTTGAGAAACTGGCGCACCGTCCGGCACCGGCATCCGTCGCGCCGATCATGCCGGATTTGCCGGCCGGCGGCGCGTCGATGAACGTTTGACGATGACGAAAAGCTGAACTGTCATGTGTAAATTTTTTATTAACCGGCCGATCGTGGCGATGGTGATTGCCATTGTGACGGTCATTGTGGGCGTTGTGGCGATCCTGGGTCTGCCCATCGCCCAGTTCCCGAATATCATTCCCCCCGAAATCCAGGTGCAGGGCACCTATGTCGGGGCGGATGCGGTCACCGTCGAAGAGTCGGTTGCCACGCCCATCGAGCAGCAGATGAGCGGCGTGGACAACATGAACTACATGTATTCGGTCAACGCCAACAACGGCCAGATGACGTTGCGCGTGAACTTCGACGTGGCAACCGATCCCAATACCGACCAGGTGCTCACGCAGATGCGTCTCGGTCAGGCGCAGTCGCAGTTGCCGTCGGACGTGAACAACTACGGCGTCACCGTGACCAAGTCCACGTCCAGCCCGTTGCTGATTTTTGCGCTCTACTCGCCCAAGAACACTTACGACGAGATCTTCATCACCAACTACGGCTACATCAACATCAACGATCCGCTCTCGCGCGTGCAGGGCGTCGGCCAGGTGCAAATTTTCGGCGCGGGCCAGTATGCGATGCGGCTCTGGGTCAAGCCCGACCAGTTGGCCAAGCTGGGCGTCACCGTCGGCGACATCACGGACGCGCTCAACGCCCAAAACGCGGTGAATCCGTCCGGCCAGATCGGCGCGGAACCGGTGCCGCACGGGCAGGAGTTTACCTATGCGGTGCGCGCGCAAGGCCGGCTCGTCAAAGAAGAAGAGTTCGGCCAGATCGTCATTCGCGCCAACTCCGACGGGTCGTTGTTGCGCGTTAAGGACGTGGGCCGCGTCGAGTTGGGCGCGCAAACCTATGGGTACAAGGGCCGTTTCAACAACAAACCCGCGGCGATCATATGCGTGTATCAGCTTCCCGGCTCCAACGCCATTGACACGGCCAACCGCGCCAAGAAGCTGATGGAGGAGTGGAAACAGCGTTTTCCGCAGGATCTCGATTATGCCATCGCCCTCGATACCACCGAGGCCGTCACGGAAGGCATCAAGGAAATCATCAAGACGCTGTATGAAGCGCTGCTCCTGGTGATGATCGTCGTGTTCGTGTTCCTGCAAGGCTGGCGGGCGACGCTTATCCCGTTGCTGGCGGTGCCCGTGTCGCTCATCGGAACCTTTGCGGTGTTTCCGCTGCTCGGGTTCTCGATCAACACGCTGTCGCTCTTCGGCCTCGTGCTCGCCATCGGTCTCGTCGTGGACGACGCCATTGTCGTGGTGGAGGCGGTCGAGCACCACATCGAACATGGCCTGTCGCCGAGGGATGCCACGCTCAAGGCCATGGAACAAGTGTCCGGGCCGGTGGTCGCCATTGCGCTCATCCTGGCCGCCGTGTTCATCCCGACGGCGTTCATCCCCGGCATCACGGGCCGGCTTTATCAGCAGTTCGCCATCACCATTGCGATCTCGGTCCTCGTTTCCGCTTTCAACGCGTTGTCGCTCAGCCCGGCGCTTTCGGCGTTGTTGCTGCGGCCGAAGAAGAAATCGAGCGGGCTGCTGCAGAAATTCTACGACATGTTCAACCGCGGCTTCGGCCGGACCACCGACGGGTATGCGGGTGTCTGCGGGGCGTTGGTCCGCAAAAGCAGCTTCAGCCTCCTGTTTCTGTTGACCGTGGCGGTGGCGGGCGGCTTCCTGGGCGACAAAACGCCGACCAGTTTCCTGCCCGAAGAGGACATGGGCTACGTGTTCGGAGGCATCCAGCTGCCGAATGCCGCGTCGCTCCAGCGCACCGAGCACGCCTGTCACAAGGCGGATGAAATCATTCGAAAAGTGCCGGGCGTCGAGGATTGCACCACCGTGGTGGGCTACAGCATGATCAGCGGCGTGACGGCCACCTATAGCGGCTTCTTCTTCATCAAGCTGAAGCCGTGGTCGGTGCGCAAGAAGCCGGAGGAACAATACGAGCACATCCTGGCGGCGCTGAATCACGGGTTGCAGACCGTGCCCGACGGTTACGGCTTCGCGTTCCCGCCGCCGGCGATCCCCGGCGTGGGCACCTCCGGCGGCGTGACGTTCATGCTGGAAGACCGCTCCGGCCGTGACGTGCAGTTCCTCGCCGCCAACGTGAACAAGTTCATTGCCGCGGTGCGGCAGCGGCCGGAGATTGAAAATGTGATGACCACCATGCTGGCCTCGGTGCCGCAAATGTTCATCAAGGTGGACCGCGACAAGGTGATCAAGCAGGGCATCGCCCTGAGTGACGTGTATCAGACGCTCCAGTGTTTCATGGGCGGGACGTTTGTGAATTATTTCAACCGGTTCGGACGCCAGTGGCAGATGTATGTGCAGGCGGAAGGCGAGTATCGCACGCGGGCGGATCATCTCGGCCAATTCCACGTGCGAAACAACGACGGCAACATGGTGCCGCTGTCGGCGGTGACGACCATTGAGGATTGCGCCGGCCCGGAGTTCACGTTGCGGTATAATCTCTACCGCTGCGCGCAACTCAACGTGACCGCCAATCCCGGCTTCAGTTCCGCGCAGGCGATGAAGGCCCTGGAGGACGTGTTTGAGAAAACCATGCCGCGCGAGATGGGTTACGACTACCTCGCGATGTCCTACCAGGAGAAAAAGGCGCAGCAAGGCATCTCGCCGGTGGCCATCTTCAGCCTCTCCCTGCTGTTCGTATTCCTGATCCTGGCGGCGCAATACGAAAGCTGGTCGCTGCCGTTCAGCGTGCTGCTCGGCACGCCCATCGCGGTGTTCGGCGCGTTTGCCGGGCTGATGGTGCGGCAGATGGAAAACAACATCTATGCCCAGATCGGTTTGGTGATGCTTATCGGTCTGGCCGCCAAAAACGCCATCCTCATCGTCGAGTTCGCCAAGATGGAATACGAAAGCGGCAAGAGCCTTGTGGACGCCGCGCTGGCCGGTGCGCGGTTGCGGCTGCGGCCAATCTTGATGACTTCGTTCGCGTTCATCCTCGGCTGTCTGCCGCTGGCCATGGCGTCCGGCTCCGGCGCCATCGCCCGGCAGGTGATGGGCACGGTGGTCATCGGCGGCATGCTCGCCGCGACGGGCATCGCCATCTTCCTGATCCCAGTGACGTTTTACGTGGTTGAAAAGTGGGGCGGGAAGAAACACGCCGCCGTCCCCGAAACGCCGAGGCTCACGCCCGAAGGATCGGGTTGATTGAATACAAAACACCAAACGGGACTATGACCAGGAAAGCTTCAATAACTGAAGGCCAACGACGGTTGCGCCACGCGGTCGCCGTGGCCGCGTGCGCGGCTGCACTCTTTCTCGACGGTTGCGCGATCGGCCCGAACTACAAGCGCCCGGCCGTGGCTTCGCCCGATAATTTCCGCAGCGCCACCGGCCTCGCAACGACGAACTCCCTGGCCGACGTGACGTGGTGGGACATCTACAAGGACGAAGCGCTGAAACAGCTCATCCAGACCGCGTTGGCGAACAACTATGACGCGCGCATCGCCGTGACCCGCATCGAACAGGCCCGCCAGTCGGCGGCGCAGGTGCGCTCCCAGTTTTTCCCGACGGTGGATTACCAAGGCGCCGTCGGTCGCGGCAAAAACCAGTTCGTGGGAAATCCCGCTCCCAATCCGCAGAATCCCACGGTGTTCAACACGGCGCTGGGCTCTCTCAACGCCGCGTGGGAGGTGGACCTGTGGGGGCGCATTCGCCGCCTCAATGAAGCGGCCCGCGCTCAATTTCTTGCCAGCGAGGAAGCCCGCAACGGCGTCACCCTCAGCCTTGTCAGTTCCGTGGCCCAGGCTTATTTCGAACTCCTCGAACTCGACCTCGCGCTGGACATCGCCAAACGCACCACGAAGTCTTTCGGTGAAAGCTACACGTTGTTCAAGCGGAAGCTGGAGGGAGGCGCCGCCTCGCTGCTCGACACCTCGCGTGCCGAAGCCTCGATGGCGACGGCTGCCGCGGCCATTCCCGATGTCGAACGCCAGATCGTCCGCAAGGAAAACCAGATCAACATCCTCCTCGGTCGCGCGCCCGGCCCGATCCCGCGCACCGCGAAGTTGTTGGGGGAGACCATGCCCCCCGCCGTGCCCGCCGGCCTGCCCAGCACGCTGCTCGAACGCCGGCCCGACATCCGGCAAGCCGAACAGAACCTTCGGACCGCCAACGCGCAGATCGGCGTCGCGATGGCCGAATTCCTTCCCAAGATCGGTCTGACGGCGTTCGCCGGAAAGATGAGCCCTGACCTCTCGACGATTGCGATGACCAGCGGCACGGCCAACGGGTGGTCGCTTGCCGCCAATGCTTCAGGACCGATTTTTCAGGGAGGAAAACTGATTGCCCAATACCGCCAGGCCAAGGCCGCGTGGGACGAAGCGCGGCTCACCTACGAGCAGACGGCGCTCAACGCCCTGGGTGATGTTGCCAACGCTCTCATTGACCGGGAAAAACTCGAAGGAGTCTGCGAGCAGCAGGCGCGATCCGTTCGCGCGTACAAGCAGGCCGTGAGTGTTGCGACAAAGCGATACGTGGCCGGCAAGGCCAGTTACTTCGATGTGCTGGACGCGCAAAATGAACTGTTCCCCGCCGAGAACTCGCTCGCGCAGACACAGCTCAATCAGTTGCTGGCGATTGTCCAGCTCTACAAGGCTCTCGGTGGCGGCTGGCAACAGGAGATGCAGCCCGTCCGCCCGGAAGAGACGAAGTCGAAACCGCAACCACAACCCCCGATTCAAAGGAAACCATGAACACCCCCGTTCACCAATGGATATGCTCCGCCGCCTGGCTCGCATTCGTCTGCCTGCCCGGAGGCGCCGTCGGGCAACAGCCCGCGACGTCAGATCAAATCGTCAGGGCGTTGCCGGCAGCGCCAGCCGTCATCTACGTGACCGATTTCCACCTGGATTCATCCCAGATCGAGCACAAGGGACTGGCCGGCGGTGATCGGCCGCACCTTCTCGGCGGGCGGGGTCCGCTTCAACGCAACCAGGATCCAGCCGACAAAGCCGCGGCGTTGGTTCACATCCTCTCGGACTCGATCGTCAAGGATTTGAGAAAGGCGGGACTGCGCGCCGAATACCTTCCGGAAATCCGTGCCGAATACTATCCCGACCAGACCAAGGGCCGGATTCAGTTTGCCGCGAGCAACGCGCCGTTGCCGCGAGAAGGCTGGCTGGTCACCGGATGGTTCGAGGAAGTGAAGGAAGGCCAGGCCGCAGTCCAAGCCACCGTTGGTTTTGGCGCTGGCTCCGGCAAAGCCGAGGCGGACGTGGTGGTGTCCGATCTCACCCGCGATGCAGGCGTGCCCATCATGGTCATGGGCTCCGGCAGCCGCGCCAAGAAGATGCCCGGCGGCCTCATCATGATGAATCCTTACGTCATGGGCGCAAAATTTGTCATGGACAAACGGCACGGCACTGAGAAAGATATCAAAAGTCTCGGTGCTGAAATCGCCAAGAGCTTGGTCAGTTGCATGAAACAAGGTTCGGCAAAGCCACAGTAAGACGCCGGAACACAACGTCATCCCCAATTCCCAGTCCCCAATAATCAATAACAAGGAGAACCGAAATGAAAACAACAACAGTAAGTGTGGTTTGTTCCCTCGCCATCGGCTTGTTGGTGGCAGGCTGTTCGACGGCACCAAAATCCGGGAAGTATTCCGAAGTGCCCGAAGCGGAGAAGCTGGAACGCGACACCCGCTTCCCCCACAGCTTGGTTTATCTCAAAGAAGGCGTGAAATTCGCCCAGTATTCGAAGTTCATCATTGACCCGGTCGCCATCTACCAGGGCACCGACGCCAGTTGGCACAAACATAAAGTCACCGAACAGGAAAAACAGGAATTGGCTCAATTCGCGCGCGCGGAGTTCGTCCGCGTTCTGGGAAAAGCCTATGGTGTGGTGGATCAGCCCGGTCCGGGCGTGCTTCGTATAAAGCTGACCCTGACGGATGTGGAACTGACCACTCCTTCGTTGGCGGTCGTTTCGCATCTCGCTCCCGCCGGCGCAGGGATCAACCTGATCAAGAGCGGCGCCGGCATGCAGGGGTCGTTCATGGGTTCCGTCACCCTCGCGGGCGAACTGTGCGACGCGCAATCCGGCACCGCCGTCGCCGCCTTCCTCACCAAACAAACGCCGCTGGCGTTGGATGTCAGCAAGACGTTTGGCAAGTTCTCCGCCGCGCGCTCGGGCATCACGGAATCCGCTGAGAAATTCAAGGCGGCCCTGGAGCGCGCCCACGCGGCGCCTGCTCCTGGAGTGTAAGGACCGCTGCTGGTTTTTGCCGTTGTCCGCGCCGGCCGGTGTGCTAAGTTAAACACTGGTGAAAATCTGGTCGCAAAGTTGTAAAGGGACCAGGCCGTGAAGTTGTTCAACAACAAGCCGGCCGGCGGCGGGAAAGGTTTCTCCGGCGTGCGCGAACCGTCCGTCGCGGGACAGTTTTATCCCGGCGACGCGAAAACGCTCGCGGCAACCATCGAGCGCCAGCTCGATGTCGCGCCGGCGGCGCCTGCGCTGCCCGGCCCGGTGCGCGCGATGATCTGCCCCCACGCCGGCTATGCCTACAGCGGCCCGACGGCCGCGGCCAACTACAAACGCCTCCAACCGGGTCAGTTTGCGCGCGTCGTGGTGATGGCGCCGGGCCACTTTACGTTGTTGCGCGGCGCGAGTGTCGGCAACTTCAGCGCGTTCCGCACGCCGCTCGGCGACGTGCCGGTGGACACGGACGCCGCCGCCAATCTTTGTCGCTGCAAGCTGGTGAGCGACCGGCCGGAGGCGCACGCGCGCGAACACTCGCTGGAGGTGCAGTTGCCGTTCCTGCAAAAAACACTCGGCCGATTCAGCCTCGTGCCGTTGGTCGTGGGCGAAATGACGGCGGGTGAACGCGACACGCTGGCCGAGGCGTTGCTGCCGTTGTGGGACGAGCGCACACTGATCGTGGCCAGCAGCGATTTCTGTCATTACGGACCGAGCTTCGATTTCGAGCCATTTGGCAAAACAGATCGCGAGCACATCACGCAACTCGATCGCGAAGGCATTGACAGGATTCTGGCGCTGGACCCGGCCGGTTTTGACGACTACATGGCGCGCACGCACAATACCATTTGCGGTCGTGTGCCGATCGGTGTGTTGTTGCGGCTCGCGCGATTGTGCCAAATGCCGCCGCCGGTGCTCACGGCCTATGCGCTTTCCGGCGACGTGGAGCATGATTACGAACAGTCCGTCAGCTACGCTGCCATCGCCTTTGGCGGGACCGGCGGGCCGCCGCGCGCCGCCGCAAAGGCCGAGCCGTTCACCGCCGGCGAGAAACGCGCGTTGCTCGAACTGGCACGTCAAGCCATGGGACAGAACATCGTCGGGCGCGTCGAAGAACCGGTGGTGGACACCGGACGACTGGCGCCGAAACTGATGCAGGCCGGCGCGGCGTTTGTCACGCTGACCGAAGACGGCAAGTTGCGCGGCTGCATCGGCAGCATCGAGGCGGACGAGCCGCTGGCGCTCAACGTGGCGCACAACGCCGTCAGCGCCGCCACGGGCGACCCGCGTTTCTTCCCGGTTGGCGCGGACGAGTTGGAACGCGTTCACATCGAGATCAACGTGCTGAAGCCGCCGTTTCCCGTGCGCGGCATCGAAGAGTTCGTGCACGGCAAACACGGCCTCATCCTGGAGAAGAACGGCCGCCGCGCGCTGTTCCTGCCGGAGGTGATGGTCGAGCAGGGATGGGCGCCGGAGGAAACACTCGCCCACCTCTGCCTCAAGGCCGGCCTGCCGCGCGACGCCTGGCGCAGCGGTTGCACGCTGCACTGTTTCGAGACGGAAGCGTTTGGGGAGCGGGATCCGGGATTCGGGATTCGTAACCCGTGATTCGCAGTTGGAACTGGGCGACTTACGAACCAAGAATTACGAGTTACGCTCCTCAAAACACCAATCCCTCAACCCGGATCGGTTCCCCCGGCGTCACGTGCCGCAGGATCGGCGAGTTCCACGCATCCCAGTCGCCGCACGTCGCATAAACTTCCTGCGCCACCGTGGAGCGCGCCAGCCGGCCGTCACGCAACCGGGCCTCGATGTAAAAGGCGCCGAGCAGAAACTTTTCGCCGTGCGGGTTTTCGACCACGACTTCGTTCTCAACGACGAGCGCGGTAAGTTTCTCCGGCGGCACAGTCACCGCCATGTGGCCTTCGAAACAGGTCAGGGGCGGCGTGACGCCGATTGGCTCCCCGTTTAACAACACGCGCTTCTCCGGATCGAGGCACTTGTAGCCCGCCATGAACACACGCGCCTCCCGCACGTCGTGCAACTCCGCCGCGCCCAGCCCGACGCGCGGCGGAAACTCCGGTTGCCGCACGCACGCCACGCGCCCGGCTTCGGTCCACTCCAGTACGCCCGCCGCGCCGCGCCCGAGCAGACGCCATTCCGCGCGGACTTGCGCGCCGGCAACGGTGACGAGATGCCACGATGGCGCGGAATCTTCCAGGAAGCCCCAAAAATAATCGTAGCTGTGGCGCGATACCGCCGACGGCCGCACCTCGTGCAGCGGCACCAGCGGGGCCTGTGGATAGCCGAGGATCGTCGTTTCCAGGTGCAGCAACGGATGGCGGACGTTGCGATGCAGCGTCGCCGCGTGGTTGTGCGAGTGCCCGCAGAAAAACGCGTCCACGCGGTAGCGGTCCAGCAGCGGCAGCGTCACGTCGAGCATCGGCTTGTAACCCCAGAACGGCCGGCCGATGGAGAACAGCGGCGCGTGCGAAAACAGAAATGTCCTCGCTGCGTGCTCCTGCGCCCATTTCAATTCACTCTCCAGCCACGCCACCTGCGGCAAGCCGGGGCGCAAACTCACGTCGTCCACCACGATGAACCGCGCGTCGCCGTGGCTGAACGCATAATGGAACGTCGTCAGCGGACGGCCCTTGCCGCCGCCCAGCGCCAGCAGTCGCTCGCGCAGCTCCGGCATTGCCACCTCGCGCAGCGCCAGCTCGCGATCGTGGTTGCCCTTGACGAACCACATCGGGCAGCCGCAACCGTTCCGGAGCAGCTCAAGTGCCTCGCGCAACTCCGCCGATTGCAGTGACGGATCGCGCGCGCCCTCGACAAAGTCGCCGAGCTGCACCAGAAACGCCGGCTTCTCCGCCGCGATCTCCGACATCACGCGCGGCCAGACGTTCTCCATCATCCACGCGTAACGCCGGTAGTCGTCGCCACGGTTTGCCGCGGCGTGATATTTCGGGCTGACGAAATGGCAGTCGCCGATGATGGCGAATCGAAAAGTCTCTGGCATGGCGCAATCTAACCAGTTTTCAGCAGCGGCGGAAAAGTTTTTGTCGAATGGACATCACGGTCAACACCGGTCGCGCGCGGCGACGATGGCCAATTGCTCCATCGGCGGCATCGCGCGCACGGCCCGCACCACCTCGATCACGCGGCGCGCGGCGTAGTCCACTTCCTCTTTCGTTGTGAACCGGCCGAGACCGAAACGGATCGAACAATGCGACAGTAAACGCTTCACGCCCATCGCCCGCAGCACGTGCGACGGCTCGACCGCCGCGGTTGTGCAGGCCGACGCCGACGAGACGGCCACCTCTTTCATCGTCGCCATGACCGCGTCCGCCGTCGCGCCGGCGAAACTCAGGTTCAGGTTGCCTGCGAGCCGCTCGGCGGGATGGCCGTTCAGGGAAACATTGTCCAGTGCCCCGGCAATCTCCGCGTGGAGCCGGTCGCGCCACGTGCGGACACGCGCGGTTTCTTCGGCCATCTCCAGCCGGCAAATGTCGCACGCCTTGCCGAGACCGACGACGCCGGGGACGTTGAGCGTGCCGGAGCGCAGCCCAAACTCGTGGCCGCCGCCGTCCATCTGCGGCGACAGGCGGACGCCGCGCCGCACGTAAAGCGCCCCGACGCCCTTCGGGCCGCAGAGCTTGTGCGCGCTGAGCGAGAGCAGGTCCACGCCCAGCGCCTCGACGTCGATCTGGATTTTGCCGACAGCTTGCGCGGCATCGGTGTGCAGCAAGACGCCCCGCTCGCGCGTGATGCGGCCGATCTCCGCCAGCGGCGCGAGCGTGCCCACTTCGTTGTTTGCGGCCATCACGCTGACGAGGACCGTGCCGCCGGTGATCGCCGCGCGCACGGCGTCCGGCGAGACCATGCCGTGCTTGTCCACGGGCAGATACGTGACGCGAAGGCCGTCTTCCTCCAGCCGTTTGCAACCATCGAGCACCGCGCGGTGTTCCGTCGCCACGGTGACGACGTGGCCGCCCTTGTCGCGGCAGGCGCGCGCGACGCCTTTGAGCGCGAGGTTGTCCGACTCCGTCGCGCCGCTCGTGAAGGCGATTTCCTCCGGCGACCGCGCGCCGAGGAGCGCCGCCACCTGCGCACGCGCAACGTCCACCGCCTCCGCCGCCCGCCAGCCGAAGACGTGCGTGCGGCTCGCGGGATTGCCGAACTGCTCTGAGAAGAACGGCAGCATCGCCTCCAGCACGCGCGGGTCCACCGGCGTGGTGGCTTGGTAGTCGAGATAGATGGGAAATTTCATCCGACGACGATGGTCAACCAACCGGCACGACTTTTTCAGGCTGTCCCGCTTTCGGAAGGAAAACGTCGGACCGTTTGCCGGCGCAGGCGGCCGAGCCAGCAAAAAATGCGCTCCACACACGGTTTCTGTTTTTCATGGATTGCGCCCCTGGCTGGCGATCAAACCCAGGACTTGCGAATCAACCACGTCTTGATGAGCTGCGTCAGGCCGACGTAACACAGCAGCGTCAGCGCCAGCAGCAGCCAGTAGAGCGGCGGCAGCGGCACGAAACCCAGCGCCGTCGCCGCGGGCGAATACGGCAGCCACGCGCCGAAGGCCATGATCAGCAGCGTTGTCATGGTCAGTTGCCAACTGGCGCGCGATTGCACGAACGGAATGAGATTAGTGCGGATGATGTGGATGATGAGTGTCTGCGTCATCAGCGACTCCACGAACCAGCCCGTGTGAAAGAGCGCGGCGGCGTAACTTTGGTCGGGCGACGCGCCGGCGGGAAAACGCGACGCCAAATCCGCGGGCGGCGCCAGAGCGAGCTGGTCGCACTTGAACACGAACCACATCATCGCATAGGTGGTGTAGTCGAAGATCGAACTGATCGGGCCGATGCAGACAATAAACTTGGCGATCTCGCCCATCTGCCACGGCCGCGGCTTGGCGGTCTGTAGCGGGCCGACGTTGTCAGTCGGAATCGGCACCTGTGAGAAATCATACAGCAGGTTATTGGTGAGCACCTGGATCGGGGCCATCGGCACGTAGGGCAGCCACGCGCTCGCGCCGATGACGCTGAACATGTTGCCGAAGTTCGAGCTGGCGCCCATGCGGATGTATTTGAGGATATTGACAAAGACTTTGCGGCCTTCCAGCACGCCTTCCTCCAGCACCATCAGGTTTTTTTCGAGCAGGATGACGTCGGCGGATTCCTTGGCGATGTCCACCGCGTTGTCCACGGAAATGCCCACGTCGGCGGCACGCAAGGCGGGCGCGTCGTTGATGCCGTCGCCCATGAAACCGACGACATGGCCTTTGCTCTGGAGCGCTTTGACGATGCGCTGCTTGTGCGCCGGCGAGAGGCGCGCGAACACATCGGTGTTCTCCACCGCGTCGGCCAGTTGCGCCTCGCTCATCGTCTCGACCTGGCTGCCAAGCACGATCTTCTCGGCATTGATGCCGACTTCCGTGCAGACTTTGCGCGTGACCAGATCGTTGTCGCCGGTGAGGACCTTGACCGCGACGCCGTGCTGGCGCAGCGCGGTGATAGCGGTCTTGGCGGTGTCCTTGGGCGGGTCGAGAAACGCGAGGTATCCGGTCAGGACCAGGTTCGCTTCGTCGGCCTTTGAGTAGGTTTCGCGTTTGTCCACTTTCTTTGACGCCACCGCCAGCACGCGGAAACCGTCTTCGCTCAGTTCATTGACCTGCTGCATGAGGTCGCCGACCAGGACCGGCTCCATCGGGAAAATTTCGCCTTCGCTCTCGAAGTGCGTGCATCGGGCGAACACGGCTTCCGGCGCGCCTTTGGTCAGCAGTTGCCGCCCGCCATCCGGCCCCTCGACGGCCACCGACATCATGCGGCGCGAGAAGTCGAACGGGATTTCATCCACCTTCGTGTATTTGTCGAGCGGGAGCTGTCCGTGAACTTCCTCGTGCCGCAGCACGGCGCGGTCGAGGATATTTTTCAAGCCGGTCTGGAAGTGGCTGATGAGGTAGGCGTCGCGCAGCACTTCGGCGTTTTCTTTTTTGAAAACGTCGCAGTAGAACTCCAGGATAACGTGATCCATCGTGAGCGTGCCAGTCTTGTCGGTGCAGAGCACGTTCATCGCGCCGAAGTTCTGGATGGAATTGAGGCGCTTGACGATGACCTTCTTGCGCGACATCGCCATCGCGCCCTTCGAGAGGCAGACCGAGACGATCATCGGCAGCATCTCCGGCGTCAGTCCCACCGCCACCGCCATCGAGAAGAAAAACGCCTCGTGCCAGTCGTGCTTGGTGAGGCCATTGATGAGGAAAACCAGTGGCACCATCACGATCATGAACCGGATCATCAACCACGTGAATTTCTTCACGCCGCGGTCGAACGCCGTCTCGACCTGCTGGCCGGCGAGCGAGTGCGCCATCTTGCCGAAGTAAGTCTGCGAGCCGGTCGCGACGATGATGGCCGTGGCCGAGCCGCTTTCGACGCTGGTGCCCAGGAAGCAGAGGTTGGCGCGTTCGATGGGGGAGATGTTCTCGCGCGCGTCGCGCGCGTCGGTCTTCTCCACCGGCATGGACTCACCGGTCAGCGTGGCTTGAATGACGAACAAGTCCTTCGCGGCAAGAAGCCGCACATCGCCGGGAATCATGTCGCCCGCCGACAGCTTCACCACGTCGCCGGGGACGAGTTGCTTGAGCGGAATTTCCTTCGGCTGGCCGTTGCGCACCACCGTGGCGGTGACGCTGATCATCGCCTTGAGTTTGGCCGCCGCGTTGTCGGCGCGTGTTTCCTGGATGAAGCGCAACGACATGCCCAGCGCCACCATCAAAAACATCACCGTGCCGGCGCGGGCGTCGCCCGTCGCGAAGGAAAGGACCGCCAGCACCGTCAGCAGAATCACCAGCGGATTGCGCGCGGCCACGTAGAGGCGCTGCAACCATCCTTGCTGTTTCTCTCTCGCGATCTCGTTAAAGCCGTGTTGCTCCAGCCGCGCGGCCGCTTCCTCCTCCGTCAAGCCGGCGGGCGACGAGCCGAGCCGTTGCAGCACGTCGGCGCTCTCGCTGGTCGCGGCGTCCTGGATGAGGCCGGACGCCTGGTTGTTACTCGAATTTTTCGGAGCAGACATGGGTTGGCCGCTTTCAACATGTAATGCGCGGAGTTTGTTCCGCCCGTGAGCACGTCAAATTTACCAGTCGGCTCTTCATTGGCAAGGCAATCCGCCTGAAAAAAACTCCGGCGTGTCACACGAATGCCACAGACTGCGCGCGACGGTCCGGTTTGTCTCGACGACCGCTCTGTTCCGTTCCACAATAAGCGCAGCGATTGAGTCATGAATAATTCAACTCCATCGAAGGACGCCACAGGTTTTGACAAAATGATGGCACAGGCCTGCGCGCTGTGCCCCGTCTGCCGCCGCGCCCGGGCAAAACAGCGCGGCGTCGCTTTCAAAATGGTGCAGGCCGTCGAAGTCCATCTTTGTCCGTTTTGCAAAGCCTACGAGCGCGTCCACGGCCGCAAGGCCCACGAACCGGCGGCATCCTGATCCGCGACGACCTTTGCCGTGAACGTCAACACCAACCTTTGGAACCGCATTCGCTACAGTGGCCTGGCGCCGATCTACGACCTCATTGCGCGCCCGACGCAACGGATGCGCCGTCGCTCCCTCGCGCTGCTCGACCTCCAACCCGGCGAGCGCGTCCTTATCGCCGGCGCCGGCACCGGCCTCGATCTCGACGGCATCACGCCCGGCCCGATCCTCACGGCGATTGATCTCACGCCGGCCATGCTGGAAAAACTTCGCCGCCGCGCCGGGCGGCTCGGCCTCGCCGTGGACGCTCGCGTGATGGACGGCCACGCGCTGGAGTTTGCCGATGGTTCGTTCGACGCCGTCATCCTTCACTTCATCGTCGCCGTCATTCCCGATCCGGTGCTCTGCCTCAACGAAGCCGCGCGCGTGCTGCGCCGCGGCGGACGCGCCGTCATCCTCGACAAATTCGCCCCCGACCAAGGCCCGCTGCCGCTGCGGCTCCGCTTGTTGAATCCGATCGCCTCTTTTTTCGCCACCAACGTCAATCGCCGCCTCGGCCCGCTGCTGGCCGGCTCCGGCCTGCGCGTCGTCCACCGCGAAGCGGCGGCGGGGCGCGGTTTTTTTCAAATCGCGCTTGTGGCAAGAGATTGACGGCCAGCGCGCGGCTCAGCCCGGGAAAAACGTCCGGCTGATCCAGACCAGCAAGCCCAGCAGCACGATGCCGAGGCCGACGCTCCACGCGATAAGTTTCTTCTCAACGGGCAGTAGCGGCTCCTCCGCCAGCTTTTTCATTTCCTCGGCCAGTTTGGGTTTTTCCGACATGCGCGTTCCTCCGTGCCCTTCAACCGGTGACCAGCGGTGGTTTGATGCCGTGGAAGAAGACCCACGAGATCGCCAGCCCGATCCAAATGATGAAGCCGAACAAACAAACGACGTAAACGAGCGCGAGCCGGCCAATACCCTCCTCAACCAGCCGCTTGAAATTGGACGTCACGCCGATGGTGAAAAAGGTCATCACGAAAAAAATGCCGCGGAACACGTTCGCCTCGGCCATCGCGGCCTTGAGCTTCCCCATCAACGCCGGCGCGGTCAGACCGAGCGTTAGCCCGACGGCGAACGTCAACATGTAGCCCAGGACGAACTTCGGAAACCGCTGCCAGATCTCCACGGCCCGCACCGGATCGCCTTCGCGCCGTTCGATCTTCGTGCTCCAGATGACGGCGAGAATGAACGCCCACACGCCGATGAAAACGTCAATGAACACCTTGATCGCCGCCGCGGTGTTCATGATCCAGCCTTCCTGGTAACGCACGCCATACGTTGCCAGCGCCTGCTCGCGGATGAGCGAATCGGTCACCGCGCCGCTGGCCACGGCCGCGCCGTCGGTCTTCACCGCCAGCCCCATCCACGCGCCGGCCACCATCGGCTCGTTGGCGAGGAAATGCTGCGCCGCGAACGGCAGCACCACCAGTTCCACCACCGCGAAGATCACCACGAGCGACGACACCATGATCGGCACCACCGGTCGCGCGCGGATGGCGGCGCCCGTGGCGATGGCCGCCGACACGCCGCAAATCGAAATGCCCGATGCCAGCGGCGCCGCCCACTCGCGCGGGAATTTGAAATATTTGCGCGCGACGAAATAAACCAAGCCCCAGTAGATCAGGTAAGCCTCGATGATGGCGCAAACGCCGCGGAACATCACCGCCTTCGCCAGCACCAACTGGCCTGCTGCCGCCACGCCGAAAAACCCGCCGAGCAGCACGATGCCGGTCTTGATATACCACTCCGGCCGGATCGCTTCGCGTAGCGCCTCGCCGCAACGTGGCAGAAAATTGCCGACGATCAACCCCGCCGCCAGTGCAACAATGAAGCCCGCTTCGGAGGTGAGTCGGAGCGACCAGGAAATCTTGAACGCCGCCAGCTTGTCCGACGTCGCCGCGATGTTGGCGTAACTGCCGATCACCCAGCATGCGTAGCTGATCCAGAACACCACCGTGAACGCTCCCGCGAAACGCCGCACGTTCGCCCGCAGTGCCGCCGCGCCGAGCGATGTCACGGCGAGCAGGAACAGATATGTGGCCAGCAGCGACACCACGCCGGGCAGTTTCGCGCAGGAGTCGGACACCGGCGCGAGCGCCTTCGCCAGGTTCGTCCACACCTTCGTCGTCACGCTCCAGCCGAGCAAATCCACGCCTGCCAGCGTGCCGAGGGAAAGCGCAAAAATGCCCAGCCCGATCCACACCGCCAGCCAGTCTTCGTTGATGCCGCGTCGTCGTTCGTTCATGGTCTCGCGCAAAAAGAGCCGGACTTGTAGTAGTCCGCTGGACGGAAATCAAGGTGAGAGTTGCGAAGGTAATGTGACATTTGTGTAAACTGTAGCTGCGGTCCCTGACCGCCGTTCGTTCTCATATCGTGCACGGCGCCTCGTCTTGCCGCGCCGAAGTAAACCAGCCCAAGGCAAGCGAGTCCGCGAGCGCTGCTTTGGGGCCGCAGCAAACAATTGTGTGCGCCCTGAAGGAGCGCAGGTGGGCGTAGACGAGGAACAAACTATTGGTTCAACGCATGCCGCAGCGCGCCGTCGAGTTCCGGGAAACGGAAGTGGTAGCCGCTGGCGGTCAGCTTTGCCGGCTCCACACGCTGGCTCGACAGCAACAGCGCGTCGGCCATCTCGCCCAGTGTCAGCCGCGCCACAAACGCCGGCAGCGGGAAAAGCACCGGCCGGCACAGCACGCGGCCAAGCGTTTTCGTGAACTCGCGGTTTGTCACCGGCTGCGGTGTGACGGCATTCACCGGTCCGCGCAATGTTCCGTCTGTCAGTGCACGGCTGACCACGCTGATCGCGTCGTCGAGCGTAATCCAACTCATCCATTGCCGGCCGTCGCCGATGACGCCGCCGAGGCCGAGTTTGAAAGGCGTCAGCATCTTCGCGAGCGCGCCGCCGGTGGTGCTGAGGACGACGCCGAAGCGGAGATTGACCACGCGGATTCCCGCGTCCGTCGCCGGCTTCGTCGCCGCCTCCCAGTCGCGGCACACCTCCGCCAGAAAATCCGCGCCCGGCGCGCTCTCCTCACGCAGGATTTCGCCGCCGCGATGGCCGTAGAAGCCGACTGCCGACGCGCAGACGGCCACGCGCGGCGGCGACGCGAGCCTCGCGACCGCTTCGCAAAGCCGCCGCGTCATTTGCACGCGGCTGTCGCGGATGCGCGCCTTTTTCTCCGGCGTCCAGCGGCCCGATGCAACGTTGTCGCCGGCCAGATGCACCACCGCGTCGTGGCCCGCCAATTCCGGCCACGCTTGCGAGTGTGAAAGCCGCGTAACGCTGTGTCCCGCGGCGGTCAGTTCGGGTATCAGCGCCGAGCCGACAAGACCGTTTGCGCCTGTGAGCAAAACCTTCATCGTCTAGGAAACGTTAACGCATTCCTTCGGCCTTGCAAAATTTGTCCGGGAAAACGGCAGTCCGAACCGGCGATTCCCTGGCCACCGGGCCGGTGTGGAGCATTTCCCTCAACCTGGCAATGGTAGCGGATTGCCGGGGGTCTTTCGCCAGGTTCTTCGATTCGCGCGGGTCGGCTTGCAGATCGTAAAGCTCCGCGCCGTGACGGCCTTCGTCCCACTCGGTGTAGCACCAACGCTCCGTTCGCACCGAGCGCGCCAGCCAGTCTTCACGCGCCACCAGCGTGAATGCGGGTTTGTCCCAAACGGCTTCGGGGTTGTCGAGCAGCGAAATCAGACTCTTGCCTTCCAGTCCCGGCGGCAAGGCCAGGCCGCAGAGTTCGGCGAGCGTGGGATAGATGTCCACAAATTCCACCGTGCGCCGGCAGCCCTGGCCGGCGGTTTTTTTGCGGGGATCCACAATGATCAACGGCGCGCGCGCCGCCACGTCGAACAACGTTCCCTTGGCCCACATGCCTTTTTCGCCCAGATGCCAGCCGTGGTCGCCCCAAAGCACGATCACCGTGTTGTCGGACAAGCCGGCGTGCTCCAGCGCGTCCAGCACGATGCTCAGTTTTTCGTCCATGAAACTGATGCAGGCGTAATAGGCCGCGATGGCTTCCCTGGCTCGTTGCGGTGTCACGCGCTCCTCGAAGAACAGATCGAGGTTGTCGCGCAAGGCGTATCGCGGCACCGCGTCGTCCGCGGTCGGCACGGGCACGAAATCGTCCGGCAGCGGGAGCTTTTCCGGCGGGTAAAGATCGAAAAAACGCTTGGGCGCCACGAGAGGCACGTGCGGCTTGTAGAAACCCACGCCCAGAAAGAAAGGCTTGTCCGACAAGCCGTGGCGCGCGAGCAACTCCACCGCCTGCCGGGCGTTCTTCGCATCGGCGGTCCACTCGTAGGCTTTGGCTCTCGCCTCCGCGCCGTCCTCCTCGGCGTCGGCCACGGGGCCGAATACGTTGGCCCAGGTCCGCAGCATGTTGGCAAACTTGTTCGGCGGCGGCGCCTGCGTGCGGTAAGGCTCCCATCGGGTCAGGTCGCCCAACATGCGCGCGTGGACTTCCTGGCTTTTTAGCACCCACTTCTCACCCGCGCTCCAGTCCGGCGGATACTCCGCGCCGGGCACTTCCTCATGAAACCAGTTTTTCATCAACTCCTTGTCGAAGTGCCAAACCTTGCCCAGCAGCCGCACGTCGTAGCCGTTGTTGCGGAAATGCTGCGGCAGCGACACCCAATCGCGGCCCAACAGCGCCGGATACGCGAAGTCAATGATCTCCGTGGTCGTCGGGTAGCGTCCCAGCAGCAACGACGCGCGCGAGGGATTGCAAAGCGGGAACTGGCAATAGGCGCGGTCAAACCGCACGCCGCGCCGCGCCAGCCGGTCGAGGTTGGGCGTCTTGACGACCGGGTCGCCGTAGCAGCCGATGCGCGTGTTGAGATCGTCCACGGCGATGAACAGCACGTTGGGCCGCCGGCCCGCATCAGCTGTTGCTGCCGGGGTAACCGCCGCGCCAACCGACAACAGCGCGGCCAGACAAACGGCGACGGCGGGAGTCTGTTTCATGGGCGTTCCCTGGCGTTGAAAATTACTTGTTCCGACGGATGGTCTCAACTCCGCCACGGACGCGCGCGGTTCTTATTGGCGGCGAGCGTGTCCCTGGCGATCTGCGCGTCCTCGGCAATCTGGAAATCAAACATGCCGGCAAGGATGAAGTCGGCGCCGTTGGCGTAGGCGTGCTGGAAACCCTCGCGCGGCTTGATCGCTCCGGCGGCCATGACCTTGAAGGCGATCCATGGCTTCGTCACGCCCTTCATGAACTCCGCCGTCTCCGCGGGGTTGTTGCACCAGTAGCCCGGCACCTCGGCGTATTCGGTCTTCATCGCGTCGGGTTTCGGCGCGGTGGGATACTTCAGGTGATGGAACGTCTTCACGTAGAAATCGAGCGGGAGCTTTTCCTTCTCGCAATACTGCACGACCTCCAGTTCGTGACAGGCGACGCCGACGGGCAGGCCGGTGCCTTTGATGATGCCAAGCATTTCGCCGATCAACGCGCCCTTGCCTTGCTTCACCAACTGCCCGGTGATCATGCCGGGCACGTAGAGCGCGTCCACCCCGCTGTCCACGAGCTGCGGCAGGGTGCGGCGGTAGCTCGGCGGATCGGCGACCCGGCCTTCGCTGTCGCTCCACGGCGCGACGATCCACTTGAGCTTGCCGCCGCGGTCGCGATGCTGCCGGAAGATTTTGGCGATCTTCGCGTCCTGGTGCGTCATGAAAGCGTTGACGCCGTTGGCCTCGGCTTCGGCGAAAGTCTCGGCGATTTTTTCCTCGGTGTTGTAGTGGCGCGACAGATCGTTCACGTAGTGAAGGTCGCGGCTGTGCATGAAGAAGGTGATGTGGTTGGTGCCGAGGATGAGCCGGCTGATTTCCAGATCGCCGATTTTTCCCTTGGGCAACTGGCCTTGCGCGTGTGGCGCGGGGGACGAAACTGGCGGGCTTTGGGCCGCCGCCTGGCGTGAAGCGGCGGCAGTCACCGCGGCGATTGCCGCCGGCGCGGCCAGGGAGCGCGTGAGAAATGTCCGGCGGTTGACGGCGTGGGGTGAATCGTGTTGTTGCATCGTTGGCTCCTGGTTTTGTTCGCGGAAATGGCGGCCGTCATTTGACGCGGGAATCGGCAATTGGCCGGTGACGCGGCACCCGCGCGCCGAAGTCGCCAAGAAAATTCCACATCGTCCGCTTGTTCAAGTCCACTTCGGCCACGGCCACCGTGCCCCACTCCTTGGCCTGCGCGAGCACGTCGCCGCTGCGGTCGAACACGGCGGAGATCATCCAGTTTCGCGACGCGTCCTCGTAGGTGCTGCTGACGAGATAGACATTGTTCTCACAGGCGCGGGCGCGGGCCAGCAGCGGATTGCAGCCCCAGACCGGCCACGCAATCACCTCCGCGCCGCGCTTGGCCAGTTCGCGCGCCGTCTCCGGGAAGAAGCCGTCATAGCAAATCATCATGCCGACCTTGCCGAAGCGCGTCTCGAAGACCGGGTAGTCGCCTCCCGGCGCAATGCCCGCCTCGACTTCCTCGCGCGGCAGGCAGGTTTTGCGATACTTGCCCACAAGCCGGCCGTCGGGACCAATGAGCACGGCGGCGTTGTAGATCAAATGGCCGACGCGTTCGTCGAGGCTGAAGACGACGTAGAAATTATGCTGCCGCGCCAGCGCGCCGAAATACTCCGTGGACGGACCGGGCACCGGCTCGGCCACCTCTTCGCTTTTCTTGCCGAGGTTCGCCGATGGCGCGATCTCACCGAGCACCACCAGGTCGGCCTTTTGCCGCGCGGCCTCGGCCAGCAGCGGTACGAAGAGCCGGCAATTTCCTTCCACTGTTTTGCCGCCGCGCGGCACGAGGTGGACCGTGGCCAGCCGCACGATCCGCGGCGCGGGCGGCGCCACCTCGGCGAGCGAAACCTTGCTCCAGCGCACCTCGGCTCGCGCGGCCCACTGCAAGTGCAGCTCTACTTTTGCCTGCGTCGCCTGCGAGGGCACAAGGTAGGTGTCGGAGATTTCGGTCCAGCCGTCGGCGCGCGTGGCTTTCGTCGTGGGGAATTCCTCCGGCGCCATCGGTTTGCCTTTGCTGATGAGATAACCGCTCACGATCGGCTCCTCGCTCGGCACCCGGCGTCCCGCGGCGTCCTGCCACATCACCCGCGCCACAACACTGCGGCGCGGCACGCTGACGTTGGTGGCGCGAAAGAACGCCTCGAATCGGAAGTGCTTGTCGCCCGTGACGGGAAAAGTTTTCATCCAACAACCGTCGAGTCCGTCGCGAGCGTCGGTGCGGATGCTGAAGAGCGCCTGGCCGTCAACGCCACCGGTGGGTTTGCAGGCAAACTGCGGCTTGATTTCATCGCGCGGCGCGGCGGTCGTCCAGCCGTCGGGCGCCGTGGAAGAATCCGCGCCCGCGAGAGAAGCCGCGCCAGCCAGCGCGACGAAGGACAGCATAAACACACAGAGTTTCATGGTTGGTTTCCTTTTCTTACCGCATCACGGTTTCACGGTGTCGAAGTATTCGTAAAAAACGTCCGCAAGCTTTTCGCCGTAGTTTTCCCAATGCCGGCCCGTCGCGTAATCTTTCAGCCCGGCGATCCAGTTGCAGTTGAACTCGTGGACGGCCGCGTCAATGCCGTAGCGTTCCAGCCAGCCGTCGCCGAGCGTGCCGGAATTGTGGAACGACGGCTTGCTGCTGCCCTCGGTGAACCACGTGTGTTTGCGGAGCAGCGTCTCCAGCGTCGCCATGCGCTCAACGTGCCGCTGCAACCCCGCCACCGCCGGCCGGCTGACGTGCAGCAAACCGCTGCCGTCGTTGTGCAGTTCCAACGCCAGATGCGGCGGCTGGCCGGCGCGGATCATTTTCTCCAGCCACTTTTCCAGCGCGTAGTTTTCCGGGGCCAGTTGTGGGTCGGCGGGCTTGTCCCAGTTGCGGTTGAGGTCCTTGCCTTGAAGATTGAACCGTGTCCCGCCGCGCGCGACGCCGTCCTTGTTCGCCATCGGCATGACATAGAGGCAATAACGTTGGAGGAACTTCCTTGCCTGGTCGTCGCCTTTCAGCAGGCGCTGGATGAGTCCCTGCACAACCCAGTTGCCGCCGGGCTCCCACGGATGCGCCCGCGCGCGAATGAAAACGCGATACGGCGTGTGTTCGTCGCCGACGCGGATGATTTCGAGTTCGCGGCCCTGCACCGTCTTGCCGATGGGCGTGATTTGCACGAGCGGATTGTTGCGGATGGACGCGAGGAGAGCGTCGAGGTCGGAGATGCGGTAAGGCTCGATGCGCGCCACGTAAAGCCGCGGGCCGGGCATTTCGACGGTGAGCCGCACGCGATCTCCCGGCAGATTCTCGGCCCGGACCACCTTCCAATCCCTGCCGTTCTCAGAAAGGGAAATTGCTTTGATTTCCTTCGCCACGGAGCCGGGCTTGCCGTTCCAGACGTTGTCCAGGTTCTTGAACTCCAGTGTGAGCTTGGAGCCGGTCTTGGCGTGGAGCAGGAAATGAATGTGTCCGGCGGCGCGGTTGGGCGAGTTGCGCTCCTGGTCGTAGAGCAGGTGAACGAGTATCGTCCCGTCGGAGGTGAACTCATACCAGAGCGGCGAGGCGTTCTCGAAGCTGGTGTCAATGAACTCCAGGCCGGTGTCGGTCCCAGCCGGCGGGTCGGCGGCGAATGCCATGAAGGGCAAAAGCAGCGCGATGCATAACGCCATGTTCTTGGGCAGCATGTTTCTCTTCATAAGCTTACTCCGCCACAACCATGGCGTGAATGTCCAACTGCGGCACGGTCACGGTCAGGCCGTCCCTTGTCGCCACCGACTGGAGCGGCTTGTTGCCGGGCACCAGCAGGAAGCGGCTCCACTTTTTGTCTCGGAAAGTCAGCGTGATGTCGTGGATCGGAATGACCTCGCGCCGTTCGTAGAGCGATTCGCCGGCGATGTTCTGCGAGCGGCCAAGGGAGGAAATATCGTTGAGCAGATGGACGATGAGTCGGCCATCCTGAGTGTGCGTCATCGCCTGCACGATCCGCGGCGCGGCGACCTCGACCGCCGGCGGGGCGGCGGCGACCTCGCGTAAGGCCAGCTCCATCATCCGCGACCAATGCTCTTGGCCAAAACGAAAAAATGACCACGAGAGGTCGTGCGGGAGGAAGATAACCTTGCCCTTGCCGTAGGTGCTCTCGATGATCGCCGGCGTGTTCGTGCGCGTGACCTCGCCGGTTTTTTTGTCCGTCGTGGCGGCCACGATCCGCATCGGGCTGGGCGCGCCCTTCAACGGCTCGACGAGAAGCATCTGGCAGTTGAGCGGCAGGCCGTAGCTAATGTTGGTCAGCGACTGCGTTGCATTGCGGCGCGCCAGCGTGTCGAGGATCACCGGATCGGAGGCCCAGCGGTGCTGGGGCGCGAGATGCAGATGTGCGCCGTGCTGTTGTTTCGCGTCCCAACTGATGACCAGACGCCGGCAGTCGAACGCGCCGGTCTTCTTTGCATTGAGCACATCGGCAAGGCCGAAAGTCTCGCGCGGTTTGGCGTGCTCGTCATAGAGCGACGTCTCGTAGGTGGCCACGAGGCCACCGCCGTTGCGGACGAAACGGCGCACCGTTTCCAACTCGGTGTCGCTCATGGCGGCGCAATTGGGCATGAAGAGAACCTTGCAGTCGTCGAGCTTGCCGCGTTCCAGTTCGCGGTCGGTCACGAGCGAGACCGGCAGGTGGCGCTCCATCATCGCCTGGAATGCGCCATAGACGCCCTTGATGTAGCGGTTCTTCGAGTCGTCACGGCCATACCACAACTCGGTTTTCTCCGACACGACGAGTCCGCACCAGGGATGAACACGGTCGTGGCGAAAAAAATTGTCGCGCGCGGCGGTGTCGGCCATGTAACGCGCCATCACGTCGCGGCCCGGCACCGACTGCGCGGGGACCGAACCGTTGGCCATCATTGTCATGACGCGGATCGTGGCCTCGACGCCGCCCACCGGCTGCGACCGCACGTAGCTCGGCGACGACCACATGAACGCGCGCGTGTCCTTGCAGAGGCCGCCGAGATGCCAGCTCATGAAGTTGTGCAGCGCCGGGAACGCGAAGAACGACGGGTCCACCGTGTCATACCAGCCGGTTTCCTCCAACATGCCGTCCACGACCTCAGCCACGCGGATGGAGTTGCGGATGTTATGCGGATTTCGATAAACCCACGCGTTCCACGAGTTCACGAGAAGCGCGGCCTCTGGATTCGCTGCCTTGATGGCGCGATTGAACTCCAGCATCGTTGACTCGATGGAGCGGTATTTGAAATTTACCCACTGCTGCCAGAGCACGCTGTCGAAGTCCTCCTTCAGCGGCGGTTCCTGGCCGGTTTCCTGTTTGAACTTCGCCTTGCACGCCACGCAGTAGCATTCGTCGGCGCGCGCGTGGAACATGTCGAAGAAGATGCCGTCCACACCGACCTCCTTGACCAGTTCGACGATGCGGTTGCGGACGAGGTCGCGGTAGGGCGTGTTGATGCAGAAGTAGGCGGTCTTCTTTCCTTGCGCGTTGACGCACCGCCAGTCCGGATGCTCCACGCCAAACGCCGCCGGCTCGCGCTGCGCCCAAAGATAAGGAATGTAGCGGATGCCGTGTTTGTGGCAGAGCGCCAGCACCTCGCGCGTGCCGTCGCGGTCGCCCATTTTCGGGTCGGGCTTGCCGAACGCGCTCTTCCAGCCCAGTTCATTCCATCCGTCGCCGCTGTGCGCCCGCGAGAAGAACAACTGAACCCCGGCCTTGCCGCAATCCTCGAGGAGCTTCTCCGGCCAGTCGCCGATGGACTGGATGTTCGGCAGGTCGGTGTAGGCGACGCGCGTGATGTCGCGGAGCCACTTCGGCGTCGGCGGCGCTTCGTCTGACGCACGCACGCTACAGCTCAATGCCAGCAGGAAAACAACCCATCGCCAATAGCTCATTGCATTCCTTTGATTGGTGGAAAACGCAGAAATATTTTGCTCCGGCCTCGTCTCTTCCTAGGGCAGTTCGTAAACGCGAATCTCCGCCGGTTGCTCGCCGCGATGCGGCACGGCGAGGAAGAAACGGTTCAACGCCGGGACCAACAAGGACGTGCGCGCGCCCGCCGCCGTGGGGATTTTTCCCGCCATCGTGTAATGGTCGGCGTCCGTTTGCCGCAGCACGTCCAACAGGCCGACGCCGCACGAGATGTAAATGCGCCGGCGCGCCGCGTCAAAAAACAGGTCGTCGGCATCGCCGTCTATCGGCAAAGAAGCCATGATCTTGCCAGTCGTTGTGTTCAGCACGACCAGCCGCGGCGGTTTGTGGCAACCGACAAACAGCCGCTGGCCCGCCTCGTCCAGCGCCATCGGAAAATTGGCGCGAGCCTCCCCCAACGGCCATCGGGCGACGACCGCGCGTTTGTCGCGGTCCACCATAGCGACGAGGCCGTCCCGCGCGACGTTCACAAAAACCCGCGGGCCCCGGCTCTCCAACTGAAACGACTCCGGATGCGCCATCAGCTTGATATCGCCGAGGCGCCTGCCGGTGGCCGCGTCGAGGATCGCCAGTCCGACATCGCCGACATAAACGCGGCGCGTCTTTTCGTCGTAGCGGACGTTGTCGGCGTCCTCGCCGAGCTGCACGTCCTTTATCAGCTCCAGCGAACCGCCGTCAAAAACCTTGAACGTGCCGTCGCCGCCGCAGGCGACGAAGAGTTTGTCCAAGCCCGCCGCGTAAACCACACCCTGCGGTTCGCGCAAACCGCCAATGTGTTTCACAACCGCGCCCTTGTCGAGGTCCACCACTTCGAGCGAGCCGTTGCCGAGCGCGGCGACAAACAGCCGCTGGCGCGCCGTGTCCACAGCCAGGTGGTCTATGCGCCCCTCGACCTTCGGCAGAGGGATCGTGGCGATTTGGCGCATCGGCGCTTCCTCCGCCGCGACGGCAAAGGACACCCCCAAGAGCGGGAGCAGCCAGCGCGCAATCTTCATCGTGCCGGCAGCGTAGAGGATGGGCCGCGTTTTTTCCAGCGTTACCGGAACCCGGCTCTGTTGTCAGCGGGGCGATGGAATCCATCGGCGTTGACCCACCTAGTCCGTGTCAGTTAATCCCGGAGAATATCCAGCAGGAACCGCGCAATCTCTGTCCCCGTTCCGGCCGGGAAGCGCGTGAACCGCGAAAAAAGAATTGTTGTACATGGCCCGACGGGTATCTATTGATTCGCCTGTCCGGACGAATTTGAAAAAGGAGTCCACCGTGAAACCATACGCGTTGTTCCGCCTGATCGTCCTGCTGGTGATGGCTGTCCCCGCGCAAGCTCTCGCCGGGCCGGCGGTCAAACCCGACGCCGGGCCGCAACTGACGGTGGTCAACGTTTCCTCGCACTGCGATTGGTGTTGGGGCCACACGCGCTTGTGGCACGAGCAGCGCTACGCGGAAATCATCCGCCAAGTGCTCGTCCTCATGCGCAGTCATCCCCACTACGTGTGGTTGCTGGAGACCGAGAACGAGGAACTCGCCCCGTTTCTCGACAAAGCCGCGCGCGAATGGCCGGAGATGATCGCCGAGTTCTGGCGGCGCGTGCGCGAAGGCCGGATCGAGATCATCGGCGCGATCAGCAATCCGCGGCTAACCGAGGTGTATCCGGAGACGCTGGTGCGCAACCTGGTGCTCGGCAGGGAGTATTTCCTGCGCCACGCCCCGGACGACGCGCTGAAGGTCTATAATTCCGTTGACCTGATGTGCGGCCCCTCGCAGATGCCGCAGATTTTCACCAAAGCCGGCTACCGTTATTTCATGTTTTCGCGTCCGGTCGGCCCGCAGGTCGTCTTCTGGCGAAAGGGCCTCGACGGCACGCGCATGCTCTCGGCGAAATGTTTCTATGGCTACAACCAGATGGGCAAATACGGCGAGGCGGTGAACGGTTTCCTGCCCGCGCCGATCTGGCGGGAAGCGATTGGCGGTGACGATGTGCTGCCCGACCCGAAGTTGCCCGTGGCCGTCGCCGGCTGGGACCGGCACCGGAAGATTCTCGGAACCAACCGGCGCTATTTCGAAGAAGTGGAGAAGTGCGGCGCGAAGTTGACCGAACGGGAAGGCCCGCTCGACAGCCTGGAGTGTTACGTCGAGGCCGGCGCGCACGGCGACCGCAACCTTTACATGCAGAATAACCAGGACGAAGACCGGCTGCTCTGTCTGGAAAAGGCGCAGGTCATCGCGAAGCGCGCAGGACGGGAGATTGAGCGCGGTGTCGTGGACCGGCTCTGGCACGACGTGCTCTCCTGCACCGGTCACGCCATCCTGTGGGCGTGGACGGTGGACTACGAGGAACGCATGGCGTTCGCGCGCCAACGCCGCGCGAAGATCGAACAGGCGCTCCACGAAACGCTCTCGGCCGTGACCGAGAAGATCGGTTTCCGCACCGGCCTGGGCGCGCCCTTGGTGGTGTTCAACTTCCACGCATGGCCGGTCACCGGCCCGGTTGAAGTCGCCGTGCAGGGCGACAGCGCGCCGCTGCGGCTCCGCGATGCTGCGGGCAAGGATGTTCCCATTCAGTTTACCGGCCCTCAGCGCGTCGCGTTCATTGCGGAGGCGGTGCCGGCGTGCGGCTACAAAACCTTCTACCTCGGCGTGAACCCGGCCGCCGCGGCTGGCGGTGCCACTTTTAGCCGCGGTGCCGGGCCGGTCGAGAACGAGCGATTTCGCATCCGAATGCGGAGCGACGGCACGCTGGAGATTTCGGACAAGACGCGCCACGTCCAACTCGGCTCGGCGGAAGCCGGCGGCTTGGGCGATGTCGTTTACTATGACGCGCCACAAACGAAAAGTTGGATGATGGATGGCCCGCTCGGTGCGATGCACCGATGGACCGCAAAAGAGGACGAGTTGCAACAGGTCGCGGGTCCCGTGTTCGCCGCCCTCCGCGCGAAAGGAACGTTTGGCGGACATTCGGCGACGCGCGAACTCCGCCTCTGGCGCAACAGCCGGCGTCTGGATTATCACGTCGAACTGGATGCCACTGAAGGCTGCGGTGTCTTCGCGATTCGTTTTCCGGTGGCCATGGCGGGGAGCGTCTTTGCCGGCATCCCCTTCGGTGCCGAACTACGTGAGCAATTTCAGACGGAACCTTTCCGTGAGGAATTTTTCGTCAAAGGCTACACGAACGGCTTCTACGCCAGCCGCTGGGCGGATGTGTCTTCGGACAAGTCCGGTTATACTTTCGTCTGCCCGCCCGGCGCGAACACCGGCTACGCGTTTGATCGCGCCAGCCAGTCGCTGGAGTTTCTCCTGCTTCGCGTGCGTCCGCTGACGCCAGATTCATGGGGCAGGATGCATCCTTCCATCAAGGGCACCGGCCATCACGCCTTCGACTGCGCCTTGGTCCCGCACGTGGGCACGTGGCGCGAGGCGACTGCATACCGCGATGCGATGGAGTCGCACGTCCCGCTGCTGGCATTTTCACACGATCTCGGCCTTCGCTACGTGCGACCGGGCAAGGCGCCTGTCAACAAAGGCGCGACGCTGGCGGATCAAGCCTCGTTCGCGGAGGTCGAACCTGCCAACGTTGTGCTTACGACGTTGCGGCTTGTGCAGCCACAAGGGGAAAAGAATCCGGTGGAGGAACTCCGGCTCTATGAAACGACCGGACGGCAAGCCAATGCCATCATTCGCCTGGGCCAACCGGTGGAGTCGGTTTGTGAAACGGATTTTCTCGGGAAGCCGGCGCATGAACTCGGCAGGATCGAAGTCTGCGACGACGGCATTCATCTCCAAATCCCGCCCTGGAAAATCGTGAATCTGCGCGTGCGATTGAAGAAATAAACAACGGACCGCTGTTTTCGCGCGGTCTACCGCCGGGACCGAAACGCCGGCGTCATGCCTCGTCCGGCCGGTTGAATCGCCCATAACGCAGCGCCAGCGTGGGCAGCACGAGCAGATTCAGCAGCGTCGAGGTGCCCAGGCCGCCGAGGATGACAATGGCCATCGGGCCTTCGATCTCGCGGCCCGCCTCGCCGCTGCCGAGCGCCAGCGGCAGCAGGCCCAAGCCCGTCACCAGCGCGGTCATCAGGATGGGCACCAGCCGCTCCGTCGCGCCGCGGATCGCGGCGGCGGCATCCCACGGCTGGCCTTCCTCGCGTACGAGATGCCCGTAATGCGAGAGCAGCATGATCGAATTGCGCGTGGTGATGCCGAAGAGCGTCACGAAACCGACCAGCGCGCCCATCGAGAGCCGGCCTTCCTCCGGCTGACCCAGCAACGCGGCGACGCTGATCGCGGCCACGCCGCCGACGAGCGCGAACGGGAGGTTGAACATCACCAGGCCGACGTTGCGCCAGTTGCCGAGCGCGACCAGCAGCAACATGACGATGCCGACCGCGGCAACGCCGCTCTGGAGCAGCAGTTGTTCCGTGGCCCGCTGCTGCTCTTCCGCCGCGCCGCCAAACTCGACATAGACGCCGCCCGGCAGATTGACCCTGGCTGCAACCGCTTTCCGCGCGTCGGCGACGAACGACGCGACATCGCGTTCGCCGGGATCGCATGTCACCGTTTGCCGGCGTCGCGCGCCGTCGTGCAGGATCGAGACGCGGCTGCCGGTGTGTTCGATTTCCGCCAGTTCGCGCAACGGCACGAGCCGTCCTGCCGCGTTGCGCAGGAGCAATCCGCCCACGCCGTCAAGGTCACGCCGTCCCGCCTCATCGAGCCACACCGCCACGTCCTCGACGATCATGCCGCGGTGAACCTGCGCCACGACCGTGCCCTGGTAAGCGGTCTGCACGGCCTCCAGCACTTCGACCGGGCGAAAACCGAGTTCCATCAGGCGGTCGCTACGCAACCGCACGTCGAGCCGCGGCGCGCCGGAGGGCGATTTCATCTGCACGTCCTTCGCGCCAAGGTCGGCGAACACGCGCGCCACCTCGCGCCCTTTGGCGTCGAGCAGGTCGAGGTCGTCGCCAAAAATGTTCACAACCACCGGCGAGACCTCGCCGGTGAGGCTCTCACTGATGCGGTCGCCGAGAAACGTCGTCACATTGAAATTGATCCCCGGCGTCCGCTTGAGCACGTCGCGGATTTCTTCCTCAACCTTCGCCTGCGCCTCGCCAGGCAGCGGCTTCAATTCGACGTGAAACTCGCTGCGATACGGTCCCCACGTGTCTTCGCCCTGTTCAGCGCGTCCGGCCTCCTGCTCCACTGTGGCGATGTTCGGGTTCTTCAGCAGTTCCCCGGAAATTCGTTTGCCGATGCGCATCGTCTCCGCCAGCGACGTGCCCGGCGCGGCGAAGACCTGGAGCACAAAATGACCCTCACGAAACTCCGGCATGAACTCGCCGCCAAGATACGGCAGGCGCGCCAAACCGGCGGCACAGAGCAGTGCCACGACTGTCATCACCGTGCGCGGCCAGTGCGCCACCCAGCCGAGCACGCGCCCGTAGCCGCGCCGCAACAGCTCCTGCAGCTTCGGCGGCGTCTCTTTTCCCGCGCCGTGGCGGAACAGCAGGAACGTCAGCGCCGGCGTCACCGTCAGCGCCACCGCCAGCGAGGCAAGCGTGGCGAAGATATAGCTCATCGCCAGCGGCGCGAAGAAGCTGCCGTGAAGCCCCGTAAGCATCAGCACCGGCACGAACACCAGCGCGACGATGAACGTCGCATATACCACCGCGCCGCGCACCTCCAGCGACGCGTCGAGGATCACCCGCATCACCGGCTGCGGGCTGGCTGCCGACTGGTTTCCGCGCAGCCGGCGCAGGATGTTCTCCACGTCAATGATCGCATCGTCCACCACACCGCCGATGGCGATGGCCAGACCGCCCAGCGTCATTGTGTTCAGCGACACGCCAAGCCGATCCAGCACGACAATCGCGGCGAGCAACGACAGCGGGATCGCCGCCAGCGAAATCAGCGCGGTGCGGTAATGGCCGAGAAACACAAACAGCACTACCGCCACCAGCGCCGCGCCAAGCCAGAGCGAATGCCGGATGTTGGCGAGCGAGATCTCGACGAACGTCGCGGGCCGGTGCAGCCGCGAATGGAGCGTGATGCCCTCGCGCGCCAGGACCGGCTGCATGTCCGCCAGCGCCGCCTCCAGCCGGGTCGTGACCTCCATGGTGTTCGCGCCATACTGGCTGTCCATCACCATCAACACGCCTGGCCGGCCCATGATCGACGCGTCGCCAAACTTCGGCTCGACCCCCGCGCTCACGGTGGCCACCTCTTTAAGCCGCACCGGCACGCCGTTGGCGCTGGTGGCCACGACGACCTCCGCGAGCGCCGCCGCGTCGAGTGACTGGCCCTCGGTTTGCAAAGTCACGCGCTGGTTTTCCGTCTCGATGAATCCCGCGCCGCGCACGCCGGTGGCCAGCCGCGCCGCCGCAAGCACGTCGGCCAGCGCAAGCTGGTGCACCGCGAGCCGGTCGGGATGCACCTGCACCTGCCACTGCCTCACCTCGCCACCGAAGACAATGCATTTCGCCACACCCGGCACGGCAAGCAGCCGCGGCTTCAACGTCCAGTCGGCGAAAGTCCGCAGCTCCATTGGCGTCAGCCGGTCGCTCAGCAGGCCGATCTTCAGCAAGTCCATTGTCGCCGACACCAGCGGCGACATCCTGGGTGTTTTCACGCCAGTGGGAAGCGAGCCGGCCGTCTCACCGAGTTTTTCGGCGAGCAGTTGCCGCGCGGGCAGGATCGCCGTGCCTTCCTTGAACACAACCGTGATGATCGAGAGACCCTGGATGGACTCCGAACGGAGCGAATTGAGACTGCCGAGGCCGTTGATGGCCGACTCCAGCGGCCGCGTGACGAGCGCCTCGACCTGCTCGGCTGAGAGGCCGGGCGATTCTGTCTGCACCGTTACCTGCGGCGGCACGAAATCGGGAAACACGTCGAGTTTCGCGTGGGACGCGACATAAAACCCGTAGGCCATCAACAGCGCGCCCAGCGACACCACGATGCCGCGAAACCGGAGCGAAAATTGGACGAGAGCCTGAAGCATGAGGGTTATTCCGGCCCGTTCGCGTTCTTGAGTTCCTCCGACAACAACTGCTGCGTGCCGGTCACGACAACGCGTTCATCCGCCTTTACGCCGCCGGTGACGACCACGCCGTCGTTCTGCGGCGGAGCCAGCTCGACGCGACGGCGCTCGAAGGCATCTTCGCCGGTCGCCACGAAAACGAACGCCTGCCCCCCGTGCCGAACAATGGCCGAGCGCGGCAGCCGCAAGCCGTGCCGTGCGGTTTCGCCGCCGCCCACCCACGCCAGCAGCGCCGTGCCCGGCGCGGGCGCAGGCGCATGCAGCAGCGCGAGCAACGCGGCGCCTTGCGCCTGCGCGTCGGCGGTCGGCGCGGGGCCGATCACGACGGCGTCACGCGGCGCTTCGTCGCCCGGCAACGGCGCGACGCGGACGCGGCACGGTTCCGGCGGCAGCGTTTCGCCCGCGAGAAAATCCACACGGATCAGCGCGGCCTCCTCCATCACCAGCGAGCGCGCCAACGCGGCAAGGTCCGCGCGACCGGCCAGCACCTTGCCCCAGCCGGTGAGCAGGCGCGTCTGTGCCGCGTCGAGCACGGCGCGGTCGCGTTTGAGAATCGCGTCCGCCGCTTCCACGGCGCGCACCGACGCCGTGTTGTCCTGCGCGTTCAACGACTTGAGGCGTTGAAATTCCCTCGCGGAAGCGTCCACCGCCGCGCGCGCCGCCTCGATGTCCGTCAGCAGCGTCGCCAGCGGCGTGGGATCGAGCACGCGCCCGAACGCTTTCACGTCCGCCTGCCACTCCGCCGGTTGCGGCTGGGCGAAGGCAAGGCCGGCATTGGCGAGTTGCTCCTTGTTGAGATGAAGGCGGCCGTCGCTTTTCGCCGCTTCGGGGTGTTTGGCTTCGGCTTCAGCGGCTGCGGGCGCGGTCGGCTGGTGTGATTGCAGAAACCACCACGTCGCCGCGCCGCCGGCGGCAAAGCCGAGCAACAATCCAAGCAAGATTTTTTTCATGGCTTTGGAGATGGAGTTTGAGAGCGGGCGTTGGCTTCGATCATCGACGGCTTCGGCAACGGGCTTTGAATCGCGTCTTCGAGCGCGCCGAAAGCCTGTTGGGCCTGGGCCTGGGCATCGAGCCGCGTTAATTGCGCCGCGGCCAGCTCCAACGTGGCGCCGAGCACTTCCAGCCGGTCCACCGCGCCCGCCTTGAATTGCGCCTCGACACTCCGCTGGCGCGCCGCCCTTTCCGCAGTCAGTTGGCCGAGGACGACCACGTTGTTTTCGCTGGCGCGCAACGTCGCGATGGCGCGGTTGAGATCGCCGATCACCTTGGCCTGCAACGCCAGGAACCGCGCGGCGAGGGCATCGCGGCGCGCGGCGGCTTCGGCGATCGGCCCTTTGTGTTGATTGAACATGGGCACAAGCGAGGTGATGCCGATCAGCCAATCGTGATCGCCGGTGTTGCCGGCGTTCCATGAATAACCGGGAGTGAGGTGGATGTCGGGATATTGTTTGGCCACTTCCAACTGGAGGGCAGACTGGCTGGCGGCATAGTCCGACAGCGCGCCGAGGATGTCCGTGCGGCGCAGCAACGCCGTGCTGCGCGCGTCGGCCGAAGTCAACCGGCGGCTGTCCTCAAGGCGCGTCAGGTCGAAACCCAGCGAAACGCCGTCCAACACGGCGGCGGGCAGGCCGAGAGCGTCGGCCACATTCACGCGGGTCGCGGCGAACTGCCGTTGCGCGTCGGCGAGGTCGGCGCGCGCGCGGGCCAGGGCGATCCGGGCGTTGGTTAGTTCCATTTGGGCGATGGCCCCGGCTTGGAACTGGGACTCGAAGCGTTGGTTGAGGTCTTGTTGAAGGGCCACCTGGCGTTGCAGGAGTGCCACGCGCTGCTGGCCCCACACGCAATCCAACAGACTGGTCCGCAGATGACTCCGCACCTGCCAGGCGATGGAGGCGACGTTCAGCCGGGCCGATTCGGAAAGATGCTTCGCCTGATCGGTGCGCAGCCCGCGTTTGCCGGCCGTCTCGATGGGCAGGTCGAAGATCAATGACGGAATCCACGGAGCGGGAGCGTCCGGCACCGGTTCGTGGAGGAGCGAGACGCCGGCGGTGGGGTTGGGCAGTTCGTTCGCGGTGCGGATGCCGGCGCTTACCGCCGCCCAGTCGGCCCGCGCGACATCAAGGCTCGGATGGTAATAAAACGCGACCAGCGTGAGCGTATCGAAATCCCACGACCGCGGCGGCCACGGCGCGAACTCGCGGTGAAGGTTCGTCTCCAGAAACTTTTTCAGCCCCGCGTCCGCGAACGTCCGGCCCTCGAACCCGGCGGCGGTCTGTTGTGGCAAGAGCGGCTTGTTCTCAAAATCCGCGCAGCCGGCGAGTGCCATCGCCAGGACGGCACACAACGGCATGCTAAACAAGTTCCGTCGCATGGTGCGCATGCTTCACGTCAGGCACGGCTGGTCTGGAACAACGCGCCGCCGAAGACAGCCCGCTTGCCCAACCCGGCTTCGATGGCCAGCAGGCGGTTGTATTTGGCGATGCGCTCGGAGCGGCAGGTCGAGCCGGTTTTGATTTGACCGCCGCCCATCGCCACGGCGAAGTCCGCCATGAACGCGTCCTCCGTTTCGCCGGAGCGGTGCGAGATGACGTAGCGCCAGCCGGCGCGCTGGCACATCTGAATGGCTTCGATGGTTTCCGTGACCGTGCCGATCTGGTTGAGTTTGATGAGCGCGGCGTTGGAGGACTTTTCCTTGATGCCGCGCGCGATGAACTTCGTGTTGGTCACATAGATGTCGTCGCCGACGATTTGCACCTTGTCGCCCATGACCGCGGTTTGTTTCGCGAAGCCGGACCAGTCGTTCTCGGCCAGGCCGTCCTCAATGGAAACTATGGGGTACTTCTTCACCCACGCCGCGTAGAGCGCGACCATCTCGTCGCTGGACTTTTTGCCCTGGCCAGACTTGGCGAGAATGTATTTGCCGTTCTCGAAGAAGGAGCTGGAGGCCGGATCAATCGCGATGGCGACGTCCTTGCCGGGCTTGAAACCGGCGGCCGCGATGGCTTCCAGAATGACCTCCACCGCCTGCTCGTTGCTTTCGAGGTTGGGCGCGAAACCGCCTTCGTCGCCGACGCCGGTGGCGAGCTTCTTCTTGTGAAGGATGGCCTTGAGCGCGTGGAAGGTTTCCGCGCCGTAGCGCAACGACTCGGCGAACGTGGGCGCGCCGAGGGGCATGGCCATGTATTCCTGGAAATCCACGCTGTTGTCGGCGTGCTTGCCGCCGTTGAGGATGTTCATCATCGGCACGGGCAGAATGACCGCGCCGGGCCCGCCGAGGTAGGCATAGAGCGGAAGCCCCGCCGTCATGGCAGCCGCGCGCGCGACGGCCATCGAGACGCCGAGGATGGCGTTGGCGCCGAGTCCGGCTTTGTTGGGCGTGCCGTCGAGTTCGATCATCCGGTAATCAATCTCGGCCTGCTGCGACGGGTCCATGCCGGCTAGCCTGGGCGCGATGAGATTGTTGACGTTGGCGACGGCCTTGAGCACGCCTTTGCCGCCGTATCGTTTCTTGTCGCCGTCGCGCAATTCGACGGCTTCGTTCTCGCCCGTGGACGCGCCGGAGGGCACGGCGGCGCTGGCTTCAATGCCGTTGGCAAGCGCGACGGTGACCGAGACGGTGGGGTTGCCGCGCGAATCGAGAATTTCAATGGCGTGAATGGCTGTGATCTTGGTCATGGATGCGATCTCCTTTTGGCTGTGCCTGCCGTCGTCTTCTTTTTTAAATGTATAACCCGGTTGCTGTCGAGCCAGACGCCTATTGTTGCGCGCAGGTTGGCCGTTAAGCCGCTGCAAATCAATCCCCCGCGCTCATGGTTTCGGCTGGCCCGCACGATACGTGATGACATGCACCTTTTCCGTCGTCATCAATCCACGAGGCATCTGGTAAAAGCGAATCTCCGGTTTTTGTTGCTCGCTTTGTGGGACGGCCAAGTAGAGCCGATCCAATTCCGGTACGAAGAGCGATGTGTCTGCGCCGGGGGCCGTAGGAATTCTCCCGGCCAGCGCGTAGTGGTCTGCGTCGAGTTGTTGAATGACATCGAGGGAGCCTGCGCCGCAAGAGATGTAAAGTCGCTTGCGTTTCGCGTCGTAGTAGATGCCGTCGCAGCCGGCGGCGATGTCGAGGCTCGCGACAGACTTGCCGGAGTCCGCGTCCAGCACGACGAACTTTCCCGTCTTACAGCCAACAAACAGGCGGCGATGATTCCGATCGAAACTCATCGGCACGTTCTCCTTGGCTTCCCGCACCGGCCAGGTGTCCACGACCGCGCCCCGTTTGCGATCAATGACGGCGATGTGGTTCGCGGCGGGGACGTTCACGAGAATGCGGCCGGTCTCCATCTCGAACTGTTCCGGGAAATCTGCGAGTTTGATCTCGCCGACGATGGCGTCTTTGACCGTGTCCACAACGCCGAGTGTGCCGAAACCCTTGCCGAAGGCGACGAAAAGCTGTTTGGTTTTCGCGTCGTAGCGGAGGTTGTCGGCTTTTCCTTTGAACTCGAATTCCTTCACCAACTCGAAGGAGCGCGAGTCCAGCACGCGCACTTTTCCGTCGCCGCCGTTGGCGACATAGAGCCGGCGCGACTCCGGACGATAGACCACCCACTTTGGCTCCTTGAAACCGCTGACGCTGCGCAGCCATTTGCCGGCGGCGAGGTCAATGACCTCCACCGTGTTGTTGTCCTCGGCGCTAACGAAAAGTCGCCGACCCGCCACATCCACCGCCATCAGGTCGAACCCGCCCTTGACATGAGGCAACGGGATGGTTTGCGTCAGTTTCAACAACGCGGACTCTTCGCCGCGCATTGTTCCTGCAACCGCTACCAGCAACACGGCAGTCGTGATTAGCCGTTTCATGTTTCCTTTCGTCGCATCGTTCGGTCGTACCGCGTGCGGGCATAAAAAACTCCTACCCGCGCCGCGAGGCGTTGGTAGGAGTCATCAGCCTCAAAAACTGCTCGGCGGTTTTCCCTTTCGGGTTGGCAGAATCCATTGCCAAAGTGCGCGCAATGAGAATGGAACCGACAGCCGGTGTCAAGTTCCACCTTCGGCCCGCGCGTGGATTATTTCTCGCATCTCTTCACGATGAGCACGCTGCAATGAGCGTGGTCGCTAATCCGGTCAGCGGTGTCGCCCAGCAGGCGGCCCCACAATTCGGAGTGGTCGCTGTGGCCGATGACGATGAGATCGTAGCCGCCTTCGTCGGCGAACTTCACCATCGTCTTTGCCGGATGGCCGCACCGCGTCTCGCAGGCAATCGGAACGCCCTGCTGCACGGCGGCCTCGGCGACTTCCTTTTTCCGTTCGGTGAAATAATCCTCCGCCGCCTCGGATTCCTCTTCCGGTTCGCCGGGCAAGTCGGTGTAGCGCGGCAGCGGTTCGCGCACCCAGAGTGCGGTGATCTGGCCTTTGCCTTCCTTGGCTAGTGCGGTGGCATGGGCTAGGGCCGCTTTGCCGCCTTTGGAACCGTCATAACCCACAAGGATTTTCTTGAACATGGCTGCCTCACTTTCCGGCGGACGGTGAACCCGCATCCGCCATTCCGTTGATTCTGCGCTGATACAACCGGCCCCAACCAATCATCGTCCGGACGGGCGGCTGGAAAAACTTTTGCGCAATCAGCGTCGGCACAAACGCGCTGAGGATGACGACCGTCACGAGCACCGAGTATTGCTGCTGGTTGATGATCTTGTTCTGCAAGCCGAACAGGGCCGAGATCGTGCCGAAGGTCAGGCCGGTGGACATCAGCAGCGCCGTATAGTGCGCCTCGCGCGAGCGCATGAAGAAATAGCGGGAGAGCGGCCACACGCCGACGTATTTCGTGACCATCTTCAGCGCCAGCAGCACGCCGATAACGGCGAGGCCGGCCCAGAGCGCCGCCAGCGACACGAACAGGCCGGCTTTGATGAAATAGAATGGCGTGAAAACGGCGAAGGCGATGCTGCGCATCCGGTGCACCAGCGTCTTGTCGCGCAGGAACACGCCCGCGACCACCAAACCCAGCAGGTAGGCCGGCAGCACCGCTTCGCTTTTCGCCGTGGACGCCATGCCGCCGAGAAAGAACAACACGAAGAAAATGAACTTCACCTCCGGCTCGCTCACGCGTGTCGCGCCGAGCTTGGTGATGATGAACTGAGTCCAGCGCGGCATGAACCACAACACCACGGCCGCCACCGCCACGAACACCACGAGCCACACGTTAAAGTCCGCGAACAACACGCCCAGCGCCAGCACCGTGCCAAAGTCGGTGATGAAACAGGCCGCCAGCAGCATCTTGCCCATCGCCGTGCTGCCCAGTCCGCCCTCGATCATCACCGCATACACCACGGCGACCGACGTGGTGGAGAGCGCGATGCCGGCGATTTGCGCCTGCTGCAACGGCCAGCCAAGCACGAACTGCGCGAACATCCAGACGCCTAGAAAAGGCAGCAGGAACGACAGCACACCGATGCTCATGCTGGCGCGCAGGTTGGCCCGCAGCGAAACCGGGTCAATCTCCGCGCCTGCCAGGAACGTGAGCACGCCGCTGCCGAGCATGGCCAGAAAGTTGGTCCATTCCGTGGTGTGGAGAAGTTGTTGATGCTCGCCGAAGTGAATGTTCCCTACGATCACGCCCACCAGGATTTCGATCAGCGCCACCGAGATGCCGACACGGATCGAAATCAAACTGGCTAGGAAAGCCAGTCCCATCCAGAACGCCGCGATGAACCAAATGTTTTCGAGCATAAAAAAACTCCTGCCGACTTTTCCGTCAGTAGGAGTCATCAGCCCCTGCACATCATCCGGGCGGTTCTCAGGCGAACTCCATCGCCTATCGTTGCGCGCAGCTTAGCCGCCGGGCCGTCCGAAGTCAATCCTCCGCCATCACGCCTTCGGCTGCCCCGCGCGATACATGATGACATGCACCTTTTCCGTCGTCACCAATCCATCGGGAACCATCTGATCCAGTTCCGGCAGGAACGCCTGGATTTTCTCCTCTTTGTCCACGATCTCGATGATGATTGGCAGGTCCTCGCTGAGCCGGAGGATTTTCGCTGTGTGCAGCCGCGAGTGCGCGCCAAAGCCCATCGGCCCGCGCAGCACCGTCGCGCCGGCGAGACCAAGCTCGCGCGCCCGCAGCACGATGGCTTCGTAGAGCGGCTGGTGATGCCACTTGTCGAGTTCGCCGATGAAAATCCGCAGCAGGGTGCCTTCGCCTTCGAGTTTCATAATCAGCCTCCGTGCATTTTTGCTCCCAACCACAACGCGCAGACGCGACCGAGATAGACCGCCAGCAGACAGAGCACGTTCGAGCCGACGATGTTCAGCGCCACCGACAGCCACTCGGCATCGCGCGCGAGGTTGAGCGTCTGCAGGCCGTAACTGGAAAACGTGGTGTAGCCACCGCAAAAACCGACCAGCCAGAAATCACGCCACTCGGGCTTCATCCATGCGCGGCCCATCGCCGGACTGGAGACGGTGGCGATGAATCCGATGGCGAAGCAACCGGTGACGTTGACCAGCACCGTGCCGAGCGGGAAAACGGCCGCCCACGGCAGGTGTTTGCTCTGGTGACTCGATATCAAGCCATTGAAACCGTAGCGCGCCAGCGTGCCGATGGCGCCGCCAAGGGCGAGTAACATCAGTTTGAACATGGCAGAATTCTCGTGAACGTTCCGCGGCCGGACTTGCCGGCGTTGCCGCGAAGGCCGCCTCGGCCTTCTTGGACAACGGCGGAACTTTACGAGGTTGTCGCCGCGACGCAATCCCCAAGTTGCGCGATCATGCCGCGCTTTGGATCACGCGCCCCACTCCGCGCCCGCGAAAAATTTCCCGGTTTTCTTCAGCCAACCGGCCGCTGAAACCCGGCGCTGGTTCCGACACCTCCGGACCGGCAGCGGCGGCGCCACCATCCCATGGCGGCGGCGCCCGCCAACAGCAACGCATAGGTGGACGGTTCGGGGACGATGACGATCTGACCGCCGTTGTCTATGAACACGTTCACCAAGCCAAAGCTTGCCGCATTGCCTTGGTTGTAAATGCCGGTCGTAAACGTCTTGGCGCCGGTGCCGTCGTCGTCAATAAACTCGAATCCGACGTAGATCGTCAGCGCGCTCAGCTTTAGCGTCGCGCCGCTGAACAGGTGCAGCACGTCCACATACAACACCTCGTTGGAGTTGCCCCCGCCGCCATTGTTGATGTAATCCACAAACCGGATGCCGTTGGTGACGTTCAGCGTGCCGATGGCAAAGTTGTTGTTGAAGCCGGCAACGTTCGTTCCCAGGTTCCGGCCCGCCACTTCAAACGTGTTCGTCGTCAGCGGTCCCGCCGCGCCGAACACCATCACACCGTTGAGCGTGTTGAAGCTGTTGTTGTTGGTGCTGCCGTTGACGAAACTGCCGCGCACCACCAGCATGTCATTGGCGTTCCACATCGAGATGACGCCGCCGCTGCCCAGCGTCAGCGAGCCGGTGATGATCGCCGTGGACGGATTCACCACCGGCGCGAACGCCAGCGTGCCGTTGTTGGTCAACCCCGCGTTGAAGTTCAGCAGGCTCTGGTTCTGCACCGTGATCGTGCCCGCGTTGGTCACCGCGCCGGCGAACGTCGCCGTGCTCTGATCCTGCACGGTGATCGCGCCGCTGTTGAGCAGCGCGTTGTTGAACGCCAGGCTGCTGTTGTTCAACGCCGAGATCGTGCCGCCTACGTTGTTGTTGACCGGCTGGGTGAACGTCAGCGTCTGGCCGCTGGTGCTATTGGTGACGCCGCCGGTGTTGTTCAGCGCCGCGTTGAACGTGCCGTAGCCGAGGATGTTGCCGGAGTTGTTCACGCTCGGCGCGGTCAGCGTGCCGTTGCTGAGCGAGATCGCACCAACGTTGGTGAACGCCTGCGCGACATTCAACTGGGCGCTCGCGCCCAGCGCCGCCAGCAAGCCGGTGTTAATCGCCGCGCCGGCGTTGTTGTTGAATCCGCCCGTCAAATTGAGCACGCCGCCGGTGGCGGTAATTGTGCCCGCGTTGTTGACGAGCGCCGCCAGCACGCCGTCGCCCACGACCGAGCCGTTGTTGGTCAACACATTGCCGGCGACGAAATTGGTCAGCACACCGCCGTTCTGAAGCTGCACCATGCCAGCGTTGATGAACGCGTTGGAGAACTGGAGTACGCTGCCGTTGCCGATGAGAACCGTGCCGGCGTTGGTGAAGGTGTTCACCACGTCGAGCCGCGTCACCACGCCCGGCGGACTGGCGTTGGTTTGCAGGATCGTGCCGGCGTTGCTGAGGTTGCAGACAAAACTTGTCCGGTTGTTGAGGTCGAGCACCGATTGCGGCAGCGCAACGATCAGGTTGCTGGCGCCAAGCGTTTCATGGCCGGCGCCCGCCGTGTTGACGTGATTATCCACCAGTTGAACCCAAGCGTTGCTTCCAGTCACGGGATCGCCCACCTGGAACGTGCCGAAGTAGAAATTCGTCGCGCCGCCGAGACCCGGCTTGGCGTAAGCACTCGCCACTTCGACCGATTGCGTGACACCCCCGCCGTTGAAGACTGTCGTGCCGGAAAAATCGTTGAGCGTTTGGTTGGTGGCCTGGTTGTCAAAACTGCTGCCGACGTAAAGCGTGCCGCCGCCGCCAGTCAAGAGCGCGCTGTTGGCGCCGAGCGTAAAGGTCCCCAGCGTTCGCACCGTGCCGCCGTTGGTGATGATCAACTGGTTGCCGGCGGTCGCAAGACCGATCATAAGATCGGAACTGTTGCTCCAGAGGCTGCCCGCGCCGGTGACCAGCACCGTGTTGCTGTTGCCGACAGTACCACCACCGATAAAGCCTCGCGTGGCAAACACCGTGCCGCCGTTGGTGATCGTCAGTTGGTTGAACGAGCCATCGTTGCCCACGAAGAGATCGGAGCCATTGTTCCAGAGGCTGCCCGCGCCGGTGACGAGCACCGCGTTGCTGATGGCGCCGGAAGCATGGCCTATTTCGCTGCCGAGTTCGCCGAGCACCGTGCCGCCGTTGGTGATGATCAACTGGTTGAACGAGCCACCCCAGCCCACGATGAGGCCGCCGCTATCCCAGAGGCTGCCCGCGTCGGCGACCAGCACTGAGTTGCTGTTGGCGTCGGATTGACTGCCGACTTGGCCGCCGCCGCCGACGCTGTACACCGTGCCGCCATTGATGATCGTCAGTTGATTGAACGAGCTGTAGACGCCCACGAGGATGTCGTAGCTATTGCTCCAGACGCTGCCCGCGCCGGTAACCAGCACCGCGTTGCCGTTGTCGCCGGGTTGATAGCCGACCCAGCCGGCGTCGCTGAGCACCGTGCCGCCGTTGGCGATGGTCAGTTGGTTGAACGAGCCATAGGTGCCCACGGTGAGTCTGAGGCTATTGCTCCAGAGGCTGCCCGCGCCGGTGACCAGCACCGTGTTGCTGTTGGCGGCGCCGAAGCCAGAGCCGACCCAGCCGGCGGTGCTGAACACCGTGCCGCCATTGGTGATGATCATTTGGTTGAACGAGCCGGCACCCACGCTGAGCTCGCCGCTATTGTTCCAGACGCTGCCCGCGCCGGTGACCAGCGCCATGTTGTTGCTGCCGCTTCCGCTGACATAGCCGTTGGCGTTGAACACCGTGCCGCTGTTGGCGATGGTCAGTTGGTTGAACGAGCCACCGCTGCCCACGATGAGGTCGGAGCTATTGCTCCAAACGCTGCCCGCGCCGGTGACCAGCACCGTGTTGCTGTCGCCGACAGTGGAATCATAATAATCACCAATACCGATATAGCCGGTGGCGTTGAACACCGTGCCGCCGCTGGAGATCGTCAGTTGGTTAAATGAGCCTGTGTTGCCCACGTAGAGGTCGGAGCTATTGCTCCAGACGCTGCCAGCGCCGGTAACCAGCACCGCGTTGCCGTTGGCGCCGGAATTAACACCGATAATGCCTTGCGCGTTGAACACCGTGCCGCCGTTGGCAATGACCAGGCTGTTGCTAACGCCGTAGAAACCGACGAACAGATCGCCGCTGTTGTTCCACAGCGAACCGGCATTGGTCACCGTGACGCTGTTATTGTTCGCGCCGCTATTCTGGCCGATGTAGCCGTTGTTGTTCAAGGCCTGGCCGCCACTGGCAATGGTCAGGCTGTTGCCGGAACCGTAATAACCGACGTTCACATCGCCGTTGTTGGTCCAGACAGAGCCGTTGCCGGTGACCAGCACCGTGTTGTTGCCGGACGAGGGACCCCAGCCGATGAAGCCGCCGCCATTCATCACCTGGCCGCTGCTGTCAATGGTCAGGCCATTGAAAGAGCCATTGTTGCCGATAAAAAGATCGGCACTATTGCTCCAGAGCGAGCCGATGCCGGTGACCCAGGCCATGTTGTTGCTGGAGCTGTAGTCGTTGCCAACAATGCCGAAGATGTTGAAGACCTGGCCGCCGTTGGCAATGATCAGGCTGTTGCTGCTTGCGCCATTCTGGTAGCCAAGAAATACACTGCCGGTATTGCTCCAGATCGAACCGCTGTCCGTGACCACTACCGAGTTACTGATGCCGCCGCCGAGGCCGCCGTCGTAGCCGATGTAGCCGTTGCCGTTGATGACCACGCCGCCATTGGCAATCGTCAGATTGTTGCTGGAACTGTAGTAACCGACATACACATCACTGCTGCTGTCGTTCCAGAGGGAGCCGCTGCCGGTGACCAGCACCGTGTTGTTATTGGCGACGCCCGCGTTGTCGTCGAAGCCGATGACGCCGCCATAGGTGTTAATGCCATTGATAACCTGTCCGCCGCTGTCAATGACCAGGCTGTTGCCGGAACCGAAGCCGCCTACATACAGGTCGCCGCTGTTGTTCCAGACGGAACCGCTGCCGCTGACGTGCACGGTGTTGTTGCTCGAGGAGTCGCTAATGAAATCATTGCCAATCACGCCGTCGCCGCTGTTGATAACCTGTCCGCCGCTGTCAATGATCAGGCTATTGCCGGAACCACTGCAATTGCCAATGAACAACGAACCGCCGCTGTTCCAAACCGAGCCGCTGCCGCTAACATGCACCGTGTTGCTGTTCACGCTGCCATAGGAGTCGTTGTTGCCGATGTAGCTGGCCACCGAAGAAGTAAGCTGCCCGCCATTGGATATGGTCACGCTGTTGCCGGAGCCGTAGTAGCCGACATAGAAAATCCCGCCGACGCTGACCGCGCCGCCGCTGTCCACGGTCAGGCTGTTGCCGGTGGAGGAAAAGGACCAGCCAACACTCAGATCTTGGAAGGTGGTCCAGGTGGAACCGGCGCCCGTGACCTGCACCGAGTTGTTGTTGCCACCGTAAGCATCGTAGCCGTCGAAGGTGCTGCCAGTGTGTGTGTGGTCGAAACCGCCAAGGTAGCCGTAGTCGCTGGAGACTGTCCCGCCGTTTTGAATGATCAGGTTATTGTTGTTGCCGTAATTCCCGATGACCAGATCGCTGTTGTTGGCCCAACTGCCGCCGTCCACCGTGACCAAATTGTTGTCACTTAGCGCGCCGACAAATCCGTAAACCACGTTGAACAACGAGCCGGACGACGAAATGGTCAGGGTATTGCCGGGATTGTAACCGCCAATCCAGGCATCAGTGGCGCCGTTGTCGAAGGACGTATCAATAAGATAACTGCCGCTGTCGTCAATCTGAAGCGGCGGCACGTTGGTCTCAGTCTGGGCGTGCAACGGCGGGGCGCAGGCAAGCGCCGCCAGCAGGCTTCCGAGAGCCAGCCACCGACGACCACCCAAATGGTTTTTCCCGACTTCCATGAATGTCCATCAACCGTCTCGGTCCGCCGCCACGGCACAACCGCCTGCGGCGACAGCGACCACCGCTCCCCCTTGATAAGCCAGCGCCTAGGCCAGATAAAATCGCGATGCGATGCTGTTGGGGTTGAGTGTTACTGCTCGACGCAACACTTTGACCGCCTCATCCTGACGCCCCGTCTCCATCAGGCAAATCCCCTTGAAGCGCAGAAGTAAAACGTTGTTGAGGCGTTCCGCCAGCAGCCGATCGGATTCTTTCAATGCGCCAGCGTAATTACCCGGCTGGATCAACTCGCCTGCGTGCTGCCAACTCGAGCCTTGCTGGCTCATGGCGAAAGGGAGAGAAGAAAGCACCGCGCCCACCCCTCAGTAAAACCTAGAACTTCAAGTTGCTTACACTATTGTATAAAAGGCGATAAAGCGAATAGTGGTATTCTACTCAAAGTAGAACGACTGGCGTGAAGCACAGCAGGCTTTGATCACGGTTCAGGCAGCGCCAACATGCACTCTTGTGGAACGCACCCGGCCGCCTTGACGCAGAAAAGCCGGCACGGCGGCGCGCTCGTATCATCCACGAGCCTCTCGAACCGGCGACCGGACGAACAGGCGCTGTATTTGGAGAAAGCCGGGTTGCTACGCCGCGGCCGATGAAAGCTGCGCCGCCATCTCGCGGACTTTCCGCAAATCCAGTTTGCCGGTGCCGAGATGCGGGAGGAATTCGACGCGGAAAAACTGGTTCGTTCGCGGCACCCAGAGGTTGGGCAGGCCGGCTTGCGGCAGTTTATCGAGGACGGGCTGGAGTTTCTCGGCGGGCAACGTGTGGAGCACGACGAGCCGCTCGCCTTTCTTTTCGTCGGGCACGCCGACGACCACGAACGTCTGTTCGGTGACGCCGGCCAGTTCGTGCAGTTTCTCCTCCACCTTTATGTGCGGCACCATCTCGCCGCCGATCTTGCTGAAACGGCTCAGGCGGTCGGTGATCTGGATGAAACCGTCCTCGTCTTCGGTGGCGATGTCGCCGGTGACATACCAGCCGTCGCGCACCACCTCGGCGGTTTTTTCCGGGCGGCCGAGGTAGCCTTTCATGACGTTCGGGCCGCGCACGAGCATCAGGCCGGGCTGGCCGGTGGGCAGGCGTTTCATCGTGTCGGGGTCCACGATGCGCACGCTCACGCCGGGCAACGGATGGCCGATGGTACCGCGCTTGGCGCCGACCTGGCGGAAGCCGGCGGCGCGGAAGTCGCGCGTGTTCACCGTCACCGCCGGCGAGCACTCGGTGCAACCGTAGCCTTCCATCGGCCGGACGCCGAACCGGTCCTCAAACGCCTGCGCCAGCCGCTCCGGAAGTTTTTCCGCGCCGGTCATCACGAACCGCAGGCTGCCGAAATCCTCCGGCGCGCAGCCGCGCATATACATCTGGAGAAACGTCGGCGTCGCCAGCAGGAACGTGACGCCGTATTGGCCCGTGAGCGCGCCGATGGCCCGCGAATCGAGCGGGCTGGGATGATAGACCACGCCCGTGCCGAGCGTCGCCGGCAGGATCAGCGCGCCCGTGAAACCGAACGAGTGGAAGAACGGCAGGATGCCGAGGACGCGGTCGGTGCCGTCGAACGCAAACGACTGGCCGAGTTGCTGGACGTTCGCGCCGACGTTGTAGTGCGTCAGCATCACGCCCTTGGGGTCGCCGGTGCTGCCGCTGGAAAAAATCACGGTGGCAAGGTCGTCGAGCGAGACCTTCTTCTGGCGTCCGACGGCGCGCTCCAGCAGCCGCACCGGCAGCGTCCACGCCATCGCGAACGCGGTGAGCTTCTCGCCGGCCGTCGGCTTCGCGGCGATCTCCTCGATGAACACCGCCTCTGCCGGCACGGTGAGCTTCACACGCTCCAGAAACTCGCGCGAGGTGACGATGGTCTTCAGTCCGCATTGCCGCGCGCAGGAGGCGAGCGTTTCGTTCGAGACGGTGTAGTTGAGGTTCACCGGCGCCTTGCCCATGAGCAGCGCGGCCCAGTTCACCAACGCGCCCGCCACCGACGGCGGCAGCAGGATGCCGACCATCTCCTGGCCGTCCCAGGTTTTCCGCAGCCGCCGCGCGAGATAGACCGTCCGTGTCAGCGCCGCGCCGAAACTCACACGTGGCGTGCGCCCGTCGGCCATCGCGAAGCGCCGCGGATGCAGCCGCGCGCCGCGCACAAACTTGCGCTGGAGCGGCAGCATCCAACGCCGGCGGTATTGCCACGCCTCGCTCTGCATCTCCTGCACGACCTGGCGCACCTCGAACGGCGTCGCCGTCGGCGGCAGCGGCGCGCCGAAACACACCGTCACCGGATACGGCACGCGATGCGGCCACTTCCAGACGAAGCGGCCTTTCTCAAAACTGAAGATGCTGCCCCAGACGCCGTCGAGCGCCACCGGGATGATCGGCGCGTCCACGCCGTGCATGATCCGCTCGAAGCCGCGCCGGAACGGCAGCAGTTGCCCGATGCGCGTGATCTGGCCCTCGGCGAAAATACAAACGACCTCGCCGGCCTTGATCGCCTCGCCCGCCTCGCGCAGCGACTGGATCATCTCGCGCGGCCGGAGTTGCGACGAGATCGGGATCGCCCGCATGATGCGCGCGATGGGCTTGACCAGCGGCAGATCGTAGATGCCCTTGAACATGATGAACCGGATGGGCCGGTCGGTGGACGCGTTCAACAGCAGCGCGTCCACGAACGAGAGGTGGTTGCACACGAACAGCGCGCCGCCGCGCTCCGGGATGTTGTCGCGGCCTTCGACGCGCAGGCGGTAGATCGTGCGGGTCAGCATCCAGAACACAAACCGCAACAGCGCGTCCGGCAGCAGCACCAGCACATAGACGGTTCCCGCCAGCGTCGCCACCGCGCTGAGCAGGAACACGGTACGCGGCGAAAAATGCGCCTGCGCCGTCAGCAGGTAATACACGCCCGACGCCGTGAAGATGCCGACGAACGACAGCAGGTTCGCCGCCGCGAGCACGCCGCCCTTGCGCGCCGGGTCGGGCCGGTGCTGGATGAGCGCGTTGATCGGCACGGCGAAGAAGCCGGCGAAGAACCCGAACGCCGCCAGTTCCGCGCCGACGCCGGTGGCCGTGAGGCCCGGATGCGCCAGCGCCGCGCCGAGCACGGTCAATCCCATCGCGCCGAGCGGGATGAGGCCGTATTCGATCTTGCCGCCGGAAAGATAGCCCGCCGCGAAGCTGCCGATACCGATGCCGATGGCCAGCACCGCCATGAGATAACTGATCTGCGTCGCGCTGATCTGCAGCGCGTCGGTGCCGAGGAAGACGATGTTGAGCTGCAGCAACATGCCGAGGAACCAGAAGTAGGTGTTGCCCAGCACCGCCAGCCACAACACGCGGTCGCCGCTGATGAGCTGGACCTGCGCGAACAGGTCAGCGAGAAAATTTACGTGAAACTTCTTCGCCGGGTCGGCCGCCGGCACGCGGCTGACGCCGAAGCTCGTGATCAATCCCACCACCGCCACCGCCAGCAGCGCCACGCCCGACCAGAGCTGCCGCCCGCGAAAGGTCTCGCACAACCAGCCGCCTGCCACCGTGCCGAGGATGATCGCCACGAACGTGCCCAGCTCCAGCACGCCGTTGCCCCACGAGAGCCGCTTCGGCGCGAGCAACTCCGGCAGCAGGCCGTATTTCGCCGGCCCGAACAGCGCGCTGCGCACGCCCATCAGGAACACCGCCGCCAGCAACGCCGGCTGGCTGTTGGCCGCCAGTCCCGCCATCGCCAGCAGCATCAGCGGCAGCTCGGCCAGCTTCGTGCCGATGGTCACCAGCCGCTTGCTGAACCGGTCCGCCAGGAAACCGCCCGCCATCGAGAAGAGGATGAACGGCATCGAGAACAGCATGCCGATGAGCAGAATCATCCGGTCGCGCTCCGCCGCCGACAGGCCCGCGCCGACGATGAGGAAGATGACGAGGTTGCGCAGCGCGTTGTCGCTGAACGCATTCTGGAACTGCGTCACGATCAGGCTCCAAAACCCGCGCGACGACGGCGATGAATTTGTTCCCGGCTCAGACATGCTCACACCTCACAAGGCGCAGCTATTCTGCCGATGTAACGGCGGAAAATCAATGACAGGCGGGGAACGGAGCAGAGTCGGCTTCCCCGCAAGGGTCACCTAATCCTCGTGCCATTCACCCCAATCGTCCTTCCAACCTCGCTTGAGAGGGGCTTTCGCTGACGAATCGGGGTTGCCGGGTGTCTTCACCACCAGTTCATTGAGCATTTGGGGACCGCAATCTTCAAAAAGGTTCAGCACGGCCCGCGCGCGCGTCAAATTGATTCGATAGAAGAATAGGCAGAACATCAATAATGAAACTATGACGCCGGAAGAAGTCATTTCGATACGGCATGTCTGAAGCGCTAGGATAACGATCAGCAAGGTATGATCTTCCGTGCGGTCTGCCAGGGTGCGAAAATATAGCAAATCGCTTTTCTCTTCTTGCTGCTGAAAACCATATAGAAACCGCCAGCGCTGCATGTGTGATCGCAATGCTGTCGCCTCCTCGATTGTCTTGGTCTTGTTCAAGAGGCGGGCAACAAGGTCGACCAAAAATATGATGAGCAATGATGTGGAGATGATGTGATATGTATCCATGATATCTGCCCTTTTGTTGGATTGGCCGGATTTTGAAACTGGTCCCGGCGATTGTCGAGAAGGGAGTTGAGGGGAAACTATCAGCAATGCAACGGGCTTGTTTCTCTCACCAGCGGTCGAGTTTCTTGCGCAGATCTTTCAACAGCAACCATTGTTTGTTGATGCGCTTCATGGGGATGACGACGCATAATATTCCTATCGCACCCGCCAGCATCAACACGGGCCGGATGATGGATGAGTGAACGCGGTCCTGAACACCATACACATTTGCAAATACACCTGCACATATCATTGCGCAGAGAAGCGCAAGGAAGGCGCCGAGCCATTTCTGTTTCTTTCCGAACTCTTCGATGAGCTGCCGATGGAGAGCTTCATCCGCCACGGCGCGCGCCAGCAGTTGCTCATCTCGTTTGGTAACGGGAGGAAGCTTGCCTTCCAGTGCCGACCAAAGAGCTTTACGCGCACTCAGCATCCCCCAAATCAATATTGCGAAGCTCAAGACGAACAACACAGCAGCCCGCACGAGGAGCCAGAAGTTTTGGGTGAGGAACTTCTCGTTATCCATGGAACGCCTTTTTATTGCCTCAGCTAACACCACGCATCGAAAGAGTCGGAGCCTTTGTCCCAGCTCATTCTGTTTATAGCAGTTCGCGTTGGACTTCGGCGAGAGCTTTCCGGGCCATCTTCCGAGCTTCGTCGCACCGCGCCCGGAGTGGCTTGCCGCGTTTCACGCGGTCGCGGTCCACCTCACGGAGGCAACGCCGGAGAATCAACCGCACACCGTTTCGCGCAGCGGGGACGGAGCGGGACGAAACATTTTTCGCAACAGGAGATGGGTCGGGATGAAGAGCAGCAGCGGCATTGCCGCCATCATCACCGCCACGAACAACGGTTGGGGCATCCAGGTTTGCGGATGGTCGCTGAAGCCATACACGTAGTTGATGTTGACCGGCTGGTTCGGGTGAGTGATCGGCGCCGGCGGAGCCGGCATCAGGAAATAACAGACCAGGATCAACCCCCAGGCCAGTCCCGTCCACGCCGGCAACGCCCTGCGGTCGTAGCCGAGCCGCCAGACGAGCCAGACCAGCAACAGCGGCAGCCAGAAATGAAAGAAGGAGAGCGCTCGGGTGAGCAACGGAAGTTTTGGATCGAACATGTAGGCCGTCATGCCGGTGAGCGGCACGCCGGCGCTCTGGCAGAGGAAATCCATCATCCACAACGTCTGCGGCAACAGGATGCCGACCGCCGGCATCGAGGCCAGCAGTGGGCTTTCCAGCCAGACCGCCGCCAGGGTCATCAGCAGCGACACGTCGCAGTAGTAAAGGAAATTGGTCGGCCCGTAATCGCGCCAGTAGTTGGGAACCAGCACCGCGACAAACGCGGTCAATCCCAGCTTGACCCACAGCGGAATCCGGTGGCCTTTGTCTTCACTGCGCGACGAAGTCTTCATGAACGCTCCTCGCAATCTCTGCAAAAGTTCTGTAGCGGCGGTCTCTGACCGCCGAATAATCGCCAAAACAATTCGGCGGTCGGAGACCGCCGCTACAGTTTGGCTGGCGGCTTTATCAAAGACTTCTCCTCTGACCGCGCCCGGCCGGTTTTGAATGTGATTTGTGTTCACGAAAAACAAGGCGTGGTCTTTCGCAGCGTATAACGCCAAACCGCGCGCGAAGAGCATGCCGGCGGCGGGTTGCGCGACAGCCAGGCTTCACACACCCGGATTGGGGATAATTGTCTGGACAAGGGAGGACATCGGCGTAGCCTCGCGATTTGCAGGAGGTCGGTGTCATCGCATGAACTTGCAACTGATTCCGAAATTCGTCGTATGGCTGGCGGTGTCTTTTCTGTCTGCGCCGGCGCTTCAAGCCGACTGGTCCTTCGCCATGCTGGGCGATAGCCGGGGTGACCGTTCGAATACCACCACGGGAGTCAGTCTGGAGTTAAACATCATCGCGCAGAAGATCGCCTCATTGAGTCCCGACTTGGTGCTGATGGGCGGCGATCTGGTCAACGGCAATGACGTGCCAACAAATTCTCCTCTTAGGAACTATTCGGTTCAGTTCGACAACTGGAAGACGGCCATGTCACCGATCTTCAACTACACCACGGGCAGGGGCATCCCGATCTATCCCGTGCGCGGCAACCATGAGAACGTGGACAACGACGTGGGTCCGCCCATTGAAGGCCTGAAGAAGGCTTATTACGACGCATTCAGCGCCTACGTGCCGCTCAACGGGCCCAACTACGGCACGACCAACGACCAGACGGGTTTCAGTTACTCCTTCACCACCAACAACGTCACGTTCGTTGCCGCCGACCAGTATTTTTATTACAGCGCGACCGACCCGACGGGGTATCACGACTTGGATCGGGCATGGGTCAACCAGCAGTTTCAGCAGTCCAGCTCGCCCTACAAGGTGTTCATGGCCCACGAGCCGATTTTCCAGACGGAGGGCGGCGGAGAGGGCGAGCGTTTCTTCGGCACCAATACCACCGGGCTCTTGACCCGGGAGGATTTCTGGAACGCGCTGGGCACCAACGGCGTGCAGCTCTATCTGACCGGCCACATTCACAACGAGACCGTCGCCAGCACCACCAATGACTACGGGGACACGATCATCCAGTTGATGGCGGGCAACGGTGGAGCGCCTTTGGATCCGGTCGGCACCGACGTCGAGGCGGGAGTGAACGTGCTCTACACCAACGGCGTCTTCGGCTTTTCGCTGGCCACGGTGGGGGCCACCAACATGACGATCCAATACTATTCGCTCAACACCAACGATAACAGTTGGACGGTGGCCGACTACGTCACCCAGATTTCGCCGGCTGTTCAGGACGTTCCGGAAGCTTCAACGGCCGTTCTGCTCGCGCCGGCCCTGGCGGTGTTGATAACCGCTCGTTTTTGGAAACGTCGAAGGAACTGATTCTTGAACCGAGTCTGTCGGAGTTGATTGTGGGAACAGCCATGCGAACGTTGCGGTATGTACTGATGGGAGCAACGCTGGTCTGCGCTTTGAGCAGCGAGGGCGCGGACTATGCCGGGTGGACGGTAGGCAACGTCTGGGACGGCTACGGCACGATCCTTCGATCCACCGACAGCGGGGTTTCCTGGTCGCGCCAGGAATCAGGACTGGTGGCTGGCGCGAGCCTGTATGGGGTGTTCGCCGTGGATCCTTTCACGGCATGGGCGGTGGGCGATCCGAATGCAGGCTATGCAACGATCTACCACACGACCGACGGCGGCCTAAACTGGGACCGAAAGGGATCGGCGGCCCAAGTGCCCAATGGCGAATTGCTGAAAGTCACCGCCTTCGGGGACAACAACATCTGGGCCGTTGGCACCGGCACGATCCTGCACAGTGGCGACGGCGGAGTCACGTGGACAAACCAGGTTCCCGCCGGCTATGAAAGCACTCTACTCCAAGGCGTCTTTACGCCCGACGGCGTCAACGTGTGGGCCACCGGAGGGCCTTCGGGCGGTTATGCGACGATCCTGAAGAGCAGTGACGGCGGCCTGAGTTGGACACGGCAAAGCGGAGGTGCCGTCGGCCTTCTGGATCATGTCCTCGGCATTTCCGCAGTGGACGCGAACACGGCTTGGGCGATGGGAGGAACCGTCTCGGGTAACGCCTGGAAGGTGCTCGGCACCACCGATGGCGGGGTCACTTGGACGCAGCAGAACGCGGGCGCTCACGACGGCAACGAAATATGCGCCGTGAACGCCTCGACAGTCTGGGCTGTTTCCGACAGCACGATCCAGCGGAGCATCAACGGCGGGACGAATTGGAGTGAAAGCACGTCACAGGAATACACCATGGGCATCAACGCCGTGGGTTCCCCGCAGGCTTGGGCGGTGTCCGCCGGATTGTCCGGGGCCATCTTTAGCACCGCGGACGGCGGAAGCAATTGGGTGGAGCAGACGCAACTGGGCGGCGAAACCCTGCCCGGCTTGTGGACTGTTTCCTTCTCGCAAGAGGCGGTCCCGGAGCCTTCAAGCGTGGCGCTGCTGGCCCTCGGCCTGGCGGCGATGTTGGGCTGGCGCTGCCGGCGCTCCGCGCGCACTTTGGCTGGACTCAAAAACAGCGACCGTGTCCGATCAACGTGCTGGGGAGATAATTTTTCATGACAGAGCACGCTGAAAATTTCGCCACGGTATTCCGGACAAAACAACTTTCGTATTTGGACTGCGCCTGCGAGGTTCTCCAAGAGGCCGGTATCCCATGCGAACAAATGGAGGAGACTGCCGGCGGAACTCGGCCGGCGATGCGTATCGCTGAATCCATGAACATTCCCGCCCTATCGTGGTCCATCAGCGTGCCGAAGCAGTTCGAGGAACGAGCGAAGCAAGTCCTTTCATCGCTTCCGTTTCCGAGTGCATGACACGGAGCGAGGCTCGATGAAATGAGCCTGTAGCGGCGTCCTCAACGTCGCGTCAGATCGAGAAGTCGGTATGTTCGAGCTTCACGGCTTCGGTGGGCGGGAAAAGCATGTCGGCGGCGCTCGGCGCGGCTTTTGAAGCCCCGGCCAACAAAAAAAGAGCGCCTCGTTTGCACGAGACGCTCTCTTGTTAGGGAACGTAAGTTCCTGTGAAGTTGCTGACGGTTTAGCGGTTGCCGCCGTAGCCGCCACCACCGTAGCCGCCGCCGCCGCCACCGCCACGGGGACGATCCTCGCGCGGACGGGCTTCGTTGACGGTCAGGGCGCGGCTGTCGAGTTCCTTGCCGCTCAACTGGGAGATGGCCGCAGTGGCCTCTTCCTGGTTGCTCATGGTGACGAAGGCGAACCCTCGTGACTTTTGAGTGAACTTGTCCGTGATCAGGCTGCACTCCGAGACGGTGCCGACGGTCTTGAACAGATCCATGATGTCGGTCTCAGTGGTGTTAAATGACAGGTTTCCTACGTATAGCTTGGTAGCCATGGTTTACTAATCTTTCTGCTGCTGTGGGAGCTTAGCGGTGACTGTTCCCGATCATTCGGGTTTCGGATCATCACCAGCTATGGAGGGCTACCTGACAATCTACCAACTCACTGTTAAATGCTCGCCCATGCGAACGAGGCAACCTTAGGGCCGTTCCCCGGAATAGCAACAACCATTTCCGGAAATCGCACGACCCCTGCGCGGGATGGCGCGGCTATGGCGGCGAAATGAGTTCGGATTGGTTGTCGCTATTGGGCGGTTTCTGTGAGACGCTATAGGCTATGGCTACTGTGTATTCGGCGGATGCGGTTCACTACGAGACGAGGGAAGGCAGCGACTACAATATCCGGTTTGTGGAAAAGCGGACTCCTTTGAGAAACACCTGGTTTATTTTTGAAGTGAAGAATCTTAGGAAGAAGACGACCACCGAACAGGGGATTTCCTTTGGCAAGCAGTTTATCAAGATCGTCGAGGACAAGGAGGGCTTTTCAGAAGAGAGCATGCTCGGGCTGGCGTTGCTCCGCCTGAAGATCGCCCTGGAAAGAAAAGAAGAGGACACCACGGCGAACCGGCCGCGACCGACGCTGGACTGCGGCTACGATCTGCACACCGTTGACTCCGTAGACAAACCCGTTTCGATGAAGGCCGAAACCTGCCAGTTCCAGAAGATGCTCAGCCGCGCGCAACGAAACATCAGCGAACCGGTGGTACCCCCCAAGCTTGTCCAGCTTCGTTACGGAGGCACTCGCAGAGTCCATCATTGGGGCCGCATTTGACGATGACCTGGCGGGCGGGGAACCGGTCCGGGTGGCGGCCAATAAACGGGTGAGTGGATCCATGTTCACCGCGTTTCACGCGGCGCTGCGGAGATAAGGTAGAGCACCGTTTCGCAGCACGCCATGCCCAGACTCAACGGCAGTTTTGGAGTTTTTGTTGTGCAACAGAGAATTAAACGGAGTCCCAAGTATTGGGGCGTCATTTGGGCACTGGCGTGGCGCTATTCCTTGTGGATGCCGCTGGTCATCCCGTTGGGGACATTACTGCTCGTGCTTGTGTGCGCGATCTTCTTCCTGCCTCCGATGATCGTCGTTGCCAGCATGGTGATGCTCTTCCAAGGGTTTTGGATTGTTGGAGGTCTGGTCTTCATCGTCTCGGGTTTGGCCACGTATTTCATCTGGCGACATGGTCCGAAGTATCTCGGCGGTCTCGGAGGAGTTTGAGCCGCCGCATCCAACCGCATCGGTGAGTTGAACCCAAAAACCGAAGTTGACCGTAGCGCCGGCATCTTTGCCGGCTCAACTTTGGTTTTCGGATTGAATATCTTCGCAACGATGAGGCGGCCGGAGCAGGAAAGGCGTCCGGCTGTCCCATCGTCCTTCCATGCACAGGCGGGCGCACTTCCTCCATGAGTTCTGCGGTCGCTGCCATTATCACCGAATCGTGTCACGGAGTGACGCGTCTGCTGTCTCAGATCGAGAAGTCGGTGTATTCGGGCTTCACGGCTTCGGTGGGCGGGAAAAGCATGCCGGCGGCGACGGTGGCGTGGGTGCCTTGCTCGATGAGAATGAACGAGCCGGTCAGGCGGTTGATGGCGTAGCCGTCGAAGATGAGCGGCTTGGCGGTCTTGAGGCGGATTTCGCCGATGTCGTTGAGCGCCAGTTCGGGCGCGTCCGGCTCCGGCTCGAAGGTGGAGACGTTAATGCGGTCCTCGATCTCGGTGACGACGGCCTGGACGGTCTGTGTGGTGTGTTTGAGGAAATACTTCCGGCCGCGTTGGAGCGGACGCTGGTGCATCCAGCAAACCTTGGCATGCAACTCCGTGCTCTGGCCGGGAAGATTGTCGGGACCGATGATCATGTCTCCGCGGCTCACGTCAATGTCATCCTCCAAAAGGAGCGTGATGGACTGCGGGCAGAACGCCTCCGGCACCGGCCCGTCGTAGGTCCAGATTTCCTTCACGCGGCTGATGAGGCCGCTGGGCAGCACCATGACTTTCTGGCCGGCCTTGACGATGCCGCCGGCGATCTGGCCGCTGAAACCGCGGAAGTCGTGGAGGCGCGGGTCGGTCGGGTTGTTCGGGCGGTTGACCCATTGGACGGGCAGTCGGAAGCCGTTGAGGTTCCAGTCGCTGCCGATGTGGACGCTTTCGAGATGGCCGAGCAGCGTCGGGCCGGTAAACCACGGAGTCTTCGACGAAGGCTCGACGACATTGTCGCCGGTGAGCGCGCTGAGCGGAATGAACTTCACGTCCTTCATGTCGAGCCGCGGCAGGAACTCCTCGAACTGGTCGCGGATTTCGATGAAACGCTCCTCACTCCAATCCACGAGGTCCATCTTGTTCACGGCGATGGCGAGGTGCGGGATGCGCAGCAACGACGCGATGCAGGTGTGGCGGCGGCTTTGCTCGATGACGCCCTGTCGCGCGTCCACGAGCACGACGGAGAGGTTCGAGATCGAGGCGCCGGTGACCATGTTGCGGGTGTATTGGACGTGGCCCGGTGTGTCGGCGACGATGAACTTCCGCTTCGGCGTGGCGAAGTAGCGGTAGGCCACGTCAATCGTAATGCCTTGCTCGCGCTCGGCCCGAAGGCCGTCGGTGAGGTTGGCGAGGTTGATCTGCCCGCCGCCCGTGATGTCGGCGGAGCGCTCCAACGCCTCGATCTGGTCCTCCATCAGGTTCTTGGAATCGTAGAGGAGCCGGCCGATGAGCGTGGACTTGCCGTCGTCAACGGAGCCGCAGGTGTTGAAGCGAAGAATGTCAACCGGATGATGAGCAGGGACGGGCATAAGAATTGGGAGATGGAAGTTGGAAATTAGAAATACCCGGCTTTTTTGCGATCCTCCATCGCCGCTTCGGAAGATTTGTCATCGGCGCGTGTGCCGCGTTCGGTGACGCGCGCGGCGGCGATCTCGGCAATGATGTCGTCCACGCTGTCGGCGCGGGATTCGATCATGCCGGTGCTGATCATGTCGGCAATGGTGCGGACTCGGACGACGAGCTTCGCGTGTTTCTCGGCCGGCTTCGGCCGCGCGCCGGCGTAGGGATCGGGCTGGCCGGCGCCGGCATGCGGCGGCGGGATGGGCAACCACTGGCCGCCGCGGCGGAAACACTCGCGTTCGTGGCTGAAGTAAATGCCAGGCACTTCCAGCTTTTCCTTGCGGACGTATTCCCACACGTCCACCTCGGTCCAGTTGGAGAGCGGGAAGACGCGCATGTTTTCGCCGGCGTTGAGGCGCGCGTTGTAGAGGTTCCAGATTTCCGGGCGCTGGTTCTTCGGATCCCACTGGCCGAAGCTGTCGCGGAAGCTGAAGAACCGCTCTTTCGCGCGGGCCTTTTCCTCGTCGCGCCGCGCGCCGCCGACGCAGCAATCGAAGCGGAACTCCTCGATCGCGCCGAGCAGCGCGGGAATCTGAAGCCGGTTGCGGCTGACTTCGCCGGGCGCCGCCGTGGCGAGGCCGCGCGCCAGCACGTCCTCCACGGTGCGGACGATCAACTTCGCGCCAAGCTCCTTCGCGCGGCGGTCGCGGAACCCGATCAGTTCGGGAAACTCGTGGCCGGTCTCGATGTTGAGCAGCGGCATCGGGATGTCGGAAGGCCGGAACGCCTTTTCCGCCAGCCGCAACAGGCAGATGGAGTCCTTGCCCCCGGAAAAAAGAATCGCGGGCCGCTCGAACTCCGCGGCGACCTCGCGCATCACATGGATGGCGTCGGTTTCGAGATACTGGAGATGGTCGAGATGATAGCTGTTCATCGAAGAAACGCGGATGCCGCGCTCAGCCTTTCAACGCCTGGCCGCCCCACGCGGTATGCAGGCCGCACTCGCGTTTCTCGTCGGCCTTGGCGGGATCGAAATAGTCCCATTCGTTCGGCAGTTGGTGCTGCTGGAGATAAGCCTCCATGTCCGGGTCGGTGAGATAAAATACGGGACTTACTTTCAGCGCGCCGAAATTCGGGTCGGCGGAAACAATGTCGAGGCCGGCGCGGATCGCGTTCTGCGTCCGGCGTAACGCGGTGATCCAGACCGTCGGCGCGAGTTCCTTCATGCCGCGCTGGAATGGCTCCAGTTTCATCATCGCGCTGAACTTCTTCAGCCCTTCCTCGTCGTCGCTGGCGGGAACCGGCCCGTAAATCGTGTCGCGATGTTTCCGCGTGATGCGCGGAATGTAAGCCTTGAGGTTCAGCTTGAGCAGCGAGCGAAGCTGCTCCGCGTGTTTGTAAGTCGCCGGCCGGTTGTAACCGTGGTCCACCCAGAGCACCGGGATGTCCGGCTGGATCTGCGTGGCCAGATGCAGGAGGACGGCCTCGTAGGGACGGAAGTTCGTCGAAACAATGGCGCGTCCGCCGCCCTGCGCGACGGCCCAGCGGACGATTTCGAGCGGCGACTTGTCGCGCAGCTCGGCGTTGGCTTTGGCAATTTGATCGGGAGTCATGTCAGTTCAGATCGCAGCAGGTTGTTCATTCCACAAGACGCGCGCCACCCAGTCGCCGAACCGCTCGGCGCTCTGGCGCTCTTTGGCATAACGCGCGAGCACGGGCCGCATTTCGGCGACAATGTCGGCGTCCTTCACTGTGTCTTTCCAGAGCCGGTTCAAGCGCGTGCTGGCTTCGTTGCCGCCGAGGTAAACCTGGTATTTGCCGGGCGCCTTGCCGACGAAACCGATCTCCGCCAGATAAGGCCGCGCGCAGCCGTTCGGGCAGCCGGTCATGCGGATGGCGATCTCCTGGTCGCCCAGCCCGGTTTCGGCAAGGAGCGCCTCGAGGCGTGTGATGAGGCCGGGCAGGCAACGCTCGCTCTCGGCCAGGCCGAGGCCGCAGGTCGGCAGCGACACGCACGCCATCGAGGCGCGGCGAAGATGGCTGCCTTGGTTCTCGATGCGCACGCCATGCTCGGCGAACAACGCCGTGATCTCGTCTTGTCGCGCCGGGTCCATGTTCGCGAGCAGAATGTTGTTGGCCGGGGTGAGGCGGATTTCCGGCTGAAATTTTTCAACGACCCTGCGCAGCGCGCTCTTCATCCGCCAGCCGTCCTTGTCCTTGATCCGGCCGGTTTCAACGAAAAGGCCGAGGAACAGTTTTCCGTCCGCCTGCCGGTGCCAGCCGAAGGCGTCGCCTTGCTTCTCGAACTTGAACGGTCGGGCCTCGCCCAGCTTGAAGCCGAGGCGTCGTTCCAATTCCCCGCGGAACCACGCCACGCCGCGGTCGGCCAGCACGTATTTCAAACGGGCGTGTTTGCGGTCCGTGCGTCCGCTGAAATCGCGATGGAGGGTCAGCGCGGCTTTCGCAACGTCCACCGCTTTGTCGGCGGGCAGAAAACCGATCACGTCGGCCATGCGTGGGAAGGTCGCCGCGTTGCCGTGGGTGCGTCCCATGCCGCCGCCGGCGATGAGGTTGTAGCCGAGCAGTTGGCCGCCCGCATCCGCAATGGCAATGAAGCCGCAGCAGTTCGTGAAGATGTCCACGTCATTCAGGGGCGGGATGGCGAAGGCGATCTTGAATTTCCGGGGCAGGTAGGTCTTGCCGTAAAGCGGGTCCACGAAGTTTTTGTTCTCCGGCGCGTCGAGATTGAGCGGGACGCCTTCAATCCAGATCGAGTGATAGGCCGGGGTGCGCGTGGACATGACGGCGGCTGCCTGCCGGGCGTGCTGATGGACCAGTCTGGCCAGGCCGTTGGTGGCCGGGGACGGCGGGGCCATGACATTGCGACTGTTGTCGCCGCACGCCGCGAGCGTGGTGAGCAGCACGTCGTTGATGCCTTTGACGACCGTTCGCAACCCGCTTTTGACCACGCCGTGAAACTGAAGGCTCTGCCGGGAAGTGACGCGCAGGGTGTTGTTCGCGTAACGCGTGGCAAGGTCGTCGCAGGCCAGATATTGCGCGGCGGTGACCACGCCGCCCGGAATGCGGCAGCGCACCATCAAAATGAATTTCTTGTCCGCCCCGCGCACGTCGCGGTCGCGCTGCTGGTAAACGCCGTGGAACTTGAGGAACTGGTTGTCGTCGTCGGAGAACCGGTCCACCTGTGGGTCGGCGAGTGTTTGCGCGATGGTGCCGGCGAGCGTCGGGCTGCTCGCTTTCAGCAACTCGGCCGGCGACGGCTGGTTGGTGTCTGGTGTCGGTGTCATGAAGCGGGAAATTGGCTGAGTTTGGCGCAGACTTCAAGCGGACTCGTCGCGGCGCGAAATCATCGCACCGGCAGCCAGTTTTGTTACGTCCAGCGATTTCAAGTTGTTCGTCATGGTTTTTAGTAAAGAATGGTGACAGGATATATCAAATCTACTTAATGTCAATAGACATTTCGTAGAGGAAGTTTAACCACAATACAAGGGTTATTTTCAATGAAATAACAAACATAAACTAATACTTGACCATTCCGATAGGGATTATTATTGTCCGCCGTGCCATGAAACTTTCGTTGCGCGGTGAATACGCTTTGCGTGCCTTGGTGGCGCTCGGAGAAAATGACAATGGTGAGATTATCCGGATTCAAACGATCTCCGAGCAGCGGAACATTCCGAAGCGTTTTCTCGAACAGATTCTGAACGACTTGAAGTCGGGCGGCTTCGTGGAGAGCCGCCGAGGCGTCGCGGGAGGCTACCGGCTCGCGCGGCCGCCGGAGGAAATCACGCTCGCGGCGTTGCTGCGCCACGTGGAGCGCGCGCTGGTGCCGTTGCCGGCGGCGGGCGCCCGGCCGCACCGGCGCGGCGCGCGGGTGGACGAGGTGCAGGCCGCCATCGGCGGCGTGATGCAGGAAGTGCGCGCGGCGATCGCAACGGTGCTGGAGCGCGTGACGATCGCGGACCTGTGCGAGCGCGTCCGCAAGCTGAGAGGTGAATCCGCCGGCGGCGTGGACTATATTATCTGATATGGCACCGCGGCGGCCGGGAAACGAGAACCCCAAGCGAACGAAACCCATGACAACCGAAAACAAGGACGGATTCAGCACACGCGCTGTGCACAAAGGCCGCGGTTTTGCCGGGACGACCGGCGCGGTGATGCCGCCGGTGTTCATGACCTCGACGTTCCAGAAGGACAACCCGGACGGCTTCGATTACACGCGCTCGGGCAATCCCAACTTCCGCCTCCTTGAGGAGAGTCTCGCGTCGCTCGAAGGCGCGCAGTTTGCCACCTGCTTTGCGAGCGGCGTGTCGGCAATCACGGCGGTCATCTCCTGTCTCAAGAGCGGCGACGTCGTGCTCGCGGAGGAGAACATCTACGGCTGCACCTACCGGCTCCTGGAGCGAGTGTTCAACAAGTTCGGCCTCGTGACGCGCTACTTCGATCTGAGCCAGCCGTCGCACTGGGAGGAAATCCGCCGCCAGAAACCCGCCGTCGTCTGGCTCGAAAGCCCCACCAACCCGTTGCTGAAAGTCCTCGACATCGCCGGCATCAGCGCCGTTGCCGCCGGGGTCGGCGCGACCGTCGTCGTGGACAACACCTTCGCCTCGCCCTATCTTCAGCGCCCGCTCGAACTTGGCGCAACACTGTCGCTCTCCTCCACCACGAAATACGTCAACGGCCACAGCGACTGCCTCGGCGGCATCGTTGCCACCAATGACACGACGTGGCACAAGCGGATGCGCTTTGCACAAAAATCGCTCGGCCTGCAACCGTCGCCGTTCGACGCGTGGCTCACCACGCGCGGCCAGCGCACGCTCGCCTTGCGCATGGAGCGCCACTGCGCCAACGCGCTCGAGCTGGCGCGCTGGCTTGAGACACGCCGCGGCGTCCGCAGGGTGAGCTACCCGTTCTTGCCCAGCCACCCGCAATACGAACTGGCCCGCCGCCAGATGAAGGCCGGCTCCGGCATCCTCGTCGCGGAGTTCGATTGCTCCACGGAAGCGGCGTTGGAGTTCTGCCGCAAACTGCGGCTCTTCACGCTGGCGGAAAGCCTCGGCGGGGTCGAAAGCCTCGTCTGCCATCCGCCGACGATGACGCACGCACAGGTGCCCGCCGAGGTCCGGCACAAGGTCGGCATCGGCGACGGCCTCATCCGCTTCTCGGTCGGCATCGAGGACGTCGAGGATTTGCGGCACGACATTGACCAGGCGCTCACCGCGGTGTTGGAAGCGGGCGGGACGAAACTCCGCCGGGCCTCCGCTTCCGCGAGTCCCTCTCAGCGCGAACCGCGCGCGAAAAAGTCCCGTTCCATCGGATCATCCCAATGAGCGAGCGTAATCTTTTTGAAGACCCCGTCTGGCGTGCGGAGGAATTGGGCCGCCCGATTCCGGATTCCGTCCACGCAGTGTCCGTGGCGCTTCCGCGGTGGGAGGATGTCGTCGGCTACGAGGAAAAATCGTTGAAGGTGATGGCACACCTCCACAGCGGTTATCCGCGATTCGTCATCCATCCGCTCGTGCAGGAACTGGCGCGTCACATCGGCGGCGGCCTGCCGTGCCTGCCGTTTCCGTCGCGCCGCGCCGCCGAGCTGTGCGTTGAATTCATCCGGCGAAGCAGCGCGGACCTGGCCGGCAGCCGCCGGCGTGAGGAGACGGAGAGCGGCGTCAAACCGGACACAGCGATACTGTTTCCCCCCGTCGGCGGCTACCAGGCGCAGATCGTGGAAAAAGACGGCGTTTACGGTGTCGTGATGGCCAACCTCGGCGCGCTGGCCATGAAAGTGTTCTGGCAACACACCGGCCTCATCGTTTCCACGCGGCAGGCCGAAGCGGTCCTCGCCGACCGCGGCGGCGACGCCGACGGCGCGGAGGCGCGCCGCTCGTTGCGGCGGCAGCTCGCCGGCTTCTACGATTGCGCGGAGGACGACGTGTTCCTGACGCCGAGCGGCATGGCGGCGCAGTTCGCGGCGCTGCGGGCGGTGATGCAGCGCAGTCCCGGCCTGCCGACGGCCCAGCTCGGTTTTCCCTATGTGGACACGCTCAAGCTCCAGCAGAAGTTTGGCCGCAGCGCGATCCTGCTCCACGACCTCGACACCATCACCGACGACCTGCATGCGCTGATTCACCGTCAGCCGCTGGCGGCGTGTTTCGGCGAGATTCCCGGCAACCCGCTGCTCGGCTCGGCCGACCTCAGCCGCATCCAGCCGTTGCTGCACGAACACCGCGTGCCGCTGGTCGCCGACGACGTCGTGGCCACGCCGTTCAACGTGGACCTCAGCCGCCACGCCGACCTCATCGCCACCAGCCTCACCAAATTCATCCTCGGCACCGGCGACGCGATGGGCGGCGCGCTCATCTGCCATCCGCGCTCGCCGCTCCACGCCGAATTGAAAACCATCGTCCGCGCGCAACACGAAGAGTTGCTCTGGGGCGCCGACGCGGCCGTGTTCGACGCGCAGGCGCGCAGTTTCCCGGAGCGGATGTGGCGGCACAACGCCAACGGCCTCCTGATCGCCGAGCGGCTCCGCGCGCATCCGGCGGTGGAAAAAGTCTGGTATCCGAAATGGGAGTTCAGCGAAGCCTACGAAGCCGTGCGCCGGCCCGACGGCGGCTGGGGCGCGCTCGTCACGTTCCTGCCGAAGAACGCCGGGACCGCCTCGCCGCGCATCTACGACAACATGGCCGTTTGCAAAGGCCCCAGCCTCGGCACCGTCTTCACCCTCGCCTGCCCGTTCACCCTGCTGGCGCACTACACCGAACTGGACTGGGCCGAATCCTGCGGCGTCTCGCGCTACCTCATCCGCATCTCCGTCGGCCTCGAAGACCCCGAAGATATCTGGCAGCGTCTCAACAGCGCGCTGGGAAGCTGAGCGCCGCCTCGTCAGGCCAGCCGAAACTATCTCACGCAAAGACGCCAAGACGCCAAGATGTTTTGCGCCTTGGCGCCTTTGCGTGAGATTCGCCCCTTCCATGCCAATCCGTGTCCATCCGTGGATAAACTTCCTCGGTTGCCTTCTGCACCCAGCGCATCCACCGTGTAAATCCGTTCTGCGAAAAACCTTTGCCTTGCAACAACAAGGCGCGCATCATGCCTCGCCGTTGGCAATTGGAGGCAATAGGAATGACCGAGCCAGCCAAGTTCGATTACGACGTTTTCATTTCCTACAGCAGCAAGGACAAGACGTGGGTGCGCGGTGAACTGCTGAAGCGCATCGAGCAAGCGGGGTTGAAAGCGTTCATAGACTTCCGCGACTTCACCGCTGGCGCCCCAAGCATCAGTGAATGTGAGCGCGGCGTGGTAAAATGCCGCAAGACGCTACTGGTCCTCACGCCGAACTACATCGCGAGTGGATGGACTGAGATCGAGAACATCATGGTGCAGACTCTCGATCCGGCGAACCATGGACTTCGTTTAATTCCGTTGCTCAAGGCAGACTGCAAGAAACCTCTCCGCATTGGCGCGCTCACCTACATTGATTTCACTGATGGCGAAGACAACGGCCTTGCCTGGCGCCAGCTTCTCACCGCGCTGGGGAAGCCGCCGGAGCCGGAGCCGGCGAAGATGCCGCAGCGCGACGACTGGTTTCTAGCGCATCCTTATCCGATGCCGCCCAACTTCACCGGACGCGTCGCCGAGCGCAAGATGCTCAGCCACTGGATGGACGAGGATTCGGCGCATCCGATGCTGGTGCTGCGCGCGTTGGGCGGTTTCGGCAAGAGCGCGCTCGTCTGGCACTGGCTTACGCACGATGTTGCCGCAGCGAAGTGGCCGCGCGTTGTTTGGTGGAGCTTCTACGAGGGCGACGCCAGCTTCGATCATTTCCTTGCTGACACGCTGTTTTATTTGGGTGCCAAAGAGGCTGTTCTGAAGTCACTGCCAGCCCACGAGCAGGTGGAAAAACTCCTCGAATTGCTTCACAAACCCGGTACGCTGCTCGTCCTCGATGGCTTCGAGCGTATTCTGCGCGGCTTCGGCGGACTCAACGCCGCGTATCAAGGCGACGACGTGTCGAAGACCGAAGCCAACGAGCGCGACTGCATCTCGCCGCTGGCCGAGTTTTTTCTTCGCGGTGTGGCGACGCTACCGAACATCCGCGCCAAGATTTTGCTCACGAGCCGGCTTCACCCGCGTGCGGTCGAGGACCACGGCGCGCTACTTGATGGCTGCCGCGAAACAGAGTTGGTGCAGATGCAGGCCGACGACGCGGTTGAGTTCTTCCGCACCCAAGGCATTCGCGGCACACACAAGGAGATCAAGGAGGCGTGCGAACCTTACGGCTATCATCCGCTCAGCTTGCGGCTGCTGGCCGGCTTGGTCGTGGGCGATTTCCAGCAACCCGGCGACATCGCGGCGGCGAAGCAACTGGACGTGAGCGGCGATTTGGTCCAGCGCCAGCATCACGTGCTGGAGACGGCCTACAACAGCCTCACGCCGATGCGGCAGGCGTTGCTGGGCCGTATCGCCTGCTTCCGCAGTCCGGTGAAATACGACGCGCTCAAGGCGATTGCGGAGACGGATTCCACTACGACCGGTCAGACTGCGCCTCGTAGCCGCCGACGTAAGGAGGCGGACGAACCGGCGGAGATGAAGAGCGGCACCGAAGTCCGTCTCCTTACGTCGGCGGCTACGGGTGGACTCGACACCGACCTTCGCGATCTTGTTGCCCGCGGGCTGCTGCACTACGATACCAAGGATGGCCGGTTCGACCTGCATCCCATCGTGCGGCGCTACGCCTACGACCGGTTGCCAAACAGGCGGGCAGTGCACAAGAAACTGGTTGCATACTTCCGCTTGCTCGCCGAGAAAGTCACAACAGATCACGTCAAGACCGTCAGTGACTTGATGCCGATGATTGAGCTGTATTTTCATACGGCACGGGCCGGTCGATATGGCAGAGCTTGGCTTATCTACCGCGAGCAGTTAAACAAGGCGCTCTACATGCAGTTCTGCGTTTATCAAACCTGCATCGAACTGCTTTCTGAGCTTCTTCCTCGGCGTGGCGGGCTTCCCCAACTGAAAAGCAGGGAGGCACAAGGCATCCTGTTGAATCTCCTGTCCTCGAGCCATAGGTATTTGGGTCAGCCCCATGCAGCCATCATCGTCTATTCGGAAGTTCAAAGCGCTGCAAGATTTGGAGGGCTGGTTGTAACAGCTGTTCGCCTCGGCAATATCGCTCGGAGCCACATGGCTCTCGGTGAATTCAGATCAGCAATGCGCTGGTTAAAGCAGAGTATCGAATTGTGCAATAAAGCAGGTCAGAAGTTTAGTGGGGGAGAAAGAGGCGCGCGGGTCGGGAGATTCTGGGAGAGTGAAGTCGCGGAGTTTTGGAAGAGTGTCGGTCAGTCGAAGCTGGCATTTCTCCTCGCAACGCAAGGGGCTTTTCAAGACGCTGAGAGGCACCTGATGAAGGCTCAAACGATTTTTCAGGGTGTCGAAGGCCAGTATCATCGTCTAATTGCCAGCGCCAAGCGCGCCTTGCTAATGAGTCAACCCGAACCAGCATTGAATTTGGCCCTCTCCGCGTGGGACCTCAAAGACAAAGTGGGTAAAGGACGACCGCAAGATCTTTATCACCGTGAACGCGATCTAATCCGAGCAGAATGGATGCTTGGAGCGGCGCTGGTTGCGTCGGCAGACTGTTCGCGCAACAAGAAAAGAAAGCGTTTGGACGAAGCCGAGGTTCACTTGGTACAAGCCTTGAAGTGCTGTCGCCGCATCAACATGGTGGATCACGAAGCCAACATCCTCATTGATCTGGCGCGGCTGCGTGCCGCCACCGGCGTGCTGGACGAAGCCCAGCGGTTGGCTGAGGAGGCGCTGCTCATCACCGAGCGCAGCGGCTACGTCCTGCAAGGCGCGGACGCCCGTCTTGAACTCGCCAAGCTCGCCCTCGCTCGCGGCGACAAAGCCACCGCGAAAGAGCATGCGCAAGAAGCCCGCCGGCTTGCCACCTGCGATGGGCCGCCTGATTACACTTACAAAGCAGCCTATGACGAAGCTGGCGCGTTGCTGGCAGAGTTAAAATAGCGCGGGAGCGGCAGGGACGGACCGCGTGAGACGTGGCGAGCCGCTGGGCCGTCCATTTTCTTTCCGGCGTTCGGCGCGCCCAGCGGTCGCGCCCTGCCGGGTTTCGACGCGGCCGGCAGTCTCAGTTTCACGCAAAGACGCCTAGAAACTTTGCGCCTTGGCGTCTTTGCGTGAGCTTCGCCCATCCGTGCGAATCCGTGTCCATCCGTGGGTGAACTATCCACCTCTCATTTCCATCCAGCCCGCCCTGTCCCCCAGCCCGCCCTCTCCAGCGTGAGAAAAACTGTCGCGGAAATTTTCAGGTGGGCGGGAGGGTTGCGAAAAGATGGCGCAGCGGGGTTGGGCGGGTTGCCGAGATGCAGGCTGTTTTCAGCACGTTGCGGTTCCTCCGGGCGATGGCATGGGCGCTGCACTTTCATGGGGCGTGAGTCTGCGGCACGGGGCCGCAGCGAGTGAAACAATAAATATCTTAAATCGGAGGAGAGAACCATGGCATTGGTAAGATGGCATCGAACGGCAGAACCGCTCCGAATGTTGGAGGGCCTGCAAGAGGAAATGAACCGGCTGTTCAACACGTCGCTGGTCCGGTTCCCGGAATTTGGGACGACGGACGGCGCGGCGTTCTGGACGCCTGCGCTGGACATGCACGAGACCAAGGACGATCTGGTGGTCCAGTGCGAACTGCCCGGCATGAAGCTGGAGGATATCAACGTCAGTCTCCAGGAGAACACGCTCACCATCGAGGGCGAGCGCAAGAAAGTCGCGGAGACGAAGGAAGAGAACTATTATCGCGTGGAGCGGTGGTATGGGAAATTCCATCGCGCGATGGAACTGCCGACGCTCGTGGACGGCGACAAGGTCCATGCGACCTACGACAGCGGCGTGCTCAAGATCGTCATGCCGAAACGGCCCGAAGTGAAGCCGAAGCAAATCCAGGTGAAGGTCTCCTGACGGAACCGCGCCGGATAGCATCGGTCAACGGAAAAAACCATTGCACGGTGAGCGCCCGGCCGTTCGCGAGAGCGAGCCGGGCGTGTTACGTTGTTCGAACGATGAGGTGAGGCAAGAGAGAAGTCAGAAGTCAGAAATCGGAGGTCGGAGGTCGGAAGACAACAGGCAGATATCAGAAGACGGCATGTTCGTGACCGGTGGCGAGCGAGGACAAAATGAACCTGAACCAATTCACTGAAAAAGCCCAGGAGGCGCTGCAAACAGCGCAGGCGGTCGCGGCGCGGCATCATCACCAGCAACTGGAGCCGGAGCACGTGCTCGCGGCGCTGATGGAGGACGCCGAGGGCCTTGCGCCGCGGCTGGTTCAGCACGCCGGCTGCAATCCGCAGAACATCGCCGACGCCATCACGAACGCGCTCACCGCCAAACCGTCCGTGACCGGCCCCGGCGCGGACGAGGTTCGCGCCAGCCAGCGGCTCACGCGGTTGCTCGACACGGCCCAGCGCGAGGCGAAGCGGATGAAGGACGATTACGTCAGCGTCGAGCACCTGCTGCTGGCGCTGGTCGAGGAAGGCCGCCGCGACACCAGCGGCCGGCTGCTCAGTGAAGCCGGCCTCACGCGAGACAAGCTGATGAAGTCGCTCGCCGCCGTCCGCGGCAACCAGCGTGTGACCACGCCGACGCCGGAGGCGACTTACGAGGCGTTGGAGCGCTACGGCCGCGATCTGACGAAGCTTGCGCAGACCGGCAAGCTCGATCCGGTCATCGGCCGCGACGACGAAATCCGCCGTTGCATCCAGATTCTGTCGCGCCGCACGAAGAACAACCCGGTGCTCATTGGCGATCCCGGCGTCGGCAAGACCGCCATCGTCGAGGGCCTCGCCCAGCGCATCGTGCGCGGCGACGTGCCGGAGGGCTTGAAGGAGAAACGCATCGTCGCGCTCGACATGGGCGCGCTCGTGGCGGGCGCGAAGTTCCGCGGCGAGTTCGAGGAGCGGCTCAAGGCCGTGCTCAAGGAAGTGACGGGCGCCGAGGGGAAGATCATTCTGTTCATTGACGAGATGCACACGATCGTTGGCGCGGGCAAGGCCGAAGGCTCGATGGACGCCGGCAACATGCTCAAGCCGTTGCTCGCGCGCGGCGAGCTGCACTGCATCGGCGCGACCACGCTCGACGAGTATCGCAAGCACGTTGAGAAGGACAAGGCGCTGGAGCGGCGCTTCCAGACGGTGTTGGTGGACCAGCCGGACGTGGAGGAGACCATCAGCATCCTGCGCGGCCTGCGCGAGCGCTACGAGGTCCACCACGGCGTGCGCATCAAGGACGCCGCGCTGGTGGCCGCCGCCACGCTCTCGAACCGCTATGTCAGCGACCGGTTCCTGCCGGACAAGGCGATTGATCTCATGGACGAGGCCGCCGCACGGCTGCGGACGGAGATTGACTCGATGCCGACGGAACTGGACGAGGTCAGCCGGCGCGTCATGCAGCTCGAGATCGAGCGCGAGGCGTTGAAGAAGGAAAAGGACGTCGCGTCGCACGAGCGGCTGCTGGTGTTGGAGAAGGAACTCGCCGAACTGAAGGGCCGCGGCGACACGCTGCGCGCCCAGTGGGAGAACGAAAAGAAAGCCATCGGCAACGCGCGGGGCCTGCGCGCGCAGATCGAGCAGACGCGCGTCGAGATCGAGAAGGCCGAACGCGCCTACGACCTCAACAAGCTGGCCGAGTTGAAATACGGCCGGCTCACCGAGCTGGAGAAGAAGTTGAAAGTCGCCGAAGCGGCGCTGGAAAAGCAAGGCACGCGGCTGCTGAAAGAGGAGGTGGACGCCGAGGACGTGGCGCTCATCGTCAGCCGCTGGACGGGCATTCCGGTGACGAAACTGCTCGAAGGCGAGAAGGTGAAGTTGCTCCATCTCGCCGACGAACTGCACCGGCGCGTCATCGGCCAGGACGAGGCCGTGACGGCCATCGCCGACGCGGTGATGCGCGCGCGCGCCGGGTTGAAGGACCCGAACCGGCCGATCGGCAGTTTCATTTTCCTCGGCCCGACCGGCGTCGGCAAGACCGAGCTGGGCCGCGCGCTGGCGGAGTGCCTGTTCGACGACGAACACAGCATGGTGCGCATTGACATGAGCGAATACATGGAGAAGCACACCGTCTCTCGGCTCATCGGCGCGCCGCCGGGCTACGTCGGTTTCGAGGAAGGCGGCCAGCTCACGGAGGCGATCCGCCGCCGGCCGTTCGCGGTGATTTTGTTCGACGAGATTGAGAAGGCGCACCACGACGTGTTCAACGTGCTGCTCCAGATCCTCGACGACGGCCGGCTCACGGACGGCCAGGGGCACATCGTGAATTTCAAAAACACGGTCATCATCATGACCAGCAACATCGGCAGCCAGCACATCCTCGACGCGAAGCTCACCAGCGAGCGCGACTACGAGCGGATGAAGGAGGACGTGATCGCCGAGATGCGCCAGCATTTCCGGCCGGAGTTCCTGAACCGCGTGGATGAAGTGCTCGTCTTCCATGCGCTGCGGCCGGAGGAGCTGGTGAAGATCGTGGACATCCAGCTCGCGAGGTTCACGGCGCGACTTGCGGAGAGGCGCATTACGCTCCAACTTACGCCGGAAGCGAAAAAGCGGCTGGCGGAACTGGGCTACGACCCGGTGTATGGGGCGCGGCCGATCAAGAGAATGATTCAACGCGAACTGGAGTCGCCGCTGTCGAAGAAGTTGTTGGCGGGTGAAGTCGCCGACGGCTCGCGCGTCCAGGTGGATTGGAAGGACGACGGGTTTGCGTGGACTATTTTGAAGCAAGGTGAAGAAGCCGCGACCGGCCCACGCCGGCGCGCGGCAGGCAAACAATGAAGGTTTATAAACCATGAAGACGAATTGGAAGATCCTCCTCGGTTTTTTTGTCGGTGGAATCACTGCGGCGTGGCTCGTCGGTGGTCACCTGGTGTCACCCGTGACCGCCCAGACGCCCAGCGCGCCGCCTGCGCAGGCGATGGCCGCGGCACAGTCGCTGAGCGACGCGTTCGCGTGGGTGGCCGAGACGGTGAAGCCGGCCGTCGTCAGCATCGTGGCCACCAAATACGTTTCCATGCCGAAAAATTTTCACTGGTTCTTCGGCCCCGAAATGTTCGGCGATCAGGGCAACGATAAAGAGGACGAAGACCAGCCGCCCTCGCGCGGCCGCGGCGGCAAGGGCGAGCACAAGTTCCGCCAGGAAGGCATCGGTTCTGGCGTCATCATTGACAAGGACGGCTACATTCTCACCAACAACCATGTCGTCAAAGGCATGGACGAGTTGAAGGTGTTCATGTCCGACAAGCGCGAGTTCGACGCCAAGGTCGTCGGCACCGATCCGAAGACCGACCTCGCCGTCGTCAAAATCAACGCCAAGAACCTGCCGTGCGTGCCGCTTGCCGACTCGACGGCGTTGCGCGTGGGCGATTGGGTGCTGGCCGTGGGCAGCCCGTATGGCCTGGAGCAGACCGTCACCGCCGGCATCGTGTCGGCGCTGGGCCGCAGCCGCGTGCTCGACAGCCACGACGGCTACGAGAACTTCATCCAGACCGACGCCGCCATCAACCGCGGCAACTCCGGCGGCCCGCTCGTGAACCTCCAGGGCAGGATCGTCGGTCTGAACACCGCCATCTACAGTTCCAGTGGCGGCAGCACCGGCGTCGGCTTCGCGATTCCCTCGTCCATCATCGCCAGCGTCCTGCCAAGCTTGAAAGCCGGCAAGCCTGTCACGCGCGGCCAGCTCGGCGTGATGATCCAGAATCTGGACGAAGACCTCGCGCAGCACTTCGACCTGAAACAAACCAAGGGCGTCGTCGTGGCGCAGGTGACCAAAGGCTCCGCCGCCGAGAAGGGCGGCATGCAGCCCGGCGATGTCGTCACCGTCTTCAACGGCAAACACATCGAGGACGTGAACGACCTCCGCAACCTCGTCGCCGGCACCGCGCCCGGCACGAAGGCGCCGGTTGTCGTCATTCGCAAAGGCAAGGACGTGGCACTGACCGTGACGGTCGGCACCGCCACCGAGGCCGCGGCCGTCGCCGCCAGCGAGGAGGAGAACGGCGTGTCGAGCCTCGGCGTGACCGTTATTGATCTCACCAAGGAACTGGAGAGCAAGCTCGATTACAAGGGCGAGAAGGGCGTGATCGTCAGCGACGTGGACGAGAACAGCGCCGCCTACCGCCACGGCATCCGCGAGGGCGACCTGATCGTCGAGGTCAACCGCCAGCCCGTGACCACGCCCGGCGAGTTCCAGAAAGCCGTCAACGGCGCGCACAACAGCGTGCTGCTGCTGGTGAAAAACAAGGAAGGCAGCCGCTTCGTCGTCCTGCGCAAGAAGTGATCCCGTGGCGCAAGCCATCGTGGAATAGAAATTCGAAATCAAACGCAGAGGCGTAGAGGACGCAGAGACCGCAGAGGTTTTATCTCACGCAAAGACGCAAAGTCGCCAGGAGGCTTGGCGTCTTTGCGTGACACTTGCCGTCTGTTCTCCGTCGTCAGGCTGGCAACCGGGCCGGTGGTCGTGTAAAAACAACGGCGGACTATGAAAACATATCCCTTCCGTTTCATCGCCGCCCTCCTGCTCGCCTCGCTGCCGGCGTTGTCCAGCGCGGAATCTCCCGCGGAGGCGTTGCGCGCGCTGGTGCGGTCGCGCGTCGAGGCCGAATACGCCTCGCTGGAAGAACTCTACAAAGACCTGCATTCCCATCCGGAGCTTTCGTTCCAGGAAGAGCAGACGTCCCGCAAAGTCGCCGCCGGACTGCGCGCGGCCGGCTTCGAGGTCACCGAAAACGTCGGCGGCCACGGCGTGGTCGGCGTGTTTCGCAACGGCGTCGGCCCGACGGTGCTGGTGCGCACCGACATGGACGCGCTGCCGGTGAAGGAGCAGACCGGTCTGCCCTTCGCCAGCGCGGCCCGCACGAAGGACGACAAGGGCACCGAGGTGGGCGTCATGCACGCGTGCGGGCACGACATGCACATGACCTGCCTCGTCGGCACGGCGCGCACGCTGGTGGCGCTCAAAGACCGCTGGCAGGGCACGCTGCTGTTCATCGGCCAGCCCGCCGAGGAGCGCGTCTCCGGCGCGAAGGCGATGCTGGCGGATGGGTTGCTTACGCGGTTTCCCAAGCCCGACATCTGCGTGGCGATGCATGTGTCCGCGGATTTGCGCGCCGGCTGGCTCGGCTACACCGAGGGCTTTGCGATGGCCAGTTCCGACGCGGTGGACATCCTCGTGCGCGGCGTCGGCGGCCACGGCGCGGCGCCGCACACGACCAAGGACCCCGTCGTGCTCGCGGCGGAGATCGTGCTGGCGTTGCAGACCATTGTCAGCCGCGAGACCAAACCGACCGAGCCGTCGGTGATCACGGTCGGTTCGATTCACGGCGGCTCCAAAAACAACATCATCCCGGACGAAGTGCGTCTCCAGTTGACGCTGCGCTCGTATGCCGACGCCGTGCGCGAGCATCAGATCGCCGCCATCCGGCGCATCACGCGCGGGCTGGCCGCGGCGGCGGGTTTGCCGGAGGAGTTGATGCCGGTCGTGACCGTCGGGAAAAACAGCTCCAAGCCCACCTACAACGACCCCGTGTTGACCAAGCGGTTGGTGGCGGCGTTTGGAACGTGGTTTGGCAGGGACAAGATCGCCCAGAGTCCGCAGTCCATGGGCGCGGAGGACTTTGGCCTCTTCGGGCTCACGGCGGGTGTTCCCAGTTGCATGTTCTGGCTCGGCGCGGTGGAGCCGGCGCGCTGGGAGGAGAGCCATCGCACGGGCCAGCCGCTGCCGTCGCTGCACAGCAGCCATTTCCATCCGCAGCGCGAGCCGACCCTCAAGACCGGCGTCACCGCCATGACCGCCGCCGTCCTCGAACTGGCCGGCAAACGGTGACGCGGAGAAGTTAAGAGTGAAGAATCCCAAGAACTTTTAACTCTTAATTCTTAACTTCTCCTCGCCGCCCCCTCAGTACATCAACTCTTCCAGCGCGTTGCGACTGGAGCCGGACTTTAACTCCGTGCTTACTTGCCCTTGCCTTTCAGAACGAGGTTCTTCTCCGGGAAATCAAACTGACTGATGTCTTCTTTCGGATGGATGTCCGCGGTGGCGTTCTCGCGGTTCCCAAACAGGACAATGACGTGCTTCCACTTGCTTTTCCCTCTCTGGATGCCTTCGGAAATCCCGAAATACACCGTGTATTTCCTGCCGGGTTTGAAACTCTCCGGCGATTGGGTGGATTCCCGGTTGCCAAAGGACACCGAGGTCGGGTGCGGCAACTCCTTCACCATCTCGCGATCCTTGTTGAAGAAATACGCTTTGATGTTTGGCGGGTTTTGGCCGATGTCCTCGTTCACCCGCAGCGTTACTTCGATGCAGGGTGCATTGCGTATCCACGCGTTATTGATGTAGGCGTATTGCGACGAGGTCGAAAGGTTGTAAATCTCAAACGTTGCTTGTTTCACGCCCGCCGCGCGCATTGCCGGAGTGCTCGGCTGCACGGTGGCCACTTGTGGCTTGGCGGGTCCGGGAGGCGGCGCGACCAGTTTGGGCGCGGACGGAACGAGAGTCGTGGCCTTTGCCACAGTCGGAGCGGTGGGCGGGGGAGGTAAATCCGCCGGTGGAATGGCAGCCACAAGCGGTGCCGTGTTCTGGCTTGGTTCGCCGCAACCGTCCGGCACGCCGCAACAAACGCGAAAACCGTAGTAGCCTGCCGAGTAAGGCATCATGTATCCGTAACGGTAGCCGCAACGAACGCGACCAAGTTCATCCCGAAAGGAACCGCCACGGAGTGACCGAGCGCCGGGGTTGCATTTGATCGGTTCTGCGTGTGGTCCCGCCCAGTCGAACTCATCAAGACACCATTCACACACGTTGCCAAGCATGTCCGCCAGACCAAACGCGTTCCGCCCTTGCGCTCCGAAGCTGTCTACCAATGATACGAACTCAAATCCGTCCGCCATTCCGGTTGTGTTGCAATGCGTTTTTGCCTTCTCGGCCGAATCGCCCCACCAGAACTTGGTTTGTGTCCCGGCGCGGCAGGCGTATTCCCATTCCGCTTCCGTTGGCAACCGGCAGATTTTGTTTGCCGGTAATGTGTTCATTTTCTTTTCGGTTTCCGTCAGCCACTCACAGTAAGCCCGCGCATCGTTCCAACTGATGCAACTGACTGGATGGTTATCTTGGAGCGTGAAGCCGAAACCAGGATCCTTCCAATTGGCGCCGGTTACTCGCCCCCAGGCTTTTTTCTCCTGGTTGTAAGTTACGGACTCGCCAGCCTTCTCCCCGTCGGTGACATAGCCGGTTGCCGCCACAAACTTTTTCCACTGGCCAACGGTCACTTCGGTCCTGCCCATCCAGAATCCTTCCTTGATGGCCACCCTGAGAATCCTTTCACCTTCTCGCTGAGTGTTTTTGGTGTCACAACCATGGGCGTTTGCCCACTCACGTTCCTCTGCCGTGGTTCCCATCATGAACTCCCCCGGCGGTATCCAGACCAGTTCCATGCCGGTGGAGGTGGTGCGTGTTGAGCCGGCGGCCGGAGTTGTTGCGGCGGGTTGCGGAAGCGCAGGCTTCGGCGGCTGTGCGACTGGCGGCGGCGGGACAGCCGCGACAAGAGGCCCGGTGTTTTGGCTTGGCTGGCCGTTTCCTCCCGGCACACCACAGCACACGCGAAAACCCAAAGAGCTGTAAGAAAAATCCGCGCCGATCTGCTCGCGAACCGCGCAACGTGTGACGCCGGACGGATGATTAAACGAACCACCCCGCAGTATCCGCCTCTTGGGGTTCTCTTGATATAATTCGGCGTGCGCGCCCTTTGGGTCAAAACCGTCCAGACACCATTCGCGAACATTCCCCAGCATATCCGCCAAGCCAAATCTGTTCCGGCCTTCGGCGCCAAAGTTATCAACTGTTTCAACGCATGGGGACGTATCACCGGCCTGTTTCCATTTTACTCGCTTGGAGCCCTCCGATGCTTTATCGCCCCACCAGAACTTCGTTTGTGTCCCTGCCCGGCACGCATATTCCCATTCCGCTTCCGTGGGCAGACGATAGATCATTCCCGAGGGCAATTTGTTCGACTTCTTTGCCGCCTCCGCCAGCCACTCGCAAAATGCCTTTGCATCATTCCAACTGACGCAGCAAACCGGATGTTTGTCCGTCAACTCGAAGCCAAACTTCGGATCACGCCAGCAAGCGCCGCTCACTCTCTCAGTCGGTGCGATGGACCAACCTTTCTTTTCGGCGTCTGTCACATAACTGGTCTCGGACACAAACAGTTTCCACTGACCCACAGTCACCTCAGTCCGGCCGAGCCAGAATCCCTGCTGTATCATGGCGCGCGATTGCCCTTCGCGATCTGCATACTCTTGGGAACAACCGTTTGCTTTTGCCCATTCCCTTTCCTCCGGCGTGCTGCCGAGCATGAACTCGCCGGGCGGAATCCAGACCAGTTCCATGCCGGTGGACGTTACCATGGTTGCGCCAACGGCTGGAGTTGCTGTTGCTGGTTGTGGAAGCGCGGGCTGCGGTTGGGGCGGTTGTGCGACTGGCGGCGGCGGGGCAGTCGCGACAAGTGGCGCTGTGTTTTGGCTTGGCTGGCCACTGCCGCCCGGCACACCACAGCTCACGCGAAAGCCGTAATGATTGGCCGACTCAGCAGGGTTGAATTGTCCCCGCACCGCGCATCGTTGAAAACTGATATATTGCTGACATGAGCCGCCGCGAATTATTTTGGATTCTGGATTGCCGGCGTAACGCTCTGCATGAGCTTGTAATGGATCCGCATCGTCAAGACACCATTCCCACACATTTCCCAGCATGTCCGCCAAACCAAATCCGTTCCGACCAGCAGCACCATAATTATCCACAGACGAGATAAACTCGAAACCATCGGCAGACCCATAGAAGTTCAATCGTTTCTCACAGCCGGTGGTTTCGTCTCCCCACCAATACTTCGTTTGCCCGCCTGCCCGGCACGCATACTCCCATTCAGCTTCCGTTGGCAGCCGGTAAACCAATCCCTTGGGCAACTTCCCCGCTTTCGTTTCGGTTTCGGTTAGCCAGCGACAAAACGCCATCGCGTCGTTCCAACTCACGCAACTAATGGGATGGTTATCCTTGAGATCAAATCCCACCTTGGGCTGACGCCAGGCATTTTTGTTGTTCTTCTCTGCATCGGTCACGAAACCAGTAGCTTCCACGAATTTCTTCCATAGTCCCACGGTCATTTCTGTCCGCCCGATCCAGAAGCCTTCTTTAATCGCAGTTCTGCGAGGTTGCTTGCCCTCGCGATCTGTCCAACCGGCTTTGCAGCCATTTGCGTTTGCCCACTCGCGCTCTTCAGGCGTGCTGCCCTGCATAAACTCGCCGGGTGGAATCCAGACCAGTTCCATGCCGGTGGAGGTGGTCATGGTTTTCTCGGGGCCAGGTGACACTGGAGAAACTGTCGTTGCGGGGCGGGCCGGGGTTGAGGCGGAAACCGCCTCCGTTCTTGCTCGCACGGACTTGTCCGTTCCGGCCGCGGATGCGGCGGACATTTTGGCCACGACGGACATATACACGCCGGGCGACTGGCCGTTGACGCGCTGCAACGTGCCGGTCTCCATCAACATTTTCGCCGCCTCCTTGTTCTGGGCCGCGGCGGGGGGACAACGCAGATCGGTCAATGGCATGCCGAGCAGTGGTGTGAGGTCGGTGACCCGTGTGCTGCTGATGTCGAGGAAAGCCAGCGGCATCCCTTGCAGCGGCGACAGGTCGCGGACAGCGGTGAAATCGCACGTCAGGTGACGCAGCATCAATCCCCGCAACGGCGATAGATCCGATAACGGCGACGGCTCTTCCTGGGTGCCGGAGCACCGGATTTCCTCCAGTTGGCGCAGGGCGCGCAAGGGCGAAATGTCTTTGACGCCGACGGCGGAAATGGCCAGTTGGGACACAGCGTCACCACGGATGGTGTGAGTCTCCTTGCCATCAAAGCCGGGGTTGAGTTTCTTCAACTCCGCCATCACCCGCTGGATTTGCTCCTCGGCCGGCAGCGCGGGGACGCTTGCGGCCATCGGCGTGGTGTTTGAGCTTGGCTGTTCGGTTTCTCGTTTGGCTAACGGCAAATCAGGGTGTGATCCAACTTTCCCTTTGCCACTGATCTCCAACACTTCGATTTTATGAAAGGCTATTACCGCCCCATCGCTTCCCACGGCCAGAGATCTATGGTTTGGAATTTCCCAAGTGGAAAACAATCTGGCATCCTTGTAATCCGTAACCCACCGATTGATAAATTTCCCGTCCAAGAAAACAGCAACTCCCTCCTTGCGAACTTGAAGCACCGAGATGTATTCGCGGTTGCGCTCAAGACTTCCGTCTGCTGAAACCTGATCCTGATTTTTCTCCATGCGTTTGTCGTCGATCCCTGGGAATTTGTAAGACTTGATAGGACCAGTTCCCATTAACCAAAACGCGCAATGTCCACCGTGTGACACGTATTGGGCGACACACGGCACGCCTTCAGAACAGGAGAAGACAATTCGGAAATCATATTCGTCAGGTGGTTCAAACGGAATCTGTATCCTCGCCTGTCTGCATTTCTCTGAAATCAGTTTGCTGCCTTCCTTCTCCCAAATTCCCTTGACCGCGTCCTTGTTCGCGTCAATCAGGGTCATAAGATCAACGGCATGGGACCATGCCGCTTCATTTGAAGGCGAATCTTGTGCATGTGTCGGCGCGGGATTGGCCAGCAGCAGCGCGGCGGCGAAGGCGGAGAGGCAAGCTCGGTTCATGATTTCCTCGGGATGAATCCTGCCGCGCATCATATCGCACCGGCGGGCGGCGGCAAGGACGATTGGAGGAGAAGCGGAGTGATGGAGTGGGGAGGGTTGGAGCAATGGAGTGATGGGAACGGCATCGGTCCGCGACACGCTGAAGCGGATCTGTTTTGACAGGATGAACAGGATTTGCAGGATGGGAATGTCGAACCGGCCATCCTGCCCATCCTGTTCATCCTGTCTTCTTCCCTTCAAACCCTGCGTGTCGAAATGGACGCTGGGGAAAACAAAAGATTTCTCTTGACATTATAGAGAAAATACCTATATTCTGCGCCCGACGATGAAAAACGAAAGGCGAACGGAAAGCAGATGGGAGAAGACGGCGCGGAAGGCAGAGGGCAGAAGATGGGAGGCCGTCGAAAAACAGGGAGGCAGCCATGATGAGAAAGACTCAGGAGAGGCAAAATCATGGCTTGTGATCTCTGCAAAAGCCCTGGAGCGGCGGTCTCCAGACCGGACGATGACTTTTGCAGAGGTCTCGGCTTGCAAAATCATGATTTTGTATTCGATGATTCTGCCCAAGTCGTGATACCGGAATCGGTTCTGCCGACGCTACGGCCAATGTGCAAAACGAACCCAAAAGATGATCGTGGTCAAAACCTGGAAACCTCGTTTTTCGATTGGAAAATGAACATTTCGAGCTGGAAATATCCCGGTGAGAAAACATGTTTTTACGAAACGAACCCAAATAGAGAAAATCAAGAAGCGTGATTGCAGTGTGTTATGGAGGAACTCTGTGAAGAGATAAAACAAAACGAACCCAAATGAATGCAACTTGCCCCAATATCCGACCAAATCCGGTCCAATCCAACCGGAGGAGAAGGCGGAGTCATGGGGAGTTTGGTGGCAGTGAGTATGGCAGGGCCAAAGCGACCCATGCGCGGCACAAGGGCCATGCAATTGCTCCGCCTCCTCACGTCGGCGGCTACGCGTCGCGGCTACGTTCGGAGGCCCAAGATGCCGAAGCCAGTTTCCGGAACGGCACGGCTATCCGGCACAATCCGACCTGATCCGACTGAATCCGACCCGATGAAGCCCGTTGAAGATTGCAAATGCACGATTTCTGTAGCGGCGGTTGTGGTAGGGCGCGACCGCCGGGCGCGCCGCATGGTCGTTTCGGCCGGCCCGGCGGTCCGGCCCTATCTTTCGGCGGTCACAGGTTGCCACTACAGTTTTCAATATGAATAACCCATCACCAACTTCTCGTATGTTCCGAGTGTCCGCGGGCTGCGGCGCGGATTGCGGTTTGCATCCGCCGGGCTGGCGATTAATATAGGCGCATGGCTAATCCGACTCATTCTTCGCCCGCAGACGCCGGCGCCGCGCCGACGCCAACCGACTTTATTCGAGACATTGTCACGGCCAACGTCGCCGCCGGCAAATACCAGAAGATCGTCACCCGCTTCCCGCCGGAGCCGAACGGCTACCTGCACATCGGGCACGCCAAGAGCATCTGCCTGAACTTCGGCATTGCCCGCGAGTTTCGCGGCCGGTGCAACCTGCGCATGGACGACACCAACCCGACCAAGGAGGATGTCGAATACGTTGATAGCATCCAGCAGGACGTGAACTGGCTCATCGAAGACTGGGCCGACGACCGGCTCGGCCTCAAACCGAAAGGCAAGACGCCGGAGGCGATCACGGTCAACGGCCAGCCGGATTTTTATCTCGGCCCCGCCGATCCATCCGCCGCCGCCGTCGAGCCGTTCTACGCGTCGGATTATTTCGAGCAGATTTACCAATACGCGCTGCAACTCGTCCGCAAGGGCAAGGCCTATGTCTGCGATCACACCGCTGAGGAAGTGGACAAGATGCGCGGCGCGCCGGAGAAGGCAAGCGAACCGAGCCATTATCGCGACCGTTCCGTCGAGGAGAGCCTCGATCTTTTCCAGCGGATGCGCGCGGGCGAGTTCCCCGATGGCTCGCGCACGCTGCGGGCGAAGATTGATATGGCCTCGCCGAACATCTGGATGCGCGACCCGGTGATCTACCGCATCCGCCACTCCGAACATCACCACACCGGCGCCGCGTGGTGCATCTACCCGATGTATGACTTCGCCCACTGCCTGAGCGACTACATTGAGGGCATCACGCATTCCATCTGCACGCTGGAGTTCGAGGTGCACCGGCCGCTCTACGATTGGATTCTGGAAAACCTCGGCCTGCCACGGCCGTTGCCGCACCAGTTCGAGTTCGCGCGCCTCAACGTCACCTTCACCGTGATGAGCAAACGCAAACTGCTCCAGCTCGTGAATGAAAAAATCGTCACCGGCTGGGACGATCCGCGCATGCCCACCATCAGCGGCATCCGCCGCCGGGGCGTGCCGGCGCGCGCGCTGCGGCAGTTCGCCTACAACATCGGCGTCACCAAACGCGACAGCGTCACGGACGTGGCCGTGCTGGAAAACATCGTCCGCGAGGACCTCAACCGCCACGCGCTGCGCCGGCTCGGGGTGCTGCGGCCGGTCAAGGTCGTCATCACCAATCTGCCGGAAGATCACGTCGAGGAGATTAACGCCATCAACAATCCCGAAGACCCGGCCGCCGGCACACGCAAGGTGCCGTTCAGCCGCGCCGTCTGGATCGAGCGCGACGACTTTATGGAAACGCCGCCGCCGAAGTATTTCCGCCTCCGCCCCGGCGGCGAAGTGCGGTTGAAATACGGCTACATCATCAAGTGCGACGAGGTCGTCAAAGACGCCGCCGGCCAGATCGTCGAACTGCGCTGTACCGCCGACCTCGGCAGCAAGGCCGGCGGCCCGACGGCCAACCGCAAAGTCAAGGGCACCATTCACTGGGTCAGCGCCGCGCACGCGTTGGAGGCCGACGTGCGGCTTTACGACCGGCTATTCACCGTGGCGGAGCCGGACGCGGAGGGTGATTTCAAAAAGCGCATCAACCCGCACTCGCTCGAAACAGTGGCCGCGAAACTGGAGCCGTCGCTGGCGAAAGCGTCCGACGCCGAACGATATCAATTCGAGCGGCTCGGTTATTTCGCGCTCGATCCCGACTCGCAGCCCGGCAGACTCATTTTCAACCGCACCCTCACGCTGCGGGACACGTGGGCGAGGGAACAGCAGAAGTCATAGTGGCGGCCGGCAAGCTGGCGGGGAAAGCGGCTCAAGCCGCTTCGAGGCGGATGAAGGAAATCTCCGGCGGACAGTTGAGCCGCACGGCGGGCGGCGTCACGCCAAGGCCCCGGTTCACATACATCTGCACGTCGTCCCGGCGGAACAACCCGTGCGGATATTTCCGACCGTAGCGCGACACCACCGGCGGCCCGATGAGGGGGAGTTTCACCTGTCCGCCATGCGTGTGGCCCGCGAGAAGCAAGTGCGAACCCCTGCGCGCCCAGTGTTCGAAAAAATCGGGCCGATGCATCAACACCAGCGCAAACGGCGCATCCACGCCGGCAAAGGCGCGCGGCATGTTCGCCCAGCCGCTCCAGGGATCGTCAATGCCAACGACCGGCAGCGGTTCGCCGTGAATGCGGACGATGGCGTGCTCGTCGCGCAATACGGTCACGCCAACGCCGCGGAGTGCGGCGGCCACTGCCCACGCATCATACCAACGGTCATGATTTCCTATACACGCGAACACGCCGAACCGCGCGCGGGCGCGGCCAACACACGCCGCCACGTCGCGCATCAGTTCCGGCGCCCGCTTGCGGTCGTTGATGACCGCCGGCTCCAACCACACGCGAAAGTCCAAAATGTAGGTCAGGTAATCGCCGGTGAGCGCGATCAGGTCGGGCTCCAAGGCGTTGGTGAGATCCATGCAGTGATTCAGATACGCCGCGCTGACTGCGTGGCTGCGGTGCAGATCGCTCAGTTGCGCGATGGTCAGCCCGTCGAACGCGCGCGGCAGCCCGCGCACCGCCACGCGCAGCCGGCTGACTTGCACCCGGGTCGGCTCCACCCACGTGGCATACGCGGCCGTGCCGGCAGCCAGAGCGGCGCCAGACCACCAAACTCTTTTCAGAAACGCGCGGCGGTTCAAAGACACAACGACGACAGTGTAATGCAACCCGCACCGTGGAACAATCCGCCATCTTTTAGAGCGACGGCATCTGCGTTCGCTGCCGCTCAAGAGGGACGAAGCGAGACACGACGAGCGCCTGGTGCTATTCTCCTCGTGGTATGAACGCTCCGCTGCCCGCCGCCATCGCCGTGCGCGAACTGAGACCCGACGGCGTGCGCTACGAACTGCCGCGCCGCTTGATCGGGCGGTTGCGATTCATCGGTTTATTGCCGATGGGTTTCGGCGCGTGTCTTTGTTCGGTCGCGGTTTTCTGGGCGATGCAAGCATCGCGCGGCGGTGGGTTCGGCTGGGTGTTGGCGCTATTTGGCCTGCCGTTCCTCTACGGCGGTTGCAAGCCGATGGCGCTCGGCCTGCTCATCCTCGCCGGTCGTTGCGAGATCGAACTGCGTGGCGGCGTGTTGCGCGTGACCGAGCGCTGTGGATTGGTCCGCTGGTCGCGGCGTCAGCCGGCGGACGCCATCACGCGATTCAACGTGCGCGTTTCGGATTCAGCGGGCGCGACCGCGCTGAGTTTCCTCGGCGATCTGGCGGCGCTGGATGCCGATTGCGGCAAGCCGAAGGGGTTTCTCATCGCGCTCGGTTATCCGCGCGAGTGGTTGCATGCGCTTGGCGATGATCTGGCCAGCCGCTGCAACCTCGCCACGCCCGGCCGCGTCCTGGCGCCGCATAAACTTACCGTCGAGACCGTCGCCGAGCCGCTGCGTCAGCCCAAGCCGTTCGCGCAGGCGGACAACCTGAACCAGCCCGCCGGCAGCGAGGTGACGCTGGAACCGCAGGTCGACGGTTTCACGCTCCACGTACCGCCCGCCGGCGTCTGGCGCAGCAGCAGATTCCTTCTCATCTTCGGCGTGGTCTGGTGCGCGTTCTGCGCGCTGTTCACTTGGCTGATGATCTCCACCAAAGACAGGATGTCCTTGCTCGCGATGCCGTTCCTTGCGCCGTTCTGGGCGATCGGCATCGTCATGATCTTCGTCGCGATCAAATCGGGCCGACGCCGGGCGACGATTCGCGCCACCGGTGACCGGCTTTGCATCACTTACACCGGCGTCTTCCGCACACAAACACGGGAATGGTCGCGCGACGAGATCGCCGCCATCTGCACCGGCCCCAGCGGCACGGAGATCAACCACGTGCCGTTGATCGAACTGCAGATTTGCCCGCGCGCCGGCGGGACATTTGGCCTGCTCGCCGGTCGCGATACCGCCGAGTTGCAGTGGATTGCCGCGGTTTTGCGGCAGGCGCTCGGCGCGCCGCCGGCTACGGCAGCGGACGGCCTTCGTAAAACCGGCTGAGCGCGCGGACGCGGCGGACCTGGTAGGCGACGACGAAGCCGATCACGCCGAGTGTCACCACAAACACCGCGTGCCAGTTCCACCGCTCGAAGATGCCGCCGTTCGCGAAGTTGTCCGCCAGCAACGCGCCGTAGCAGAGTACGGACACGACCGTCGTGAACGCCACCAGCGGCACGCGGAACCACAACCCCGATGCCGCGATCAACATCGGATAACCGACGGTGATCGGGCTGACGAGCGCATCGTCCTCCTTCAGGACCGCCGTGAGCAACAGCACGTCGGCCGCGGCCCACACGAACCGCGCCGCGCCGGGCCAGCGGTCGTGGCGCAACAGCCACTGGCACGCCACCGACACCAGCATCCAGACGGCGAGCGTGACCATGACATTCACGTGCAGCGACAGCGGGACGTTGTGCAGCGCGAGGTAGTTTGCCTGGGCAATGAGCGCGCAAATCGCGAGACCGATGAGCCGCGACGCCAGCGCCGGTTCACGCCGCGCCCAACGCCGCGCCTGCTGCCACACGCCGTGCGGACGCGCCTCGACGGCGTCGCCTTTCAGAAACCGCTCCAGGTCGTCCGCCAGCGCCGCGGCGGATGGATAGCGCGCGTCGGGCGATTTTTCCAGGCAGCGCAGGCAGATCAGCTCCAGTTCGCGCGGCACGCGCGGGTTCACGTCGCGCAACAGCGTTGGCTCGCTCTCGATCACCTGCACCAGCGTGTCCAGCGGCGACTCGGCGCGGAACGGCGGCCGGCCGGCGAGCAGTTCGTAAAGAATCGCGCCGAGGCTGTACACATCGCTGCGCGGGCCGATCTGCGCGACGCGGCCCGCCGCCTGTTCCGGCGGCATGTAACTCGGCGTGCCGGCGATAACGCCGCTCTGCGTCACCTGGCTCTGCGCATCGAGCAGCTTCGCGAGGCCGAAATCGGTGACGAACGGCCGGCCGTTTTCGTCGAGCAGAATGTTCGACGGTTTCAGGTCGCGGTGGATGATACCCTGCGAGTGCAGGTGCTCCACGGCGCGCGCGACGGTGCTGACAAGCCGCGCGGCATCCATGGGATCGAGCGGGCCGCGACGCGCCAGCGCGGCGAGGTTGGAGCCGGTGACGAGTTCCATCGCAAAGAAGTGGCGGCCCTGAAACTCGCCGGCCTCGAAGACGCGGACGATGTTGGGGTGTTGCAGCCGAGCCGCCGCGCGCGACTCGGCCAGAAAGCGGCGCACGACCTCCGGCGACGCGAGCTGGCCGGCGAGGATGATTTTCAGCGCGACGACGCGGTCGAGTCCCTTCTGACGCGCCTTGTAAACGACCCCCATGCCGCCGCGGCCGATTTCCTCCAGCAACTCGTAGCGGTCGAAATCAATGACCGCTCCCGCTTCCGGCTGGCGCGGCACTGGACTGTCGGCGCTTGAATTCACCGCCCCGGCCTGAGCGCTTGACGGCGGCGCAAGTTGCTCCAACTGGTCGAGGCAATCGAGCATTGCCGCCAGTTCCGGGTGGCGCGCGAGAAACGATGCGCGGTCCGGCATGCGACCCGTTTGCAACTCCGCCAGGTAGCTGTCGAGCGCGGCGGCGAGGGCGTCGTCGTGGCTGTTCGCGTCAGCCGCCACGTTTCAATTCCTCCTGCAACCGGCGCACCGCGCGCATCCAGAGCATCTGCACGGCGGGACGCGAGCGGCCCATGCGTTGCGCGACCTCCTCAAATGGCAACCGTTCCAGGTTGCGCAGCACGATGACCTCCTGATGGTCCGGCTCCAGCCGTGTGATCGCGTCGGCGACCTGAATCTCGCGCTCCAGCCGCATGATTTCCTGCGTCGGCGTTTCGCCATTGTCGCGCGGTTCGAGGCCGGCGGCGAGCGACGAGCGGTCCGGCGGCGGCGCCAGCGGCACTTCGAGCCGCTGCTGGCGTTTGCCGGTGCCGCGATAGCGCCGGATGAAATCGGCGGTGTTGCGCGAGAGGATTTGCCGCAGCCACGCGAGCCACTCCGCTTCGGTGGCGCCGCGGAACTGCTTGAGATCGCGGTGCGCTTCCACGAGCGTTTCCTGCACGATGTCGGAGGCGTCGGCCTTGGCTCGCAGCCAGCTCTCGACCTGCGCCCGCGCAACCACGGCGAGGTAGTTGCGGCAACGCGCGAAAAGCTCGTTCGCCGCGCGTTCGTCGCCGTTGCGCGCGAGGGCGAGCAAATTTGAAACGGATGGGTTGCTGTCAGTCGCCATCTGAAAACTCCGTTATCGCGTTATATCCAGTCAGCGATCACGCCTTCATCTTGCAGAGCCAATGAAACCATCCCAACAACTGAAATTGACCAATCGCAGCCGGGACTGCCTGCTTCGACTCCGGTTTTTGGAATAATCGGAGTTTGTTCCATGAACCACAACAACAAATCGGCGGTGACGGTCCTGCGGTGGGCAGCGCGGCTGGCGAGTCTCGCCAGCCTCGGCATGATCCTGCCGTTTTTCATCGGTGAACGCTTCAGCCCGCTGCAACCGACGGCGAGAGATTGGGCGTTGTTTGCGTTCTTCCCGTTCGGCATCTACGCAGGAATGTTGCTGGCGTGGTGGCGGGAAGATTGGGGCGGTTGCGTCACCGTGGCGTGCTTGCTGGCGTTCTACGCGATGAACTTCGCGGACAGCGGCAAGCTGCCGGGCGGGCCGTCGTTCGCCATCTTCGCCTCGCCGTGCGCGCTGTTTCTTCTGAGCAGTTTGCTGGCGCGACGGACCTGCGAAGCGCGCAATTGATACACAGTACTTCACGGTTGCCGCACCAGTTCCAGACCGCTGCCGTTTTCCACGGTCACGCCGTAGCCGGCGGGCGTGGTCACCTGATAGAGAAGCTTGCCGCCGTCTTTGCGCCAGCGCAGCGTCACCAAGCCGTCCGGCGTCGGGCGGACGCCTTCGCACCAGTCGAGCTTCAGATCGTTGAATCGCAACGCGACGGTTTTCCGGATCGTGTCCACGCCGCGCAGGCCGAGCACGTCGCGGTAGAGGACGTGAACGCTGCTGTGCGACGCGAAGCCGTGGTCGCAACTCGCCTGCGTGCCGTCGTGTTCCCAGAGCGTGCCGGTGCGATCGGCCATGTAGAGATGGTAGGCGAGCGACTCGTCGAGCAGTTGCTGGCAGAGGCCGTTGCGCGAAAGCAGTTCCAGCCGCAGCACGTTGCCGATGAACGCGTTGGCCGGATGCACGTCGGCGTGCGCGTGGGTCTGTTTGCGTTGCGGGCCGAAATCGGACATGAGCGTCCGCCAGAGCTTCGCGTGCGATTGCGGTGAGGCCACGTCGAAGAAGAAGGCGAAGTATTGGCAGACCTCCGTGCGGTTGCGCGTGACGGCGAGCTTGCCGTCCTTGCGCACGGCGTTGTCCACGAAGAACTCGCCGTCGAACGACTGCTTGCGGACCGTCTCGCGGATGCGCTCAGCCTCGCGCGCCATCTCCTCAACGCCATACATCCGGCCCGCGGCGGTCATCGCGGCGGCGTAGAGCATGTTCGACGGGTAGTTCACGTCCTGCACGAAGCTGTTGGCCTTGGACCATTCGACAAAGACCCAGCTCGGCAGTTTCTCCAGCAGGCCGTCTTCGTTGCGGTACTGTTTGAAGAACTCGAACAGCTTCAGCACGCGCCCGCGCAACGCATCCACCAGCGCGCGGTCGCCGCTGCGGGCGAGGTATTCGTCCAGTTCCACGACAAACCAGAGCGCCCAGTTCGGAATGAACACGCCGTCGTAGTGATCGGACGGATAGCACATCGGCAACATGCCGTCGGGGAGGTGCGCGAACTTCGGCGGCAGCTGGAAGTTCTCCAGGAAGCACCGCTCGATCCGCGTGTCGCCGCAGAGGTCGAACGCCACGCGCGACGTGAAGAAGCTGTCGCAAAGCCAGCCCGCGCGTTCGCGCGACGGACAATCCATGAAAATGTCGAGCGCGTTCTGCCGGAACGTCTCGCGCCCGGCCGCGAAGAGCCGGTTGAACCGCTCGTCGCTCGCCGCGAACTGCGCCCGGCCGACGCCGGAGGAAACGAACTCGCGCAACCAGAGCCGCTCCACGTCGCAATCGCCGCCGAACGACATCAGCTTCAGGTAACGCATCGTGTAAGGCTCGATGGATTCCAGCTCGTAGCTGCCCGGCTCCAGTTCCCACACGACGGCGTTCACGCAGCCCAGCCGCTTGAAGTCCACGTCGCCGTTGGAGAGAATCTCATCGAAGGTGATCACCAGCCGCGTCTTGCTGCGGCAGACGACACGCGCGCCGATGAAGCCGGTGAGGTTGCAGCCGAGGTCCGCGATTTCGTAACCGCCCGCGCGCAACGCCAGCGATTGGCTGGGCGCATACGGCTGGTTGACCGGCGTGCTGCTCGCGTTCGCGATGGTCTGCAATTCCAGCGACGGAATCGTCTCCAGCTCTTTTTCGGGATAACCGCCCAGCTTCGGCCCGATCGCCGTCAACGACCGGTCCTTCCACGGTTTCGCGACCGCGACACCGGTCTTCAACTCGCCGCCCGACACCAGCCACGACGGCTGTCGCAGCACGTAATCCGGCTGAGCGACCCGCCGCGGCAACAGCGCCCTCACCGGTTGCACCGCGCACTGTGCCGTCTCCATGCGCGCCGCCGCGTCGCGCCGCCAGGCGTCGCAGCCCGGCGCGAGGCGATACACCTCGGTGAACGGCCGCTGGAAACTGTAGCGCTGCACCTTCTGCACGCGCTCGCGCAGCACCGTCGCCTCGAACGCGCGGCCCGCGCCGCCGGTGCCCGCCAGCACGCGGCCGTCGGCGACCACCTCCGCTTGCAAAAACGACGGCTGGTCGAGCAGGTAGAAACTGTTCACGTTGTAGCCGGCCACCTCGAACGCGACGAGATTCGCGCCGGGCTTGAGCCGGCTGGTGATGTCGAGTTCATCCACGCGATAAAACCCGTGCGCGGCGCGGGCCGGCCCGTGCGCAAGAAATTCGCCGTTCAGCCACACGCGATACAACGACGATCCTGTCGCGCGCAGCCACACGCGCGCGTTGGCCGGTGCCTCGAAGCTGGCGCGAAACCCGACGAACAGGTTCTTCTCCGTCTCGCGTCCCTCCGGCCAGACCGGCTTGGCCGCGGCAAACGACGGCGCGGGCGCTTCGCCGGCAACCGCGGAAGACGCGGCGAGACAAACGAAAATCCCAAGGCATCGAAGGAGTGCAAGCTTCATGCTCCATCGAATACCCGCCCGTCTTCGCCAAGTCAATCCGGCGCAGGCGGGCGCGGCCTGAGGGCGAATGGCCCCAGTGTTCTGTTCGTTCGAGACCAAGCCGGTTCTGGCGAAGAGCGCCGGAGGCGCGCCGGAAAACAGCCCACGGCGCAAGCCGTGGGAATCATGGCCCGAAAAAACACAAGCCCCGTCAGGGGCGGCAGAAAACGTGCACTGATGAATAATTTCTTTCGCCCCTGCCGGGGCTTCCCTTTTCGCGTCACGAATCCCACGGCTCGCGCCGTGGGCTACGATCTGGCGCCGCTCCGCGGCTAAAACGATTTGGGCAACGAGCCCCTGACGCACACACCACAGCGCGGGTTTCCAACCCTTGCCACGTGAAACGCGATCCCTATCGCCCCGAAAGCTCCGACAGGAGCCGCGAGTCCGTCCCGGACTTTCGGAGCCCATCGTTCGCGATGGATTATTCAAGGTTCACGGCGTCCTTTCATTTGGCTTCGTTTCGCAAAAACACGTTTCATCACGAGGACCGGACGGATTCGAAATGTTGAGTTTCTGGTTGGGAAACGGGGTTTCCAGGTTTTCGACGCGTTCATCATTTGGGTTCGTTTTTAACGTAGCCG